>JAYSYY010000048.1:0-4333 GCA_043727215.1 Chitinophagaceae bacterium | reverse complement strand
TTAATCCGCTCCGGCGAAAAGTGTTGCTTGGTTAGTCGTGAGATTTCTTCACTAAAAGATTTCATATAATTATGTTCGGGGGCAAGTTGTCGTATCAAAGATTCCAGGATGACGAAAGTACGGGTGAGCAATACAAATTCACCGGGATTGTGAACCCCGTTCTGACTTCCTGCACGCATGAGTGAATCGAAGGCATCACCGATTGAAACAACCTTTTGGTCACCACTGTGCATCTCATAAAGAACAGCTTTCATGTCCACTAACAGTGCCGCATGGTTTACATCTTCACTGGCCGCTGCCATTTCGAGGTAAGCCTCGGTTGCTGCCCTCGCATCCCCTTTTACGACCGCTTCCATCAGGAATATCAGCGATTCACGCATGGCCTCATCAAGCTCACCCGTATTCCCGAAATCGAGCAGCGAGAGCCTCCCGTCGGGCAATACAAAAACATTGCCGGGATGCGGATCGGCATGAAATCTTCCTTCTTCAAAGATGGATTGCAGCGTTAGCTTTATCAGCGTATTCATCAACTCAGGCATGGCTTCCGGATGCTTCTTAGCATAGTGGTCTATGCGTTTGCCTTCAGAAAAATCCATTGTGAGAACGGTTCTTCCCGAACATTCTTTAACTACATCCGGAATCCAGAGCTCAGGGATATTTGCCAGTGCTTTTTTAAAAAGTGTCATGGAACGGGCTTCCCGGTTGAAGTCGGTTTCCCGGATGAGCGTAATGGCAAATTCACGTACTACCACCGGCAGATCGAATACACGAATTTTTGGAAACAGTTTTTCTCCCAGCGATACCAGGTAAGTCAATGCTGCAATATCGGTAGCGATGATTTCATTAAGCCCGGGCCGCTGAATCTTTACTGCTACTTTGAGTCCGTCGTGCATGGTTGCTTCATGCACCTGGGCGATTGTAGCGGCGGCTATTGGCTTTTCGTCAAACGATGAAAACAGTTTCGTTAGTGTGTTGCCGAGTTCTGCTTTTACTGTTGACTTTACCACGCTAATACCCATCGCTGGCAACTCGTCGTGCAGCAACTCCAGCTCTTTAATATAATCAGGAGGTAGCAGATCCCGCCGCATGGCAAGCACTTGCCCGAATTTAAGAAAGACCAGTCCCAGTTCCTCGAAGGCTTCCCGTACTTCTTTTGGAGGAGGCAATTTTTTTTTGCCAAACAAACTGCGCAGGAACTTATGCCGGGCCAGCACACGCATGATTTGCATTAGTCTCGGTGCCGCTTTCAACAGGCTGATTCTCTCTGAATCTTTTATCATAACATGTTCACTTTTTAATAATTGGTCATTTCTGTATATGTAGAGTATATTCTAAAGCTTCTTTCAGATGGTACACTTGTGTTTCATCTAATGCAAAGGGCAGGTATGCTTTTCTGGTTATGCCGGCATTCCATACCATTTAATTTTTAGTAGTAAATGGAAATTCAATTCTTATCTTCTCCCATGTCAAAGCAATTTTTCCATCATTGTCATTCCTGTGTTCTATAAAATATTGCAGCCTTTCAGTATGGGCATTTTTTGTCGGCTTAATATTTATTCTTACTACATCCTCCTTTTCATCGTATTCAGTGGCCAGGTGTTGGTTCCAGTTTTTATTTAAAATAACTGTCCATTCTTTTTTACCGGGGATGGTGAACAAGGCATATTTGCCCGGAGGAATTTCTTTTCCGTTTACAATAAATGCTTTGGGAATTTCCAAGGTAGTAGCATCATGTGCACCGGTAACCCACACCTCATCGAAAGGAACAAGGCCACCCCAAATAATTCTTTTGCGAACGCCGGGAGAATGATAATTTATTTTTATACTGTCGGCATTGATTACTGCAACAGCCATCGACTTGATACTTTTTTTACTGGTATCTTTTACCAGGTTGGGATTATAACAGACTTCTTCTTTGCTAATTTGAGCGCTAGCCTGAAGAAAAAAGCATGAAATGAAAAATGATAAAACAATACGGAACCTGTTATTCATAAATGAGCATTTTATATTCGTGTACGATAAAAATCATCGGAGAACCCTGGCTTCATTTTAATTTTTTATCTGATCTGCATGAAGCCGGGATCCGCCAACCTGATACCTGGGAGGATTCTTTTCCTAATTAATTAGATGCGAGCCAATTCTTAAATTCCCCAATTTCTTTTGTTTGATCGGTGATAGTTTTCTGCGCAATCTTTTTCAGAGCTGGATTCATTGCATTTTCAACTTCAACTTTTGCCATTTTTATTGCTTCTTCATGATGGAGTATCATCATAGTGGCAAAATCTTTATCGGTATTATTACTCATTTGCATACTGCCCATTTTGGTCTTCATTTCTGCCATAGATTTTTGCATAAAACCTTCTGCATGCTTCATACCGGAACTTTTATGATTCGCGATAGCTTTCTGCAGCATGTTGATCTCTTCCGTTTGTTTTGCAATAATATTCTGGGCCATGCTTTTCATTTTAGCATCGGTTCCTTTTGTCAATTCAATATTTGACATTTCAATTGCCCCTTTGTGATGTTCTATCATCATATTGGCAAAATCCAGATCGAAATCCCCTGTCATTTGGTGCCCGCCCATTTTGTCCATCATGCTGTGCATCGTAGTCATTAACCCGTGGCCTGCTGCCATCGTTGTATCCATGGCAGTTCCCTGACTCATTGAATCTGCTGAGTGGTGGGTCATGTCTGCGCTGTCTGTGTGACCGTGCGTACTGGTTGTGCTTTTTTTGCTTTCACATGCTGATAACAAAAGCATTCCAGCAAGGACCGCTGTACTTAATTTGATGTTTGTGTTCATGATTTTAATTTAAGAGTGATTAAATGGTGGTTAGTTGATTAGTTGATTGGTTGATTAAATATACTTTTACTAGTATGTTATAGTAATGCCTGCCCCTAAACCCATATCGCTATCGTAGTGGGTGGACAGGTTGAAGTACTTGGTAAGAATATACCTGAACCCCGCCATGTATTCCTTATCGGAATTGCCCGAGAGGTTTAACCTTAAACGTGGCGCGACCGGAATATCTTCCCGCGATAATTGAAAGCGGTATTTGCCTTTACTGTCTATCCTGGCTTCGGCGACAAATAACATGGGAAGTGTATACTGAACACCGGCTACAAAAGCCTTCCTGTTTGTTTGATTACTTAATTGCCCGAACATGTTTTTTTCGCTTTCGTCTCTTTTTGAATTATAATGATAATCGAAACCAATAAAAGGGAACAACCACTGATTCCTTCCCATGAATCGTCCAAAATTTGTTTCGCTCTCGACCCCGTGCTTTGCATGTAAACCCAACCGCCATTCTGTAGAAAGCCGGTAACGGGTACCACCCAGCATAAATTCCCCGTCGCTGCCGTTACTTTCAAGCCCTATACTTCCCATGGGATGAAGCTTTCTATCTTCTGCGTTAAGGCCACGCATTGCTTTTTTTGGATCGGTGATGTCTGTTTTGTCAATCAGCGGATTATTATAAGCGAACACCTTGCCCATGCCGCTCATCATATGGTATAAAATATGGCAATGAAAAAACCAGTCGCCACCACGTTCGTTTGCGTTAAATTCCAATGTGTCTTTTTCCAATGGCATGATGTCAATGATATTTTTCAGAATGGCATTTTCACCTTGCCCGTTTAATAACCTGAAGTCGTGGCCATGCAGGTGCATGGGATGACGCATCATGCTGTTATTGTAAAGGATAATCCTTACGTTCTCTCCTTTCCTGATGAGTATCTTATCGCTTTCTGAAACTACTCTGTTATCAATGCTCCATACATAACGGTTCATATTACCGGTGAGGTCAAATTTTATTTCTCTCCACGGACCTTTGGGTAGAGTGGTTTTTTCTGGTGCCCGCAACATTTCGTAATTAAGTGAAACAATTTCTGAAGCCTCACCCCCCGCACTCTCCGAAGACGAGGAAGCCATATCCATTCCTACCATATTATGACCGCTATGGTCCCCGCCTTCGGAACGGGCAGGCATTTGTGTTGTTACTTCACCTCCCGGTTTTTCTGTTGTAGGAGTAGTCTGTTTCCTGCCTGCTCCTCTCTTCTCCATCCTTTGCACCTTTTTTTTAGTGCGGAGTTCTTCACCGGCAACCTCCGGATACATTACAGTGTTCATATCAATAATCTGGTTTTTCATTTCCAATCCTTCCGTCTTAACCAGGTTGCCATTCATATCCATCATGTCGTTCATCATTTGCATGCCTGCAAAATATTTGGGTCGTTTCCATCTTACAGCCGGCACTTTTTCGCCGCTGCCGAGCCACATAGAAGTAAATTTTGTACGGTCTTCCGGTGTGGCTAAAAATTCGTAGCTCTTGTT
>JAYSYY010000047.1:0-35111 GCA_043727215.1 Chitinophagaceae bacterium | reverse complement strand
ACCTATAAAGGATGCGGTAAGCGTACAGGAAGATACGCATTCGCATATACAGTTTCTTTTCACCAATGGCCTGGGACACCAAAAGATCTATAGAGATCCCTCTGTAAAAAATGCCATTCTCAACTTCCTCTAAATTATGCCTCCTGCGGGTAAAAATTTTGATTTTTCAATTTTAAACTAATATTGCAGTATTCTTGCGCGCTGTGTTTGTAGCGGACCCCGCAAAAACTCCGGCAAAAAAATTAACGGAAAATTTCGATCAAAGTATAGCAGCAAGTGCAGATCATGTTTTAAAATACGCCCGTTCCTTAAATGAAAAAGAAGTGCGGGATGAGGAAAAATATTATGGCTAAAAACTTATTGATAGTAGAGTCCCCGGCGAAAGCCAAAACCATTGAGGGTATACTTGGGAAAGATTTTGAGGTAAAAAGTTGTTTTGGTCATATCCGTGACCTGGAAAAAAATGACATGGGTATTGATGTGAACAATAATTTCACCCCGAAATACATAGTGCCGCCAGAAAAGGAGCGGGTTGTAAGGGATTTAAAGGCATTGGCAAAAAAAGCAGATGAAGTGTGGCTCGCATCTGATGAGGACCGAGAGGGAGAAAGCATTAGCTGGCATCTTGCGGAAGTGCTCAACCTTGATCCAAAAACAACCAAACGCATCGTCTTCCACGAGATCACAAAACCCGCTATTCAAAAAGCAGTACAGAATCCCCGCCTCATCAACATGAACCTTGTGAATGCCCAGCAGGCGAGGCGCGTGGTAGACAGGTTGGTGGGCTTTGAACTGAGCCCCGTGTTATGGCGAAAGATCGGACGCCAGGGCGGCCTCAGTGCAGGACGTGTGCAAAGCGTAGCGGTGAAACTGATAGTGGAAAAGGAAAGAGAGATCAATGCTTTTACAGCTACCGCCAGTTTCAAAGTGGAAGCGTCTCTTGCTGCCACAGATCTGAATAACCGAACCGTGGCATTTAAAGCAGAAGGAGCCCGGTTTACCCAGGTGAATGATGCAGAAAGTTTTTTACAAAGTTGCATGGGCGCTACATACGCTGTTAAGGATATCCAGGTGCGCCCTGGCAAACGGACACCCGCCGCTCCTTTTACCACAAGCACCCTCCAGCAGGAAGCCAGTCGTAAACTAGGTTATGGCGTAAGCAAGACGATGTTGCTTGCTCAAAGGCTCTATGAGAGCGGTAAGATCACTTATATGCGTACGGATAGTGTGAGCCTTAGTGATACCGCTATGGATGCTATTAAAGAGGAGATCAATAAAAGTTTTGGGGCTAAATATCTACAGGTAAGGAAATACAAAAATAAAAATGAAAGTGCACAGGAAGCACATGAAGCCATACGCCCTACCTACATGGAAAATTCTACCGTTAATGATGCTGAGCTCAGCCGGCTGTATGAGCTCATCTGGAAAAGAACCATTGCTTCACAGATGAGTGACGCGGAATTTGAAAAAACAACTGCCAGAATTAATATAAGTACTAACAACGAAGAACTCACTGCTACAGGGGAAGTGTTGAAATTTGATGGTTTCCTGAAAGTATACCTGGAAAGTACAGATGAAGAAGAAGCGGAAGAAGGCGCGGAAAGCCGTTTGCCGAATCTTAGGGTGGGCCAGGACCTGGCATTCAACCAGATGACCGCTACAGAAAAATTCACTAAACATTCTGCGCGGTATACGGAAGCCTCACTGGTGAAAAAGCTGGAAGAACTTGGTATCGGCCGACCTAGTACCTACGCTCCTACTATCTCTACCATCATCAAAAGAAATTATGTTGAGAAAAAAGATAAGGAGGGAACCAAAAGAGAATTCAGGGTACTCCAGCTAAAAGATGAGGCCATCCAAAAGATTACGGAACTGGAAAATACGGGTGCAGAAAAATCAAAATTATTTCCAACAGATCTTGGACTTGTTGTGACAGATTTTTTGAGCCAGCATTTCAAAGATGTGATGGATTACTCTTTTACCGCCAACATTGAAAAAGAATTTGACGAGATAGCAGATGGAAAAATAAAGTGGAATACAATGGTGAGCGGATTCTACGGCCCTTTTCATAGTGGTGTGGAACACACACTGGAAACTGCAGAACGAGCTGTGGGTGAACGTGTGCTTGGCGTAAGTGAAGACGGCAAACCCATCACTGCCCGTATGGGACGTTACGGCCCCATGGTGCAGATTGGTGCACAGACAGATGAAGACAAACCAAAATTTGCTAAACTAAAAGCAACCCAGAGTATCGAAACCATTTCTATGGAAGAAGCCCTGGAGTTATTTAAACTCCCGCTGAGTTTAGGGGAGTACGAAGGCCAGGAAGTTTCAGTTAACATCGGTCGTTTCGGTCCTTATGTAAAATGGGGCGAACAATTCATTTCCATCCCCAAGGGGGAGGAGCCAGGTGAAGTGGACCTGCCAAGAGCCATTGCCATTATCACTGCCAAACAGGTAGAAGATGCCCCTATCGGTTTTTTTGATGAAAAGCCTATTACAAAAGGAAAGGGCAGGTTTGGGCCTTTTATTAAATGGAATGATCTTTTTATTAATGTACCACGTGCCTATAACTTTGATGAGCTTACACAAAGAGATTGTAATGAGTTGATCGAAAAGAAAATTGAAAAAGAGGCCAACCGTTTTATACAACAATGGCCGGAAGAAAAAATAGCAATTGAAAATGGCCGATGGGGACCGTTTATCCGTTTCGGTAAAAAGATGCTAAAACTTACGGCCGGGCCTAATGGAAAATACAGCCCGGACGAACTCACTGCCGTTGACCTTGAAGAAGTAAAAAAAATGATACTGGTCCAGGAACCGAAAGCATTTGACAAAAAAACAAAGTCTGCGCCAAAGAAAAAAGCCCCGGCGAAAAAAGCTGCAGTAAAAAAAGCAGCACCGAAAAAAAAATAATATTAAATGTCCCCGTTATAAAGCGGGGCATTTTTTTTGTATTAGATCGGTGAGGCATCCGATCCTGTGCAAAAGGCCACGGTGTTCAGGAGTTTAATAACAACTGTGGAAAATATTAAGTGAATTATATAAACACAAATCCCGAAATTGGATTTTAAATAAAACCCGTTGCAGGAAAACAAAGAAATAAAGGCATTGTTACACCTCATTGATGACCCGGATGAGGATGTGTACCAGACGGTAAGCGACAGGATCGTTTCCTTCGGAAAGGATATTATACCCAACCTGGAAAACCTTTGGGAATCCATCAATAATGAAGATACACAGGAAAGGATCGAGTTACTTATTCACCGCCTGCACTTTCGCGACCTTACAGAAGAATTCAATGCCTGGAAAGACCAGCCTGCGGACCTGCTGGAAGCGGCACTGATCGTGGCTAAATACAACTACCCGGATATGCAGGAAACAACCTGCAGGCAGGAGATCGAAAAAATCCGCAGGAACACCTGGCTGGAATTGAATAACTACCTCACTCCTATTGAAAAAATCAATGTAATCAATAGTATTTTTTTCAATTATTATAAACAAAAAGGTGTAGAGATCAGTTACAGCAACCCCGATCATTTTCTCATCAACAAAACACTGGAAAGTAAAAAAGGAAATGCGATCAGCAACGGGATCATCTACATTGCCCTTTGCCAGTTGCTGGATATCCCGGTAAAGGCCATTAACATTCCACGGCAGTTTATACTAGGGTATATTGATGAGCAGTACGAGATTTTAAATCCTGCTGGACAGCCGGCCGAAAAAATTAAATTTTTTATAGATGCATTAACGGGACAAATGTATTCTCACACTGATATAGAACATTATTTCAAAAGGTTGTCTATCCCACCCGTTCCTTCATATTACCGCACGCTCAGTAATAAAAAAGTTGTTCAATTTTTACTGGAAGAACTTAGCAAGTGTTTTGATAATGAGCGCAACCGCTATAAAATGAATGAACTGCTTTTGCTGGCAAACCTGCTTGACACATGATCTACCACATAACCACAAAACCCCTATGGGAGGAGGCCTTAAAGAAGGGTTCCTATGAACCGGGTTCCCTTTTTGCAGAAGGATTTATCCATACTAGTACGCTGGAGCAGGCTCCTGGAGTGTTGGAACGATATTACAAAAACCAGCCAGATCTTATCTTATTACACATAGAGGAAACTCTATTGGAATCCCCGTTAAAATATGAACTGGCGCCTTCAGTTAATGAAATGTTTCCCCACATTTTTGGCCCTGTAAATATCAACGCAATTGTTAAAGCTGAACGCCTATGATCACCTGGGAAGACTTTGAAAAGATAGATATCAGGGTGGGCACTATTGTGGATGTAAAAGATTTTGAAAAGGCGCGTAAACCGGCCTTTAAATTAAAAATAGATTTGGGCGAACTAGGTATTAAAAACGCTTCCGCCCAGGTTAAAGCACTATACAATGCCGAAGAACTCGTGGGCAGGCAGGTAATAGCAGTTGTAAACTTTCCACCAAAACAAATAGCCAATTTCTTCAGCGAATGCCTTGTGCTGGGGGTGTACAATAATAATAACGAAGTTGTACTCCTTCAACCTTCAAAGCCGGTTGGTAATGGAGACCGAATCGGGTGAGCCCGGTACTTCGCCGCGTTAGCATAAGTTGATACCCTGCCTCTCAATGAAAAAATTTATTTTCGCGGGGTGAATCTAAATGAAACGATATTTTATAACAGCCCTCTGGGGGCACTGCAACTGGCTGGCACGGCGGGTGCACTAAGTGTTTTGCAATTTGTGAACACGGAAAAATCTGGCCAAAGTGATGAGAACATAGTTTTTGAAAGCCCCGCATTAGACATACTTAAAGATACTATAGCACAACTGGACAATTATTTCGCAGGACGTGACCTTAATTTTCAGGTTCCTGTGCAACAAACCGGAACAGACTTCCAGCAAAAAGTGTGGAACGAATTGAAAAAAATAAAACCTGGCACAACATGGAGTTACCTGAAACTCAGCAGACAGATCGGTGATGTAAAAGCCATCCGGGCAGTAGGAACAGCAAATGGCAGAAATAATATTGCCATCATTATCCCCTGCCACCGGGTGATAGGCAGCGACGGAAACCTGACTGGGTATGCGGGAGACCTTTGGCGCAAACAGTGGCTACTGAACCATGAAGCTAAATACTGCAATGGTGTGCAGTCCTTGTTCTGAACCGGGAATTCATCCTTTTTATATAAATATTAAATATGCTTAAGTTCATTTTATTTTTGTTGGCGCCTGTAATATTTGTTGCATGCGGGGAAAACAAATCCGGTCCCAAAACCACTGTTGTATCTGCTGATTCAAGCGCTGCCTATAAGAAGTATCATCTCGACAAGATACGGCTGCCCGAGGGTTTCCTGATAAGCGTGTATGCGGAAGTGCCCAATGCCCGAAGCATAACCCTTTCCCCTTCCGGTGTTTTATATGTGGGAAACCGGGATGAAAAAAATGTGTACGCTGTGGTTGATGAAAACAAAGACGGGATAGCGGATAAGGTTTATACTGTTGCTTCCGGATTGAATACGCCCAATGGAGTGGCATTCAAAAATGGCAGCCTTTACATTGCGACTGTTTCCAGCATTCTCAAAATAGCTAACGTAGAAAGCAACCTCGCAAATCCGGCGGAACCTACCGTCGTATATGACAAATTCCCAACGGAAAAACACCATGGCTGGAAGTTCATCGCGTTCGGGCCGGACGGAAAATTGTACGTACCTGTGGGTGCACCCTGCAATACCTGCAAAAAAGATGAGCCTGTGTATGCTTCTATCACGAGGATGAATGAGGACGGATCGGGCTTTGAGGTTTTTGCAAACGGCATTCGGAACAGTGTTGGTTTTAGCTGGCACCCGACCAGCAAAGAATTATGGTTTACCGAAAACGGACGGGATATGCTGGGCGATGATACCCCAGGCGATGAACTGAATACTGCCCCCGTGCCCGGGAAACACTTTGGCTTCCCTTTTTGTCACCAGGGCAATGTACCGGACCCGGAATTTGGAAAGAAGGAAGAGTGTGCCCGGTTCACGGCACCCGTGCAGGTATTGGGAGCCCATGTGGCTGCTTTAGGCCTCCGTTTTTACACCGCAGATAACTCTGGGGACATCTATAAAAACAATATCCTCTTGGCCGAGCATGGTAGCTGGAACAGGAGCGAACCGGTAGGTTATAAGATCAGCATGGTAAAGTTGGACAGTACCGGTAAATCCCTTGGCTACTCAACTTTTGCGGAAGGATGGTTGCAGCCCGATGGTAAAGTGCTTGGGCGGCCGGTAGACCTGGAGCAGATGCCAGATGGTTCCATCCTGGTGAGTGATGATTACAGCGGGGTGATATACCGTATATGGCGCAATAAATAAAAAAGGAGGCCGGTGGCCTCCTGAATTTTTTTAGGTGTAAAACGATTGGACGCCTTCTGCCTTTATTACTGGCAGGCATTAAAGGTCGGATCTTCAACACTTACAGTAACTTCTCCGCGTGAGTTGATACTCAGCTGCGAAGCAGTACTGGTGGTGAAGTTGTTTCTTGCACCAGAAGTCACCCACCTTCCTGTAGAAGATGTTTGCATCCTGTAAGTACCTCTCGATGTAGAACTTTCAGAATACCGCTCTTGTGTGTTTGAACGATAAGTTTTACCTGAACTTTGCCCGATACCAACAAAGGAATACAGCACGTGGTAGTTCACAAATACCTTGGCGCCGCGGAACATGCCAAATACGTTGGCATGAACGGTTCCTGTGTAACTGATCCACTCCGAAGTGCACTCATTGTACAAAGTGCCTTCTACCTCCATTGTTTCCACGGTGTTGAAGGGTCCGCCTCCGGGCCTGCTGGAAACAAATGAAGAGAGGGTGAAGATTGCGCCTAATGCAATCAACGACATGATTTTTTTCATAAATCTTGGAATTTTTGGTTAAACAAATAAAAGCCTACTATGAGGTAAGCTCTGTTCTGATGAGAACGACTTTGTAGATTTTCGTGCATAAAAGAAAGCCATTGGTTGGGTCTAGGCTTCCTAAAAACGCTCACATCGTTAAGTTAGTATGCCGGGAATCAATTATTTTAAAAATAATGAACGTAACTAAATCATTTTTACCTTTAAATAATTGCATGTTTTTTTATATATGAAGTAGAAGTACGTAGAAAAATTACCCGAGGGGCATCGCAAAAATGCGCACTTTTTTTGATCGATACTGGATATAGAAAAGAGAGCGCGGAGTCATTGTCTTTAACGGGGCCTGTTCATCGTACTTTCGCCGGGTTGCTGTTTTTTTTTACCTGCCGATAAAAAGAAGTGGATTTACTATCGAAGGTCTTCGCCTCCAAAGGAGAACGGCAGCAGTTGGCTGGCTTTTTCAATTACGAAAACTTTTCCCGACATTCCGGTCAGTATTAGTCTGATCGGTGTTTGGGTACGGTCTTCATATTCTTTCAGGGCCTGCCTGCACATGCCACAAGGTGATACGGGGTCGGTACTCTCGCCATTAAGGTTATGATAACTCACCGCAATTGTTTCTATGGGCACGTTGGTATAGACTACGGAGGCGGCACTTAACAAAACACGTTCTGCACATATCCCCACGGGGTAAGAGGCATTTTCCTGGTTGGTGCCGGAGATCGTTTCACCATTCTTCAACCTGGCCACGGCTCCCACCTGGAACTTACTGTAGGGGGCATAGGCTTTTTCCGTTACCTTCCTGGCCGCCGTTGCCAGCTCCGCATCAGGTGCATCCAACTCATCCACTGAATTATACACCTCATAACCAAAACTCATGGTTTCTTTTTTCATATGCTCGTTTAATTTTTCCGATAAAAAATCCTCCCGGCATTGCTGCAGAGAGGACTTTCTGGTTTTGAAAATACGAATATTTTGTGACTAACCGGCTATTTAATTCCATTGAACAAACGCTTCCACCTTGGCCCGCCTTCCCAGCTAAACCAGATCAATGATGCTTTTCCCACCACATGGTCTTCCGGAACAAAACCCCAGTAACGGCTATCAAGGGAATTGTGGCGGTTGTCTCCCATCATGAAATAGTAATTCATTTTAAAAGTATAGGATGTTGCTTCGTTGCCGTTAAGGAAAATTTTTCCATTGCGGTCCTCTAACCGGTTATTCTCGTATACTTCAATACATCTCCGGTACCTGGTCAGGTTGTCGGGTGTTAATGGGATGGAACTACCTTTTGCCGGCACTGTCAAAGGACCGAAATTATCCGCCGACCAATTACTTGCAGTATCATAATATGGAAATATCTGGGAATCTTTCTCCATGTAATAGTCCTCCAGTTTGAACCCGGAAGGTAACTGCAGTTTTTCTTTTTCCTCTGTTGTGATATTGACTATCGCGTTGTTCGCATCCACGTTGTAAACGTCCTGGATATTTGGTGCGGTCCTCACAGCTATTCCCATCTCCTTTAGCCGTTCCTCGTCGAGGTAAACATTAGGGGGCGAAGACAATTTGTAATATCGTTGGGAATGGGGCAGCCGGTCCTGTGGTTTCCCGTTGATCAGCACTTTCCCATTTACCACTTGCAGCACATCCCCACCGATGGCAACGGCACGTTTAATAAAATTTTCTCTTTTATCCACCGGCCTTGTGATGATGATCTTACCATACCTGTCCCAGGTGTTCTCCCTACCCATCTCCCTCATCGCCTGGTAGTAAGTTTTCATGCTGCCGAACTTCTCTTCATCATTTATCAAAGTATCATTTACAGGAAAATTAAAAACTACCACATCATTGCGTTCCACCGGGCTTGCAAACCATCGCCTGTAAGGAAGTTTGATCGCTTCTGAATAAGATTTACTATTAGTGATCGGCAAAGTATGATGCACAAATGGCATTGCAATGGGTGTATTCGGAATCCGGGGACCGTAACTCGATTTGCTCACGAAAAGGAAATCATTTACCAGTAAAGTTTTCTCCATAGAGGGCGTCGGGATCGTGTAAGCCTCAAAAACAAATGTGCGGATAATGGTGGCTGCCACGATGGCAAACGCAGCTGCGTCTATCCATTCGCGTGCACCTGATTTTTTATAGTTGTCCACCACTTTTTTACCCGCGTATCTTTCCTGACTGGAAAAACCTAAGTAGGGAAAATAGATAAATGGTACCAACACGGTAGCTGCATGATGCCAGAAACCGAAACGGCCAAAATGTTCTACAAATTTGATTGTGATCCAGATAGTGATAAACTGCCCGGCGATAGGAATGAACTGGAGAAAAAACCAGATCTTTTTAAGTTCCATTTTTTCAACCATGCACCAGGTATTGTAAAAAGGAATAAAGGCTTTCCATCCTTCAATATTTGCTTTCCTGAACATCCCGTACATACCAACATGCCACCCGATGGTAGCCACAAGAAAAATAACCCATCCAATACCCATAAGTAGAATTTTATGGTGCCAAAAGTAAGATTCAATATCTAATAACGCTTATTTAATATAAAATATGCCCGATAAGGCTGCCAGATTTAACAGTATTTAGTCTATTTGTTCGCATGAGGGTAGGCCAGTGCAGAGGTATTGATTATTGTAGAGGTATAAGAGGTCGCGCTTCTTGGAATCTTTTTCAGGATATGATAAAACGGCTCACCGGTTCATAACCGCGGTCGTGGTTATTTTATAAAAACGGGGTTCAGCGATATAACCAGCCTGGACCGGCTGAAAGTTTTGTGCAGAAGCTTTGCTGAACAAAAAGCAAAGAAGAAGGATGAAAGATGCTGCTCTCAAGAGCGTCCTGCTTTGTTTTGGGCGATCATTTTTTTGGCAAAACAAAATTTTCTATATCCTCTGTAGTGATGGTTTTACCGGAAAGAATGATAAGTCGCTCCACAACATTTCGTAGTTCTCTTATATTACCACTCCAGCTGTATTCCTGGAGGGCATCCATCGCCTTTTTGTCGATCACTTTTTTGGGCTGCCCGTATTCCTCGGCAATCCCCTCAAGGAAATAATTCACCAGGCTTGGCACATCTTCTTTTCTTTCATTCAAAGAAGGCACGTGAATAATGATGACACCGATGCGGTGATATAGATCAAGGCGGAAACTCTTATCATCCACCTCTTTTAGCAGGTCTTTATTCGTGGCCGCTATTACCCGCACATCCACATTTATATCCTTGTCCGCACCTACCCGCGTGATCTTGCCTTCCTGCAATGCCCGCAAAACCTTGGCCTGCGCATTAAGGCTCATATCGCCGATCTCATCCAGGAAAAGCGTACCGCCATTGGCCTGTTCAAACTTGCCGATGCGTTGTTTAATAGCGGAAGTAAAAGAACCTTTTTCATGGCCGAATAATTCACTTTCTATCAGTTCACCTGGAATAGCTGCACAGTTTACCTCCACCATCGGGCCGGCATTGCGGTTGCTTTTTTCGTGGATCCACCTTGCCACCAATTCCTTGCCCACGCCATTCTCTCCTGTGATCAATACACGGGCATCCGTAGGTGCAACTTTTTCTATGGTATCTTTTATTTTTTGAATCGGTCCGCTCTCCCCCACCATCTGTTGTACCTTGCTAACTTTTCGCTTAAGCACTTTAGTTTGGGTAACAAGTTCCTGCTTTTCTGTAGCATTCCTGAGTGTGATCAGCAGGCGGTTCAGATCCGGCGGTTTACTGATGTAGTCGAAGGCGCCTTTTTTCACAGCTTCCACAGCCGTATCAATATTCCCATGCCCGCTTATCATAATGATCGGGATATCGGGATTGGTCAATTTTGCCTTTTCCAAAAATTCTATCCCATCCAACTTGGGCATTTTTATATCGCAAAGAACAAGGTCGTAGGCTTTTTCACTGAACCGCTTCAGCCCCTCTTCTCCATCGGCAGCTTCATCAATCTTATACCCTTCAAAACTTAAAATTTCAGTAAGGGTTTTACGAATGGCTTTTTCATCATCAATGATCAGTATAGTTGGCATACAATTGTTTGTTTAGTATAGAAAAGTTGCAGCGTCGCATCTTCTCCTTTTGCGGCTCAAAAATACAGATTTATGTACTCCAAAACTTTTGGCGCGATTTTATTATGCATACTGGTATCCTGGCATGGTAATATTACGAACACACATGCACAGACACTGATTTTTCTAAACACCTTGAAACCGGCCTTCCCGGCTGATATAGGGGGCATCCTCCCACCGGCCGGGTACACCCGAAAGGTAGTGCCTCTTTTGTCATTTGCAGCCTGGTGCAGAAGAATTCCAGTGAAAACAGGTCACACAGTTTATTTATACAACGGAAAGATGAAAGCTAACCAACACGCCCAGTTTGTTGTCCTGGATATTTCTGTCGGCAGCACAGATCTCCAGCAATGCGCAGATGCTGTAATCCGGATGCGGGCTGAATACCTTTTTGAGCAGAAAAAATTTGACCAGCTCGTTTTCACAGATAATGCCGGCACAAAGTACGAGTTTATGCCACCCTACAACGAGGTAAATTTCAGCAGGTACCTCCAACGTGTTTTCGGAATGTGTGGTACTGCCTCCCTTGCTAAACAGATGAGGACAATATCTATGAACGAACTGGCCGCGGGCGATGTGTTAGTTCGTGGCGGATTCCCTGGCCATGCCGCAATGGTGATGGATGTAGCGGAAGATACCAGGGGTCGCCGCAGCTTCCTCCCGGCACAAAGTTATATGCCCGCACAGGACATCCATATTTTGAAAAACCCTTCCGCCAGTCCTGCTTCTCCCTGGTATTTTTTGAGCACGGATCCTATCATCCATACACCCGAATATAACTTCAGTATAACGGAGCTTAAGCGCTGGTAATGTTTTTTTGAATTTGTAGGAATTGCATTTACATTTGCGGTCTGATTTTCTCGGGATGTAGCGCAGCCCGGTAGCGCACACGTCTGGGGGGCGTGGGGTCGCAAGTTCGAATCTTGTCATCCCGACTTCTTAAGGTCTCTACTCTGTAGAGGCTTTTTTTTCTCGTTTTAAATTGGGAGGAATACTTACAAAAGCCGGATCTTGCTGGCCCATCATGGGAATTAAACATTCCAGTTACAAAGTCATCCCTTTTATTCCCTCCCCTCCAATTTTATGTGCCATCGCCTCTCATCATGCGGGGTTTACACCTGCAATATTTTTGCCATAAATAAATGAAAAAATATTGATCCATTTGAGTTTCTTTGTTAAAATAAACTACCTGATCATGAAAAGAAATTTCAGCCGTATCAAATGGGGAGTCGTTTTTACCATGCTGTTTTTTATCTCCCCCGGGGTAACTGCCCAGGTAACAACAGCCACCATCAGCGGTGTCGTAAAGTCCGCAAAGGGCGAACCCCTCCCTTCTGCCACAGTAAAAGTAGAATATCCCGAGACGGGTATACGCCAACTACTAACGACAAGGAGTGACGGGCGATTTACACTCGGCAATCTGCGGGTTGGCGGGCCATACAAAATAACCGTGGATCATGTGAGTCATCAATCAAAAGTTACGGACAATATTTTTCTCGAACTCGGCCTGAATAATACCGTCGAAGTGAGCCTCGAAGAAAAATCGATGGAATTAACCGGGGTAACAGTTTCTGCAAGGTCTGCGATCTTTGATGATAAACGCACCGGTGCATCAACCAACATCAGCAACCGGCAATTACGCACCCTGCCAACAATCTCGCGCTCCGCGGACGATTTTTTAAGACTGGCTCCATCCGCTTCTGCCAACTACAATGGTATCTCATTCGCCGGCAGAAACGGCCAGTACAATAACTTTTCCCTCGACGGTGCCGTATTCAACAATCCATTTGGACTGGATGCGCCTACACCCGGTGGACAGACAGGGGCACAACCCATTTCTCTCGATGCCATTGACCAGATCCAGGTAAATATTGCACCATACGATGTTACGCAGGCAGGCTTTACAGGTGCCGGGGTAAATACTGTTACCAAATCGGGCAGCAATACCACTACAGGTACCTTGTATGGCTTTTTCCGGAACCAATCTTTCATAGGTAAAAAAATATCGGGGACTAAAATAGATGTGCCGGAACTAAAACAATTCCAGGGAGGTGGTGCGCTGGGTGGGCCTATCATCAAAAATAAATTATTCTACTTCGTCAGTTTCGAGACCGAACAGCGCACGGATGGTGCCTCCGCGTATGTGCCGCAAAATACCGCCAACGCCGGAGAGTCCTCCACCGCGAGGGTGCTGGAACAGGATATGATAGACGTGAGCAACATCCTGCGAACAAAGTTCAATTATGAAACGGGCGCTTACCGGGATTTCACCCTTGACCAGAAAAACTATAAGTGGCTGGCCAAGCTGGATTGGAACATCAACAGCATCCATAAGTTATCCTTCACCTACAATGGGCTGGATGCCAGCAAGGAGAAACCTGCGCACCCCAGTGCAATTGGCCGTCGTGGACCGGACTACACAACTTTGCAATTCCAGAATTCCGGTTACGAGATCCTGAATAAATTACATTCCTTCAGTTCGGAGATCAGGTCTAACTGGAAGGGCGATTATGCCAACAAATTAAGACTGGTATACACCTCCTTCCGCGACCGGCGAAACCCTTTCTCAAGCCCGTTCCCGGTAATCAATATCTCAAAGTATAATTCAAGGTATATCGTTGCCGGGCATGAGCCATTCTCTATCAACAATACCCTTAACCAGGACGCTTTCCAGGCAACCAATGATTTTAATATTTATGCCAATAAGCACACCATCACCCTGGGAACTTCCTATGAGTCTTTTAAATTTGCCAATTCATTTAATCTTACAGGGTATGGTTTTAATATGTTCCTCGGTGATGTAGATATTGCAAGCTTTAAAACGAATGTACCCATTGGAGCACCATTATGGTTTGGCGTTTTTAACCTCGACCAGTTTGTTAACTATTCAAAAAACCGCGCGGCGGCCGACCAGTGGAACATGTATGAAATTTCTGTGGGGCAACTTTCGGCTTATGCGCAGGATGAGTGGCAGGTCACCAATCGTTTCAAATTGACATATGGTTTAAGGATAGACAAACCACTTTATAATAATGCGTCCTTCCAGGGACCTGATGTGGTGGGTGATGTTTTTGCTGCTAACGCGGGGTCATTCCTGGGTACCTATACATCTGGCACGCCTACCATTTTAAATAATAGTAACATTAAAATTTTTGATGAAAATGGTAACTCAATAAAAAATGGCCAAGGCAAAGACCTGGATAACCTTAGGCTACCCGATGGTGATATACTTTTTTCACCAAGGGTAGGCTTTAACCTGGATGTCACCGGGAACAAAACGGTGCAGGTCCGCGGGGGCTCAGGCTTATTTACCGGCCGGTTCCCGTTCGTATGGGTAGGCAATCATATTGGTAACCCCTCCAATGACTTCTATTGCGTAACTGCAAAAAACTTTAAATGGCCCCAGGTGTGGAGAAGTAATATCGGCGCCGATTTCAGGATCCCATCGGGTACTATCTTCACCGCAGATATTGCCTACACAAAGGATGTGAATGCCATGATGGTAAGAAATTTTAAATTAGGAAAACCTTCCCTCACCCTCAATTCCGGTACCGGGGATAAACGGAAAGTGTATGACTCCACCGACCAGGGATTGGTGAACACCTATGTTTTCACTAACACCGACGAAGGATACCAGTTCAATGCAAGTCTGCAGGTGCAGCATAATTTTAAGAATAACCTGTTTTTGATGGCTGCCTATAATTACCTGAAGGCTGAAGATGCCAGTTCGGTCTCTGCAGAGATCTCAGGTGATGCCTTTGACAGGAATCCGATATTGAATAACGCCAACGAAGCTGCATTAACACCATCCCTTTATGGCAATACCCACCGTATAATAGCTGTAGGATCAAAAAAGTTTGACTATGGACAGGATAAAAACCTCGCTACAACTATATCTCTTTTCAGCTCCTGGACTTCGGGTAACCGTTATGGTTATGTTTACGGAGGCGATATTAACAATGATGGTACCAGTACCAATGACATTATGTATGTGCCGACGGACGCAGAGATCAATACCATGGCTTTCAGTCCCGTAATTGATGTGAACGGAAATGTGCAAACCGCAGCCGTGCAAAGAACTGCCCTGCAGTCTTTCATCAACCAGGACGATTACCTGAACGGATTGAGAGGACAATACACGGAAAAATATGGAGCAGAAACGCCCTGGTTCAGTCAGCTCGACCTTCGGATCCTGCAGGATTATAAATTCAAGGCAGGAAAGGGAATGAAGACTGTGCAGTTTAGCCTGGACATTCAGAATTTGGGTAATTTACTGAGCAGTAAATGGGGTGTAAGAAAATATGCCACCACTTCTGGTTATTACCAACCGTTGGGTGTAAGCGTTACTGCCGGCGTACCTTCCTACACTTTTGATCCGTCACAGCAACAAACTTTTGTTTCCAGCCCGGACCTGCCTTCGCGCTGGCAAATGCAGTTTGGGCTCAGGTATATTTTTTAATTAAAGAATATCGTCCATAAGAAAGCGCCCCGGATTGGGGCGCTTTTATTTCATTACAACCCTTAACTTTGACCCTTAATGAAAATACTCATTAAACAAGCCAGAATTATCTGCGCACAATCTCCACTTAACGGGCAAGTACACGATATTTTAATCACTGACGGCAGCATACAGCAGATTGCCAGCAGCCTTGCCGAGCCGGCCGATGAGGTCATTAGCGGGGAGTCTTTGCATATAAGCATTGGCTGGATGGATGTCTTTGCTAATTTTGCAGATCCCGGTTATGAACATAGGGAGACGCTCGTGAGTGGAGCGGCGGCGGCAGCGGCGGGGGGGTTCACGGACGTGATGATCCTGCCTAACAGTAATCCCACGGTATCTACCAAATCCGTGGTGGAATACCTGAAGCAGAAAGCAACTACTCTACCTGTGTCCCTTCACCCTATTGGCGCGGTTACAAAAAATGCAGAAGGAAAGGAACTTACCGAAATGTATGACATGTTTAACAGCGGTGCCCTTGCATTTGGAGACGGCACCAATGCCATACAAAGCCCGGGCGTTTTATTAAAAGCCCTGCAATATGTTTTACCAATCGGGGCCACTATCATTCAGGTTCCGGATGACAAAACCATCAGCAACCATGGGCTGATGAACGAGGGCATACTAAGCACACAGTTAGGACTGCCTGGTAAACCTGCCATTGCGGAGGAACTAATGATAGCAAGGGATATTGAGCTATTGAAATATACCGGTTCTAAACTCCATATCACTGGAGTTTCCACCAAAAAAGGAATGGAGCTTATCAAAGCCGCAAGGCAGGAGAATCTATCCATTAGCTGTTCTGTGACGCCAGCGCATTTGCTTTTCTCGGATGCTGACCTCTCGGCGTATGACTGCAACCTGAAAATGAATCCCCCGCTTCGCACCGCCGAAGATAGGGACGCACTTCGGATAGCATTATCAGAAGGATTTATCGACTGCATCGCATCTCACCATTTTCCCCAGCATTGGGATGATAAGACCTGCGAATTTGAATACGCGAAAAACGGCAGCATTTCGCTGGAAACTTTGTTTGGCGTGGTGAACGGACTGTTGTGTGATACAGGGAAAATGGTACATTTATTAACAAAGGGCCCACGGGAGATCTTTGGTTTGGCGGTGCCGGAAATAAAAGTAGGTGCCCCGGCATGTCTTACAATTTTTACGATACACGATGAGTACATTTTCGACGAAACAATGATCCGCTCCTTGTCCCGGAACTGCGCCTTTACCGGTAAAAAATTAAAAGGAAAAGTCGTTGGCATCATTAACAATAATAAAATCAGCATCAATCGTTCATGAATAATTTAAGCGCTACCTACAAAGGACTGATTACAGCTGTGTTGATGCTCTTGGTTTCAGCAGGCATATTTTATACAAAAGGAAATTTTGATTCAAATCTTCAATACATCACTTATGCCCTTTACGTAGGGGGTATCATATGGACACTGAATGATTTTCATAAAAAAAATCCGGAGAACAAGTCCTTCAAAAATTACTTTACAGAAGGATTTAAATGTTTTATAGTTATCACATTTCTGATGGTGATGTCTACTTTTATTTTCACCCGGATGAACCCGGAGATGAAAGAACAAATGGGTACCAATTACAGGGCAGACCTGGAAGCAAAGGCTAACTATACAGCGACAGAAATAAATAGGATGGTCCAGAAAGCCAAAGATTATTTTGCGATCATGTTGACCTCTATGGCTATATTTGGCTACCTGATCATCGGTTCAATGGTGACACTGCTTACTACGCTCTTTTTCCTGAAGAAAAAAGATGCCTGATATGCATGCAAAACTTTACCCATTGATACAATCAAAAACAAAAGCATGGACCTGTCAATAGTAATACCACTGTTTAATGAGGATGAATCTTTGCCGGAACTGGAAGCATGGATCGTGCGGGTGATGCAAGCCAATAATTACAGCTATGAAGTGATCATGGTCGATGATGGCAGTACCGATAATTCCTGGGAGGTGATTCAGGGTTTGAGAAATTCAAATCCGAACATCAAGGGTATCAAATTTCAACGAAACTACGGCAAAAGTGCTGCGCTGAATGAAGGTTTTAAAGCAGCACAGGGAGAGGTGATCATCACCATGGATGCAGACATGCAGGACAGCCCGGATGAAATTCCGGAACTTCGCAAAATGTTGCTCACAGACGGCTTGGACATGGTGAGCGGCTGGAAAAAGAAACGTTTCGATAATACACTGACTAAAAATATCCCATCAAAATTATTTAATGCAGCAGCCAGGCAAAGCTCCGGCATTCAACTGCATGACTTTAATTGCGGGCTCAAAGCTTACCGGAAAAAAGTAGTGAAGAGTATTGAGGTATATGGAGAAATGCATCGTTATATACCTATCCTTGCCAAGTGGGCGGGGTTCCGGAAGATCGGCGAAAAAGTGGTGGAACACCGGGCAAGAAAATTTGGCATGACCAAATTTGGATGGGAGCGTTTCGTGAATGGATTTCTTGACCTTTTCTCTATCATGTTTGTGGGGAAATTCGGTAAACGTCCCATGCATTTTTTCGGGCTTTGGGGAAGTATCGTTTTTTTTATGGGTCTCGTTATCTGGATCTATCTATTTGTCGCAAAATTTGCATTTCAGAAATACAATATGACGGACAGGCCGCTTTTTTATATTGGCATCATTTCATTGGTGATTGGCGTGCAATTGTTCCTGGCAGGTTTTTTAGGTGAGCTGATCTCCCGTAACTCCGCAGAAAGGAACTCCTACCTCATCGAGGAGAAAACGGGTTTGTAAATAGGTTAACGCTGGTGAAATGGAAAGGACCGTAAAACCCGGATTAATATAAAAATATCTAACAACTTAAGTGAAAATCTGCAGCACCCTTGTCATCAACATTCGATAACAAAAAAATCATCATCATAGGACCGGCCTACCCGCTGCGGGGAGGTGGTATGAGCACGTTCAATGAAAGACTGGCCAGGGCATTTCAGCAGGAAGGCCATACCGTTTCCATTTACACCTTTTCCCTTCAATACCCTTCTTTCCTTTTTCCAGGCACTTCTCAATATTCTACCGAAGCAGCGCCGGTGGGCCTGGACATAAAGGTTTGCATCAATTCCATCAACCCTTTAAACTGGCTGAAAGTAGGCCGAAAAGTCCGGGAAGAACGGCCGGATATTATTGTTGTCAGGTATTGGTTACCCTTCATGGGCCCATGTTTTGGTACCATTTTACGCCAGGCAAAAATGAATGGGCATAGCCGGGTGGTTTGCATTGCAGACAACGTGGTACCACACGAAAAACGGGCGGGTGATGAAGCTTTTACAAAATATTTTATAAAGCCGGTTGATGCATTTATCACGATGAGTGAGAACGTGCTGCGGGACCTGGCAAAGTTTAATAACAACAAAACCGCTGTGTATGTGCCACACCCGCTCTATGACAATTTTGGCGAAAAAATTCCGAAAATAGCGGCAAGGGGCCATTTGGAGTTGCCGCTGGATGAACCGATAATTTTATTTTTTGGGTTCGTCCGAAAATATAAAGGACTGGACATTTTACTGGAAGCACTTTCCCTGCTGCGGGATAAAATGCCTGCATTGAAATTAATGATAGCAGGTGAATTTTATGATGATAAGAAACAATACGAGGAGCAGATTGCGGCTCTCTCGCTGAAAGACAAACTGATCCTTAAGACCAGCTTCATTCCGGACAGCGAAATCAAATATTATTTCTGTGCCGCAGACCTCGTGGTGCAACCTTACCGCAATGCAACACAAAGTGGTGTTACTCCACTTGCATACCATTTTGAGGTGCCCATGCTTGTTACCAATGTGGGTGGTCTTCCCGCTATGGTACCGCATGATAAAGCCGGACTGGTAGCAGAACCTGAACCTCATTCTATCGCAGATCATATCCTCCGGCATTTTCAGAAACAAGAAGGCTGGTACATGGCAGCGCTAAAAGAAGAAAAGAAAAAATACAGCTGGCACATCATGGTCAACAAAATTCTGGAACTTGGCCTGGCACAGTAAGGCACCCCTGCGGATTGGCCTCGCCGGTGGAGGAACTGACGTGAGCCCCTATTGTGACAGGTATGGCGGTGCCGTCGTAAATGCCACCATCTCTCTTTATGCACATGCAACCATTGAATTATTGCCGGATGTCCGGATCCTCATGGAAGCCTTGGACAGGAAGGAACAACAGCTTTTTACAATGATGCCGAAGTTGCCTATCGATGGCCAGCTCGATCTGCTGAAGGCGGTATACAACCGGATACAAAAAGATTATCTGTTACCTTCACAAGGTTTAAAATTGTCCACTTTTGTAGATGCTCCTTCCGGTTCCGGCCTGGGTACCTCTTCCACGCTGGTGGTAGCAATAGTCGGTGCTTTTAAAGAAATGCTGCAGCTCCCATTAACCCGGTCAGAGATTGCCAGCTATGCATGGGATATCGAACGAAACGACCTCGGCTTTTCCGGAGGCAGGCAGGACCAGTATTCCGCCACATTCGGAGGTTTCAATTTCCTGGAATTTCACAAAGACGGGGCTGTTTCCGTTACACCTCTCCTTCCCGACCTTTCCATAATCAGCGAAGTAGCCGATAAATTATTATTGTATTATACAGACACCAGCAGGAACAGCGCAGACATTATAAACGAGCAGGTGAAAAATGTAATCAGCCATAACCATGAAAGTATAAATGCCATGCACCAACTGAAAGAGCAGGCCAACGGGATGAAGACCGCACTGACCGAACTGAACGCAGATGCCCTGGGCCCGCTATTGCATTTCGGTTTCATGCATAAAAAAAATATGGCTGCCAACATCAGCAATCCTAAAATCGAGGCGATCTATGCAGCCGCGTTAAAGGCGGGTGCTACCGGGGGGAAAATAAGTGGCGCCGGCGGTGGAGGGTTCATGGTGTTTTATTGCCCGTGGCAAACAAAGCTGGAAGTCGTTTCCGCACTTTTGCCATTTGGCGGAAGAATCTGGCCCTACGGTTTTACTGCTAACGGTTTGCAAACATGGACGAGCTGATACCGTAACGGGCGGAGGCTAACTAATCGACAAAAGAACGCCCCCATTGCAACTCAATTCTACTACATACCTTTGTACAACATTTTACAGTTATGAACAACGATTTAATAAAAAGCATCATCCAGTCATCCATCGATACTAAGAACCAGGTGCTGCAGAACCAGGCACTCTTAAAAACGATAGACGACTGCGTTAGTGTTATGACTTCCGCATTTAAAAATGGCAATAAAGTTTTATTCTGTGGTAACGGCGGAAGCGCTGCGGATGCCCAGCATCTGGCTGCTGAATTAAGCGGCAGGTTTTACAAAGACCGGGATGCACTTCCTGCCGAGGCTTTGCACGTGAACAGTTCCTACCTGACCGCCGTGGCCAATGACTATAGCTTTGATGTGATCTATTCCAGGCTTGTTGGCGGGTTTGGCCAGAAAGGAGATGTACTGGTAGCCATCAGTACTTCCGGCAATAGTATGAATATTGTAAACGCCGTTACCAGGGCAAACGAATTGGGGATGATAACCATTGGGTTTACCGGTGCCTCCGGCGGTAAAATGAAGGTGCTCTGCCATCATTTGGTAAATGTTCCCTCCACCGATACCCCGAGGATACAGGAAAGCCATATCATGATCGGGCATATCATTTGCCAGCTGGTGGAAGACCAGTTCTTCACGCCTTCAGCTGAAACACTTTCCAGTTTATGAAAATAACGGAAGCCATCATTTTATGTGGCGGACTGGGCACAAGGATCGCCTCAGTGCTTCCAAATATTCCAAAAGTTTTGGCTCCGGTAGCAGGCCACCCGTTTATCCAATTCGTGGTTGATCATTTAGGGGAACAGGGTATTCAAAAAATTATCCTTGCAACGGGCTATGGGCATCATTTTGTGGACGAATACATCGCAACCCTCCGGCTTAAACCCAATGCTGATAAACAACCAGTATTTGATTTTTCGGAGGAGGAGGAAGCCCTGGGAACCGGCGGGGCCATAAAGCTCGCTTTAGAAAAAACAGTCGCTGAAAATGTCCTGGTAGTGAACGGAGACAGCTTGTTTAAAATAGACTTACCCTCCCTCGCAGCTGCACACAATGCATCGGGTGCCTTGTGTACCCTTGCACTAAAACCGATGGAAAATTTTGAAAGGTATGGCGCAGTAGAATTAGGTAGCGGCGGAAAAATTATTTCCTTCCAGGAAAAAAAATTTAGCAACAAGGGTTATATAAACGGTGGAAGTTTTATTGTAAACAGAAAAATTTTCACGCATCACCCATTGCCGGCGGCATTTTCTTTTGAAAAAAATTACCTTGAGACCTGTTACCCTGAGGGCCGGATCCGGGGCGTGGTGCAGGATGAATATTTTATTGACATCGGTGTACCAGAAGACCTTGCAAAAGCAAGGCTGGAATTAAACACATAAAACCAAAGGCCGCCCGGCTAAAAAAATATGTTGGACCTGGAAAAGATCGATGATACCTGGACACTCTTCCTTGACCGGGATGGTGTTATAAACCATGAAAAATTCAATGACTACATCCACAAGTGGGACGAATTTCAATTTTATGATGGTGTACTGGAAGCCTTTCGGATATTTTCGAAAAAATTCAGGCATATTATTGTGGTCACTAACCAGAAGGGTGTCGGTAAAGGGCTCACCAAACTGGAAGATCTGTACCAGATTCATGCAAATATGGAACATGCGATCATGGATGCCGGGGGGCGGGTGGATGCGATCTATTACTGCAGTGATATGGAAGACAACAGCCCTTTCAGGAAACCGAATCCCGGGATGGGTATACAGGCCGTAGAAAGGTTTCCTGGAATAGAC
The DNA here is from genome assembly GCA_043727215.1 of Chitinophagaceae bacterium. Classification (GTDB taxonomy): domain Bacteria; phylum Bacteroidota; class Bacteroidia; order Chitinophagales; family Chitinophagaceae; genus Ferruginibacter. The sequence continues at coordinate 12,824 of JAYSYY010000047.1, read as the reverse complement.
CTTGGCAGGGCAATTATGGTAGGCAACACCATCAGCGACATGGAGTTTGGTCGTAACCTGGGTGTCCGTACTGTTTTTTTACCCACTACCCGACCGGATGTGGAACTGACAGATGCGCGCATAGATGCGGTCTACAATTCACTCATCAGCTTCGCAGAGAAACTTTAGGAGGACCGCATTAGTTAAATTTATTCTATAAAACCTGCTCTTCGTGCAAGTTTGCAAAATCTTTGGCTAATTTTAAATATGAAATTGTTCGCAGTACTCTTCTCCTGTTTTATTATCCAATTTTCCTCCCATGCCCAACGGCTTTCAACAGCGGATAAAACATTTTTAAACAAAAAGCAGGATAGCTTGCAGGTACTTTCTGATAAAATTGTAACCGGCATCAACGCTTCGGACCGGTTGAAGGCAGATAGCCTCTTCACAAAAGTTTTTGTGAGGGCACTTAAAACCAGTCATTCTTACAATTTTTCGTTTGATTCACTTTATGCTGTATCCCGATTGTATGCGCCTGACAGTAGTTTCCGCATCTTCACCTGGCAACTCGTGATCAATGATAATGTGATCAGGCAACACGGTGCCATCCAGATGAAGACAACCGACGGCTCATTAAAACTTTTCCCACTTATTGACAAATCTGATGTTACCGGTAACATGGCCGATACCATTGCGAATCATTATGGCTGGATGGGCGCGGTATATTACAAGATCATCGATACCAAATACCAGGGCCGTACCTATTTTACCCTGTTAGGGTATGATGAAAATAATATCCGGAGTAATAAAAAAATCATCGAAATATTATCTTTTGAGAATGGCCAGCCATTATTCGGGGCAAGGCAGTTCAGTATTGCCAGCGGGTATGGTTACAACAACAAAATGGCCCGTTTTATAATGGAGTATAAAAAACAAGCCAGTCCTCGACTCACTTATGACAAGGAGTTGAACATGATCATATTCGAACACCTCGTTTCTGAATCCAACCAGCCCAATAAAAAATGGACACTGATCGGTGATGGCGATTATGAAGGCTTCAAATGGACGGATGGAAGATGGGTATATGTAAACAAAGTGTTCAATGAAGTAACGCCCGAAGGCCAGGCACCGGTTCCTATGCCGCTTCGCGATGATAAGGGCGACATGGATGAAACGAAGCTGAAGGGAAATGAATCCGCGCCGCCAACTCCTACTAAACCCAAACCGATTCCAAAAAAAAGAAATAACTAGTTTCTTCCCTCATTGATCCTGTTACAGCATTGGTAAACTTTTCCAGAGGAAAACTGTTTTTACATTATTACGTACCTGATTTCAAATAACAACCATGCAAAAATTTATATTATTGATTTTTTTGGCATTTATCAGCCTTACCAGTTGTGCGAACAAAAAAGCAACGGTATTAAACGACACTGTCGTTCCACCCGGCGTTTCTAGCGATACAGTAACATTTGGAAATGGATGTTTCTGGTGTACCGAAGCCATATTCCAGGAAGTAGAAGGTGTGCTGAGTGTTGAAAGTGGTTACAGCGGCGGCACTGTAGATAATCCCACTTACGAGCAGATCGGTACAGGTGTAACCGGGCATGCCGAATGCCTGAATATTATTTTTGATCCCTCAAAAGTTACGTATGATGAGCTGCTGGAAATATTCTGGCAAACACACGATCCCACGACATTAAACAGGCAGGGTAACGATATAGGGCCGCAGTACCGCAGCGTGATCTTTTTTCATAACCAGCAGCAAAAAGAAGTAGCTGACAAGTACAAGGCCGCGCTTGACAAAAGCGGTGCTTTTCCCCGCCCGATTGTCACTACCATGGAACCTTTCAAAAAGTTTTACAAGGCTGAAAATTATCACCAGAATTATTACAATGAAAACGGCAGCCAGCCGTATTGCCAGTTTGTTATAAGACCAAAAGTAGAAAAGTTCCGGAAAGTGTTTAAGAATAAGTTGAAGAAGGGGTGATGGTGAAAGGTTGAAGGTTTGATAAGTTGGTAAGGCTAAACTTTGACATTTAAAATTCAAAATTTTCTCACCCTCCTCAGTTCCAGCATATTCAAACTATTCGCGCGGAACTCCTTCACATTCATGTGAACCAGGTGGATCGCCATATCATACCACAACGGCACTACCGGCGCATCCTGTATAATCAACCTGTCCATTTGCTGGTAGAGGCCATAACGTACGCTATCCTTTTCTTCCTGTAACGCCATTTCATAAAGGCGGTCAAACTCGCCATTTTTGTAACGCGTGTAATTGGGAGGAGCAGGATTTTTACTATAGAAGACACTGAGGTAGTTTTCAGCATCCGGGTAGTCAGCGATCCAGCTACCCCGGAAAAATAAAGCCTGCCCTTTGCTGGTCTGCTCCAGCAGCAAACTCTTTTGTATCGTCTCTACCTGCACATCAATGCCGACCTGCTTCAGTTCATTAGCGACATAGCTGGCAAGGTTAGAATAGATAGGGATGGTAAGCAGCGCGATCCCCGGCATCGGTTTTCCGGCGCCAAACCCAGCCCCGGCCAGCAGTTCGCGCGCCTTTACGGGGTCATAGTCGTATCCTTTCACAATGCGTGCATCAAAGGAGGGCAGCCCCTGCGGAACGAACCCGCTTCCCGCCGGTGTGCCAATAGAATTTCGCAAATACAACATCATCTTCTTGCGATTGATCCCATAATTGATGGCCTGCCGCACCGCCTGACGGCGAAGAGGAGAATTTTTCAGCAATACATTCGTACTATCGAAGAGGATCCCGAAATACTCAATGTTCAGGTAGGGGTGTTTATTAAGTTGCACCTGCCCCTCCCATTGCTTTTTCAGGTTGCCCGTTTTAGTAAGCACTTCATCTTTAAACGAGGCGTCAACATCATTGATGAAGTCCAGCCTTTTTTGGCGAAACTCCAGGAACTCCGTGGCTTTACTATCGTAAAAATTTACTTTTATCCCGTCCAGATACGGTAACGCGTAGCCGCTGCTATCCCTTTCAAAATAGCTGGTATTCTTTTTCAGCACAAGTGCCTGGCCTTCCTCCCATGCCACAAAACTAAATGGCCCGGTTCCCACTGGGTGCCGGCGGAAATCCACGCCGTATTTTTCTACTGCCTCCCGCGGCACCACAGAGCAGTACTGCATACTCAATATGCCGAGGATCGGATGAAATGGCCGCAGGAGTTGTACCTGGAACGTCGAATCATCCAGGGCGATAAATGGACGGATACTATCTACCCGGTTGTTAAATATCCAGCCTCCCGGGCTGGCAGTATTTTTATCCAGTATCCTGCTAAAGCTGTATTGTACATCTTTTGCTGTCACCCTCCGCCCTTTCCCACCTGGGAATGCGGCATCATCGTGAAAAAAAATATCGGTCCGAAGATTAAAAATAATCCTGCGTTTGTCCGGGCTGAACTCCCAGCTTTTTGCAAGCAGCGGTTTAATGCCGAGGTTTTGATCAACTTCCACCAGTGTACTGTACAGCTGATGCACCGCCCACATGATGGATTGATTCTTTGCAAATGCAGGGTCGAGTGAAGCGATCCCGGTTGATTCATTGTACCGGAATATTTTCTTGTCCTGTTTCGTTCCGGATTCACAGGAACAAAAGAAGATTACCATCGCATGTATGGTGAGAAGGTAAATTACTGAAGCCCCTTTTTTTAGATCCATAAAACATTTTGACCACATAAAAATATGGAAAGCAACACAATTACCATTTATCAATTATGCAACAGTTGCTTCTCCGAAATATGACTATTTTTATTGGCGGCAAAAACACCTCCATGATAAGACTGGCACCACTCTTTACAAAAACGGCCTTTAGCTTCCTGTTAACCTGTAGCCTGGCGAATGAACTACATGCACAACCCTTAGATAAAAACGAAGATGTCGGGCGGCAGGATTCCCTGCGTGGCAGCATTGGCGCAGGCCGGCTAGGCTGGAACGTGCTGCATTACGACATTACCGTGCAACCGGATTACAATAGCAAGACCATACAGGGAAAAAACATCATTAAATTTTTTGATGAAGGTGCAAAAATGATGCAGGTGGATATGCAGGAACCCATGATCATTGATAGTATAGTCGCAAACGGACTTCCGCTAAAGTTATCCCGCGAGGGCAATGTTTATTGGGCGCAATTACGGAATCCGGAGGCGATGTATAAGATTAAACCCGGGCCTGCAGAAATCACTGTTTACTTCCATGGCAAACCAAGAGAAGCCATCAGGGCTCCCTGGGATGGCGGCTGGATCTGGAAAAAGGATAAAAATGGAAATCCGTGGATGAGTGTAGCATGCCAGGGTCTCGGGGCCAGCGTTTGGTTTCCCTGTAAAGATCACCAGAGTGATGAACCGGAGGAAGGTGCCACGCTGCGCATGATAGTGCCCGATAGTCTTATAGCTGTGGGTAATGGTCGCCTGGTAAATAAAAAAGGGCTGGGGAACGGCCTGGCCGAATACAGCTGGACAGTTAAAAACCCCATCAACAATTATAACATTGTGCCCTACATAGGAAAGTATACCCACTTTGGCGAGCGCTACAATGGCGAAAAAGGGCCGCTTGCTATGGACTACTGGGTGCTGGATTACAACCTGGAAAAGGCTCAGAAACAATTTGCGGATGTCCCCCGCATGATGAAGGCTTTTGAGCATTGGTTCGGGCCTTACCCCTTTTATGAGGATGGTTATAAACTGGTAGAAGCCCCGCACCTGGGAATGGAACACCAAAGCAGCATTGCCTACGGTAACGGATACCAGAATGGTTACCTGGGTGCCGATCGTTCCGGTAGCGGCTGGGGCAAAAAATTTGATTTCATTATCATACATGAAAGTGGCCATGAATGGTTTGCCAATAACATTACCACGAAAGATATTGCTGACATGTGGGTGCATGAAGGTTTCACCAGTTACAGCGAAACCTTGTTCACAGATTACTATTACGGGCATGAAGCAGGGAATGATTACGCCGTAGGGGTAAGAAAAAATATTGCGAATGACATCCCTGTTATCGGGACTTATGGTGTTAACAAGGAAGGAAGCGGGGATATGTATGACAAAGCCTCAAACATGCTGCATATCATCCGCCAGCTTGTAAATGATGATGATAAATTCAGGAAGATATTGAGAGGTATGAATGATAAGTATTATCACCAGACCGTGACAGGCGCAGAAATTGAAAACTATTTGTCGGAACAGACAGGTAAAAAACTTTCGGTGATATTCGACCAGTACCTTCGCACGATCCAGGTGCCGCAATTAGAATACACTATTAAGCGGAGCAGAGTTCAGTACAGGTGGAGCAACTGTGTGGCAGGATTTGATATGCCTGTGAAAGTGACTACCGGTGGGTCCAACAAAAAAGAAATATGGCTGTTCCCTACCACAGAATGGAAGGCTGTTTCCATTCCCAAAAAAGGGAGGAATAGTTTTATGGTGGACCGGAATTTTTATGTGGGTTCCAGAAAATTGTAAGCATAAAAAAAGGTAGCGCTTTGCTACCTTTTTTCTATAACAAGTTTTAATTGCCCGCTGTAGAAGGTAGTGCCCGCCCGCCCCCGATATACCTGCCCGCATAATAATTATCATTGAGATTGCTGATGGTGACTCCATTCGCAACGCTTGCATGAACAAAATAATCATTGCCAAGGTATACGCCCACATGACTTACCCCACCCCTTGTATTAAAAAAAACAAGGTCCCCTTCCATCAGGTCTTCTTTACTTATCTTCCTGGAAACTGCATATTGTTCCCGGGCAGTGCGCGGTAACGTGATTGCATAAACGCTGCTGAGGAGTAACCCCGTAAGCGCACTGCAGTCTATTCCTCTCTTGCTGGTTCCGCCAAAACTATACCGGGTACTCCACCATTCGTCAATAAACCCGAACAATGGAAAATTGCTGATTGCTTCAATTTCTGTGTCTAGTAACTGTGCGTACTTAAACTGGAGTGTTTTACAGGCCTCAGTGGCCATCCTGGAACCAGCGAAAAAATAGGTTGTAGCCGTCCTGGCTGGTGTGGTACTAACTGGCTCCACCGAGACCGGATTGGATGCATAGTTACCGGCTTCCGGGTTTAGCTCAATCCCATCAATGAACTTTAATGATGGTTGTGCGAAAGAGTAGTTAGAAATGGCTGTCAGAGTGGAAGTAAATACTACAATGAGCATTAAGTTTTTCATACGTAAAATGGTGGTTTTACACGTATGTACGACTTATTCTATTGGTTTTTGATCGGCTGGCTTTCTTTGTTTTTCTGTTGATTATTACTGGTCTATCGTTCCTGTCCTACAAACAATTAAAAAATGATTTTTCAGATATTGTGGCGCAAAGGTAAGCGTTGAAGGGGGAACATCCAACCCTTTTTTATTTTCGGACGCCGGTAAACGACACGATTATACCCTTTTTCCTGTACCACAGCTAATGTAACGCTGGCTGACCGGCATTATTGTAAAGAATTACTTAAAGTTAAAGGGCCACAATAGGCGGAGCCCTGTTGGAGGTAACGTTGTACTATACACGCAGAAAAAGAAATTCTAAGGGAGGAACTGCGTCTCACAAGCCTGGTGCTGAGCGATGGAAGAACCTGGGGGGTGTTCAAAACTTGCGGGAAAACAACAATACATGCCCGGTTTGATCTGCATGGTACATTGCACGTGCGGTATCAACGGCTGAGTAGCGACGCTACCCATTCTACAGCTCCATCCAGGTAAAACAGTCAGGTAAGCATGCCGGATCGCTGTCATTGAAGCAGGCGCTGAGGATTAGCTAGCTAAAGCCTGGCTCCTATAATAGAATAATCAGTAGGTAAACCCATTGCAGCAAGAACAGGCTTGAAAAAGCCCTTGATCGTGCCGCAGCATATTATTGCAGTTTGTTTTCGATTAAAGTTGCAGCCACTCCCAGCACCGTTTCCAGCACGGATACATTTTGTTCCAGGTCCACTACTGTCGCCTGCCTACGCTGGATATCCGCCGGTGCGTAGTTATTGTTTTGCATATAAAGCAATTGTTGCCTGGAGTTAGTCAGCCTGGACAATGCGTAATCCAATATGCTGCGGCTGTAGGATACCTGATCCTGTGAATTATACAATGTATTGTAATAATCTCCGCGGTTACGCATGAAAATATCAGTGAAACGGCGATCCTGAACAGCCGGGCAGTCCCCCATCACATCACCGTGACCCATATGCGCTTTTAATGCATTGGAAGACACACGTATAGTTACTGCAGGCTCATTGCTGCTGAACTTATGGCAGATGGTCACTTTTTCCTGGTTTTTTATTTTCTGGCGATCTTTGAAGTTGTTCCGGTCCCAGTAATAACCATCCTGTGCCGCGCCCTTTCCATTATTATTGTTTCCACGCCCCATGTTATCGGCGTTCCCGCGATTGTTATCATTTTTTCCTTTCCCTGGATTGTTATCATTTTTTCCTTTGCCCGGGTTCATATCATTTTTTCCCGGGTTGTTTTTTTGGCCTGGCTGGCCTGCTGCCTGGTCATTTTTAGCTTTAGCCGCTGCAGGATTTTGTTTATCAGCCTTTACAGTTTTACCCTGGTTTTTGCCCTGGCCCTGCTGCTGCTCATTTTTCGCCTTATTATTTTTTTCCTGTTGGGTAGATGCGGTAAGCGTAACGGCGGCCACTAACATTAGAGCCGAGCCGAAAATGGTAATTTTCTTTTTCATTTTATTTACTTTGATCATCATTATCAAATTCTTTATCTAATTTTTCCAGGGAAGCTTCCACTTTTTTGGTCTGGTCCTCCAGTTTTTCCGTATTTTCTTTAATTACTTTGGAAGTGGAGTCCATGGATTTGATCTCAATTTCTTCCTGTGTGTTGGTTTTTTTCTCCATGCAGGAGGTTGTGGTAAATACTGCTACAAGAAAGAGCGCCCTAAGCAGCCTGGTGTAATGTTTCATGATCATGTATTTAATTAGGTTTTAAGAGTGCCGGCAGAGATGGCAAAGGAATGTAATACAAGAACCTCTCCAAATTACGGGAGCCCAAATAACATCCCGCTCAGTAGCCCGGGTTTTTGATGGATTACTAACTATTCCAACTCACCTGCGGGCTCGTGGTCATCGTATTCATTTCGCAACTGCCGCACGTTATCTTTCATCTCCTTCAATATTTGCTTGTGGGAAGCAGATCTCACGAGGTTTTTCTGCTCATGCGGATCTTCCTGCAGGTCATAAAGTTCCCACTCATCGAGCGTGTAAAAATAAATAAGCTTATATCGTTCACCTCTTATGCCCAGGTGCCTCTGCACGGTATGATCGGCCCGGTCTTCGTAAAAATGATAATAGAGATTTTTCCGCGGGATCGTTTTTGATTTAGCGGTGACATAAGGCAACAGGCTTATTCCCTGCATAAATTGGGGCACCTTGATACCGGCCGCATCCAGTATCGTAGCGGCATAGTCTATGGATTGGGACATCCCATTTTGGGTACTGCCAGCCGGGATCTTCCCTGGCCATCGCATGAGTAAAGGGGCCTGCATAGACACATCATACATCCATCTTTTGTCGAACCACCCGTTTTCACCCAGGTACATGCCCTGGTCTCCAGTGTAGATGACCAGGGTATTTTTGGTAAGCCCTGTTTTATCCAAGTAGTCTAATACCCTTCCTACATTTTCATCCACTGAAGCCACACAGGCCAGGTAATCCTGCATGTACCACTGGTATTTTAGCTGCAATAACTTTTTACCTTTTGGTTTTAATATTTGAAGTTGTTTGCCCCTTTCCTCGTAGATTTTTTTTATTGCGTTTCTCTCTGTGGCAGCTATGCGGTTAAAGATCGCATGGTAGTAAACGATGTCTGCAGAGTCGGGTTTTAGCCAGGGAATATCCATTAAATACCGCGGATCTACTTTTAAGTCACTGCATAATTTCATGTCCGCGAGTATGCTCATTGTCTGCAAAGACCATGCTTTACCATGCCCGGCCGGATCTTCGTACAAAGTCGGCGGCTCAGGAAATTTTTTTTCATGGTATTCCCTGATATATTTCAACGGCGCTAAAAAATAACGATGCGGCGCTTTATGATGAATATGGAGTAAAAAGGGTTTGGCTTTGTCACGGTTATCCAGCCATTTGATAGATTCGTCCGTGATCACATCCGTGGCATAACCATGATAAGTGCTGGTATCCCCCTTCATGGAAATAAAACGGGGCTCAAAATATAATCCCTGGCCCGGTAAGATGTTCCAGTAATCAAAACCGGTGGGATAACTGTGCAAATGCCATTTTCCCACGATGGCCGTTTGATAGCCCGCCTGTTGCAGTAGTTTGGGCATAGTTATTTTAGATGAATCAAACCGGGTACGGTTATCTTTCATTCCATTTTTGTGAGAGTGCTGGCCGGTGAGCAATATAGCCCTCACGGGACCGCAGATGGAGTTATTTACAAAGTTCCTTTTAAACAGCACACCTTCTTTTGCCAGCCGGTCTATATTCGGCGTACTAATGAATTTTTTATTGTATGCACTGATTGCATCGGCATCATGATCATCACTCATGATGTAGATAATATTGGGGCGCTGTCCCCAGGTACAAAACGAAGAAAAGACAAGCAAACCAAGGATGGAAAAACGCATATACCAAGTTAGTTATTTTATTTGTAGTCCATGGATGATAGACAATGGACCCTGTACCGAGGTTTATTGCCCAAGCACTATCGCCTATTGAATGTTGCATTTTGCTTCATGTCTACTACTTCCTGCCTGTTGAGTCCTGCCTACACCTCTGCATATTCACTCCTGCCTGTTGACTCATTGACCTATTGACGCATTAACCCATTGAGTTATTCACTTATTGAACCCTAAATTCTTGACTCATAATTCTTAACTCTTCACGCCTCCACCTTCTCCAAATACTCCCTCAGGTTTTTATGAATAATATCATGCCAGCCTTTTTCAAAATTAGTCACAGCAAAATCGGCGTTCTCCTGCGGGAATGATTCCAGCCCGATATGAGTCAGCTTGAGTTTGGTTTTTTCGCCCTCGCCAATCAATTCGAATGTCACGAAAGAGTTGCCTTCATAACCATCGTACCGCCAGCTATAGGTCAGTTTTTTTTCCGGCACCATTTCAATTACTTCGCAGAGGTGCAGGTACTGTACACCATCGTCGGGGCCGCCGGTAAACTGGAAATTAAACCCCGGTTCCGGACGGAATTCTGGGAGGTCAAAATACCAGTTCCTCATTTCGGCTACGTCGGTGAGTGCTTTCCACACTTTTGCGGGTAAAGCATTATATTCCTGCTCTATAATAATTGGTTGTGTGTTCATAATGCTGATGTTTTGTTCAAGTTAGAATTTTTATGTGTTTCCTTTTTACCAATAAAATGCTGTGTCAGTGCTTGCAACTTAGCCGGGGAGAATCCTATACCGTCCCACCCCTGGCTAACCTTACATGACATGGGGTAAAAGATACCGCCAACTACTTACAACTCGCATCATTATACTATGAGCAGTATTACATGAGGGTGACGCTGGATTCTGCAAGATAAAAAGATTCGTTAAGCTATGAGTCAGCTAAAAATAAAGGAAGAGAAAATGCCCACGTGATTTCTACCGGTAGTACAACCAGGTGGAGTTTTAGCTTTTCATTTCCGAAAGATGCCTGCGCAAACGAGTTGAATAACGTTGCCTGGAATTTTTATCAATTAGCTGGTAATAACAATGACTACCTCTCAAAGGCAATGATGTGAAGCAAGCGGTCCCCTGAATATAGCCTTAAGCCTACTTTTTATGATACATATGCTCACCTGCTATATAAGAAGGGCACAACATCGGCATCAAACCGGCTTCCTCACCTGCAAGTTTTATTATTTTTCCATAAATGCTGGCGGTTTTTTTTTAAAGTTTGAAAATCCTCACCATGCATAAGTATCACACGCGCGCCTGCCAACTATAAAAAATTTTCAATTAGCTTTATCCCCTTAAAATAGCGCTATGGGCAAGTTTCACGAATCAATAAAATCTTCCCACAAAGAATTCATCAGTAAACAACATATTTTCTTTGTAGCCACTGCTCCACTGGCTGCTGAAGGGCGAATAAATCTTTCACCGAAGGGATTGGATTGCTTCAGGGTGCTGGGTGATAACAAAGTGGCTTACATGGATCTTATCAGCAGCGGTAACGAAACATCGGCGCATACGCTGGAAAATGGCCGGGTTACCTTTATGTTCTCCTCCTTTGATGAAACACCCAATATCCTACGATTATATGGAAAGGGATTTACCGTGCTGCGGGAGTCACTGGAATGGAAAACCTATGCCGCGGAATTTACCATTTACCCCAGCACCAGGCAAATAATTGTAGCAGATATCTTCCTCGTGCAAACATCCTGCGGTTTTGGTGTGCCTATGTTTGAGTATAGCGGCGACCGGGACATTCATTTTGAGTGGGCAGAAAAAAAAGGAGCCGACGGATTGCAGGAATATATTCAAACTAATAATTTAAAAAGCCTGGATGGATTGCCGACCGATATAGGACTCGCCCAATAACCATAGGCATTCACAACCCAATACGCTACTGGATCAACACGACATTTCCTTTCAGGATAGTGACTTTTCCTGTACGGTCGGTTCCCTTCACCTGCCATACAAAGTTGCCGGTATTTTGCTTTAATCCTTTATAGGTACCATCCCATCCCTTATTCAGTTCCCTGGTTTCATAAACTAATTCTCCGTAACGATTAAATACCCTGAAAAATTCGAGGCTTATAATACCGACGGGTATTGGCCGGAACACATCATTCAGCCCGTCAGCATTCGGTGTGAAAGCGGTAGGTACATAAATAGCAGGCCCTGCTAAAACACGTATCCGCACGGTATCGGCAGCCCTGCAACCAAATTCATTTTGCACCATCAGTATGAAAGTCTGGTCCCGGGTGAGGATGGCAACTGGGTTGGCAATAAAAGGATTATTCAACAAACCTGCAGGTGACCACTGGTACTGGCTTCCACCGCTACCGGACAAGGTATAAGGAAAATTATATTCTGCATTATCATCAGGTCCCGCTTCGGCGATGGCTGCGGGCTGAAGACTCGCAGTAACCAGCACGGTATCCCCACATCCTGCAGCGTTCCGCACAATAAGACGGTAAATGCCAGGTGTTGTTATCGAAGCCGGATCAGGTACCTGCAGCTGGTTCAGTGTCCAGCTTACCGTGTTGTAACCTGCTGTGTTAAATAGCCCGGTGAGGTTGGCTGATTCACCCAGGCATATTGCGATGGTTTTATCTGCACCCAGCGACGGTTTGCTATTAACCGTAATCGCTATTAGGGACCGTGAACTTTCGCACAAGCCATTAGACTCGCTTACATAATAATTTACAGTACCCGCATTCACAGAAGATGGCACGGGTGCCAGAGTAGAGCCGGTGCCGCCCGAGGCAGACGGGTACCAAAGTAGTTGATTACCGGCTGTGCTTATCGTCGCTGATAACGCAGTAGTTAGCTGTTGCTGGCAATAATTTACCGGGGACGTTACCACGGGTGCCGGTACCCCGGCATTTACGGTAACCAACATGGTAACGGGACCGGCACATTGTCCCGCAGCCGGGGTAAACGTATAGGTACCCGACGCCGTGTTGCTCACTGTTGCAGGACTCCAGGTTCCTGTGATTCCATTTGTGGAGGTTACTGGAAGTGCTGGTGCGGTTGATCCCGTACAGATCGGATTAACCGAAGCAAAGGTTGGCGTAATGCTGGAACTAACGGTGACGTTCAACGTTGTTGTTGCTGCACATTGTCCTGCTGCAGGTGTAAATGTATAAGTGCCCGATGCCGTGTTGCTCACTGTTGCAGGGCTCCAGGTTCCTGTG
>JAYSYY010000046.1:0-95722 GCA_043727215.1 Chitinophagaceae bacterium | reverse complement strand
CGTTTCCCGAACACATGAGTGAACGGTCTACACTATTGGCAAACATCGCTGTGCGAATGACTGGATCTCCATTTTCCCGTTCCAATTGCAATGGATAGTACCAGGAGCTTAGAAATGTGACGATTTCCTGGTCGCCTTCCTTTGTTTCAACGCCCAGGTAATTTATCAACATATCCAACGCTGGTTTATCGTCGATCGTATATACAATACTACCTTCACTTTTAGTGACTGTTTTCGTGGTGCCAATAGCTTTCCAGCCGCACGTAGCAACACCCCTGACATCTATTTTATCTTCATCAATGATGAGTGCTACAATGGCGCAGTCTTTACTTTTTTGGTTGGTAAAAACATATGATGATTCAAGTGCCAGGTCATCGCCTGCCTTGCCTCCAAATACGGTGACTTCACTATCTGCCGGGGAGGACACTTTTTCAAAGCCCTGTATGATGCCTTCAACAATTGGTTCACCATCTAAGGATACGCCACCCGTCGCGATAATAAACGCAGGGCGGGTAAACGTTTCTCTCCCAGTAATACCTAATTGGTTTGCGTCTTCTAAAGCAGTCTCTTTACTTGTTTCAAAAAATGCTATTTTAAAATAAGCTGGATTTATGTCGAGCAACATCATGACAATGCTACCAGCTTCAATTTCGCCATCAATAAATTCACCTGCGGTGGTTGCACCAAATATTTGAATACCTTTTTCGTCAAGTAATGCGCACACGGCTTCCCGGTCTTGTTTAACAGACATGAATACAATCGCTAATGTTGGCATGAATCCGTCGGTCATGCTTTCCTCGAATGCCGACTGGATGGCTGAAGCTGATATTCCCTTGATTGTTTTTGCTTTCATTGCTTATTCATTTCCCCTTTTTGTAAAAAAAGTCTTACCGAAGAAGGCTGCGATGACTAACATCGCAAATTCCCAGAAATAATGCTTCCATTTTTTTAGGCCTTGGAAATTCAATTATTTTATTCTTCTCAAATCCAGGTCATGAAAATCGAAACTGAAATCTATGTTGGGTGATATGCCCTTCATTTTTATACTTTGCGCTTTGCCGTTCTTATCCATGGTAAACGTGGCCAATGCATCTGCGGGCATGTCCTGGTATTCCCATTTAATGGCAAAGCTGTTATCTTTGTAAAAAGACATTGGTCCATTCAATTTAGGAGACCGCAAAGCTTTAAACCACAACTGGGTTCCTTTCATAAATATTTCAATGTTTCCAAACCAGTTGTCTTTATAAACGCCGATATAGTTTTGGTGGTTGATCGTTGTACTTTTTGCAGCCGCTACTGTTTCCCAAACTGTTGTAGTTACCGAATCTGCCTGCTTTTCACTAGCTTGAATCCTGGCGGCAAACATGGTCGTCCAGCCTAACGCAGGCACACCCAGGTAACTATCTGTAATGCTGTTGCTTATTGCAGTGAATAAAGCGCCGCCACCATTTTCTGTATTGGTGAGTACCACGATGCCCAATTTTAAATCGGGTATCAATGTAACTTTCGATAACATGCCCGGTAAGCCGCCGGTGTGTGATACATGCAGGTTACCCTTCATGTCTTGAAGCCCCCATCCTAAACCGTAGCCGGAAAAATGAGTATTATACCTTGGAGAAGGATTCGTCGGCATCACCGTATAGATTTGCCACATTTCTCTTTGCCTGGCTTCTGCAAACAGTTTCTTTTCCAGGTTGTCGCCATATTTTCCTTTGTTTAACTGCATCAGCATCCACTTAGTCATATCATCTACATTCGATAAAATACCGCCGGCGGCACCACTTATGATTTCGTCAAAAAGTGCAATGGTTTTCATGCTACCGTCTGGGGTTAGCGTAGAGTGGGGAATGGCTAAACCGCTTTTATCTGTCACTTCCTTCAGCGATGTAAACGAGTGTTTCATCTGCAACGGTTCCATAATGCGGCTGGTTACAAATTTTTCCCAGGTCATGCCGCTCACACGTGCAATTACCTCACCGGCTACAAAATAGAGTTGGTTGTCGTAATCAAATTGGGTACGAAAAGGGGATGTAGGTTTAAAATATTGAAAACTGTTGAGTACATCTTTTATGGTAAAGTCGGTTCCATCCGGGAAGAACATCAAATCACCCACGCCCAATCCGAGCCCACTGCGATGGCAAAGCAGGTCTTCGATCATGAAGTTTTCAGTTACATAATCGTTGTACATTTTAAACTCCGGGATATGCTTTTTCACTTTGTCTTTCCACGATATTTTTCCTTCATCAATTAAGATAGCAAGGGCGGTTGTTGTAAACGCTTTACTGTTAGAAGCGATCTGGAAATTGGTCAACGCATCAACCGGTGCGTTGCTGGTCATTGATTTTACGCCGTATCCTTTTTTATGAATCACCTGCCCATCTTTAACGATGGCCACAGCTACACCGGCGACCTTAAACTTGTTTAGGGCATCTTGCACCAGCGAATCAACCTGCATGCTGGAAAGCTGTGCATGTAAGGCATTGCTCAACAGCAGCAGCGTGTACGCAAACAATAAGATACTACGGGTTATTTGTTTCATGAAGTTTCTTTGTATGTGGTTATTATTTTTTTTCATTTGCTTTTAACACCCTTAAAAAATTGCCGCCCATAATTTTTGTAATGTCTTTTTTGCTATAACCTCTTTGTATCAATGCTTTTGTTATGAGTGGATAACTGGTAACATCATCCAGTTCCAAGGGTGTAACGTTAATCCCATCAAAATCGGATCCTATACCAACATAATCAGCACCTACCAATTTGATAATGTATTCTATGTGGTCGATTACATTAGATAAAGGTGGACGAAAGCCCTCGACGTCCCCAGCATATTTCCGGTATATAGAATCGCCAACATAGTGCTCGTGCATCCCAGCCTTTTTTAGCGAATCCATTTCAGCGGCGTGCATGTTAAAAAATGCTGCTTCTTTTTTATCAAAGCTGCTGTCGATAAAGCCGGGGTTATAATTGATTTGTACCACACCAGCATTTTTTGCGATGGCTTTTATTTGTTCGTCTTTTAAATTTCGACGATGCGGTGTAAGTGCATACACGGAACTGTGCGAAGCCATGATCGGTTTGCTGGTGATGGCAATTACATCCCAGAACGTTTGATCGCCGGCATGACTGATGTCTACAATCATCCCCAATCCATTCATGCGTTTCACCACTTGTTTGCCAAACTCGGTAAGGCCTTTGTGTGGCAGGGCTTTTCCGCTGGTTTCGTCAGCAGCGCTCGTTGCCCAGCTGGGAGCAATATTATGGGTAAGGGTAAGGTAACGGGCACCACGATTGTATAAAGCATCCAATTTGCTCAAATCATCTTCTATCATGTGGCCACCTTCTACGCCAAACATAGCAGCTATCTTTTGCTGCGTTACGGCCTGCATTATTTCCCTGTAGTTGGCAGCTTTCACCAGTTTGCCTGGGTTGCGGGCCGCCACGGCATCAAGCGTATCCATTTGCCTGTTGGCGTAGGAATAGGAACGATTCATATTGCCGTCGGTGTATACTGAAAATATTTGTACATCTAGTCCACCCTTCTTCCAACGATTCAGATCGCTGTGGTTTTTGCCGGTACGATCTTCGTCCATCACCATGCCCTGGTCAGCTGCCTTCATCAATACATCGTTGTGTGTATCTACAACGATGGCCTTGCTATGAATTTTTTTATAGGACTGGGCACAAAGGATTTGGGTGCAAAGAAGACAGCAGGCTAATATTCGAATTTTCATGTGGTTGCTTTTTCCTTTAATGATACAACACAACAGGTATTATTTTGAAATTCATGTTTCCCTCTTTTAGATTTACCAAATTCACCATAACAGAAAAAGTCAATAAAGGGCGCATCCCAAACATTGATCACTCTTTCAATTTCTTCACTTGTCATCAAGCCAAAAAATAAATAACGATTGATGCATGAAAACATAATGATCGCATCGGCTTCTCTGCCATGTTCATTTCTGAGTTCAATAGCCGAATCGCTATGTATAGACACTGCCTTCATGATATGTATTATTATTTTTCTTTTAACGCCACCCAGCTGTTGGTGGTAGAATGAAATTCATGTTTACCATTTAACGCTCTTCCATATTCGCCATAGGTATAAAAACCAGCCATTGGTACATTCCAAACTTCTTGCAGCCCTTCATTTTCCTCTTGGGCCATGGGCCCCAAAGCAGCCAGCCTGCCGGCACATGAAAAGATAAGCAGGGCATCTGCCTCCTTATTTCCTTTTAGTTCTTTTGCTTTTTCTACTAAAGTTTCTTTTATATCAAAATCAGGCGGTGTGGAAAAGCGAAACCTGGACCCTTGCTGTACATTGGATTCACAGATCAATGCTCCTTTTTCCATGTCATAGCCGATAGGGTTACACATCAATGGCTCCCTATTTTCCCTTTCTACCTGGAAAGGGTACTGGTTACCAAGGGACTCAAAGAATTTTACCTGGTCATCACCCGGGGAAACATCACTTCCCAAAAAACGCAGGTACATCTCCAATGCCGGTTTATCATCAATGCTATAAATGAGGTTGTCCTCACTTTTTGTTACGGTCCTGGAAACACCAATCGGCTTCCAGCCGGAGATGGCCATGCCATATAAACTGATTTTGTCTTCATTCAATATCAAAGCTGCCATACCGTGTATAGTGGTTTGATGCCCTGTAAAAACATAGGTGCCCGTAAAAGTGATATCATCGCCGGCCATCCCTCCAAAAATGTTTGTATGTGCACCAACCACTTTTTCTATAGATCGTATCAACGTTTCACCTTCAAGGATTTTCCCCTGTTCCATTAGTGACGTACTACATAGAATAAAAGCGGGGTGTTTAAATTTTTGTAAAGCGGCATTCGCTAAATGTTCAGCAGTAATGGCAAGGTTGCTTTCAGCAATGTCTTCCAGCAAAATACAATAATCTTCTTTGGCTAAATCTAAGAGCATAATGGCTATTTCGCCTATGCTTTGGTGTCCATCAATAAATTCACCGGAGGAGGTAGCTCCCAAAATGTCTACACCTGCTTTATGTAATATTTCGCAAATGGCTTTCCTGTCCTGTTGGATGGATATAAACACAATAGCAAGTGTGGGTTTGTATCCATCAGCCAAACTTAGCTGTAATGCCGATTGAATTTCTTCTGCAGATTTCCCTTTAATGGATTTCGCTTTCATGTTAGTGCTTGAGACGAGCAATTATTAATTTGGTAAGCAACGTCCCTTCTAAAGAACGTTGGTCACTAAGACGATTGTAAAAACCTCCTGTTTATTGACCGGCCGCCGGCATCAATCCCAGCTGTGTGATAAAGACAACATTATCGTAGAAATCCCGTTCTTCTGCAATTTTTCCATTGGACATCCGCACCAGGGTAGTGCCATCCAGGTCAACTGATTTACCAGTAGCCGGAATGCCGAAGAAGTTACCTGTATGTGTGCCTTTAAAATTCCAGTATTTTACGAGTTTATCCCCCTGGCCAAAAATATCTTTTATAGTAAATTGTATATTGGAAAACCCGGTGAGAAAGTTAGCGTAGTAAGCTTTTGCACTGTCTATTCCAACAACGTCTGCGGGGCTGGCATGCATGACCACATCCCTGGTAAAGTTCGAGTCGTTGAACATGGCTAATTTTCCCTTGTTCATAATTTCTTCCCATACATTTGAGTAGGCTTTTATATTGGCTTCTACCGGATCGGCTTCAGCGGGTAAATGATCTTTGTCGGAAGAACACGCGGCGAATACTAAACAGACCGTGAGAAGGACACAGGCAACATTGTAAAATGAAGGGTTTTGTTTCATTTGTTTTGGTTTAAGCGGTGAATGCTGGTACAAAAAAATGGGTATCGTTAGTAGGTGTTTTACTGGTTTTGCTATGCAACCGAAATACGGACGTATTTCCGGTTACATTGGTTTACGGAAAGAGTGATGGATTACAGGTTGGTACCTGGGTTTGTTGTTTGCTGTAGGTTTGATAAGGCTGAAACCCGTCCTGGTTTGTTACTTTATCAAGGTTGTTGAAAGGTAATTAAATCCCGACGGATATTGATAAAAAGTTATATACCAGTTCAATAATTGTTTCCGGGGGTTGCTAACAAATCCCGGCCCGGCTGAAACCAGGTCAATTGACCCAAATTAAATAAACATTGTCCGGTAAACAGGGGCCGCCTATTTATTCAACATTTCTTCCGCACCGGTCCAGTTTTCAGGTACACCATTGTTGCTGTACCGGAAAGCATTTTCCATAAAGAAAAGGCTGGTGTGGTCTTCCGGGTCGGTGGCCATTACCTCTTCAAAGCATTCTAACGCCTCCCCGAATTGCTGATCAAAATAGGCATCCATCGCCTTGTTGAACAAAGCAAGTGTGTCCATTTTTTTAATGAGTTCGGCAGGGGCGTAGCCATCTAAACACTCGACAATACTGAGTAATTGCTGTTTGCCTTTCAATTGCACTTTACCAAGTTGACGCAGGTGAAATGATTCCGCATTTCCTAAATGCTTCAGCGTTTCTCCGCTCAGGAGGAGAGGGGCCCTGTAATATTTTGTAAGGCTTTCTATCCTGGCAGCAGTGTTTACGGTATCCGAGATCGTAGCAGCATCAAGGC
Organism: Chitinophagaceae bacterium; assembly: GCA_043727215.1. Classification (GTDB taxonomy): domain Bacteria; phylum Bacteroidota; class Bacteroidia; order Chitinophagales; family Chitinophagaceae; genus Ferruginibacter. Next base: position 89,131 of record JAYSYY010000046.1, on the reverse strand, counting down.
GAAATTCATCGCCGGTAATTCCCATGATGAGTGGGCCTGTATGCATGCCGATCCCTGCTTTGATTGGAGGAAGGCCCATTGAAAGTCTTACCCGGCTAAGATCGTGGATGGCTTTCTGCATTGCGATAGCTGCCATCAATGCATCCAGTGCATTTTCCGGGAACAAAGCCATAATGGAATCACCCAGGTACTGGTTGATAAAGCCATTATGGCTGCGAATGATGGGCCCAAGCTGTGCATTAAAGGACGACACGAACCGAAAATTTTCCATTGGTGTCATCATTTCAGACAAACTGGTGAAGTTCCGGATATCCGTAAACAACACCGTTACAATTTTTTCTACCTGGTCTCCCAGTTTTACATCCGTCAGTGTTTCATAGCCCAGGGAACGGATGAACTCATTGGGTACAAATTTCTTAGTAACCTCGTGTATGCGAAGGATAGCTTCTTCCCGAGCTCTTACCTCCCTTATATTTTTTTCATACTGCAAGGCGCTTTCGATTGCGGAGGAAGACTGCAGGGCCAGCGTGACCAATAATTTTAATTCACCTGCAGCGTATTGGATATTTTCATGGTGGGCAAGTACAATTGCGCCCATGATCCGGTGATTCACTTTCAATGCAGCATATAAGACCGATTTTATCCCGGGTTTAATAATTCCTCCAGCTGACAATTGGGAAACATCGGACATGATTTCTGATTGCCCGCTTAGGCCAATTCTGAGCAATAAAGCCGTGTTGCTGCTTAATTCTCCTTCGTTAAAAATCGCGTCACCGCTTTTTGCCGGGCTTTGCAAGCGGTTTGTTTCTTCGTCCCAAAGCAATACAATTCCGCCGGTACTTTGAATGGAATGTACGGCCTCATGCAATGTAAGCTGGGCAATGGCAGCGGGCTCAATTGTTTGAGCAAGTTTTTCAGAAAAATTAAAAATTAGGTTGATCTCCTGGTAAAGGTTCAACACCTCCGTTCCCAGTTTCTTTTTTTCTGCTTCTTTTTGGAGGAGGTAGCTGAGCAAACTCGCAATACCGTTTGCATGTTCATTGCCTTTTACCCAACCAGTGATTTCTTCATCCAGGGATACAGGAAATGCAATCGTATCATTGGTGTTTTTCTCCCCCCAGAGTATTTTGCCTGCGGGGTCTTCCAGCCAGATTGGCGAATTCAATTCGCCTGCGAGCGCCTCAATGACAGTATCCAGGGCGGAATTTTTCCCGATAATATTTTTTAAACTAAGTCTGGCCATGTTGAAGGATGATTAAAAACGATTGCTGATCTCGTTGTCATTTTATGAATTAATCCTGTGTTATGCCCAGCACCTCCTTGGCTTTTGTAAGTAAGACCTCGGGATCAAACGGTTTGGTCATGTAGACGTCTGCACCTACATCCAGTCCTTTTTGCCGATCCAGTTCCTGTCCTTTGGCAGTGAGCAGGATGATAAAAACATCACTCATCCCCATTTCTTTTTTTACCCGCCGGCATACCTCCATACCGTTCAGTTTTGGCATCATCACGTCCAGGAAAACGAGCTTAGGTTTTTCGTTTTGGATAATACCGAGCGCATCTTCGCCATTTTCTGCCGTCAGGAATTCTACACCTTCATCCTCCAGTTCTTCCAGGGTTTGTTCTATCAGCATACGGATATGTGCTTCATCGTCTACGATTAAAATTTTTTGTTCCATGGTAGTTTTTTAGTTCATTTTATTGTTACGGCTTCTTCGGTTGCGGTTTATGGCTTTTTTGGTTGCGGGTTACCGGTTGTCATATTACGGGTTAATATGTTTGCGGATTGGCATTCTTTGTTACGGAGTTCCATTCGTAGCCCCCAACTCGTAACCCGCAACTGGTAACACGCAACTCGTAACTCGCAACCATCACTCACCACTCACTCACTGGTACACCAGAAATAATACATTCTCCAATCCTTTTTCAAATCGCAATGTTTTTACAAATTCCTCATGGCCGGAAAGGACCGAGTTAATGATGATAATATCGGGCTGATGCGCGACCGCTTTTTCGATGAGTTCTTTTTCTTTGCTTTCGGTTACTTCATACCCTTTGGTGGTGAGCACCTCCACCAATGCATTCACTGTTCCGGAGTCTTCATCCACGATCATTACTTTCTTTTTTGATTTACCCTGTTCCAGCAGGCTACCTATTTCTGCAAATAAAAGATTGGTGTCGATCGGCTTCGTAAGGTACCTGTCTACTCCTATCCGGAAACCTCTCGCTTTGTCCTGCACAATTGATAACACAATGATGGGGATGTCCATGGTTTGCGGATCATTCTTTAATACAGCGGCCACATCAAAGCCATTCATTTCGGGCATCATGATATCCAGGATGATCAGGTCCGGCCGCTGTTTTCTTACACAAGCCAGCGCTTCTTTACCATTTTTTGCTTCCTCGATCATGTAGCCCTGGTCTCCCAATTCCTGGTGCAGCAGCGAACGTATCGAGTCATCATCATCTACAATAAGAATGCAGGGAGAATGCCCGTTTACTTTGAGCCGGGAATGTGCTACCTGCTCTTTGAGCTGGCGCACCAGGTCGTCCAGGTGAACGGGCCGGGTTTCTTCGGTCTTATTAAGCGGGATCGCAAAAGAAAAAGTGCTTCCTTTACCGGGCTGGCTTTCCAACCATATTCTTCCGCCGTGGTGTTCCACTATTTCTTTGCAGATGGGGAGACCAAGGCCGGTACCTTTTGGTTTGTCAGTAAGCGTGTCCCCGCCTACCTGTTTAAATTGTTCAAACACGGCCGAAAAATCTTCCGGAGCAATGCCGATGCCGGTATCTGCAATGCTCACCACCAGTTCATTCTTTTTGCAGAAAACTTTACAGGTTACTGATCCCTTATTGGTAAATTTTACCGAATTGGAAATAAGGTTGATCATTACCTGGATGAGTTTGTCCTTGTCACCAGTTATTTCCGGCAGGTCGGGATCTATTTCTTTTATGAGCTTCAGGGATTTCTGATCAAACAGAGAGGTGGTAGCGGCAATAGCTCTCTCGGCAACTTCGGGCAGGGAAACATTTTCCTGGTTCCATTCCATTTTGCCTGCTTCAATTTTTGCCAGGTCCAGTACATCATTGATCAGGTGAGTGAGTCTTTCACCCTCGGAGATAACCACCTGCAGGTTTTCAGAGATCTGGGCGACTGTTTTTTCTGTTTTTGCATCCGTGTGATTTACTATTGGAAAGATCTTTTCATCCAGCCTTTTCCGGATGATCTTTGCAAAACCGAGGACGGAGGTAAGAGGTGTCCTCAGTTCATGGCTGACCGTAGAAAGAAAAGCGCTTTTTGCTTCGTTTGCTTTTTCCGCTGCTTTGCTGGCCGCTTCAGCTTCCATTTTTGCCTGCTTCACATCCTCAAACAAGGTTGCGTTGTTCAGCGCTACACCCACAGAAGAAGCAATGGTTGACAAGAGACGGAGGTCGTTTTCATTAAATTGATTTTCATGTTCGGTGCTTTGTACACTTAGTACACCAATGTTTTCGTCGCCTACCGGTATGGGCACACCCAGGTAGGAGGCAGCAGGTACGCCAATTTGTTTTACGCCCATTTGCATGCGAAGTTCCTGCAGATCCTTATTAATCAATAATGGCTCGCCATTCAGGATTATTTTTGAAGTTAAGCCATCCCCCAATTTTAGTGGGGGCATATCATCGCCGTACTGGTAAGGGAAGTAAATGATCTTTGTTTTCTGGTTTAATAAGGCGAGGTATACAATGTTGGCCTTAAATAAATTCTTCAACTGGTCTCCGACCATCTGGATCAGGTCATCGGGGTCTAATTGCGAAGCCAATGCCTTGCTGATGCTGTTTACAGTACTTAATTCTGCAGCTCTTTGTTTTGATTCCCCCAGCAGGAGAGTGGTTTCATCAAATAAACGGGCATTTTCAAGTGCCACACTCATACTATTCGTAAGGGTAGTCAACAAACTCAGATCAGATTCACTGAAGGCATTTTCTTTGTCAACATTCTGTAAACTGACCGAACCCTTTACCACATCCCCTACAATCATCGGAACAAAAACTGCAGATTTCGGCGGCTCGCCTGTTGTAACGCCTGTGCCTCCATATTTTTTAGAGGTTTCCAGGTAATTTTCTTTGATATCCAAAGGCTTTTTTGTGGCAATCAGTTGCTTACTATTCCAGTTAAAAGGACGGGGTTCTACATATTGGCGTGCTCCTTTTTCTTTTGCATATTGCCAGTGTTCCAAACCGGTTTCGTGATCAAATGTCCGGATGACCACTGTTTGAATATTAAACAGGTTACACAGCCGGTCTCCCACAATTTCATAGATTGCCTGCATATCCATTTCCCGCACCAGCCCCTCCTGTACGCTGTTGATAACAGCCAATTCGCCCGTACGCTGTTTTGTTTCATTCAGCAGGCGTGTTGTTTCGGCAAATAATCTCGCATTTTCCAGTGCCACACTCATGCTGTTGGTAATGGTAGTCAGCAGCCTGAGATCAGAATCTGTAAAGGCATTTTCCTTGTCCACGTTCTGCAGGCTGATGGAACCTTTTACTGTATCTCCTGACATCATAGGTACAAAAACTGCCGACTTTGGCGGGCGGCCAAAAGTAACCCCCGTGCCTCCGTGTTGTTTGGAGACTTCGATGTAGTTTTCCTGGATGTCTAATGGTTTTTTTGTCGCAATCAATTGTTTGCTGTTCCAGTTAAATGGCCGCGGTTCCACAATTTGCAGGATACCTTTTTCTTTTGCATAATGCCAGTGTTCAAAACCGGTGTCATGGTCAAATGTCCGGATCACCAATGTTTGCGAATCTGGAAATAATTCACATAAACGATCACCAACAAGGTTATAAATACCCTGCATATCCAGTTCTTTTGCCAATCCTTCCTGCACGCTGTTGATCACCGCTAGTTCTGCTGTGCGTTGTTCTGTTTCATTCAGAAGGCGGTTGGTTTCATCGAAGAGTCTGGCATTCTCTAATGCCACACTCATGCTGTTTGCAAGGGTTTGCAAAAGTGATACGTCTGACTCTGTATAAGCAAATTCCCGTTCGTAGTTTTCCAGGCGTATAGTGCCATTTACTTTTCCGCCTGAAATGAGGGGAACACCTAACCATGATTTTGCGGTCTCTGCTGTTTCTGAAACTGCGAATACTGCACCCAGCTCCTCAAAACGTTCTTTTGCATTTTCATTGATGAGCAACGGCTGAGCTGTTTGAATAACGTGTGAGGTAAGCCCTTTACCCAGCTCAAACCCGAGTTCTTCTATTCGTTTTCCCTTGAAAAGATAATAAGGATGTGTAATGAAGTTTTTCTGGCGGTCATAGAATGATATGGAGATCCCCTGTGTATCAAACACGTCCCGGATCTTGTCACCTACGAGGTCGTACACCGCTTGTATATCCAGTTTGGAAGCGAGTCCTTCCTGCACACTATTGATGATGCCCAATTCTGCTGTTCGTTGTTCAGTTTCTTTCAACAGCCTGCTGGTTTCATCAAATAGTCTTGCATTCTCCAATGCCACACTCATACTGCTGGCAAGTGTTTCCAGCAGACGAATATCGGATGCCGAAAATGCATTTTCGGTATCAATATTTTGAAGGCTTACATAGCCTCTTATGATATTACCTGTGAGAAGCGGCACAAACAATAAAGACTTCGGCATTTGGGTATCACCAATTGGCACCAGGCCATATTCATTTATTGCTTGTTCTGATGTTGATATATAGATGCTGTGTTTTTGTTCTATCAGTTGTTGCCGGAGTTTATTGAGTGGCCTTGGCTCAGCTTTGAATTTCTCCCCGTTCTCAAAAAAGTAATTAAAATATTCATGCTGGTTTTCTGCGTCAAAGCTGGCAATGATGACTGATTGTGCAGTGAACAAATTTTGTACCCGGTCTCCTACAAGATTATAAATCCCCTCCATATCCAGTTCCTTTGCCAGGCCTTCCTGCACGCTGTTTATCACGGCCAGTTCCGCTGTTCTTTGTTCCGTTTCTTTCAGGAGCCTGCTTGTTTCATCAAAAAGTCTCGCATTTTCCAAAGCCACACTCATGCTACTGGCTAGAGTTTCCAGCAAGCGAATGTCTGAGCCACTGAAAGCATTTTCGGTATCAATATTCTGGAGGCTTACATAACCTCTTATGATGTTACCCGTAAGCATCGGAACAAATAATAAAGACTTAGGCATTTCTGTGGCGGCAATTGCGGTTAATCCATATGCCTCTTTGGCCTGTTCTTCTGTAGCTATATAAATACTTTTTTTTCTATCTATTAATAATTGCCTTAGTGTATTGATGGGTCTCGGATCCAGGATAACTATCTCATCATTTTCAAAAGCATAATTAAAATGTTCGGTTTTGTTCTCCATGTCGAAACTGGCGATGATAACAGCCTGTGCATTAAAGAGTTTTTGTACCCTGTCACCAACAAGATTATAAATACCCTGCATATCCAGTTCTTTGGCTAGTCCATCCTGTACACTATTTATTACAGCTAACTCTGCAGTACGCTGTTCTGTTTCTTTCAGCAACCTGGTAGTCTCATCAAAGAGCCGGGCATTTTCAAGTGCTACGCTCATGCTATTGGCAAAGGTGGTTAGCAGGTTCACATCCGAATCAGGAAATGCGTTTTCCTGGTCAAGGTTCTGTAAACTGATAACGCCTGTTACCTCAGCGCCTGCAATCATCGGTACAAATACCAATGATTTTGCACTTACGCCAATTATGACTGTTTGGTCATATTGAGTCCTGATAAGATCAACATCTTTATTAATAACAAAAGGTTTCGCAGTTTCAATCACATGTCTTCTAAATCCTTTTAACGGCCGGGCTCCTAATAAGGTCCGGTCACCTTTTTCATAAGTGTACCGGTCCTCTATGAGATCAGTTGTTTTATCGTAGGTAACAATATCTATGACCTGTGCATTAAAAATGGCGCGCATTTTTTCTCCCACCAGTTCGTAAATACCCTGGATATCCAGTTCCTTAGCCAGGCCCTCCTGCACACTGTTTATCACAGAGAGTTCAGCAGTCCGTTGTTCGGTTTCTTTTAAAAGGCGGTTAGTTTCATCAAAAAGCCTGGCGTTTTCCAATGCTACACTCATGCTGTTTGCCAGCGTATTCAGCAGGTTCACATCCGAATCAGAAAACGCATTTTCATGATCAAGGTTTTGTAGACTTATCATGCCATTTACCTTGCCTCCGGATTTCATTGGAACCAGCACGGCGGATTTGGGATGTTCCCCGATGAGTATTGTATTATTGTATTGAAGATTGATCCTGTCAAAGTCCTTATTGATCACTAATTGTTGCCCCGTTGTTATAATGTGTTTTCTAAAGCCTTTTGGTTCCCTTGGTCCCAACAAAGTAGTATCTCCTTTTTCGAAAGAATAGCGGTCTTCAATTAAATTTAATTTGGGGTCGTAGGTAACGATATCGATTACCTGTGCACTGAAAATTTCCCTCATCTTTTCACCGACCAATTCGTAGATACCCTGTATATCCAGTTCCTTTGCCAGGCCTTGCTGCACACTGTTTATTACCGACAATTCTGCGGTACGCTGCTCTGTTTCATTCAGCAGCCGTGTGGTTTCGTCAAAGAGGCGGGCACTTTCCAGGGCCACACTCATGCTATTGGCCAGGGTCGTCAGCAGGTTTACATCCGAGCTGGAAAAAGCATGTTCATGATCAAGGTTTTGCAGGCTGATGATCCCTTTTACTTCCCCAACAGCGATCATAGGCACATAGACCTGTGATTTTGGCATTTCGCCAATGAGGATTTCATTTCCATAATCCAGGATAGCCTGCGGCACATTTTCATTATGCAAAAGTAGCTGGCGGGTTTCTATTACGTGTTTTCTAAATCCTTTTGGTTGCCGGGATCCGATCAATGTTCTATCTCCTTTTTCATAAGCATACCGGTCTTCAATCAGGTTGGCGGCATTATCATATGTGACAATATCAATTACCTGTGCATCAAAGATTTCACGAATCTTTTCTCCCACCAACTCATAAATTCCCTGCATGTCCATTTTTGCCACCAGGCTTTCCTGCACACTATTGATGACCGCCAGCTCCGCATTTCGTTGTTCGGTTTCTTTAAGCAGCCGGTTGGTTTCATCAAAGAGGCGTGCACTTTCCAGCGCCACACTCATACTATTGGCCAGTGTGGTAAGCAGGTTTACATCGGATACAGAAAAAGCCTGCTCATGGTCAAGATTCTGGAGGCTGATAATTCCTTTAACCTCGCCGCCGGCGATCATGGGTACATATACATGAGACTTGGGCACTTCACCAATTAAAACTTCATTATCATATTCGCGCATGGCCTCTAATACATGCTCATTGTGTAATAAAAGTTGTTTGGTCTGGATGATGTGTTTCCTGAAGCCTTTCGGTTCGCGTGGACCGACCAAAGTTCTGTCACCTTTTTCATATGAATAACGGTCTTCCAAAAGGTTTGCATAATGGTCGTACATAACAATGTCAATCACCTGGGCGTCAAAAATTTCGCGGATCTTTTCCCCTACCAGTTCATAAATCCCCTGCATATCCATTTTTGCCACCAGGCTTTCCTGCACACTGTTTATTACTGCCAGTTCTGCATTGCGCTGTTCCGTTTCTTTCAGCAGGCGGTTGGTTTCATCAAACAGGCGGGCATTTTGCAGGGCAACACTCATACTGTTTGCAAGGGTTACCAACAGGCGAACATCAGAGTCGCTGAAAGCATGATCCCTATCCAGGTCCTGCAGGCTGATCATGCCCTTCACTTCGTTACCGGAGGTTAATGGGACAAAAACGACCGATTTCGGTAGTTCACCATGAATTACGGTGCTGCTGAATTCAATACTTTTTTTATCAAGCTCTTCATTTATCAGTAATAATTGAGCGGTATCAATCACATGTTTTCTAAACCCTGCGGGCTCCCATGACCCAACCAGTGTCCTGTCTCCTTTTTCATAAGCATACCGGTCTTCTATCAGGTTGGTTTTTTTATCGTAGGTTACAATATCAATCACCTGGGCATTAAAAATCTCCCTTACTTTTTCTCCCACCAATTCATAAATCCCCTGTATATCCAGTTCTTTTGCCAGGCCTTCCTGTACACTGTTTATGACGGATAGTTCTGCGGTCCGTTGTTCTGTTTCTTTGAGCAGGCGGTTGGTTTCATCAAACAGCCGGGCATTTTCAAGGGCCACTGTCATACTGTTGGCGAGGGTTACCAGCAATCGCACATCTGAATCACTGAAAGCATGTTCCTTATCAAGATCCTGCAGGCTGATCATACCTTTCACCTCATTGCCGGAAATTAATGGTACAAAAACGAGTGATTTGGGTTGTTCTCCCTGCACCACAGGGCTGTTAAATTCAATGCTTTTATTTTCCAGGTCCTCGTTGATCAGCAGCAACTGGCCCGTATCTATTAAATGTTTCCTAAAGCCGATCGGTACCCTTGATCCTGCCAGGGTTCTATCCCCTTTTTCAAATGAATACCTGTCTTCTATGAGGTTGGTAGATCTATCGTAAGTAACAATATCTATTACCTGTGCATTAAAAATTTCCCTCACTTTTTCACCTACCAGTTCATAAATACCCTGTATATGCAGTTCTTTGGCAAGGCCCTCCTGCACACTGTTGATGACGGATAGCTCCGCAGTGCGATGTTCCGTTACTTTGAGCAGGCGGTTAGTTTCATCAAACAATCTTGCATTTTCCAGCGCAACACTCATACTATTTGCCAGGGTACTAAGCAGTCGAATATCAGAAAACGAAAAAGCATTTTCCTGGTCAATATTCTGAAGGCTTACATAACCGGTCACCTTGTCGCCCACTTTTAGCGGCATGAACAGAAGTGATTTAGGCGCTTCTGTGCCGGGTACTACTTTCATTCCAAATTCAGCGGCGGCTTTGGGATAGTCTTCATTGATCAGGATGTTTTGACCGGTATCGATCAGGTGTTGCCTCACCTTATCAAAACGCCGCGGATCCGGATGAGATAGTTCTCCTTTCTCTATATGGTAATTAAAATATTCGAGTTTTTTTTCATGATCGAATGTTGCAATGATTACACACTGTGCAGTAAAAAGCTTTTGAACCCGGTCACCCACTAAATTATAGATTCCCTGGATATCCATTTCTCTTACGAGGCCTTCCTGAACGCTGTTGATAACCGCCAGCTCTGCTTTTCCCTGTTCTGTTTCTTTCAGCAGCCGGTTTGTTTCATCGAAGAGCCTTGCATTCTCCAGTGCTACACTCATGCTGTTCGCCAGTGTTTCTAACAGTCTTACATCTGATTCACTGAAGGCATTTTCCTTATCTAGATTTTGCAGGCTCACATAGCTCGTTACCTTATTGCCCACAATGAGCGGTACATACAATATGGACTTAGGCATTTCAGTGCCTGAGATCAACTTGAGCCCGAACTCAGATAATGCCTCCGTTACATTATTATTAAAGAGGATTTTCTGTTTGGTCATAATAAGCTGGTAACGCAACTTATCATAACGGCGGGGATCAGGATAGAACTGTTCCCCTTTTTCAATCATGTAGTTGAATTTTTCTGTTCCGTTGTCATGGTCAAAACTGGCGATAATCACCACCTGCGCATCAAACACTTCCCTGATCTTGTTGCCGACCAGGTCATAAATAGCCTGCATATCCAGTTCGCGGGCCAGGCCTTCCTGTACACTATTTATCACCGCCAGTTCCGCAGTACGTTGTTCGGTTTCTTTTAATAACCGGTTGGTTTCATCAAAAAGCCTGGCATTTTCCAGCGCCACACTCATGCTGTTGGCCAATGTTTCCAGCAGGCGTATATCCGATTCGCTGAATGCATTTTCAATTTCCATATTCTGCAGGCTGATATAGCTGTTCACCTTGTCACCTATGATAAGTGGCACAAATACCCCTGATTTTGTCATGTTTGTTCCTGGTAATATTTTCAGGTCAAACCGCGCAACAGCCTCTTCGTAATTGGTGTTAATGACCATTTTTTGTCTGGTCATGATGAGGTGCCGCCGAAGCTTGTCATAGGGGCGGGGAGCCAGGTAAAATCGTTGCCCATCTTCTATCAGGTATTTAAAGCTTTCCGTGGCAGCATCGTGATCAAAGGTGGCTATGATCACAGCCTGGGCATTGAATAATTCCTGGATGCGATCCCCAACAAGGTCGTAGATGGCCTGCATGTCGAGTTCTTTTGCCAGCCCTTCCTGCACACTGTTTATTACGCCCAGTTCAGCTTTTTGTTGTTCTGTTTCTTTAAGCAGGCGGGTGGTTTCATCAAAAAGACGTGCATTCTCAAGGGCCACACCCATCGTGTTAGCCAGGGTCTCCAGCAGCCTTACATCAGAATCGCTGAAAGCATTTTCCTTATCAATATTTTGCAGGCTGGTATAACCGGTCACTTTGTCGCCGATTACTAACGGAACATACAAAGCAGACCTCGGCAGTTCCGTACCCGGCAGTTTTTTTACCCCAAACGTAGCTGCTACTTCTTCGAAGTTTTTATTGATGAGAATTTTTTCTTTTGTCTGTATGAGGTGTTTTCTTAAAATATTCAGTGGGAGTGGGGCAGGGTAGTACCGTTCTCCTTTTTCTATCAGGTATTGAATGTGTTCCGTTTGTTTGTCATGGTCAAAAGTGGCGATGCCTACTACCTGTGCATCAAAGAGGTTTCGGATACGATCACCTACCAGGTCATAAATGGCCTGTATATCCAGTTCTTTAGCCAGGCCTTCCTGCACACTGTTTATTACGGCGAGTTCAGCAGTACGTTGTTCAGTTTCTTTTAGCAGGCGGGCATTTTGCAGGGCCGTACTCATGCTGTTTGCCAGGGTTTCCAGGAGCCTCACATCTGATTCGCTAAAAGCATATTCTTTATCTACGTTTTGTAAACTAATGTAGCTGGTGATTTTTTCACCGGATATTAGGGGAACAAACAACCCGGCTTTTAAATCTTTTGTTCCTGGTAGTACTTTACCGCCAAACCAGGTAAAACCTTCTTCGGCGGTATTGATTAAAATTTTTTGCTTTGTATCTATAAGGTGTGTCCTTAATTTATCATAAGGGCGGCTTTCGGGATAAAACCGCTCCCCATTTTCAAACATGTACTGAAAGGTTTCCGTGCCGGCTTCGTGGTCAAAGGTGGCTATCATAACCACCTGGGCATCAAAAAGTTCCTGAATCTTATTGCCTACGAGGTCGTAAATGGCCTGCATATCCATTTCCTGTACAAGGGCTTCCTGTACACTGTTGATAACGGAAAGTTCTTCCGACTGTTGAATTAATTCTGCAGTACGTTCTGCGAGTAATTTTTCAAGTTCTGCAATGCGGAAAGCGTCCTTAACCATAATTAGCATGATTTATTGGTAACAGAGCGTGGTTCCTTCGTGAGAATGGATGATCGTTATTCTAATAGTTCAGAGTTCAGAGAGGTGAGGTGAGTTTCTGTAGATCTTCACTAAATGTAATAAAAAATAATTTGAAAAGTGATAATCGTTTTTAAATTTTAGTTCATTCCTTCCAAACTGAAATCTGTGGTAACTCCTTGTTTTAATACAGTTTAAGTCCCCGGTTCTCTCTCTGTGTTCGTTCACATAGGCGATTGATAAATTTCCTAATGGTGGAGGCGGAAGAAAACGGGTTCAATCGACGCCTGTGTTTCGCTATATCCTGGTAATCCCTTCCCCCAGCTACAACAAACGCCTGTCGATATGATGAGTGATTTTTCATCTCATTCCATCATAGGAACTGTATTTATTTTAAATTTCTTTAATTTCTTTATTAAAAAATAGCTCACAGCTATTGCCACAATAAAAATTACTGTTGATAGTATTTCCCCCTTACTTAGGCTTGAAAGTAAACAGGTAATGGTTGCGATGCCAATACAGGGAATGATCAGCCCGCCGGGTACTTTGAATGTTTTTTCTGCATCATCCTGTTTTTTGATTCTAAGTTCTATGGTGGATAAAATAACGGCAAGATAAATAAGCAGTATAGCGGCGCTTGCTAATACCGCTAGCTGTTTAAAGCCACCTGAAATTGCGAATAAAAAAATGAGGGAAGCGTAAGTAATTACTGCCAGGTATGGTGTGGCAAATTTCGGGTGAACCTTACCAAGAAAACGCGGAAACATGCCATCATTTGCACAGGCAAATAACGAACGTGGTGTAGCCATCACATCAGCGCTTACACTTCCAAAACAAGATATAGCAGCTGTAAACAAAAGGATGGTTGCACCAATTGGTCCTGCAATTTTTTCAGCCACCGCCGCAAGTGGAGCATCTTTAAAGGCGGCTACCTGGGCGCCCAGTATTCCCTGTGTAACCATTTGTATCAGCATATAAACAATAAGTACCGTTATACCTCCAAGGAATATTCCGATCGGAACAGTACGTTTGGGATTTTTAAATTCTCCACTCACTCCGAGCGATGTTTCAAATCCGGCAAAAGCAAAAAATAACACAAGTGCAGTGTCACCAAAAGTTTTTAGGGTTGGTATGTGCTCCCATTGCAGGTTTGCCATTTTTACATCGCTAATGCCGAAGATGGTAAGAGCAACCAGGGGCAACAATTTTATGATGGCAATGCCTTTGACAAAACCAATCCCCTGCTTTATACCACGTACATTTATCCATACCATAGAACCAATCAAAGCACAATTGAAAACAATTTTTAATACCGGATATGAAAAAACTGGAAACAGAACCGCCAGTGAATCAATGATAATGTTCATCAATGCCGCGCTGCCCAGCACACCCCATCCAAAAAAGAATAACCAGTTAACGATATAACCGGCAAAGTTGCCGAATGCGGCTTCCACATATGCATAGGATCCACCGCTTGTTGTAACACGGCTGCCAATTTCAGCATAGCATAGCATGATAGCGGCAAGCATGGTGCTACAGAAAATATAACTAAACATTCCAAAGGCGCCCATGGCAATACCCACAATAGCAGGGAGTGCAAATATGCCTGCTCCAATTACACCATTAACTATTGAAAGGGTAAGCCCCTGCACACCTACAACCCGTTTTAATCCTTCACCCGTTTTTTTATTAGCCATAATCTGAATCTGGTTTTAATGATGCGGAGCTCAGATTTTATTTGCATTCATTTTCCATTAAGAGCGTATGCTTCTTTTTCCCCGAATTTCTTGCACTCAATGCTTGATAGCAGGTACAATTTTCTTTCGTAAAGTTTTAATCACATAGATGACTGAGAGAAAACTTATGAAAATTGCCGTGCCCACCAGTTCTTTAAGCCGTAACTGAAAAATGAACCATCCGAGTGCAAACAGTGCTGCAATATGAACTGTAATGCCCCCGGGAATTCTAAAAGAACGGGATCTGTCTGCATTTTTTTTAAACCTAAACTTAATAGTAGCGAGCACTACCCCGGTGTACAGTAATAATAAAGATGCTGATACAATAATGGCTAATTGCCGGAAACCACCGGACACTGCGACCACCCATGCGATAAAAGAAAAAGTGATGATGGCATTAGAAGGGGTTGCAAACCGGGGATGCACGTTAGCGAGAAATGAAGGCAACAATTTATTTTCTGCCCCGGCAAACATTACTCTTGGAAATACCAGGGGGAGCGAAGTGAGTATGCCAAAAATAGCAATTAAAGATGCGACCAGGATCATTTTATGTCCCCATGCACCCATCAGTTGGCTCGCCACTTCCGCCAGCGGGGCCTCTTTAAAACTGGCTAGTGCAGCGCCCAATGTACTTTGCGCCACTAGCTGGATGGCGCAGAAAATAGCAATGGTAACCAGTAAACCCAGTAGCAGGCCCAAGGGTGCTGTGCGGCTCGGATTCTTCATTTCCCCGCCCACGTTTAATACAGATTCCCCGCCTGCAAAAGTGAAAAATAAAATCAGCGATACTGCCCCAAAGTCCTGAAAAGAAGGAAGTTCACTAATGTGCAAATTTGCTGTGTCTACCTGCCAAAAGCCAATTATAATCAGCAGAAAAATGGGCACCAGTTTAATCAGCGTTATTGTTTTAATCAGCGCCATGCCTTGTTTTACACCGCGAATATTGATGTGTGCACAGATGGCAATGAGTCCGAAAAAAAACAAAGCCCTGGATAACGGCACTTTGAAAACCGGAAATGCCACCGACAAAATATCTGTAAGGCCATTCACCAGGGCAGCGGTAACAAACACGCCTGTTCCAAACCAGAAAACGGCATTGGCAATGAACCCGGCGTAGGGGCCAAATGCTTCTTCAATGTATACATAGGTACCACCCGAACAGGTTACCTGGCTGCTGATTTCTGCATAACAAAGCATAACCAGTAAAAACAATATACCACAAGCAATGTATGCAAGTATGCCTGCATTGCCCAGGAAACCGGCAACAACTGCAGGTAACAAAAAAATGCCACTGCCAACAGTGTTGTTAATAACGTTGAGGAAAATTCCCCAGATACCAATCTCCCGTTTTAATCCTTCATTTGTTTTTTTTATGGGCATGTTGAGTTGGTTCTGGGCCGTGGCGTCGTTGAAATTTTGACTGTACTCTTTGAAGTTTATCATCTAATCCTGTTGCTTGATGGTCAGCCTATCGGCTTCATACACATTATACCTGCATCATTCACCTGTTCGGGTTTCACCGATGCTGCCTGTTCCCGGTTTTAATGGTTCGGTGCATTCATGTTAAGAAGGTATTACCTTAACATCTTTAACTGCGTCGTATTGGTTTGGTTGAATAACTTTTGTCTTTCTGAACGCATGCATCTTTTGGTAGCTCAGGTTTCTCCAAAGCCATTCAATAGGGCCAAAATGAAAATATTTCAGCCATATCGGACTTATAATCAATTGGAAAATCCAGATAGAAAATACAACGTATAGTAGTTCGTGGCGTTGCAGTTTGCCAAACATCCCCAGCCCGGCGCCTGTGAAGAAAAACAGGGCGATAACGGAATGCATGATATAATTAGTCAAAGCCATTTTACCTACTGCGGCGAGCCGGCTCTTTAACCAATCCAGCACGGGTATTTTGCAAAGCAGCATAATAGCTGCAATATGACCCATAGCAACCGGAACTCTTCCCAGGTCGTAGGTTAGGTTTGTTTTTGAAAAACTTAGGAAAGAAAAATTACTATTTATAATTGTGGTTACTTCATAGTAGTTAACAGACAGCCCGATGCCGTAGCCAATCAAGGCCATAATCAAGTAAAATCGGTAGGATTTTTTTGAAGAAAGGACGTTTAATTTATACAACGCAATGCCAAGCAGCATCATGCTTAGCACATCGAATGCATCGTACCGGTATGGATCATGTTCGTTGTAATTCGTATTCCGTGGTGCAAGAAAGCCGACTACATGAAAATAACCCTTATGCATATTCGTATTGTATTCTTCAACTCCGGCGGGCGATCGGTCATCAACCTGTTTTTGCCATTTTTCATCTGCAGTTTTGAGTTCCTTTGTAAGTGGCTTACCTGTTGCCTTGTAGACAGCTACCAATGCAACGTCTTCCAGGAATTTTACATCTTTTTTGTATTCTGACCAGGTCCATAAAGTACCTGCAGCAAATAGGAAAAACGCCACCAGTATTAATTTTTTTGGCGCCATATTCCTGAATGAATACACCAGGAATCCCATTAATGCATAATCATATAAAATCTCGCCTATCCACAAGAGGAGATAACCATGGATCAGCCCAAAGACCAGCATCCATGCCAACCGCCTGAAGTAAATATTGGCAGCGTTTATTCCCGCACCTTTTTTCTCAAGGCGGTCCAGCAGAATAAACATGCCTACACCAAACAGCAGGGAAAATAAAGCCCGCATAGTTCCCTCAAAAAACATATTGGTCGTTATCCAGGTGTAAAGATCCCACCCGGTAGCACCGCCGGAAACGGTAGGGTCACCATATGCACGGGCGAGCCCCATACCGTTGATGTTCATTAATAAAATGCCAAATAGGACGATGCCCCTCATAATATCGAGGGATTGTATCCTGTCTGTGAGTTTAATTGGTTCAAGCGCATCTGCTGAATTTGTCATGCTGGTAGGTTTTAAGTTGGGTTTAAAAAACTTTGATCGTTATTTAATATTTTAAGAACTTCTCGCCGGTTCGGGTAGTTTTTCCAAACAGTATGGTTGCCTTTACTCCGCCTCCTGGTAATAAGTCAAAACTTGCCTTTGGGGAACCCATAGGCCCTTCAAAAGTATTGTTGCCGGTATACCGGATGGCTGACATATATTGCCCATTTCTTTTTATCAATAATAAGTCGTCGCTTTGAACGAACTCAATGATATCCTTGTCTACCTGGTATAATCCTGAGATCTTTCTATACACCTCTTTATCCAGGGGAAATTCCCTGTTCATTACAATATCAAATGTCACCAGGTTTTCATTTGCTGCATTTTTAGTTATAACCAGGAGCCGGTTTACCGCCTCGGGAGATGAGGAACTCCTGTCCTTGTCCACGTACTCGCCGTTTTTTAAATAAATCTGTGTAATCAGGTCCTGCTGGCTGGTACTGGAGACCCTCATATGAATATGGGCAGGCCGCCATGAATCTTCAATCCCGGGACTGGCCTGGTAAGGTACAGGCACAATCGTCTTAAAATCATATTTCCCGTTTTTGCCTGTCTTTACAGCACCCCGGAACCGGAAGTCCTCAGAAACATTGTCGTAGTATTTATTTTCATCGCATTGCCATATTTCCACAAGGGCATCTTTTAAAACTGTTTTGCCGTCGTGTTTAAAAATGGTGCCGCCCAGGTTAAGTGGAATACCCTTTGACCCGGGTGGGATAATATTGCTTCTAAAGGGTGCACCCGGCCTGTAAAAAGGGCCAAGAATATCTGTTGTTGTAGGCGTATTGCCGGTAAAACTTTCACCATTCCACTCTGTGAAGCCAAATGCACTCATGCTAAAAGCTACGAAAGAGGTGTTTTTAATAAATGCCCTTCTTTTCATAAAAAATATTTTGGTAATAAAAATGTTGAGTTATTCCTGTGTTTGGCCTGTTAATACCGGGTGTTAACACATAATTTCTTTTAAGTCATGCTTAAATAATTTCCTGTTTTATACAACTAACCTGAGTTCCTGGTAATCCTTTACCGCTTCATCTGCCTCCATACAATCCAGCCTGTCCAGGTGTTCTTTCATCCTCAGCACCATTATAAAAAGCAGCGATACCAATGCGAACCCTCCTACTATTAGAAATACATACTCCCAGGCAAAAGCTTCTTTTAACGGGCCCAGCAGGGAAGCCCCAACCGCCCTTCCGATATTGGACACAGCCATATACAAAGTGAATTGCGTGGCGGAAACCCTGCACCAGCAAAGCTCCATGCCAATGGCAAAGGATCCGATGGTGATAAACACATACAATACATAATACAACCCCATAAAACCGGTGATAATAAAATCGCTGTTCCAAAAGGATTTCAGCAGGAACATTCCTGCAAATAAGGCTAACAATACAACGAGGTAGATGCTGATCATCCTTCTTTTACCGAACCTGTCAGAAAGAAAACCACCTGCCACCATGCCCAGCAAACCACTTACGATGTTCACTATTGAAAATATATGGGAATAACTTTCGTTGTTCCACCCCGATTCCTGGATGGTAAAGACCGGGAACACGGCATCAATTAAGCCGACGCCGGTATTAAAAGAAAAGAACGCAACGCCCATCAACAAACTGGAAGGCAGGATAACCACTTTATACAAACTTTTAAAAATCTGGGCAAAGCTTTTCAACTGGATCTTTGCTACTGCCGGAGTGGTTTGACCTTTAGTCCAGGGGAGCAACCTTTCTCCCGGCCGCTCCCGTAACAACAGCGGTACCAGCATGATAAGGCACACGACCACAGCGAGTGTAAGAATAGCCGCCTGGAAACTGTAATTGTTCAGGATATAGGTGCCTGCTACCAATGAAAGGGAAATACCGACCGTTTTTGCTCCCCACATTAACCCATTCGCTCTTGCCTGCTCGTTAACGGGTACAATATCTATGGCCATGCCATCTGTGGCCACGTCCTGGAAAGCGCCAAAAAAACTCACCCAGAAACCTGCGATCATCAGTGCGGACATGTTATTCAGCGGGTCAGGTACAAGCGCCATTGCAATAAAGCTCAGGATCAAACCTGTTTGCCCGAACAATACCCATGGCCTTCTTCTCCCCATGGGTAAAAAACTAAACCGGTCCATAAGCGGTGCTACCAGTATTTTGAAACTCCACGGTATGCCCAGCACGCCAATGAAGGCGCCTATTTCGCCCGGTGTTTTGCCGTTCATTGCCATCCATGCCGGTATGCCAAAATAAGTCATGCCTTCAGGTATGCCCTGTGCTACATACAGGATCGCAAAGCTGAAATAGCGAAAAAAAGTATGCTCCGAAAGTGCGGGCCATTCTGCACTTTTTTTCAGCCGGACAATTTGGTTCATTTAATTGATTTTATAAGTTATAGAGCAGGCCGTTACCGGGTATTGGTTATTTTATATCACAGGTTTTTACCTATTTACAAAGGTCGATTCAAGAAAAGACTGCAAAGATTTCACTATTCACCACTCACTACTCACCCCTTCACCCATTCACAAATAACTCAGCCACCATTTTTCTTTATGCCTGGTTTTATAGCCATTGTACCATTTGCAAAGCGGGTAAAGGATTAAAATAATACCTATCCATACGAGGTACGTAGTTGCCAGGGAGAAGCCGTAGCCTTTAAGTTGCGGATCAACCCAGGTTCTGCGTTGCAAAATCATATCGGTCCAGTTGTAACCCGAGAACGCTGCTGCAAACATTGCCAGACCATGTATTAGGTAAAGGTGCAGTATGTAAAAGAACATAGGCACTCTGCCAATATGGATGATAGCACGAGCCACAAGTCCGGATAGCTTTTCTGCCAGTGCAAGAAATAAAAGGGAAGGACCAAGGGTCATGAGCGTGTAAAGCAGGGATGGGGGATATTTGGTAGTATTAAGGAAGGATAATAAAGTGAACGTTGCAGCGCTTTGATCTGACCAGGGGGCGGGATCACCATACACATTTATGCCTCTAACAATGATAAACAATGCAGTTGCAACCGTACCAGTAATCAGTAGCCATTTCCTTCTTCTTTCAACACTAAAATCCTTTGTGTACAAATTTCCAAAACAATAACCGAGGATCATAATACCGATCCATGGCAATACGGGATATGAAAATCGTACCAAATGCGTTTCATCAATCCTGAAAATCTTAGGCTCGTGTAAGGCCGACCATACAGCATTATCAAAATGAATAGGGTCCAGTACATTATGGCCCAATACTATAATTAGCCCGCTTGCTATAATAATCCTGTATGGCAGATGTATAACAGCGGCCAGGATGATCATACTTACTCCTATGGCCCATATTACCGCCAACCCAATGAAGGGTAATGTATAATTGAAAGACCATGCAAAATTGACTACCGTAAATTCAAGTATGATCAACCAGATCCCCCTTGTGATTAGAAATTTACTCAGTTCTGTTTTGGTTTTTCGCTGGCCCGAGAGGAAAGCAGAAGTCCCCGCAAGAAAAACAAATACCGGGGCACAGAAATGGGTAATCCATCGTGTAAGAAACATTGCAGGCGTGGTTTGGCTAAGGTCTTCAGGTGCAAAGCGTAAAGAATCTGCGTGAAAATAATCCCGTACATGGTCCAGCGCCATGATAACTATCACAAATCCACGAAGCAGATCAATAGATTCTATTCTCGGCAGTTTTGTAGTCATCGTTCCGGTATTCATATCTATCTGAATGCAGTTAATTTTCTTAATAAAACCCAGGCCTTTTAAAATAACATGGGTTAAATTCCTTAAAAGATTTTTTGCTTTATTGCCCTTACTAAAGGGCGGCAATTACTTCTATTTACCACATTACTTTTTGGCACCCATTCCCCCAATGATCACCCAGCCCTTGCCGGTTTTCTTCCAGGTATGCGTTAATTTGAATGTGGATTTTTCTACTACCTCTCCTTTTTCGTTTTTCCATATTTGCGTAGCATCATATAAAACGATCACTATATCGCCGAACACATTTTCTACATGGCGGTTCAATTCATAATTAAAATTACTTTTCCTGTCTTTATACATTGCTATGATCCAGTCCGTGATATGATCTTTGCCACCAATTTTATTCGTAGATGGATAGCCAATAAAATGATCATCCCATAAATTGAGGTAGGATGCAAAATCCTTTTCCTTCACATATTTCCAGTAAGCCTCTTCCAGTTGCCATACTTCATTTTTTGTTTGTTGTACGTCCGGCGAAGTTTCACCCACACTATTTACCTCCACCCAATAACCATCAGGGTCCTGGAAGTAAATTTGTTTGATGCCATCAGCCCTCGTGTTTACGGTATTGGGTGAACCTGGCCAGTCAGAATAAGAGATCTTTAATTCAACCAGCCTTTTTAAAATGACATCAAATTGATTGGTGGTTAAACCAATGTGTACGGCCTTATTGGTGATGACATTTTCTTTGATCACAGAAATGAGGTGTAACTCGCTGCCATCCGCCAATCCAAACCAGCGAATGCCGTCAATTGCTGACCGGTTGGTTATTTCCGGTAACATCATCACGGTGTTGTAAAAAGCAGCAGAACGGTTTACATCTTTCACGGAAAGGGCCAGGTGGTTATAGGAGATTTTAAATGTTGTATTTTCCTGGGCATGCACGCAGGCGATACATGCCAACGCAATGAGGAGTGATGATATCTTTTTCATAAACCGCATTTATTTTTTTACCTTTTAAAAAGGATCCGGCTGCGTGGGGATGTTCAATTTTTCGAAAATAAAATTGTCGAGCGGCCAGTTCTGAAAGTCTCCATTTATTTCGTTTTATGGGCTTCCATATCTATCTCTATCAACTGGCCCGGTAAGGCAAGGCCTTTCACTTCCAGCCATGTACCTGTGGGAAATTGTTTTTTGTAAATAGAATTACGAAATGCTGAAACATTTATGAACGCTGCCATATTGGTTGTAAAAATATTTTCTACAACCACATCGTCAAAGCTGTAGCCATAATGTTGTAATATTTTTTCCAGGTCGCTGTAACAATTCTTCATTTGCTGTTCGATGTTGCCAGCTGCAGTAAGGTTTCCTTTATCATCCATGCTCACCGCTCCGGATATTTTGATGTCATCACCAATTTTTACTGCATGGGAATACCCAAAGCCTTTTTCAACTTCCGGGCGTAACAGGAAATATTCCGGTGCATCTAAACTTATGGTGCTGGCAGTATTGGCTGGCTCCGGTTTAGTTGAATATTTACATGCCATGAGACAGATGGAACATAGCATAAGGAGACTGGCCGGGTAAAATATTTTTGACATAAGCTTTGGTTTAAGTGGGTATTCACTTTTTTTGTGTAGCTGAGACCTCCTACACTGAAGGTTTTGCTGTGACCAGGCACGGTCCATTCATGATGCGCTATTAACCAGTGTTGTTGTAGTAAAGTCCCCAGGGATTATTCCCCCTGAGGACTTACCATCTATTGTTGGTTTATTTAGAGCTTAGATCTGCGCGCAAAAAAAGCAATTCACTCCAGCTGTTATTTGAAAATTCAGCAACATCCTTTATGTACTGATCGTAAGAACCTTCCCCGTTTACCGATTCAAACGTTTCTTTAAAAGGTTTACGAAAGCCGGCTGCCCTTTCTTTTAAACCTTGCTTGTAGCGGGTGACCAGTGTATACTGCGATTCTCCGGAAGAGCTGGCCGTATAAACAGCTACCGTTGATCCACTGGCGGTCCATGCTTTTTTTAGTTTCTTGATCACATTTTCTACATTGCCGCCCTGGCCCATCTTAGGATAAACATGCGTGATATTGATCTTATCTGAAAAATCGCCGAGCGCAACAGTGCTCAAAGAATCCTGGTACACAGAATAGCCGCCCGACTGCCTGTTTGTTAAATAGATGGCTACTTTTTTATGCCAGTCTACATTGTGCTCCGTACCTAAATCACCTCTGCTGTCTTCTGTTTCCCAGCTTGTTGGCCCTTCAGAAATATGGTAGCCTCCTAAATCCGGCCCTGATTGTATTCCAAATACCCGCCAGTGGGCTGTACCCTTGTGGTACTTTTGTGCATGTTCGGCCAATGCTTTTTCAAACTCAAGTACTTTATCCATTTTTGGAAATACACGGTGGGTGGAAATCACATTTTTGGCCTGGCTCATCACAAGGAAAGGGCTAAGCATGCAAAGCAATAACATCATTTTTGTCTTCAAACGAAAGTTTTTGTTCATTTTAAATTGATTTTTTGGTTTAAAAGAAGGGTTTAATAGTTACAGCCCCGTTAAGAAAGAAAGAAGTCGGGGGTTTGGGTAACACTGTAAAATTCCGGCAAACAAACGTCCCGGGTGAGTAGATAATCGTTATAAGACCGGATATTTTCCTTCTTCTTTAGGATAAATTACGCATCAGCAGGACTAATTCGTCATTATTAAGCAGCGCTATTATTTTTTATTACCATATAGCTGTAAACCTGCGGGCACACATTATCTTTATATTAAATGCGGCGGTCTTTTACCACACTAACAGCTTTTCTAGTATTTACCGGGGTTATGCTGACCTTTCGAGGGTCTGCGCAAAGCGTGCCGGGCTACGAAACCATATCGACCGCCCAGGGACTATCCCAGGGGATGGTATTTGATATTCTACAGGACGCAGAGGGTTTTATCTGGGTGGCGACTAAAAACGGGCTAAATCGCTATGACGGTAATGGGTTTAAAGTTTTTTCCAACGATCCCTACAATTCCCGTAGCCTTAGCAGCAACACCGTTGTAAAACTTTTTGAAGACCCGCGGGGACGGATCTGGGTGGGCACAGAAGACAATGGTTTGAATGTGTACGATAAAAAGACCGGTAAGTTTTATCGCATTGTGAACCAGTTAGCCGATGCGGGCAGTATTTCCGGCAATGCCATCCGGTTGATAGAGGGCTTGCCGGACGGGAGGGTATTGGTAGCTACAGATGGGACAGGATTGAACGTCATAGAGTTAAAAAAAGATTTTTTTGGGAAGGATTCGGTTCCGGTAATCACCCGGCTGGCATTGCCCAACGCTGCGCAGGTGTATGGCATGGGAAAAGACAACAACGGGACCATGTGGATAGGGGGCATGGATGGATCTGTATACAGCTTTAACCCGCTTAAGAATAGTTTTACACTCTTTAAAAATCGACAGCTTTTAAATAACGGGTTCTTTACACCTGATAAAAGTGTGCTCATTAATGGCAGCCTCTTTTTGTATGATGGTAAAAAAGCGGTACCCTTATTTGACCCCAACAAAACAACTGCAGGAAATATCATTTTCAGACCGAGGGAAAAGTTATGGGAGAATTTTCACAGGGAGTTGAGTTTTTATGACGTGAGTAAATGGGAACCCGGTAAGCAGCCAGATTGGACCCTGCAATTGCCGGAAAGCACCCGTACCATTTATCCCTTTATTGCCGATCGGTCGGGAATAATCTGGTCAGGTTCCGTGGGATATGGCCTGCGCAAATACAATGTGACGGGTGGAAAATTTAAAGTGCAAAACCCGGGGATCAGTGTGCGGTGGATCGTACCGGTTTCGGCAAATGATATTTTCACCGGGGATTTTGCTTATGGATGGAAACGCATTACAAATGAAAGAACGTACCATGCACCGTTCAGTAAAATCCCTTCCCTTACGCAGGTAGATAATTTTATTGTCACCACAAAAGGGGACTACTGGATCAAAAGTGATGAAAAAGGGTTTTTCAATTACAACCCGGCATCCGGCAAACTTACACCGCATCGGGAAATAAATGATTACCAGGGAGTGGGAGACAAGCAGCCAATGCTGGAAGACAGCAAAGGAGCCATATGGTTTCCGGGGCGTGGCGGCGCATTCCAGCGCTATCATACAGCCACGGGTAAAATTGATAGCATAAACATTAACAGTAATGCCGGCAGGCCTATGTTGCCAAAATCCATCTGCACCGCTTTGTATGAAGATAAGCAGGGCATTTTCTGGATAGGTACGCAGGATGGATTTGCAAAACTTGTTTTGAATAATCAACAAGCACCTGGAATAACCTGGTATTACAACAACCCTAAAAGCCGCAATTCTCTCAACTATAACCACGTGTCCTGTTTCATGGATGATCCAATTGAGCCCGAAAAATATTTGTGGATATGCACCAAAGGCGGTGGCCTGAACAGGTTAAATAAAAATACAGGTGATTTCTTCCAGCTTACAGCTAAACAAGGCTTACCGCATAATGTGCTGTATGGCATTTTGCCCGATGATGAAGGCAATATCTGGGGTAGCAGCAATATGGGTATTTTCTGTTTACTCACCCAGAAAACAAATGATAGTACACAGTGGGTTTTTAGAAATTTCACAAAAGCGTATGGCTTGCAGGATGATGAGTTTAATACAGGGGCTTATGCCAGGTTGCCCAATGGCCACCTAGCCTTTGGTGGCGTAAACGGATTGAATGTATTTGATCCTAAAGAAATTCTGAAGACTAAGTTTACACCGGCGGTATTCATTACCAATATGCTCATCAACAATATACCGGTGAACCCAGGCGATAAAACGGGGGTGTTGCAAAACCATATTGAGCAAACAAAAAGTATAACACTCAACTACCTGCAGGATATTCTGACCCTGGAATTTTCAGCACTTGATTTCACGGCAGCTGATCAAAATAAATACCGCTATCAATTAATCGGCATCGATAAAGACTGGGTGGAAAGTGGGAACAGGCGTTCAGCCACCTACCTGCACCTTCCCCCGGGCAAGTACAATTTTAAAGTGCAGGGCAGCAACAGCCAGGGTATCTGGAGCAACAGGATTGCTGAGTTACAAGTGACCATATTGCCCCCCTGGTGGCGTAGCTGGTGGGCCTACTGGTTTTATGCATCATTACTTGCACTTCTCATACGCGCCTGGTTTAAATTCAGCGTAAACAGGGCCCACTTAAAGTCTCAGCTAAATTTTGAGCAACTGGAAGCAAAAAGAGTAAAGGAACTGGATACCATAAAAAC
This sequence comes from Chitinophagaceae bacterium, assembly GCA_043727215.1. GTDB lineage: Bacteria > Bacteroidota > Bacteroidia > Chitinophagales > Chitinophagaceae > Ferruginibacter. The sequence continues at coordinate 63,132 of JAYSYY010000046.1, read as the reverse complement.
ACAACTATACACCAATATCACCCACGAGTTTCGTACACCACTTACTGTTATACTGGGCATGGCGCAGCAGGTGATCAATAAGCCGGCAGAACATTTTAATAACGGCATGGCCATGATCATCCGCAATGGCCAAAGCCTGCTGAACCTGGTAAACGAAATGCTGGACCTCTCCAAACTGGAAACGGGTAAAATGCAGCTACAATTGGCAAAAGCAGATATCATCAGTTTTCTCCGTTACATGGTAGAATCTTTTCACTCGCTCGCCGAGAGCCAGCAAAAGCAGTTACATTTTTTGTCCGAAATAGATACACTTTACCTGGAATTTGACCAGGAAAAAATAAGGCAGATCGTTTCTAACCTGTTGTCCAATGCATTAAAATTTACACCTGAAAAAGGCAATATTTACATTACTGTATTAGAAATTGTGCCTGCAGAGCAAAGCCAGAAAACGAACCTGGTGATAAAGGTAAAAGATACGGGGATAGGCATACCGGAAGACCAGCTGCAGCACATTTTTGACCGGTTTTATCAACTGGATAACACCCACACCCGCAGAACAGAAGGCACAGGCATTGGCCTTGCGCTCTCCAAAGAACTGGTGAAACTAATGGAAGGTGAAATTACCGTGAAGAGCCCGCCCACCGGCTCTACCAAAGGAACTGAGTTTATGGTCACCCTTCCGCTACAAAGGACAACAGCCGGAGAAACAGCAATTTTTTCTGTCATAAATGGCAATGACCACCTGGTAAAGGCAACCCAAGATCCTATGCCGGCAGCTTTTGAGCCGGGTGCAGAAAAAACTTCAGAACAACCATTGATATTACTCGTAGAAGACAATGCCGATGTGGTGGCATACACGGCCTCCTGCCTGCCCGATTACCGGCTTGCCGTAGCCAAAGACGGTAGAGAAGGTTTTGAAATAGCTTGCCAGTTAATTCCCAACCTGGTTATCACAGATGTGATGATGCCTTTTGTAGATGGTTTTGAATTGTGCCGGCAATTGCGTGCGGACGAACATACCAGCCACATCCCTATCATTATGCTTACCGCCAAGGCAGATATGGAAAGCAGGATAGAAGGCCTGGAACAAGGCGCAGACGTGTACCTGGAAAAACCATTTAATCGCGAAGAACTCCTGGTAAGAATTAAAAAACTGATGGAAATCCGGCAAAGTCTGCATTCTTACTATCTAAAAAAGGCTGGATTAGCTAATAACACCGTTCCTGCCGAAATTTTTACAGAAGGCATTATCGGCGACACAAAAATGGAAGATGAGTTTGTGAAAAAAATAAGGCAGGTTATAGAAGATAATCTAACGGTAGCTAATTTTACGGTGGAGCAATTGTGTAAACTGGTGTTTATGAGTCACTCACAGCTACATCGAAAATTAGAGGCGCTAACCGGGTGCTCGCCGAATAAATTCATTCGTATCATCCGGCTCAATAATGCCAAAACCTTATTACAAAAAACTTCTAATAGTATTGCATCTATAGCAATGGACTCCGGATACAGCGATCCCGGGTATTTTGCCAGGGTTTTTAAACAGGAGTACCAGCTAACCCCGCAGGAATGGAGGGGCAGTAATTAGTGTGCAGGCGCATTTTTCCTGACATTGGCGAATGCCACTGAATGGTAAGATTTACTTCAGCCTGTTTATTTGATTTCAAATAGTACCATGTTCAGCTTTTCTTTCCCTTTAAAATTCAAAGAAAAAGATGTCCCGGGTTCAATGTACAAGTAGCCCCCCGCTGTTATTGTTGTTTTTTGTTTCGTTAGGGTATCTTCATAATAAACGGGCCCCCCTGATACAAGTTCGGCGATCATTGGACCTCTGCCATTGATAATGCCGGTGCCTAAGATGTTTCCATTTAAATTATATGCAAATATTTTTTCATTTTCAAACAACAATGTAAAAGGCAGGGGCTTGAGCAAATTTCCTGGTTTGAAGGCAGACAGTATTTCTATATCGGTCACATGGAAAGGCAAAGTGTCTATGTTACTCACCCTGTGCACCATACTATCGGGATAAAAAGTACGATAAAGAGCCTTCCCAGGAACCGTTTGTTCTCTCAACCATTCCCCGCCAGTTACCTGGGTAGTAATAGTGACATCCGAAAAATGCAGGAAAACAGATGGTGTAGAATGAATATGAAACTGGGTTGTATCGCCTGGCTGAAGCCATACATTCAAAAGCCGGATGTAATTGTTTTCTACCACTTTTTTATGCAGCGGCTCTTTGCTTACCTGCACCTGTGCCGAAAGTGCCAGCGAACTTGCGAGTGCAGCGGTAAAAACACTAATTATTTTATTTTTCATTTGAATGATCGTGTTATTATTTAAACAACTCCAGCAAGGCTGTAGCACCTACCTGCACCCCCAGTGGAATAGAGGCGAGGTCTACCTGGTAATTATCATTGTGTGCGGAAAAGGGAGCAGTATTCCCCGCAAGCTGAGCCTGCGTAACCAGTGACGGGTTTGCCGTGCCTACCATCATGTAGTCATATACCGTTTTTTTATTATCAAAAACGAGGTGGTGAAAATCTTCCGATCCCATGATTGATGGGGTATTGCTGATAATATCCTGTGGATTTAATACATTGACCAATGCGGCATTTATTTTATTCACCATGGCTTCGTTATTTACCAGGGGAGAGGCATTTCCTTTCATAGTCATGCCGGGATATTTGTCTCTGGGCAGGTCATTGGATAATGCGATACTTTCGTTGATCCTTTTTATGCCATCTAATAAAACGGTCCTTGTTTTTTCATTGAACCAGCGGATATTCAATTTAAGGTCTGCAAAGGCAGGTATTACATTATTTGCAACGCCGGCATTAAATGAACCCACCGTGAGCACTGCAGCATCCTGGGCAGCAATGTTCCTGCTGATAATTGTTTGGTACAGCATGATGGCAGCGGCACCCATTACCACGGGATCCTTTGTCATCTCGGGGGCAGAGCCATGACCTCCAATCCCGGTAAATTTAACATCCAACTGGTCGGTGCCGGCAAAACGTGCCCCGTAACCATTTTCCACTTTGCCCACTGCTATTGCTTTTGTATGCATGCCAAAGAGGTAATCGGGGACTGGCACCAATTTTTTAAAGAGACTGTCAGCTGCCATCGCCTTAGCTCCCAGTACAGTTTCCTCTGCGGGTTGCGCTACGAGCACCAAGGTTCCTTTCCATTCATTTTTTAAAGCTATCATTATTTTTGCAACCCCCAGGAACCAGGTCACATGGGCATCATGTCCACATGCATGCATCACCGGTGTTTCCGTGCCATCTTCCCTTTTTCCTGTTTTTGTGCAGGCATACGGTAATCCCGTTCTTTCCTTAACCGGCAGGCCATCCATGTCTGCCCGGTACATCACGACAGGGCCACTACCATTTTTGAATATCCCTACCACGCCGGTTTTTGCAATGCCTGTAATAACCTGGTAACCCATGCTTTTTAATCCCTTGGCCACAATGCCAGCCGTCCGTACCTCCATAAAACCCAGTTCCGGGTTTTGATGCAGGTCCTTGTAAATATCTACCAGGCGCACTGAATCAGCATAGGCCATTTGTTTTACCTGCACCGCCGTTTGTGCCCGCAAAATGGTCGTAATGAACAGTATTACAATCAAACCAAGGGAAATTTTCTTTATCATATAGTCGTCTTTTTTTTATAAATAACTCAGCCACCATTTTTCCTTGTGCCTGGTTTTATACCTGTCGTACCACTTACATAAAGGATAGAGCAAAATAACCACCACAAGCCAAACAAGGTATACCATGCCCAAACCAGTACCTTCCCCAGGTATGAGAAAATAAAAAGGAAACACATTTCCTGTCTGGCTGGCTTCTTCAAACGAATGTCCTCTCATAAAAAATGCGATAGCGGCAAACAAATGTATCAGGTAAATGTGCAGTAGGTAGTAAAAGAATGCCACCCTGCCATATAAAGACATAATGCGTGTAAATCCATTTTTTATTTTTTCGATGTAAGCAAGGAAGACCAATGCTGGTCCAATAGTGATACACAGGTATAACAAAGAAGGTGGGTATTTATTTACATTAAGAAATGAAAGGATGCTATAAAGACTATTTTTTTGAGGTGTCCAGTCCATAGGATCTCCGTAAACATTAGAGAAACGCAACAGTACAAAAAAGCCAATGAGTGCAAGGCCGGTAGCGATGAGTATTTTTTTTCTTTTTTCCGGTGAATATTCTTTGGTAAAAAATTTTCCAGCGCAGTAGCCCAGCATCATGAGGCCCGTCCAGGCAAGGAAAGGATAAGCAATAATCACCGCATGATCTTTATAAAAGGCGTAAGGGGTAAATCGTGCACTATGCACGAGGTCCCACAAAAAGGTAGGCTCAAAACCCTTGGCCGCTTCAGGAAAATCTAAAAGGTTGTGCCCAAACACAATAAGCAGGCCCATGGCCAGGATGGCATAAAATGGCAGATAGATGAGCAGGCCCAGGAGCACCATGCTGATCCCGATGGCCCAGATCACCTGCAAAGGGATAAAGTTATAGGAGGGGTTAAATGTCCAGGCCAGGGATATAATGAGTAGTTCTGCCATAATAAGCCATAGCCCGCGTTTAACCAGGAACCCGCTTAACTCTTTTTTTGTTTTTCTTAAACCCTGCAGGTAAATAGAAGTGCCTGAAAGAAAAACAAATACCGGGGCGCAAAAATGCGTAATCCAGCGGGTGAAATATAATTCCGCGGTGGTGGTAGCCAGGTTCAATGGGTTGTCGATATTGGCTGTAATGTGAAAATAGTCCCGCACATGGTCCAGCGCCATAATGATCATCACCAGTCCCCGAAGGATATCAATTGATTCAATTCGTTTTTGTGCGGGCGTAAATGTTGCTGTCAATTTGCAGTTTTTTTTTGTTGAAGATTGTATACGATCTAGAGATAACTCAGCCACCATTTCTCTTTATGATTTTGTTTATAGCTATCGTACATTTTGCATAGCGGGTATAAACCAATCACAACCAGCACCCAGACTCCGTAAACGACCGGCAGCGAAAAGCCATACCCTTTAAGGGCATCATTAAACCATAAGGGTTGTTCAAGAAACCATATGCGCCAGTCTACGGAGGTAAACAATTCCGAGCTGATCATTGCGAGTAAATGGATCAGGTAGATGTGGAGGATGTAGTAAAACATGGGCACCCTTCCATACACGGAAATAAATTTTGCTACTATGTTTCGGGCATTTTCTGTGAACGCAAGAAAAACAATAGCTGGCCCGAGGGTCATTAAAATATACAGAAGGGAAGGAGGGTACTTGGACGTTTTGATAAAGGCAAGAAAGCTGAGCAGGGGCGAGTCTTGTTTGCTCCAGGGGGCCGGGTCACCGTAAATATTCACCATGCGAATTAGAACAAATAAACTAATAGCTGAAAGACCGATAATCACCAGATTTTTTTTTCTTTTTTCTGGGGAGTAGCCATTTTTATACAAATCACCCAGGCAATAACCTAAAGTCATTACACCGATCCATGGAAGTACGGGGTACCCTACAAAAAAGCTTTTACCTGCCCAGTTAAAGAAATTAGGTTGGTGCAGCAGGGACCATCCAAAAGCAGGCAGATTATTACCATTCACCTGGATGCCGTCCAGGAGATTATGCCCGGCTACCAATACAATACCGACTACCAGGATGATTGGTTTGGGAAGCTGTATGAATGCGGCCAGCACTATCATACTCACGCCCAATGCCCAGATCACGATGAATAAAATGGTGGGAAAACCAATGGCAAAGTTCCAGCCGAAATTTACGATTACCAGTTCCAGGAACACCAGCCACAAGCCTCTTTTCAGGAGAAACAGGGACAGGTCTTTTTTAGCCTTTTTCTGCCCCACAAGAAATGCGGAAGTGCCTGCCAGGAACATAAAGACCGGTGCGCAAAAGTGGGTGATCCACCTTGTAAAAAATAAAACGGGCGTCGTTTTATCAAGGTCCAGCGGATCATACAAAAATGCGCCGGCATGAAAATAATCCCGCACGTGGTCCAGTGCCATGATGAGCATTACCAGCCCTCGGAGAAGATCGATTGACTCAATTCTTTTGAAATTGGAAGCAGTTATTGGTTGCATGTTAGTAATAGTTGTTCGTCCTTTTCCATTTCGATCTGCCATTTATTTTCACCTGAACAACAGGCAAAGAAAAAGCAGCAATGGATACATCCCTGTGTTTAAGGTATAAAATTTTATCGGATTGTTTTAGAAAAGCTGCTGTCCACCAATCTTTCCCGGCAAAATAGTTCAGAACAATCCTGTTATAGCCTTCACTCCCATATAACTCATCGCCGCCACAACGATCCATCCGGACACAGAGAGCCAGTACGGATGTTTGTACGCTCCCAAAATTTGTTTTCTGTGTGCGGCTAATAAAATAATAGCCAGTGCAAATGGCAGGATCAGGCCGTTTACCGCGCCAGCCGCAATCAATACTTTTACTGGTTGTCCCACGACCAGGAAAATGGAAGTAGAGAAAAGGATAAAGACAATTATGATTTGCCGGAAGTTTTTTACAACAGATGGGTGCAACAATTTTGCAAAGGTAACAGATGTAAATGCTGATCCTACTACCGAAGTAATAGCCGCACTCCATAGCACCAGGCCAAATATTTTATACCCTAATGCGCCGGCTGCACTTTCAAATACGGTGGCAGCGGGATTGGTTTTGCTTAAAACGATGCCTTGCCATACAATGCCTAAAGCGGAGATAAACAAAATAAACCGCATGAGGGAGGCGATCAAAATCGCTGAAACAGCACTCCGTGAAACCTGCGGGATATTTTCTGATCCACTGATACCCGCTTCCAATAAACGATGCGCACCGGCAAAACTAATATAGCCGCCCACGGTGCCGCCAACAATGGTGAGGATAATAGTCTCATTAACGTGGTCTGGGATAAAAGTTTTAAAAACCGCCTCGCCCATTGGTGGATTAGATTGAAATGCCACGTACAAGGTTAATGCAATCATGACAAAGCCAAGTACCTTTGCAACAATATCGATCGCTTTTCCCGCCTCCTTAACAAGGAAAACGATGATGGCTACGCCACAGCTAAAAACGGCACCGGTTTGCACAGAACACCCGGTTAATACCTGAAGCCCGAGTCCCGCACCAGCAATATTGCCGATGTTAAATGCTATGCCGCCGAGGATGATGAGCACAGATAATACATATCCCGAGCCCGGCAATACTTTATTGGCCACATCCTGTGCGTATAATTTGCTTACACTTATAATCCTCCAGATATTTAATTGGGCGCCGATGTCCATTAAAACAGAAATGAGAATAACAAAACCAAAACTGGCTTTCAATTCTTCAGTAAACTTTGTCGTTTGTGTAATGAACCCCGGCCCGATGGCAGAAGTAGCCATCAGGAAAGCTGCACCCATCAACGGCCCTGAAAGAAAGGAGTTATTTTTCATGTAATGTTTTGTGAATAGCCCGGGCAAATTCAATGGCTTGTGCCCCATCGCCATGGATACAAATGGTATCTGCCCGCATAAAAATTTCTTCGCCGGTTACAGTTTTTACTTTCTGCTCATTTACAAATTTGATTACCTGTTTTTTCACAGCCGCCACATCATTTAATAACGCATTGGGTTCGGTACGTGGCGTTAATGACCCGTCTTTTTGATAGGTCCTGTCTGCAAAAACTTCGCTGGCAGTCTGTAACCCAACATGTTTTGCTTCATCAATCATGACGGAGCCAGAAAGTCCGAAATAAATAAGGCCCCGATCAAAATCTTTCACAGCCTGCGCAATCGCGCGGGCCAGCAGCGGGTCTTTTGCAGCCATATTATAGAGTGCGCCGTGTGGTTTCACATGAATTAGCCGCGCTCCGCATTCAATTGTTATATTATTGATGGTAACCAGCTGGGCTAAGATCAAATCAGTTATCATCGTTTCGGGTAACAGCATAGCCGTCCTCCCAAAATTTTCCCTGTCAGCAAAAGAAGGATGCGCTCCCACATTCACATTGTATTCCAGGCAAAGCTGAATGACGCGTTTCATGGTATCCGCGTCACCGGCATGGTAACCGCAGGCAATATTGGCCGAACAGATGAAAGGCATCAGCTCCTTTTCATTTTCCAGTCCTTCTCCCATATCGCAGTTAATATCAATCAAGGGATAAAATCATTTTTAGGTTTAGATGGCAGGCCTGTTTTATCTCTTCAAGGCTTCGCTGCATATTGGTGTAACAGGTTTCTGCTTCGGCTAAACAAATCATAGTAAAGTTAAGTGCCTGTCCCGGACTTGCCTGTGCCAGTTTTGGGAGGTCTGTTTTTATTACAGTCGCCACCCGTGGATAGCCTCCCGTAGTTTGATGGTCAGCCATAAGGATAATGGTCGTACCATCGGGTAATAATTGGATGGTACCCATATCCACGGCGGAAGATAGTAATTCAAATGGCTGTTCCGGCATAAGCGGTTCATTTTTTAAACGGTAGCCCATCCGGTCACTTTGATGGCTGATGACAAATTGCAATTGCTCCAATTTTCGTTTATTGCTTTCCGTTAGCATCGCATACTCCGGTGCTGGCAGGCAACGTATGTTATTCGCTGGTTGATAGACCTTTTCCAATTCAGCCCCGGGAATAAAAGCGGGTAATATTTTATTGCCAAAAAAATTATTTGCTGCCGGGAAGGAAATGGTATCATCTTTTTGCAAGGCTCTTCCTGAATGCCCACCCACAGAAAGTTTAAGATGCGTGCTGTAGCTGCCCAGCCATTTACCTGACTGCCATCCCCCGGAAACTGCCAGGTACGCCCTGGCTCCAGAAACAGGTCGTTTGAATTTTAAGACAGACCCTTTTTTTACAAGCAGGGTTCTCCAGGGCAGTACTGGGTTATCATTTATGTTTGCGGAGAAATCGGCACCGGTTATACTGACAATGGCATCCTGCTCAAACAATATTTCCGGTGCAGGAAAATTAATTTCTATCACGGCTTCATTGCCGTCATTGCCGCATAAATAGTTGGAAGCTTTCATTGCAAAAAGATCCATGGCACCCGCGCTTCCCACGCCGATACTGCGAAAACCGGTTCTGCCGGAATCCTGCACGGTAGCCAATATCCCTGCCCTGATGATCTTAATACTCATTTAATTGGTCAAATTCTTTTTTGCTAATGGCGACAAACTGTACGAGGTCGCCTGCCTGAAAAAAACAAGGCGTTTCTTTTTTACTATCAAATATTTTAATGGGTGTTTGCCCGATCAGTTGCCAGCCTCCTGGAGAAGCCAGGGGATAGATCCCAGTTTGCGACCCTGCAATACCCACGCTGCCAGGTTTTACAACTGCTCTCGGGGAAACCAGCCTTGCTGTTGCAATGCGGTCATCTACTTTACCCATGTAAGCAAAGCCTGGTAAAAAACCGATCATAAAGACGCGGACAATTTTTCCGGTATGAATTTTAATCACTTCTTCTGCAGAAAGATGATGGAGGTTTGCGAGACCAATGAGGTCTTCTCCATTATAATGAACTGGAAGAGAGATGGGCGGTTTTGTGTGCTGTGAGGAAAACCCGACCAGGGCATTGAGCGATTGTTCCGTAAAATCCCTTACAAAATCGTAAACGGTTGTATGGATTGGATAATTAGCTGTCACTTTTACCATGTCATAAAAAATGGCCAGCGATGCGTAGGCAGGTACAGTTTCGATAAATCCTTTGAAATGTTTTTGCTGTAAAACCTCTTGCAAAGCCATTACCCAATTATTAATGCCTTCATCAATGCTGTTTTCAAAAGAAACCAGCAAAGCTGTTTCATTAATAGGCGATATAGAATAGTGTAATGGAAAAATAGCCGTTATTTGTTGACCAAAAATAGATACAATGAAGGGTAAAAAAAATTTCCTGCTGCTGGGTTGTTTTATGGTTGCGTTTTGTGCCCGTGCACAGGAAGTAAATTATGAAACTAAAAATGGGAAGATCGTGCTAACCGAATCCGGTGCATCCCATTTTGCAAAACTCCCCCTCAGATGTGCCGAACATGAATTTCCCTATAAACCCGGCATCACCTACGATGATTCCTCATGGATAACAGCGCCCAGGAACCTGCATCCCGCATTTTTTGGATGCTTCGACTGGCACAGTAGTGTGCATGGCCACTGGATGCTGGTGCGGCTGCTGAAACTGTATCCTGCAATGCCCGAGGCTGGTAAGATCCGGGACCTTTTTAATGCTCATTTTACGAGCGCTAATATCCTGCAGGAATTAAAAGTTTTTGGATCCAAAGAAAATAAAAGTTTTGAACGCACTTACGGCTGGGCATGGCTGCTGCAGTTACAGGATGAATTAATGAACTGGAAAGATCCGGATGCAAAAAAGTGGGCAGATGCGCTGCAACCACTGGCAACAGAACTGTCCAGGAAAACGATCGCTTATTTGGATAAACTGGTTTACCCAATCAGGGTAGGGGAACACAGCAACCTGGCATTTGGCTTAAGCCTGATGCAGGACTATTCATTACATCAAAAGGATACGGCCTTATCCAATGCCATTCGTAAGGCCGCACTACGCTTTTATTCTGCTGATCAAAATTGTCCGATTACCTGGGAACCGGGCGGAAGCGATTTTTTAAGTCCGTGCCTGGAAGAAGCGAACCTCATGAGAAAAGTGTTGCCTGCACCCGCATACAGCACCTGGCTGAAAAAATTTATGCCACAATTATTTGACAGCCATTTTAAATTAGCGCCGGGTATCGTGAAAGACCGCAGCGATGGGAAACTGGTGCACCTGGACGGATTAAACCTGAGCAGGGCCTGGTGCATGCAGGGCATTGCAGGCCGGATCAATAATAATCATTTGCGGCAAATAGCGAATGAACATTTATCAGCAGCACTGCCGCAGGTAGCCAGTGGCAACTATGCAGGAGAACATTGGCTGGCATCATTTGCAGTGTATGCGCTTACGATGGGCGAATAGGTGAATAGGTGAATAGGGTGAATAGGTGAATAGGTGAATGGGTCAATGGGTCAATGGGTCAAAAGGTCAATGAGTCACCGGCGAATTATGAAGTTCGTAACCCGCAACCCGTCTCCCGCAACTCTTAACTCTCAACTCTTAACTCTTAACTCAAAAAAACTCACTTCTTCGGCGCCCGCTTGATAGGCTTACCATATTTTTTCATCATGCGGTCTTTTTTTCTCACGACGAAATTAACCTTACTGTTCTTCGCAGACTTTTCATGAAAGGATGGGCCGGATTCTTCTTTTTTGGGAAGTTTGAGCTGTATGGTTTTCATATAAACCTTGGGTTGCTCATCTTCCGTAAGCTCATTGGAAATAACCAGGTCTGCGGGCAAAGATTTCACTGGTACCCTGAAATGCATAAGGTCTTCAATGAGCGTTAGCAACGACCTTTCTTTTTCAGTGACAAAACTGATTGCTATCCCCTGCCTGTCTGCCCTGCCGGTGCGACCTATCCGATGAATATAATTTTCCGGAACGGGGGGCACATCAAAATTGATCACGTGTGTTACCTCGCTGATATCTATGCCACGTGCAACGATGTCTGTAGCGATGATAAACCGGTAGGTGCCGTCTCTGAATTGTTTAACGGTATTAAAACGGTGGTTCTGTTCTTTATTGCTATGGATAACGCCGGCAGTTCCGGGGAATTTTGCCTCAAGCTGTTCATAAAGTTGATCTGCTAATACTTTTGTAGCTACAAAAACCAGTACTTTGGTCATACTTTCATCCTGGGTAAGCAGTAAGTGAAGCAGGTTCACCTTCGTATAAAAGTTCGGCACGTCATATCGTGACTGTTCAATATTTTCCAGGGGAGTGCCGGTGGGAGCAGCTTCTACTCTCTCGGGGTCGTTAAAATAGGTGGCTATCAATGCTTCAACATCCGGCGTGATGGTCGCAGAGAATAAAAGGTTTTGCCTTTTTTCGGGCAGCAGGTCCAGGATGTTTTTAAGTTGTGTCCTGAATCCAAGGTTAAGCATTTCATCCACTTCATCTATCACCAGCTTTTTGATCATTTTGGTTTTAAAAGCGCCATTCATAGCCAGGTCGTATAAACGGCCTGGTGTTGCCACAAGCACGTCCACTTTTTGTTCTACCAGTAATTTTTGCGTGTTGATATTTACACCCCCATAAACGCCCACTGCTTCCAGGCTCATATAGGCCGTTAATTGATTGATCGCTTCCACCACCTGGGTTACCAGTTCTCTCGTAGGAACCAGGATCAGGATCTGGGGGGATTTATCCTTGCTGAACTTCCATAACCTGAGGCAGGGCAGCAGGTAGGCAAAAGTCTTACCCGTGCCTGTCTGTGCAATACCGCAAACGTCCCTTCCACTCATCACCACGGAAAAAACCCTTTGCTGGATGACTGTTGGATTGGTATACCCAAGTTCATCCAATGCGGTAATTAATGGCCTGTTCAAGTTTAAATCTTCAAAAGTCATGGTATAAAAATATCAACAAAGGTAGTTTTTAATTATTTGGGGTGCCGGCGAGCCGATAACGTTGAAATTATTACCCACCTGTTTCGCTGCACACCGCACAGGTGAAACGAGACAGGTTGAACCACTGAGCAGAACTGCAAAAGCGGTGCGGCATATCATTTGTATTTTAAGCGGTGAACACAAATCAACTAAAAATGAACACAGACAAAAAAACACAAGCAGGTGGTGACATGGATGCAGATATTACGCCGGCCGAGAGGTCGCTGCTGGATGAAAGTATTGAAGAGAGCATGCTTCCGGATGCGGAATTGCTGAAACGATCCTCGCTGGATCAGACGGATGAAGATGGAGATCTTTTGAATGTGGCGAGCACCGGTGAAACAGGAGAGGACCTTGATATTCCGGGAGCCGAACTGGATGATGAAAACGAAATGCTGGGCGAGGAAGATGAAGAGAATAACGGGTATAGCGACGCAGACACCGAATAAAACTAAAAGGCCGCATTTTTAGTGCGGCCTTTTAGTCTGTTTACTGCGCCTGGGTAAATGCTCCTGTTGTCAGGTGTTTACCCTCTTTGATTTCTTCCAGCATTTTTTTGTTGAAAGCAGGCAAGTCTTCCGGGCTGCGGCTGGTAACCAGCCCATTGTCCACTACCACTTCTTTGTCTTCCCATATGACGCCGGCATTTACGAGATCCGTTCTAATGGAAGCGAAAGAAGTCATTTGCCTTCCGCTTATCATCCCCGTTTCAATAAGCAATTGGGGCGCATGGCAAATTGCTGCCAGTGGTTTTCCTGCTTCCAGGAAATGTGCGGCAAACTTTATATAGGCGACATGCCGGCGCATCTGGTCCGGGTTGATGACACCCCCGGGAATAACCAGTGCATCATAAGTTTCCGGGTTGGCATTTTCCAGTTGTACATCTACCGGAAGTTCAATTGACCAATGATCATGGCTCCAGCCTTTCACTTTACCTTGTTGTTTGGAAACAATGTGCACTTCAGCTCCGGCATCTTTCAGGGCCTGCATCGGGCTCGTTAGTTCGCTTTCCTCAAATCCATGGTCGGTGAGAATGGCTACTTTTTTATTTTCAAAGTTGTTCATTGCTTTAGAATTAATGGTGAATAATGAATGTTCAAGGGCTATGTCATCAAAAGTCATTCCAGCGATTTTTTGAATCTCCTCCCTTTTCGCCAACCTGTTGCTGATCCTTATTGTCACGCCAAAAATGTTTTACTTTGCGCACAAATTTCCCTTTTTTAAACAGCGGGGGATAAAGACCTTTATCGTTAAGTTATGAGTAATCACGACAGGCATTTAAGATCAGTCCAGGTCACCAGGTATGTTACCCCGCTGCGGGAAGGAGGTTCCCTTCCCGCCATCGCTGAAGCCGACGACGGCTTTCTGTATGTGTTGAAATTCCGGGGTGCAGGCCAGGGTGTAAAAGCCCTTATTGCGGATGTGATAGGGGCAGAACTTGCCAGGGCAGCGGGGCTCAGGGTTCCAGAACTTGTGCGCGCAGAACTGGATGAGGCTTTTGGCCGTACCGAAGGCGATGAAGAGATACAGGACCTGCTGCGTGCAAGCGAAGGGTTGAACCTGGGCGTGCACTATCTCACTGGGGCCATCAGTTACGACCCGGCGGTGGATACCTGTTCTGCAGCACTTGCTTCTGCCATCGTCTGGCTGGATGCATTGCTTATGAATGTGGACCGGACCGCAAGGAATACCAACATGCTTACCTGGAACAAGGAACTATGGCTGATCGATCATGGGGCCTCCCTTTATTTTCACCATACGTGGGACGACTGGGAGGACCAATCTGTAAAACCGTTTGTGCTCATCAAAGACCATGTATTACTTCCGCTGGCTACCCAACTAAAAGAGTCCGACGAAAAAATGCGCGGGCTGATCACCCATGAAGTGATCCGTAAAGTGTTATCGCTGGTGCCGGTGGAATGGCTGGATAATAATGGCAGCACCGGCACAGCTGAGCACAACCGGGAAGTCTATTATCGTTTTTTAACGAACAGGATCAATCAATCTCCTATTTTTGTAAACGAAGCGTTGCATGCAAGAGAATCACTTATTTGAATATGCTGTTTTAAGGATAGTGCCCCGCGTAGAGCGGGAGGAGTTTATTAATGTAGGCGTGATCCTGTATTGTAAAAAGCATGCGTTCCTGCAAACCAGGTTTACCCTTACCGAAAATCGCCTACTCGCACTGGACCCTGCCATTGATACCAGGGAGATCCGCTCGCACCTTGAGGCCCTTGCAGCCATTAGCCTTGGTAAGCCGGAAGCAGGGCCCATCGCATTATTAGACCCTGCGTCCCGCTTCCGGTGGCTGACGGCGAAACGCAGCACCGTGGTACAAACCTCTGCGGTGCATCCCGGCCTATGCAAAGATCCTGCAACCACACTGCAACGCTTGCACGAACAGTTGGTAGCCTGCTAATGGGCCCGGAAAATAATTCGCTCCTGGAAGAGGGTTGCTCGTGAAGGGCTGCATTCAGGCCGGTTGTGTTATTCCTTTTGCTCAGGGCGGTAGTATTTATCCGCTGCATCCAATGCATCTTCCACGCTGATGATCATTTTTACGTTCGCTCTTTTGTACACGTCCTGTTCCACAGGCAGGTGGCGAAAACCCAACTTCTCGTACAATTTTATTGCGGCGGCGTTCAGCGTGTTGGAGTAAAGCAGGATATTTTTTGCACCCAATTGTGCAGCCCGGTTAAAGCTGGCATAACTCAATGCCTCCCCGATTCCCATGCGCCGGAAATTTCTGCCGACCGCCATCTTGGTGAATTCAAAAAGTTCATCGTTGATCTTTTTTAAGCCCACAGTTCCCGCAGGTTCCCCATCACAGAGTGCCATCAGTATTGCGCCCCCTTTATCGAGGATCGCTTCTTTGGGATTACTCAACACATATTCGTCCACCGGCTCTACTTCAAAATCTGCTTGTATCCATTCCCGGTTAAAAGCATCAAAGAAGGGCTGGTGAGCCGGAAGAAAATCGATAATTGAAATATTATTCATGAGATGCTTAAGAATGATAAATATACAATTCACCCGAAGAATTCGTGCGGCTATCTGGATGGCTGGCGATCATGCGGTAACCAAAATAAATTCCCGCATCATGTTTAGTGCATTCAAAGCAGTTAACTGGATATTTCGCTGGCGGTTGAACCTGAAATGAAATTTTTTTGCTTTCTGTTTCTGTGCGTCTCCAACAGCTATCCATACGCTGCCAACCGGCTTCTCTTCAGAGCCTCCATCCGGTCCCATGATCCCGGATACAGCAATTGCATAATCTGTCTTGATGGTTTGCAATACGCCGCGTACCATTTCCAGTACCACGGCCTCGCTTACCGCACCTTCTGCTCTCAGTGTATCATCTTTTACCGCCAACACATCTTTTTTTACATTATTGGAATAACTCACCACGCTGCCATCATAAAAACCAGATGACCCCGATATGGATGTAAGCAAGTGGGCAATGTAGCCACCTGTGCAGCTCTCAGCAGTAGACAATTTTTTATTTTTTTGAAGCAGGAGTTTGCCAAGTACTTTTTCCATCGGCTCATCTTCATTGGTTACCAGATAGGGTTTCACCAGGGCCTGCAACCGTTCAAATTTTTCCTCTACGAGTTTTTCAATTTCCGCTCCGCCGCTTGCATTCGCCGTTAACCTTAATCGTACCATTCCATAATTCGGCAGGTAGGCTAGTTTGATCCCAGGGGGAAGGGCCTCTTCAAACTCCTGGATAAGATCGGCCAGCGAAGATTCTCCAATACCAAAAGTAAGCAGTGTGCGGTGGGCAATATGGTTAATACTGAATTTTGCCCGCAGAAAGGGGATCACATCATCTGTCATCATGCCCTGCATCTCGTATGGTACACCGGGCATGCTCACAAAAAAAGTCCCGCTTTTGTCAAACAACATTCCTGGTGCGGTTCCCCTTTTATTATGCAGAACTGTACAGACGTCCGGAACTTCTGCCTGTTTAATATTTCTCTGTGTGAGTTCCCTCTTGAATACTTTTTCAAAAAGGTATTCCACATTTTTTAAGGCGGCTTCATCTGTGACGAGCTTTCCGTCAAAATATTTGCATAGCAGGGGTTTGGTAATATCATCTGCGGTGGGGCCAAGTCCTCCTGTAATCAGCACCACGTCTGCCTGTGCCGCTTCCTCGTCCAGTGCCTGCCAGATCTCATCCCACACATCTCCGACAGCAACCCTGCGTTTTACACGGATGCCGGCTTTATTTAATTGCTGCGCCATCCAGGCGCTATTGGTATCTACCACCTGGCCGATCAATAATTCATCCCCGATGGTGATTATAGAAACATTTGTCATAAATGGGTTTATTTATTTAACCTTCAACCATACATAAGTGCACAACATCAACATCAGCTGGCAGAAATGGTTTATGAGGCTGTTATTTATGGTTTGTTGAACACGGGCAAATTTAATTCTTTTAGTTTTGGAGGATAAACAATAAAAATGAAGGTAGCTTTTTTACTATTTTTTGCGATGCTCAGCGAACCGGTTTTCGCCCAAACGGTTTCGCAGCGATTATCTGTTGCGTTGGACAGGTTGCAGAGCGACCAACAACTTTCCCACGCATTGTTGAGCTTGTACGTGGTGGATGCGAAGACCGGGGCCGTTATTTTTGATAAAAACGCACAACTGGGTATGGCACCTGCAAGTACACAAAAAGTAATTACGAGCGCGAGTGCTTTTGAATTGCTGGGTAAAGATTTTACCTATAAGACCACTATGGAATATGCAGGAGAGATGTCCGGTAATACCCTGACCGGGGATATTTATTTTTACGGTAGTGGTGATCCGACCCTGGGCAGCTGGCGATGGAAAACTACGACGGAGGAGGTAATACTGAATAATATTGTGGAAGGTCTAAAACAAAAAAATATTCAGCGCATCAAAGGAAACTTTCTGTCCGGCACTGCCGGCTGGGAGACGCAGCAAACTCCAAGAGGTTGGATCTGGGAGGATATTGGGAATTATTATGGAGCCCGGGCCGGATTACTCAACTGGCGGGAGAATCAATACGATCTCATTTTGAAACCTGGGAAGAAGGTAGGCGACTCTGTTCACATTATCGGAACAAAACCATCATTGAAAAGTACTTCACTTTTGAGTGAAATAAAAACGGGTGCAGCAGGAAGCGGAGACAACGCCATTATCTATTTACCGGAGCACGGTATCCAGGGTAGGGTGAGAGGCACAGTCCCCCTTGGGAAAGAGACCTTCACTATCAAAGGGTCGTTCCCCGATCCTGCAGAGCAGTTCCTGCAGGTAGTACGGGAGAAACTGGAAAAAAGCAATGTGATGGTGGAAGGACGCAATCTTTCCATGGAAACACCCGGCAAAAACAGGTCTGCTATACCGCCGAAAAAAGTGGATGTAGTGACTTTCGTTTCACCCACCCTGGACAGTATGAATATTTTTTTTATGAAGGAAAGTCTGAATCTTTATGGAGAGGCGTTTCTTAAAACCATTGCTTTCGAAAAAAAGGGGTTTGGCGCCACAGACAGTGGGGTGGTGATCATCCGCGATTTCTGGAGCCTGCATGGGATAGAAAAATCTGCCCTGAAAATACTGGATGGTAGCGGGCTTTCGCCTGCCAACAGGATCACAACGCATGCGCTCGTAACTGTTTTGCAGTATGCTAAAAAAAAGACCTGGTACCAATTCTTTTATAATGCCCTTCCAGAAATGAACGGTATCAAAATGAAAAGTGGTTATATCACAGGGGTAAGATCATACGCGGGATATATCCAATCGAAAACGGGTGTTGGGTACAGCTTTGCTTTTATCATCAATAATTTTGATGGAAGCGCCGCTGCAGTGAGAGAAAAAATGTGGCAGGTACTCAATATTTTGAAGTAATTTAACACCCACACAAAATCGATTTTATGCAGGAACAAAATTATAAAAATCATACCCGTATCGTACCTGTTCATACAGCCACCTACCTGCTGATCGCGTTGCTGCTGATCGGTTCCTTCGTGAAATTATACCGTAACTGGGTGACGGGTTTTGGTGGATTACTCACGCCTGTTTTATTCGTCCTGGCAAGCCTTGCAGTTTTGTCGGTTTGCTGGTATGCCCGCTATTTTGCCCTGCGTGCGCAGGACCGGGCCATACGTGCCGAAGAAAATCTCCGGTACTTTGCTATTACAGGAAAACTACTTGACTCAAAACTCCGGATGGGTCAAATCATTGCTCTGCGTTTTGCATCTAATAACGAGTTTGTTGATCTTGCTCACAAAGCGGTGGATGAAAACATGACGCCCCGCCAGATAAAGGAAGCGATACAACATTGGAAGGGGGATTATCATAGAGTATAAACCCCCTGACCTCCTAAAGGGGAAACCTGGAATTTTAATTTAGAAATGGTTTGGTCATCACCATAGATTATAGTTCTCACAATAATTACAGGGCATGTCTCATTGCAAACTTCGCAAGTCCCCTTTAGGGGATTTAGGGGTTTTTGCTTTAAAAATATTTCTCCAGTTTCTCTCTCAACTCACCCGGAAGATTGGTTCTCTTCATGCTGCCAGCCTCCATAAAATAAAGAGTGACATCCCCCACATTTAAAAGTTCATCCTGTTCATTGTAAATTTCTGAATGAAAAACGATCTTATGGTGCAGTGGTAATTCACGGAGCGTTGTCTTGACAGTTATAAGGTCATCATATTTTGCCGGGCGTAAAAATTTACTGTGAATGTCCACCACGGGCATGATGATTCCCATGGCTTCGATGTCTTTATAAGTGTATCCTAACACCCGAATGGCTTCTCCACGGCCGATCTCGTAGAACTGCGCATAGTGACCATGGTAAACCACCCCCATCTGGTCGGTTAGGGCGTAGTGAATGCGTATTTGTGTTTCGGTGGTGTACATAAAGTGGTCAATGAGTCAAGGGTCAATATCAATGGGCAATAGGCAATAAGCAATAAGTCAATGGGTCAATGGACAATATGCAAAGTTAAAAGCCGGCAATCGATAAAATTGCAATGGCACAGACTGCTATGAACCACGGAAAATGGACCATGGACTATTTCCCGATCATCCCGTCTACACTCACTTTTCCGGGGCCAACGATCAGTAATGTAATATACCCGGCCAGGTAAAGCGTTGCCATTTCACCTTCGCCCAGGAAATCAGAATTATGGGCTTTGAACAATGCCACGCACATAGCGATGATCAGTGGTATAACGGCCAGGCGGGTGAACAGCCCTATAATAATAAACAAGGCGCAGAAAAATTCTGCAAATACAACGAGTGCTAAAGAAGCTGTCTGCCCCATACCCATAAAATTCATGAACTTGGGTTTGTATTCGGCAAAATGAATCAGCTTATCATATCCGTGTTTCATCATAAGTCCACCCAGGGCTAATCGCAATACCAGCATCGCAGTATTAAATGCACCGCCTGAATATTGGGTCGACAACAGTTTTTTCATTGGTATGCTGGTTTGGTTTCTATCGGGTAAAAATAACACAACTCACTCTATTAATAATCCACACAACTGTAAAAAAAGATTTTTCTTTTATCAATCCTTTAACAGCCAATTGCGGGAAGTTTCGTTTGCTTACAGGCGCATTAATAAGTGGCCGTCAATTTTCTTTGGAATAATGTTTGTTAATGCACGCATGGATTTACATTTGCACAGGTTTTTTCAATAACCCCACCATGAATCAAAAAATTATAATTATGCTGCTTGCGGTTGCTTGCAGCTTTCCTGCAATAGCTCAACCCACGCACAACATCACGGATCCCGAAAAAAAGTATAAGGAAGCAAAAGAGTTTTTTGTAAAAGAGCAGTATGCCCTGGCTTATCCTCTTATCAAAGAACTCAAAGAACTTTATCCGCCCAATACGATCAGTGACCATACTTATATCAATGATGATGTAACCTATTACTCCATTACCTGCCAACTAAAACTCATGCAGCCGGTGGCTGAGGATGAGGCTACCTCGTATATTAACAGCATCACCAACGAGCCCCGCAGGCAGTTGCTGAGTTTTCATCTTGCACACTATTATTTTCTCAAGGACGACTTCAGTAAAGCAGTGGAGTATTTTGAGATAGCCGGTTATGACAATCTTGACAATGACCAGATAGCGGATGCAAAATTTGAAAAGGCTTATGCTCACTTCAACCTGAAGCAATTCGCGCAGGCCAAACCTTTATTTAACGAGATCCATCAGCTTCCTGACAATAAATATTACATTCCTGCGAACTATTACTACGGGTTTATAAGTTATTACGATCGCCAGTATGCAGAAGCCTTGAAATCTTTTAAGCTCGTAGAATCGCATGAGGACTACAAATCTGTTGTTCCCTATTATATAGCGGAAATCTACTATTTCCAGGGGAAAAAAGAGGAAGCACTCGCTTATGGGGAATCCGTACTGGGACGTGCCGGCAACCTGTATTATGAAAAACAATTGAAGTTGCTCACCGGCCAGTTGTATTTTGAAAAACAAAACTACAAAAAGGCATTGCCGTTACTGGAGGATTATGTAAACAGTACTCCAAAAGTGAGCAAAGAAGTTTTATACGAGTTGAGTTTTTCTTATTATAAGGAAGGCCGGTTCGAAAAAGCCATTGAAGGCTTTAAGCAACTGAGTAATGAGAGAGATTCGATGGGGCAGAATAGTATGTACCTGTTGGGCGACCTTTACCTTCGTACCAATCAAAAAGCGAATGCGCGTACGGCTTTTCAATACAGCGCCTTCAACAGCAGCAATGCACTGCAACAAAAAGTTTCCCGGTTTAACTACGGCAAACTTTCCTATGAGCTGGGTTACCAGGATGTGGCGTTAAATGAGATGAAAAACTATATCCGGGATTATCCAAATTCTGAATATGATGTGGAGGCGAAAGAGATCCTTGTGAACCTGCTTACCAACACAAATAATTTTAATGACGCACTGGCGCTGTATGAAAGTTTTAAGCAACCAACCGCTTCGATGCAGAAGGTATTCCCCCGTATCTTATACGGCCGTGCGATCGAACATATTAATGACCAGCAGTTGCTGCCCGCGGATGAGTTACTTACCAAAGTGCTGAATAATAATTTATCTGGTAACATTCTGCCCTACGCCAATTTCTGGAAAGGGGAGATCGCCTACCGGATGCAGCGATATGACGATGCCATCAGGTATTCCAACATTTACCTGCAGAGTGGTGCGGCCGCTCAGGGAGAAGCGAATCCATCGGCAGCGAGGTACACGGTTGGATATAGCTGGTTCCAGAAAGAAAATTTCAGCCAGGCACTGCCAGCTTTTGAGGGAGTAACCAGGACCGTATCCGTTTCTTCACCCTCTATTGTACAGGATGCCTACCTGCGCACAGCAGACAGTTATTATATGCTCAAGGATTTTGGACGCGCAGGGTCCATGTATGAACAGGTGATCAGCAATGCCCTGCCCCAGGCAGATTATGCAACTTACCAGAAAGCAATGATCGCCGGTGTAAGAAACAGTGGCGAAAAAATACGCCTGCTTAATTCAATAAGTAAACAATATCCCGCCAGCACACTGGTGCCGGAGGTGAACATGGAAATCGCGCTCACTTATATCTCTGATGAAAAATTCAGGGAAGCTGTTCCTTATTTAACCAATATCATTAATTCTTCCAACAACGGACTCAAACCGCGGGCCTACCTAAAACTTGGGCTCGCACATTATAGTAACAACAACAACAGGGAAGCCTTAACCAATTATGAGGCGCTGATACAAAAGTACCCGCAGTCGGTGGAAGCAGATGAAGCGATGGGAATCATCAGGGATATTTATGTAGAGGAGGGGAGGCCGAATGATTATGTTGACCTGATGAAAAAGAATGGCAAGGTCGTGTCAGTGAACGAAGCGGATTCGCTTACCTATGCATCTGCCGAACTGCGGTACAGTAACAATGATTGTACAGGTGCTATCAGCAGCTTTGCGAATTATATTAGCCGGTATCCTGATGGTGCATATGTGATTGACGCAAATTACCAAAGTGCGTTGTGTTACCAGAAAAATAAGGACTGGCCAAACGCGCTAAAAGGATTTGCCTTTGTGAACAACCGTGGCCTGAATAAATACTACGAAAGAGCAACACTTGAGGCAGCACGTATTTATTATTTTGAGTTAAAAGATTATGCCAACGCAAAAAAATATTTTGAAATGCTGCGGCTGAGTGCCGTGAACCAGGATAACCTGCTGGAAGCCTTACGAGGACTCGTACGCAGCCACTACCTTTTAAAAGACTATACAGAAGCCAATACCGCAGCCAAAGACCTGCTGACAAAAAAAGGCATCAATACAGATGACAGGTCGGTCGCCAATCTTGTATTGGGAAAATCGCAGCAAATCAATAATGACTGCAACGCCGCTATTACCTCGTTTAAGAATGCGGCAACCATCAATAAAGCAGCATGGGGTGCAGAAGCGCGGTACGAGATCGCCAATTGTTATTATAGTTTGAACAATCTTGCCGCCGCGGAAAAAGCTGGTATGGCGGTCATTAAGGAAACCGGTTCCTATGATCTGTGGGTGACCAGATCCTACATCCTGCTGGGCGACATTTTTATGCAACAGAAAGATTATTTCAACGCAAAAGCAACTTACGAAAGTGTAGCAAAAAATGCAGCCATCGCTGAATTAAAAACAGAAGCACAACAAAAATTAGCGAAGGCCACGGCCGAAGAAAAACAACAATCCAAAATTGGCAATTAATCAACTGCCGGCATTCATTTTATTATAAGCGCACAACATGAATAAAATATTTTTTTTAACCGCAGTTACTGGTTTTGCCATATTTAATGCCGCTGCACAACGCGATACATCCAAAACACAATCCATTGACATCACTTCGTCCTTTAAGCCGGTGCTCCGCAACTCGGTAAAAATAAATTTCTCGGGGTCCCAATTGATGGCTGATACAGCGCGACCGGTGTTGGGGTATACAATACCATCTCAAAATATTTTTTACGCTTACCAACCCATTACGCTCAAACCCCTCGCCCTGGTGCAGGATACCAATCTTTACCTGGGAGGGAGAAACTTTCTAAAAGCAGGTTTTGGCAATTACAGCACCCCTTTTGTATCAGCGGGACTGAGTTTTGGTGATGGCAAAAAAAGCCTGTTAAACCTTTATGGAACCTATACCGGATCGAAGGGCACTGATATTGATTTCCAGGATTATTCCCTTTTAAATATTAAAGGCACAGGAAGTTATTTTACCGGTGAAAATGAAGTGTATGCGGCTGCTTCGGTGCGGCAGGATAATTATTATTTATATGGCTATGACCACAGCCTTTATAATTATAGCAAAGCATCCCTGCGGCAGCAGTTCCAGGATATTACATTTTCCGGTGGAATACGGAATACAGTGATCACCCCCTGGCGCATCAATTACAATCCATCCATCCAACTTAATTTCTTTACCAATAAAAATAAGCTAAGTGAAACCACTATTGCCTTTAATGCACCTGTGGAAAAAAAGTTTGGAGATGAATTGACCGTAATGGTGGCGGCCAGGGGAGACTTTACGAATTATTCGACAAAAGGCTTTATACCGAATGATGTAAAATTTGCCAATAATATTGTGCAGGTAGCACCGGCGTTTGAATATAAAACACGGTTGGTCAAATTGCATGGAGGTTTTACCCCCACCTGGAGTAATGGCGATTTTAAATGGTTGCCGGATATTTTTGCTGAAGTACAATTGCAGGAAAAAGTTTTTATGTTGCAAGGGGGATGGGTTGGGCGGTATACGAAAAATACTTACCGCAACCTCTCCGCAATCAATCCATACCTGCAGACCCTGTTAGTGCAGAATAACACAAGGGAAACAGAATATTACGGAGGTATCAAGGCCAGCGTTGGAAAACATTTTAATTTTAATGCAAAAGCGGGGGTTATCACTTACAGGGACCTGCCTTTTTTCATCAATGACACGGCCACAGATCAAAAAGCCTTCCTCGTGGTCAATGAAAGCAAGGTCAATAATTTCCGGGTGCATGGAGATGTCAGCTATATCAACCAGGATAAGTTCACGTTTACGGCAGGGGTTACATTTAATGGCTACACAGGGATGAAGACAAATGATAAGGCCTGGCATACCATCCCAATGGAATTTACCAGTTCTCTCCGCTGGTGGGCGTTTGAGCGACTGATGATAAAGGGTGATTTTTATTTCTTTAACGGCGGAAATTATATCACTAAATCCAATGGCAGCAGGCCGCTCAGCGGTGGCACGGACCTAAGTGCAGGCGCGGAGTTCAGGATCAACAAACAATTCAGTGCCTGGGCAACTATTAATAATATACTGAACGATAAATACGAGCGTTGGCATAACTACCAGGTTTATGGCCTGAACGCCACGGCGGGAATATTAATTAACTTTTAACCGCTATTTTTGCAGGGCATGGAAAAGTTGTTGGCTACTTATTTATATGAATATAAAAATTGTCCTTTGCCGGGGATCGGCAGCCTGGTATTAAACCTGGGACAGGCCAAATTGTTACCCGGTGAAAAACGCATGTTGGCCCCGATGCCCTTTATAGAACTGAGTAATAAAGAAATTTCCGCGGACACCCTTGTCAGTTTTTTATCTGCAGAAAATGATACGCGGGTATCAGAGGCAGAAACCTACCTGCACCGGTTTTGTGAGCGGCTAAATAACCTGCAGGCTAATGAAGAACTGCCACTAGCGTCAGCCGGTAGTTTCTATAAAGACTCCAGCGAGGTGCTCTATTTTAAAACCGTTCCTTTGCCTACAGCCTATTTCCCTGCCGTGGCTGCAGAACGCGTTATACACCCCGATGTTACCCATAATATACTTGTAGGAGATACAGAGACGAATAGCGCGGCGATGACTGAAATGCTCAATTCTGCCTCGGCTACTTCACGCAGCAGGTGGTGGATAGCCGCCATCTCTTTAGGACTGATAGGTCTCATCGCCCTTGTGATTTATTTTACGCACCATAAACATGGCGGCCTGTTTGGTAATATAAAGCCCGTGGAAGCAGCCCAATCTCCCAAAACCTACAGCATTCCCGCTAAGTAAAATAAATTGGTTTTCTTTGCAGCCTGAATTTATTTTTAATGATCCATTATGATAATTGTCCGCTCTGCGGATCGGGCAATCTAGCTGACAAGTTTCCTGTAAAAGATTATACTGTATCCGGCGGGTTGTTTACGGTGGTTCGTTGTAGCAATTGCACGGGAATGTTCACAC
Source organism: Chitinophagaceae bacterium (assembly GCA_043727215.1). GTDB lineage: Bacteria > Bacteroidota > Bacteroidia > Chitinophagales > Chitinophagaceae > Ferruginibacter. The sequence continues at coordinate 37,428 of JAYSYY010000046.1, read as the reverse complement.
AGGGTGTGCCTCCGCAGGAGGCTATAGGACCTTATTACGCTTCGTTGAATTATATTTCACACAGCAACACCCAGAAAGGCTTTATTAATACGATATACCACAGGGTTCGTTCAGTAACACTTACCGCTAAACGCAAAATGATCGGTACGCTTACCGGCTTAACCAAAGGAAATATCCTGGATGTGGGCTGCGGCACAGGTGCTTTTTTAAATGAAATGAAAAATGCGGGGTGGGAGATCACGGGGCTGGAGCCGGATGAACTGGCAAGAAAAAATGCGGCCGAATTGTTTGGGATTCATCCGCGTCCGTCAGGGGAGTTGTTTGACCTGCAGTCAAAATCATTTGATGCTATCACAATGTGGCATGTGTTGGAACATGTGCACCAGTTGCATGAATATGTGGCACAATTAAAAAAACTGCTCGCTGATAACGGGCGTTTGCTCATCGCAGTACCTAATTATACCTCCTATGATGCCGGACATTATAACCAACACTGGGCAGCGTACGATACACCCAGGCACCTCTATCATTTCTCGCCTGCAAGTATGAAACAGTTAATGCGACAGCATGGGCTGGAAGTCGCAGGTACAAAACCAATGTGGTTTGACTCTTTTTACGTGAGTATGCTAAGCGAACAATATCAAAAGGGTAAGGGCAATATTGTTAAGGCATGTTTGATCGGGGTGATCTCCAACCTGAAAGCTTTGTTTGATAAAGAGAGGTGCAGTTCGGTGATATATGTTATAAAAAAGGGATAACACGGATTTAAGGAACCAATTGCAAGAATCAGCACAGCCCGGGTTGGCTTTTTTTACGTTCTATAGCCATGTCACACATGCTTGGTTTATGAATCAACGATAAAGGAATCATACTATAGCATTCATGCACTTCGTAATTGAATCAATCCAGGGTAAAATCAATATAGTTTAACCTCAAACATTTTCGGCCATCTTTTTCCTGTAACTAACAGCGTGTTGTTTGTTGAATCATAAGCAATCCCATTAAAATAATCCGTCCTACCTGTCCTTTCCTTTTGCACCAGGTCAGGGAAATTCAAGAGGCCGACCACGTGGCCGCTCGAGGGGTCTATCTTCACGATATAGTTTGTGGTATAAACATTTGCATAAATAAATCCGTTGATAAATTCAAGTTCATTGATATTATCCAGTGGCCCCTTATCGGTTTGAACAGAGATGGTATTTTTTAATTTAAAATCCTCCGGATTTACAAAATATAGGTTAGCAGTTCCATCGCTGATGATCAGCTCCGTTGCACTGTGAGTAATACCCCAGCCTTCATAAGGCCATCTAAAGGTTTTTACAGGCTTATTAATATTGTTTACATCATAGACATAAACAAGGTTGCTCTGCCAGGTAAGCTGGTAGATCTTATTATTGAAGATGGTGATACCTTCCCCAAAGATCTTATCGGAACCCATCGGGTGTTTTTGCTCTACCTTGCCGGTTTTGTGATCAGTGATGCGCAAAGAAGATGTTTCATAATCCCCGGTGGCCTCGTACATTTTACCATTGTATAACTCCAGCCCCTGCGTGTAAGCACTGGTATCGTGCGGATATTGGGCCAGCACAGAAAAACCAATGTTCGCCGGTGCAGCAATACCGGAAGAAGCCGTCCTGATGGTATCATCTACATCGGATTTGTCATTACTGGTGCAGGACAGGGCAAAAACAAGGGAAAAGAGTATCAAAAAACGATTCATCTGGATGAATTAATAGTTGCGGCAAAAATAATGAACTACCGTCAGCCAAAGATTTTATTTGTATTTTTAATCGTGTAATTGTTTGTTATAAAAGATATTGTCCTATATTTGACGTACCTCTGAGCCGGATATTTCTCCCTCCCAAAAGGATAAATGCCAGTTCCTAATTCAATTTACTATAAAAAACCCCGGTTTTTAATGTAAACCTGTTCCCGTTTTCAATCATTATATCCTTCGGTAAAAATCATTTCTGATCACTTTTATACACAAGAAATGAGGGTTTTATCTATTGGTTTTATTTTTTTTCTCAGTTTTTTTAGCAGCGGCGCACAGCGCTTGTGCAGCAGCGATACCTATATAAAGGAATATTTTGTGGCCGAACCCGTTTTGCAGAACAGTGTGAACCGTGTACCCGCCTTTCCATCCCGCGATACCTCCAGGGATGAGATCATTATTATCCCAGTCGTGGTACATGTGTTGTTTAATAACGCAACCCAACAGATCAGCGATGCACAGGTATTATCCCAGATCGAGGTGTTGAACAGGGATTTCAGGATGCTGAACAGTGATAAAAACCTTGTGCCGGATGCTTTCAAACCATTTGCGGCAGATGCCAGGATCATGTTCTGCCTTGCTAAGGTGGACCCTACTGGGAGAAATACCTCCGGGATTGTAAAGAAATACACCAGCAACCCATTTTTTTTGGGAGATGATGGCATGAAGTTTTCAACCTCGGGTGGCAGCGATGCCTGGGACAGTAAGCGTTACATGAATATCTGGGTGTGCGAACTTTTTGGCCGCAGCCTTGGTTATGCCACCCCACCCGGCGGGCCTGCAGAGAAGGACGGGGTTGTTATCAATTACGATGTTTTTGGAACAGTGGGTGGATTACGTGGCGGCTTTAATAAAGGCAGGACAGGCACGCACGAAGTGGCGCACTGGCTTGGGCTCAAACATATCTGGGGCGAAGATGATTGTGGGGATGACGGGGTATCTGATACTCCAAAGCAAAAAAGTTACAATTTCGGTTGCCCCTCATTTCCAAGTAGAAGCAACTGTTCGCCCAATTTGAACGGTGACATGTACATGAATTTTATGGACCTGACAGATGACGCCTGCATGCAACTGTTTACTACCGGCCAAAAAAACAGGATGAGGGGATTGTTTGCATTGGGCGGGCAACGCAATAGTTTGTTGCTTTCCTACCAATGCGATAGTAGCCTTGCCAGCGGGGCACCACTGCCACAGGATTCCCTGCCAGGTCAGATGAGGCCAATGATGGTAACATTGTATCCCAACCCTGTGGTGAGTGAATTACATATTGATGCGGGGGAGTTTACTACTCTCATGGGCAAATCAGCTACCTTATATACATCGGCCGGGCGATTGGTCAGGAAGTTTCTTCTGCAGTCAGAGAAGGAAGTGATCTACCTTCAACAAATTCCGGCGGGGCTTTATATTTTAAAAGTGGGAGAAGCCGGCGCACAACGCTCCTACAAAGTGGTTAAGATATAGTGGGGCGATTCAATTTTATGCAAGTGACCCGTCTGTCATCTTTTGATCCACTGAACATTCCTGTCTGCGAGGTAAGCCATCATAAAGTCAAAACATTTTTTGTGTTTTCCTATGAGTTCTGGAGGGAAAACGCCCGTTTCATTGAATAAATTTTCCGCCAGCATATTTACGGCAGCAGTGCAGGTGTAACCGGTAGTGCGGCTCATAGATGATGTGCGGGTGTCGGCATCATATTCGTCATACAAAAAATATTCAACAACAACTGGTATGGCATCCACGGTACCCTTGATTGTTACGGTCATGATAGTAAACTCCTCTTCCCCTGGGTGTAGTTTCCATTTATCAAACAGTATTTTAGAAGTAAAGTCTATTGGCCTGAACTTATTTCCATTTAATTCTATCTCGCTCTCATCGAAAAAACCAGCCTGTTTTAATGATTGTACCAGGGCTATATGCCCGGGGTATCGCAGTGTTTTTTCCTTCATATCAGGGATGTGGGCCATGGTAAATAAAATACTCCTTAACCCGTCGGTGTTGAAAGATTCCAGGGTACCTGCTTTTTCAAAATTGATGAGTTCCGCGTCGCTCAAGGCTGGCCGGGTTACCACGTGCCCGTTTTGTACATACCTGGCTGGCCGTGTGTATTCTTCAATCACATCAACAGGGGAGAAGGGGGCCTTGTACTCGAAAGGTTTTACCCGCAGTTTGGGAAGGCCACCCACCATACATTCAAAGCTTTGAATGATCATTTCTTCATTGTATCGGCCAAGTATAAGGTTACTCATCCCTGGCGCTACGCCACAATCCACAATCGCAGTCACGCCAAGCTCCCTCGCCAAAGAGTGCAAAGCCAGGGCATCCTCGGGAAAAAAGGAAATATCCACCACATTTTTTTTGGCCTTGATGATAGTTTCCAATGCCTTGTACCCCATGAAGCCAGGCACTGCGCAAACCACCATTTCAAAAGCACTAAGCAGGGTCGCATAACTGCCAAAATCTCCGAGGTCGGCTTTTTGTGTTTTAATTCCGGGAGTTAGTTGTAATAAAGCGAGGTTCGTTTCGTTTATGTCAAAAGAGGTTACATCAAATTTCCCTGCAAGATCAAGGGCGATAGTGCGGCCCACCATGCCGGCTCCTAATATGGCTATTTTCATAATAAAGATCTCCTTTTGGAACTGGCAATACTAAACAATTTTTGTGAAATTTTTAAACCAGGCATTCGCCTGTTTACGGTTAGCTTTGTTGTCTTATCAGCCAAATACCAATTATGAAAAAATTTACCTTCCTATTGTTTGCTTTCAGTATAACCACTCTTAGCCAGGCACAGGGGATTCTCGGAAAACTAAATAAAGCCGTAAAAACTGACAGTAGCAAAAACATTTTAGGTGGTATCAGCAAAGCCCTGGCCAACGGAGGCGGTAGTTTAAGTAATGATGAAATTATCAGGGGCTTAAAACAGGCACTCACCATCGGGACAGACAGCAGCGCCAAACGCCTGAATAAGGCAGATGGTTTTTTTGCCAATGCAGCTATAAAAATAATGATGCCGGAAGAAGCGGTAAAGGCCGAAAAAACCCTGCGGCAGTTTGGAATGGGTTCCCTTGTTGATAAAGCGGTGTTGTCCATGAACCGGGCTGCCGAAGACGCTGCCGGAGGTATATCAACCATTTTCTGGGATGCCATTAAAGGAATGACCCTCACCGATGGTCTTTCCATTTTAAGGGGTGGAGATTTTGCAGCAACAGATTTCCTGAAGAGAAATACAACCGCGCAACTCACCGGGAAAATGCGTCCCGTCATAGAGCAATCATTGTCTAAAGTAAATGCAACCAGCTATTGGAAAGACGTATTCACCGCCTACAATAAATTAAGCAAACAACCCGTAAATACCGACCTAGCCGCTTATGTGACCGAACGTTCCATGGCAGGTGTTTTTTATTCTATAGGCCAGGAGGAACAGAAAATTCGGAAGGATCCTGCCGCACAGGTTACGGATCTTTTGAAAAAGGTATTTGCGAAGTAAATAGCAGGTTTAGCAAATGATGAAAAGACGGGTAACACCGTTGGGCCGGATTTTAACTACTAAAAAAGAAAGAGGTTGTTCTACACAACCTCTTTCTTTTTATACGATGCTGATACGATCCGACTTCAAAATATTATAGCCTTCATTGCACGAGGTCGGTGCTCGGCTTAAATGTCTGTCGCCTCCCCGTAAGCAACCGCTGTTGCTTCCTTTAATCCTTCACTCATGGTAGGATGGGGGTGAACAGCATTCAGCATTTCATGCGCGGTGGTTTCCAGTTTACGGGCAACCACTACTTCGGCGATCATCTCTGTTACATTCATACCAATCATATGGCAACCTAAAAACTCCCCATATTTAGCATCATAAATTACTTTTACAAACCCTTCGGTGGCGCCTGCTGCGCTTGCTTTACCACTTGCCATAAAAGGAAACTTACCCACTTTCACTTCATAACCCGCATCCTTAGCCGCTTTTTCTGTATAACCTACAGAAGCAATCTCCGGCACACAATAAGTACAACCAGGAATGTTATTATAATCAATGGCATCTGGTTTGTGGCCGCTCAGGTGTTCTGCAGCATTAATGCCTTCCCGTGATGCTACGTGTGCGAGTGCCTGGCCAGGTGTACAATCACCGATTGCGTACACGCCCGGTACGTTTGTCTGCTGGTTGGCATCTACGATGATCTTTCCTTTATCCATTTTAATACCGAGCTCTTCCAGGCCCACCTTTTCAATATTGGCAACGACACCCACTGCACTCAACAGTATATCTGCTTCCAGCACCTGCTCCCCTGAAGCCGTTTTCACAGTAGCTTTTACACCGGCACCGGAGGTGTCTACCTTTAACACTTCGCTGCTGGTCATGATAGTCATGCCCTGTTTTTTGAATTGTTTTTCCAGCTCTTTACTGATGTCCTCATCTTCTACAGGTACGATACGTGGCATATACTCCACGATGGTCACTTTGGTCCCCATGTTATTATAGAAGTACGCAAATTCAGAACCTATTGCACCACTTCCGCAGATGATCATGCTTTTGGGTTGCTCGGGCAGCACCATCGCCTCGCGATAACCAATTATTTTTTTACCATCGATTGGCAAACTCGGCAACTGGCGGGCGCGGCCGCCGGTTGCGATCACGATGTTTTTTGCTTCTACCATTTGTTTTGTACCATCTGCTGCAGTCACTTCAAGTTTATTCGGCGCCAGTAATCTACCATTGCCCATGATCACATCGATCTTATTTTTTTTCATCAGGAACTGCACACCCTTGCTCATTTTATCTGCCACACCGCGACTGCGTTTTATTACACCCCCAAAATCATGGGTAGCGCCTGTAACTGTGATGCCGTAATCAGCGGCATGTTTAGCATAGTCATATACCTGCGCACTTTTTAATAATGCTTTAGTAGGAATACAACCCCAGTTGAGGCAAACGCCGCCAAGGCTTTCCTTTTCCACGATCGCTACTTTTTTACCTAACTGACTTGCCCTGATAGCCGCAGGATAACCACCCGGACCACTTCCTAACACTATTACGTCGTATGCCATAAAAAATGTACTATTTATTGATGATGAATGAGGGGCAAAAGTAATTTGAATGAATGTATTAGCCAAAGCAAATTTTTCCGGGTGGGTCACCCCATCCGAGTGGCTCACCCGGAAAAAACAGAAATATATTTCTGGTCTTTTTTTTGAATTGGACGCCTTTGCGAAATAGTGAATCGCATTCTAGTCGCCGGGTAAGCCACCCTTTCGTGGGTGACTCACCCTATAGAATGTTAATTTACTGAAATCGGGAGAGCGCCATCGCTTGATTTCGTATTTTCAACTTTAAAAGAGTTACATAATAAATCAGCCCTAAATATGAAAAAACGATTGGTATTGGCTTTACTGGTAAGTTCCCTTGCTTTTACAGCAGGTGCACAGCAAAAGATCCAGAAGTGGAAGATAACGGATGTAGAAAAATACATGGCCGCAAAAAATGGTGAGGTATTGGTGATCAGTTTCTGGGCGACTTTTTGCAAACCCTGTGTTGCGGAGATCCCGTCGTTCATAAAGATTACCGACCAGTATAAAGACCAGAAAGTAAAGCTGTTGCTGGTAAGCCTTGACCTTCCGTCCTATTACCCCGCTAAAGTGTCCAGCTTCGCGAAGAAACATGACTTCAACACCAACATCGTTTGGTTAAGTGAAACGAATGCAGACTATTTCTGCCCGAAAATAGATAAATCGTGGAGCGGTTCTATCCCGGCTACATTAATGATAAATCCATCAACAGGGTACAGGAAGTTCTTTGAAGAAGAGATCTCCGCGGAGACATTTGAGACTGAATTGAAAAAAGCCATCGATTCGAAAGCGATGTCAGATAAAAAGGAATATTTTATTGAAAGGACTGATCCGGATTAGTAAACGGTGAGTTGTCTTGATATCGCTGCTAGAGGGTAGAGGGTAGAGGGTGGAAGGTGGAAGATGGGGGTGGAAGTGTATTAATTATGATCAACATTTCTATTCCGGATAGGGGTTCTACTTTACCCTTAAAACAATACTGACCTCAGGAAGGTGATAATAATGTTTTGTATGTCTTAAATCACATACACTTTGTCTTATACCACATACACTTTATTGTTACAGGTACTAACTATAGGCATACTATAGGCATCACCCTCGCGGGTAACTTACAGGCAACAAGTGATTCTACGGGTAAAAGTTTACAGAAAAGCTTGTATTTTAGCTTTTACCAAAATCTAACCTATACCTCGTTATTCAAAAAGGAATGAACCACCCTATCCCGGCAACCCGGAGGATTACCAATTAGCAAAAGTGAATCGTAAATATTACTGGCGGCTGAAGCGTGGAAAGCACAAACCTGCGGTACTGAATAACTCAGGCTGATGTAACTTCATGGATTACAGAGTACCAGGCTACTTTTTTGCATGGTGCATCTCATTAAATAACTGCGGCCGATTCTATGGAAGCACGACCAAATATCAGGATGGAAAAATTTCAAATCGTTTATGTACCACCTACCGCTTCCAATACATCCCAATCCTCGTCTTCAGATTTTGCCGGATATTATTGTAAAAGAGATTGATATCCCCGATGTGATAGTTATCACTTTTGATTAAAAAGTTTCCGAAGAACTTCGGCTTACTCACCCATAAAATATTTTCATGCACCTGGGCGTCCACAACTGCCGGGTTTAATTTATTAAAATTTCTCAGGATACCGCCGGTGTTCAGGCTGTCTCGTGCATACAAAGTATCCATGGTCCATGTGAGGGGATTGGTCACTATGCTTTTAAAGGACTCTTTCTGCACGAAAGAACTTCCTGGAGAGCCCTTCTTAAAGGCGCGCCAGGCAATAAAACATCCGGTGTCCAGCGAGTCTTTGCATGGCCTTAACATGCTGAAATAAGTGTCAGGAATGGGCATGCCAATAATATAGGCACACACAAGTTTATTTTGCAAAGGTTTTCCTTCAAAAAATTCCTTGAGCAGCCTGGCGGCGTGGGTGGTGCCCTGGCTGTGTGCGGCCATAACGATCGGCCTCCCGCCATTGTAATTTTCCAGGTAAATTTCAAATGCTGCTTTTACATCCTCATAAGCCAGGTTGAATGCTTGTGCTGCCTGCACGGTATCTTCTGTAAAGTAGTTGCCAAAATGGGCCTGCCGGTATCTGGGTGCAAAAACGCGGCCCTGTTCATTGAATACACTCGCCTGGTAGAGGATAGATGAATAATCTGTTTTAGAATTGATCTTTTCATCATCGATCAGTGCATTCCTGTGCGTGTCTTCGCGGTTAGTTAGGGTGGTAGGGTGTACAAAAAAAACGTCCACCACCGAATCCTGCACATATATGTCCTGCAGATCTTTTGGAACACTGTCCGACGGGTCCCATTTCCAGGGGTGCGCAGCCCAATAACTGATATCCCTGTAATTGGGCTTACCATCCGTACTCCTGAACTTGTAGATTGTTTTGCTGCTGAAATTCTTTTTGCTGCAGCCCAGCCATGAAAAAATGGATACTAAAAGAAGGTATGAAAAAAGTCGGTTCATTGAATTCACTAAGTTAGCAAGGATTTATGAAATCCTACAAAAATGCCCGGCTTAAAAGACCAGGCATTGCGGGTTTTATTAAACTTTAAATTAGCTTTTACGTTTGATCGTGCAACCTACACTCTTACTTTCTTTCACGCTGATGTCTTTACCTTCCAGCAATTCATTGATGGCTTCTTTGAGGTGGTGCCTGCCCACTGCGGTTGCGTCGGAAGGGTTGTCATCTATGGCGCCATGGTACACCAGTTTTAGGTTTTTATCAAAAAGGAAAATCTCCGGTGTACGTTTCGCACCAAACGCATCGGCCATTTCATGGTTTTTATCCACCACGTAACTCCACTTGTACTTTTGATCTTTCGCGTAACTAGCCATAGCTTCATAACTATCATCTTCCCCGCGGTATCCCTCATTGCTGTTTAACACGATCACGCCCAGTTTATTTTTCTGTGCATACTCACCGATGGCCACTGTACGGTCCTGGTTTTTTACTACGTAGGGGCAGGTATTGCAACTAAACATCACCAATACACCATTTTCCCTGCTCACTTCTTTGATGCTTACTTCCTTTCCAGAAACATCTTTCATTTTTTGCCCGGCCTTTGGCAGGCTGCTTCCAATTACCAATGGTTCTACTGGGTCACCGGAAGTAAATGCAAGACTCGCCATTAACGCCACCGATGCGAAACCTACTACAATTTTTTTCATACAATATAAAGTTTGTTGATTGAGCCTTAAAAATAGCATTTCGGGCGTTTGCTGTTTCGTTAAATTTTATCAGCGGTAGAGGTGCTTTGAAAAAAATAAAGCTTCCAATGGAAGCTTTATTTTTTTCCAGGCATCCAGTCATTATGGGGCGGAACTCAAATCTTTTCTCAATTTGGAGATAAATACTTCAATACTTTCTACAAAATCCGTCATAGATGTCATTCGTTTATCCCACTGTTCCTGTCCGAAACTTTTAATATACTGTTCTTTAAACGCTGCGGATTGTGAAGGGGCGAATGCATCGTCCATCTGTTTAAAGCCATCTTTTAGCCTGGTTACTATCACCAGCTGCGGACTCGTGCCGGACCATAGTCTGATGTAAGTGTTGTATCCCGACCGGCTGTTTATCGCTCTATTCGTGGCTATCGCTCTTTTTATTTCAGCAGTAAAATCATTCATTTTCCCTCGTCGGACATTGTAAATGGTGTTCACGAATTTTTCTGCTGCCATGTCTCCGTTATAACTCAAGGTATCGGCATGACGATAGATGTAACTGCCGGACATGCTTTGAACAGAGGGGACTACGGTTTTGTCATAATCCTGGCCGTGCGCTGCGTCTGTTGATTTCTCGGTATCCATGTCTGCAAAGGCAGAAGGGCCTGAGATCAATTGAAATTTGCCGGCGTGATCACCACTTAATATTTCATGGACACTTCTCTTGTCATCCCCTTTATGGTATTTTTGAAGGTGCGCTTTCCAGGCGTTTTCGAAAGCAGTCGTACTACCTAACCGAGGCAGGACGATTGTGACATGGTACAGGGTTTTACCCTGGCCGGCAGAGAGCATGTAACTACACGCCAGAACTACCGTAAAAATCAATTTACGCATTGTTGGTTTGTTTAAAGTTAAAAAAAGTTGTGGCAGCAGGGGTAATTTCGGGAGTGGATAAGACAGTCCGGTAATGTAAAAAATAATTATAGAAAATGCTAATAAACAGGCGTTTCTTTTCCTCAGGGCTTGGTAACTGCCGTTGCTGGTTTCGCCTCGCGGGCACGCTGGGCAGCAATGGATTTAAGCGATGAGATACTCACATTTAATTCAAATCCCACAAGTAGTGCAAGAGAATTTACATAGATAAGGGCCATTACCATCATAATGGTGCCGATAGAACCATAAAGTGCATTATAACGGCCAAAGCTGTTCACAAATATCGCGAACCCTATGGATGCCATGATACTGAGTGCTGTTGCGAGTATAGCGCCTGGCGAACGGAGCTTCCAGCGTTTCTCTGTGGCCGGTGCATATTTAAAAATAAAAGCAATGCTCAGGAACAAAAGCCCCACGATCAATATCCATCGGAGGTAGGTGATCACTTCCCGCCAGGTTTCATTGCTTACCACGAGTTTCAGCAGGGCACCCTGCATGATCAGCAAGAGCAGGTACCCTAGCAAAAGGCTAAAAATGAGTATGGTTAGCCGGATGGCAACCCATCTTTTCTCAAGTCCGCGCCGCTTGGCAAAACCAATATAATTCCTGTTGAATGAACGCATGATACCCATGATCGCATTGGAAGCAAAAAAAAGTGACATCAACAGACCAAATGACAAAAGGCCGAATTGAGAGTTTTCAATAAAGCTGTCGACGAAATAGATCACTTCCTTATTGTAAACAGGTGATGGAATGATATCATAGATGAGGGTGTGCAACTGGATTTTGATATTCATTTTGGAAATGAACGGCAGGTTAGGTATGAGACTAAACAGGAACAACAGGGAAGGTGGTAAAGCCATGATAAAATTATACGAAATAGCCGAAGCTCTTTCAGCCAGCCCATGTGTTTTTATCTGCCTGCGAAAAAAAACGATCACATCATATAAGGGGAGTCCTGCAAATCCAGGCAGTGAGCATTCCTTACTTTTTCTTACCAAAAAAGAAAAAGGAGGCGTATTCAGTATGAGGCGTTGAAGCTTGATCAATATTATTTCGCTTGTTTTTTCCGGATCAGTTCATCCAGTGCAAGTTGGTATTCTTTTGCATATTTTAAATGTTCCTCGTATGTGCCTGCAAAGTTGGAATATCCATTAAAATCAGGTTTGGCTACAAAAAATATATAATCTGTTTGCGGGGCATCCAGCACAGCGTCTATGGTTTCTGCAGAAGGCGTGCAGATAGGACCGGGAGGAAGGCCCTGGTTCTGGTAGGTATTATAAGGGGAAGGGTAGTTGAGGTGCCCGTATAAAATCCGTTTCAGGCCGAAGTCACGCATCGCATATTTAACTGTTGGATCTGCTTCCAGCCTCATGCCCTTATTGATCCTGTTTATGTATACGCTCGCTATCAGCCCCTTGTCTTTTAGTTTATTGGTTTCCTCCTCCACGATGCTGGCCATAGCATAGACCTGGGCAGTTGTAAGATTTTTTGCAGCCGCTTTTTGTTTTCGTTGAGCTGTCCAGAATTTTTCCTGCTCCTCTTTCAGCTTGCTGAATATTTTCCTTATGGGCGTGTTCCAATTGATAAGATAGGTATTGGGGATCACCGCTGTCATAACAGTAAGTGAGTCCAGTCCAAAATTTTTTACCGAGTCGTTACTGGAAAGAAAATTGATTACTTTAAGCGAGTCGCTTTCAAATTGCTGACCGATCTTTTTGGCGAGATCTTCTTTGGTACGCAGCTTATTTATGACCAGCCGTACCGGTACCTGCCTGCCGGATCTCAACATGCGCACAAGGTTGTAAACGCTGGACCCGTTTTTTATTTCATAACGCCCCGCTCGCACGCGTTCGTGGTATCTGGCCTGCCTTGCCAGTTTATCAAAGAAAAATTTATTTGAAATGATGCGCTCATTCTTAAGTGTGGTCCACACATCATTGTAAACAGCGCCGGTAGGAATATAAAAATATTTATCAGAAGGCGCTTTTACCGTGGGACCCAGGACCTGCCAGCCTGCATAAAGGGCTACGAGGCCGCCCAGGATCAATAAGACCAAAAAGATTTTTTTCATTCAAATACGTTTAAGCGATAGCGTTTAACAAAGTAAATTAAAAAACCCCGCTGTAAGCCAGCGGGGTTATAAAAATTTTGATAATTGTCTTATGGGGTTTTGGGTGCTGCAGGTTGCTGTGCACCTTTTAGCGGAACGGTGTTGGGTGCTGTTCCTGTCTTTTGTTGCGGTGCGCTTGTTGGCACTTCGTTCAGCAGGTTGTCGTTTTCGGTCGAAGTACTGCCTTCCTTAGGGATGAACGCAGGAGAAGCAAGGCAAAGAAGGCCAACGAGGGCTGCAAAAAACCAGGTACCTTTTTCCAGTATATCTGTGCTCTGCTTCACACCCATCAATTGATTACCGAAGCCACTTAATGAACCTGACAAACCACCACCTTTTGGGTTTTGAATCAATACGATCAAACCGAGTACCACAGAGGCAATTATGATTAATACGCCGAATAAAGCTAACATGTTGTTTATTTTATTTGTTCTAATTTGGCTGCAAAGTAAGCGCTTTTGGCAGGATTCAGCAAACTTAATTTTTCATATATTTCCTTTGCCTTATTTGACTTTCCCTGCTGTAGAAATACCTCGGCCATGGCTTCTGTTAGTATCTCCTCTTCTTTATTGCTCTTTTCTGCCAGGTTCTGAACGGTGAGGTCTACCGTTCCTTCCACGCCCGCAAGTTTATTGTCATGTACTTTTTTCATTGTTTTCAGCCACTCCGTAAAACTTTTCAGTTGTTTACCCATCCGGTCTGATGGCTGCTGCTCCTCGCTTAATTTTATACCCTGGGATGCGAAATAGTCGGAGGCGGAGAGCGGTTCAAATAAAGGAACTTCTATTTCCTGCCGTGTTGCGGCCTCTTGTGGCGCAATAAATGTCGGTGCCGCCGCAGTAGTAAATGTGTCCGATTCTTCCGGCGGGATGTTGCCTAGCACAACTTGCTGCGGAAGAAGTGATTCCCGGACCGGTTCTGCGGGGATCTCAACTTTTTCCGTGTCAATGGTAACTTCTTCGGCAACAGGCGTATTGTTTGCCGGCAAATCAACCATCACCGCCGGTTCCTGCGTGCAAGGAGCAATGTCCAGGCCATTCTCTTCCTGCAGGATAACCTCGTTAATTGAAGCTGTGCCTACCGGTGCAACATCTTCATGCGGTGGGTGAGCCTGCACGACTTGTGGGCTACCCGGTTCGTACCCATCCAGGATAGTTTGTTCCGTTGCAGAAACGGGTTCAAACAAATTTTCCTCTACAGGTAACTGGTGCAACTGCTCGTGCAATAAAAAAGCATTATTAAAATGAAGCGCCGTTTTTGCAGCAACCTGGTTATAGGCTTCACCGGTTTCCGCAGTATTTTTTAAAAGAAAAAAATGTGCAAGGCTAAAATACGGGTAACGCCCGGTCAATTCCCCGAGCATACTACCCTCATCTGTATTACGATGTTTTTCGCCAAAAATAGTTGAGTAAAGGGATTGAAATGGCATAGATGAAGTTAACCGGTTTATATTCCCACTGACAATTTTACCAGTTGGAAAAAATTTTATTAAAGATCTCATCCACGATATTTTTCACGATGCTTTCATTGAGGGTTCTTTCCGCATCCTGTAAAGAAAGCCTGGCATCAAAGTCGAAGGTACGCACCAGGTCGGTTTCGAAGTTCTTCTTATCATCGAGTGTATTTTTAAACACCAGGTGGAAGCCCACTGTCAGGCGATTGCCGCTACTATTATTGTTACTAATGCTAACGGTGCTGGTGTAGTATTGGGTAACAAAACCACTGATGTCATAGTGTGCATCGTCGCTATTGGTTTGGTTGAGCCGGGTGGTGTTCCTGACCTTTTGTTTAAGTTGCTCTGTCAACTGCGGACTAAGCTGCGTGTTGATGTACTGCGCTTTATTTTCCAGGTAATTTACCCTGAAAGTTTTAACTTCAGTGGGAATAGGAGCCGCATCTTTAAATCCGTACTTGCAGGTAGCGAAATTAAATAGGCACAGGACCAGCCCCAGGACCACAAAAAGCCCAATATTTTTTATTCTAACGCTCATACATATAAATTCTTATCTCAATTTACTCAACCGTATTTAAATCCGGTACGGGTTATTGTTAAATCCCAGGTCTACAGGTCTTCAATATCATATTCCTTTAATTTCCTGTACAGGGTTCTTTCGCTGATCCCCAGGTCCAGTGAAGCATCTCTTCTTTTTCCCTTGTGTTTTTTCAAGGCCTTAATGATGAGCTCTTTTTCCTTGTCCACGATACTCAATGATTCCTCCACATCTTCATGCTGGTGAATCGAATGATCATTCGATCCATGCAATATCACTGGTTGCTGTCCTGCATAGTTGGGAGAACTATTGCCTGTTACCTGCAACTCTTTTATGTTTCCATTATCTCCCTGGTATACCGGGGCATGGTGAGAAATATTAGGGTTTTGCAGCAGGTCAAAGAACATTTTCTTCAATTCATTTACATCCTTCTTCATGTCGAAAAAAAGTTTGTAAAGGATCTCTCTCTCGTTGGCAAATTCTGTCTGGCTTACGGAGCCGCTGCCACCCGACAAAACCGGGAGACGGCTATATTGGTGATCGGGTAAAAACCCCCGCAACTGGTCTGCAGTAATATTTTTATCGGTGCTGAGTACGGATATTTGTTCTGCAATATTTTTAAGCTCCCTCACATTGCCAGGCCAGCCATAATTAATAAGTACATTGCGGGCATCGTCCATCAATTGTACGGAATTGGTTTTGTACCTGTCTGCAAAGTCCGAGGCAAATTTTCTAAAAAGCAAAAGAATATCTTCTTTGCGGTCCCTTAATGCTGGCACACGGATGGGGACTGTATTTAGACGATAATAAAGGTCTTCCCGGAACCGCCCGTTGTGTGTGTATTCCAGCAGGTCTTTATTTGTGGCAGCAATAACCCTTACATCGGTTTTATTTACTTTGCTGCTTCCCACTTTAATATATTCTCCGGCCTCCAGTACGCGCAGGAGGCGGGCCTGGGTTCCGAGCGGTAGTTCACCGATCTCATCCAAAAAAATGGTACCCCCGTTCACTGCTTCAAAATATCCCTTGCGGCTATCCACGGCACCTGTAAATGAACCTTTCTCATGGCCAAACAATTCCGAGTCGATGGTACCCTCCGGTATCGCACCGCAGTTCACTGCAATGAACGGATTATGCTTGCGCGCAGACAGGGCATGTATCACCTGTGAGAAAACCTCTTTACCTACACCACTTTCCCCATTGATGAGCACACTCAGGTCGGTATTGGCCACCTGGATGGCTACGTTCAATGCGTGGTTTAATGCAGGTGAATTGCCAATAATAGCGAAACGATTTTTAATTGATAATATGTCCATATAAATACTCAAGCCTCCTCCCTAAAAGAAAAACCCGGCTCTTATTTTTCAAGTTTTTTTCAATGTTAACAGGAAGTTTTTAAATGTGTTCTACACCTCCTTGTTTTAAATCCTGTAACTGTACGACCACCATAAAATATTGATCTTTTCATAAGGGTGAAGGAGTTCCTTATTTAGAAACCAGTTTTCCCTTCAGGGGGCGGAAGGAATTTTTCCTATCAACGTCCCTGCAGTACAGCTGTCGATCTTCACATAAACATATTCGCCTTTTGTATAGGATCCTTTAGGAAACACTACCACCTTATTTTGATCTGTTCTTCCAAAAAGTTCCTCTTCATTCTTTTTTGAAACACCTTCAATCAACACTTTAAAAGTTTTACCTACTTCTTTTTGCATGGCCTGCAGGGAATGGATCCTGTGCAGGTCCACCATTTCCTGCAGTCTTCTTTTTTTTGTTTGCAACGGAACATCATCTTCAAACCTTCTTGCAGCAAGGGTGCCCGGCCTTTCTGAATAAAAGTACATATAGGCCAGGTCGTACTTACAATATTCCATCAGGGTCAGCGATTCCTGGTGTTCTTCCTCTGTTTCTGTACAAAATCCGGTGATCATATCGGTTGAAATTCCGCAATCCGGGATCAGTTCCCTGATGCGGTCCACTTTGGCAATGTACCATTCCCTGCTGTAGGTCCGGTTCATCATCTGCAAAACTCTACTGCTGCCGCTTTGCACCGGGAGATGAATATAATTGCAGATATTTTCATATTTCTTTATAGTAAACAATACATCATCCGTGATATCCTTCGGATGGGAAGTAGAAAATCTTATTCTTAGGAATGGCGAAATGAGGGCTACTTTTTCCAGCAACAGCGCGAACGTTACTGCCGGGGTTGCACCGAGTGATCCTGCACCGGCATGACTTGAGATCCAATGGTAACTGTCTACGTTCTGACCCAGTAATGTTACTTCCCGGTACCCCTCGTTGAAAAGTGTTTCACATTCATGGATGATACTTTGGGCATCCCGGCTTCGCTCACGGCCACGGGTAAACGGTACCACGCAAAAAGAACACATATTATTGCAGCCCCTCATAATACTTACAAATGCCGTCACCCCATTACTGTTCAAACGAACCGGGGCAATGTCGGCATAAGTTTCATCGCGGCTTAAGAGTACATTTACGCCTTTCTGGCCGCTATAAGCTTCTTCCGCAAGGGAGGGGAGGCTTCGGTAGGAGTCCGGACCTACCACGATGTCGACCAGTTTTTCTTCCTCCAGGAAACTGGCCTTCAGCCGTTCCGCCATACAACCCAATACCCCGATCACCAGGCCCGGGCGGCTTTTTTTCATTAACCGGAAAGTTGTCAGGCGCTGCCTCACTTTTTCTTCTGCCTTTTCCCGTATGCTACAGGTATTGATGAGTATGAGATCTGCTGTATTGGTATCGGTAGTTGCATAATATCCTTCCTCCTGCAGTATGGAGGCCACCACTTCGCTGTCGGCAAAATTCATTGCGCAGCCATAACTCTCAATATAAAACTGCTTCCCAGGTAACAATTTTCCAGGCACTAAAGCTGCAAAAGCTTCACCCTGCCGCGATTCATCGTGTTTTTTAACTATAAGGAGATCCTGCATTGAACCTGTGAATTTTTCAGACGGCAAATATAACCTTATTTAGGCTGACAAATGACAGGATGTCACACGGAATTGGGTTTTTGCAGTAGTTTACAACGCCTTCTTAATGCGGATATGAATATTGTTATCTTCCTTGGACATGCCATAAGCCACACTCAAAGCGATTTTATTGAAGGGAACAAGGAGGAGCCCTGCACCATATCCATTGTGTAAAGTTTTACTAGACTCGCCGGGGAGCCAAACCCGTCCCATGTCGTAAAACCCGAAAAATCCAAGTTTCCCATTGTATAAATTTGACCGGACGTCGCTTATCCACCTCAATTCGTTTTGGTTATACACGGTGGATTTTCCGTAAAACCGGTCTCTCTGGTGTCCCCGCAGGGTTTCGGTTCCACCAACGACATTGTATTGATAAAATTCTGGTTCGCCTGTTAATGATGCCCCGCCGGCCTTTACCGAAAGCCCGAGTTTACGGGAAAGGGGGACAAAAAGGTTTGCCTGCGCACCAAATCTTGTAACATTTTTACCCGATTGCAGGTTTTGAGAAAAATTTGCAAAGGAGAGCAGGTTGAATCCTTTCGTGGGCAAAACTGAATCATTGATATTCTGGTACAGGTATTCAAGTTCGGCGCCTGCAAACATGCGCGCCTTATAAGTTTCCGGGCCTGGTAAAACAGGGTATTTGGCCAGGTAGCGGTTCGTGTCATTTATGATGTCATAGGACTGGAAAAATGGATTAAAGGTGATTCGCTGTTTGCCATTGAAGACCCTTTGCACACCAATCTTTCCAATAAACTGCTGGGTGCGTACGCGGTTAAAATCCCTTTCCTTTGTAGTGAGGGCAGATTCATTTCCCAGCCCGAAAAAGTTGGTCCATCTCACCTGGTCGTAGTCAGCAAAAATGTTCAGATCCCATTTTCCGATAAGCTGTGTGAAAACACTTTCAGAGCTGGCACTGAAAGCTTTCTGTGCAAAGGAATACCTCGCCGCCAGTTTATGCTGCGTTCCAAACGGTTCCTTCCGCCATTTTTGTGTCCGGATCTTATATCCTAATCCCACATAGATCCTGTCTTCGTTTGAGTAAAAGAGGATGGGTGATATCCCTTTTTTATCCGCCTTGAAATAATCGTATTTGTAGGCGTGGATAGCGGTGTCATTCGAAAGGTGGAGCTTTGCGTTGCGGGATTGTTCTGTATCATTTTCAGCATTATCGTAAATATGAATGTTGCTGCTGGCGTTTGCAGCACCCTGGTATTGATCTTTACCTGGGCCACCTATCAGTCTTACTGTAGGGCCTTTACTTTCATCCCCTGAAAAAACATACCGGTCTTTTCCATCCATCCCATAAATTCTCACTTCTTTTGTTTCATTGTTGTTAAAGACCCTCGAAAAATAGGGCGCCTCAGGAACTTGACCCTCCGCATTTATTTTGCTGATCTTAATTTCCGTTTCGGCCGGAGAAATATTTTTTATTTCCACCAGTTCATTTTTTTTAGAGCCGGTTATTTCCACTTCTTTTGAGAGGTACATGTAATAATTCTTTGCATAAGTATCCAGGCTATTTTTCCTGCTCTTGATGTTGGCCGCTAATCGGGGCCCGGAGAGATCATAGACTTCAGGAGGCAAACGTTTCACAGCATCCGTAATAATGCCATCGGTGATTTTACTTTTGAGGTCGTTGGCAATGGCTACCCACTGTTCGAGGGTTAATGCATTCACCAGGTGATGGTCCAGATAACGCGCAGGGTAGTTGAAAGAAACAGGGTCCGGCAGTGCCGCTGTATAATCATGAAGATGTGTAGCTCCTGCCATCCCTTTGGCTACTTTCAGCAGGCTGCCATCAAATTTTGAAAAGGCATTATCCCTGTCCCGTGGAATGGGTATATAAAGCGTTTTGTTCTCTTTTTTGAAACTAGCCCATCTCCACTGGTCTTCATGCTTGGCCCAATCCCCGATGATCATGTCAAATAACCTGGCCCGCACATAGGCTTCCTGGTCAATACTTTTATCGTTGTCTTCCAGGGTCTCCTCCAATAATTTTTCAGTACCTATGATTTTTTTGGAATAGCCGAAATTTGAAGAGGTGGACCAATTTTCGTCAGGCCTTTGCTCAAAAAGGTATAATGTATTGCCTGCGGAGTCGTTAAAAGATTTTAATGCTGGCTGTTCGGGCACAAAATAAATAGCCGGTTTAGCATGATAGATCCCGGCTGCCTCCGCAAGTGGGGCAATGATCAAGGCTCCATAGGGGTGAGCAAAAGTGACCTGGTCATTTGCAAATTTTTCCATGAAGGTGCCCCTCAGAATTTCAGGTAAGGCTTTGCCGAGGTTTTTATCAACACTTCTTAATACATATTCCCTGTCATTTATATCCTTCAGGCGCAGGTTTTGGGTCTGCCTGCCGCCACCTGCTTCGTATGGTACCAACCCGCCAGCGAGGGTATCGAGGTTTGTTTTAAAAAATTGTACGGGTGTATGCCATTCTTTCCTGTAATGCTCACCCCATAACCTGCGATATAAGTTTCCCTTATGGTATTTACCGGAGGCAGGCATGCTGATGGTGGTAGTAGTCTCCGGTTTTTTTGTCTCCTGCGCAAAAGCCGGGCAACTTAACAGGCTCAAAAAAACAAGTGATCTGATTGTTTGTAAATTCATAAAAAAATGCTGGATGGGAATATAAATGGTTTTTCGTGCAAAAATGCTAAGAATATTAAATGAAAAATCATACCATAATTTATTCGTGCCCAGGTTCACTCTTCCCGGCTGTCTCCGCTGGTTTCGCCCCAGTTCATGTAATAAAATACCCAACTAAACCGGATTTCTTAAATTCGTGTTTCAAAACAACCGTTATTGAAATTTTTACTGACCGTCTTTTTTAGTTTTTCCTTTACCTGCTGCTTATCTCAATTTGAAACAAAGGGAGGCATCATAACCGGCAACATTATAAATGAAAATAACAAACGGCCTGTGGAGGCTGCCACTGTAAGTGCCGTGAATTTATCCGACAACAATTTTGCACTTGTCACACAAATTTCCAACGGGGCGGGTGAGTTTACTTTTTCGTCCCTTGCACCTGGGATTTACCGGATCAGGATCACCGCTACCGGCTTTTCTGCCCTCACAATAGATAGTATAAATCTCCGCAGTGATCGACTCGATTTTAACCTGGGCGACATTTTGCTTGCCGCTCCTGGCAAAAGTTTGTCCGCCGTGATCGTGTATGCGGAAAAACCCCTGTTTGAAAATAAGGACGGCAAAATAACTTTTAATGCGGGCGAATCTGCGCTTAGCGCCGGTGCCAGCACTACAGACTTATTAAAACAGACACCTCTTATCACCGTGGATTCGGACGGCAAAGTTCTGATGAAAGGGAAGGAAGTAAAAATTTTGATCGATGATAAACCTGTGGAAATGGATAGCAGGCAGCTACAGGACTTGCTGGAAAGTATGCCAGGAAGTATGATAGAAAAAATTGAAGTACTGACTATACCCCCACCGCAATATGCAAATGAACGGGGCGGTGTTTTGAACATCGTGACTAAAAAGGGCAAGGTGGGTGAAACGGGCAGGCTTAACGTCAATTACGGCAGTCGGGGAGAAGCCGGCATCAACGGGAACTTCAGTTACCGGAAAAATAAACTCGGGTTAAATATCTCTTCAGGATTTTCATTTAACCGTTACCGTGGAAGCAGTTACAGCTCGCGGCAAAATACTTATGCCGACAGCAGTAATTTTTTTAAAACGACCGGCCAAAGTATCAATGAAACGATGCGCCCTGTTTCCCGGGTTTCGCTAGACTATGATCTTGATAAAAACAACGTTTTCAATTTTACAGGTCTTTTTAATGCCAATAACAACGAGGGCGAAAGTGGTACGCGGTATGGCAACATTAACCGCTACGATGAACTTTATAAATCAAGTACCCGGGAAGTAGGCAGTGAATCCTCGAACAGGAACCCTTCTGCAAGCATAAGTTACACGCACAAAGGAAGAACGATCGGGGAATTCCTGCGTGTAATCGCGGGGGGAGCGTGGAGCAGGAGCAGCAACCTGAGAAAGTTTTACCAGCAGTACTTCCAGCCAGATGGATCCTTTACCGGGACCGATTCTACCCAACAGCAGCGGACAGCGGTTACACACCAGGCGCTTTCTTTGCGGATCAATTATGACAAGCCATCAGGCAAGAAGACCTTTCTCTCTTTTGGAGCAACCGCCATTGACAATACCACCCACAACAGGCTGTTCACTTCTTTTATGAAAAAACCGGAAAATGTGCTCGTGGGCAGCAGCCTGTTTAGCAATGACTTTGAGTTTTACCAGGAGATATACACTGTTATGGCTGCGGTGCGCTACAGCTTCAGTAAGAATTTTTATACCACGGTTGGTGTGCAGCAGGAATATGCGAACACCTCTTTCGATATTGTAAATGACAGCAATCATTATGCGAACAGTTATTTCAGTACGCTGCCATTTGTGAATGTTACGCGCAAATGGGAAAAAGGCTACTCGGTAAGTGCCAGCTATAAACGCAGCATTCAGCGCCCGGGTATCCATCACCTGAACCCTTCTGTTGATTATACGGATCCGTACAATACGCGGTTTGGAAATCCTTACCTGCAGCCTTATTTTTCCGATAACTTTGATTTGATCGCAGGCTACTGGAATAAAAAATACAACCTGAATATTTCAGTTGGCTACAATACGCTTCAACAGATCTATAGTTCCATCCGCACCCTGCAGCCAGACGGTAAAACCAATACCAGCTGGCAGAACCTGAGCGGACGAACTGAATATGAAACCAGTTTGTATGGAGGATTGAACATCGGGAAAAAACTGAAGATAAATGCAAGCAGTGCATACTCCTACAATGTTTACAGCCTGCATGACCGGAAGACTAACAGGTACCGGAATGGGGGTTCTTTAAACAGTACGCTTAATAGCAATTATGTGTGGAATTCCTTAATGAATTTCAGTTCAAACTTTACCTATCACCGCTTTGCCAACCCACAGGGCAGGGTACGTACCAACCTGAGTATGAACCTGGGAGCACAGCGTAAATTTTTTCGGAAAAACCTCGCCATCACTTTAAACGTAATAGATCCTTTCCGGCAGCAACAGAATAAAAATTTCATCCAGGCCCCTAACTATACGCTGGAAACTTTCAGCACAGGTAATAGCACGAATTACAGGGTAACTGCCGGTTATACGTTCAAGAAAAAAGTAAAAAAGAAAGCCCCGCCAAAAAAAGTGGCTAAGCCGAAATAAACATTTTTTTCAACCAGGTTTCTCCTGCCGGTACGATCCAATCTTTTTCCAGTTGTTCTTTTGTGGTAATGGTATTGTCAAAATATAAACTTTTCTCGCTGATGAATTTATTGGTAATGGCATATGGTACCTGGGCAAGGGGGAGTTGCTCGATCTTGTCGTTGATAATAAACGCCAGCAACTGCCGGTTAAAGAGGTCCACGGAATATTTTTTCTCAATTGTCTTAATAAGGTGAACAGAACTATCTGTACTACAGCCGCTGACCCCGGTTGCAGACTCATCCGCCATCAGCAAAATAAAACGCCCGAAAAATAGGTTAGCAAATCCCTTAACCCGTGCTCCATGGCTTTTCCAGTTCACTACAAAGTCCTGCAGCATGTCCTCCATTTCAAGTGCTTCACTTATAAAAAACAACCGGCTGCTCTGGTAGACCCATACTTTAGAACCCGCATCAAAATCTTCCGGGAGGTGTTGTTGTATATCGATATCCATCAGAAATTTTGAATTTTAAATGTTGAATTTTGAATGGTTTGGAGTGGTTACGGGTTACGGGTTGAATGGTTGAATGGTTGAATGGTTGAAGAATTGAATGGTTGAAGAGTTGAATAGTTCTATAGTTGAAAGGCATCAAATCGAATGAACTGAAAACCTTAAACCCTAAAACCCTACATACTCGCCGCTACCAATTCCGCAATATCCATAACGGCTACTTCATCTTCTTTTTCTTGATTTTTTACTCCATCGGTAAGCATGGTATTACAAAACGGGCAGGCTGCTGCAATCACGGAGGCCCCTGTTGCCAAGGCTTCGTTACTACGTTCGATGTTGATGCGGATGTTTCCTTTTTCTTCTTCTTTAAACATTTGCGCACCACCCGCACCACAACACAACCCGTTGCTGCGGCATCGCTTCATCTCCACCAGCTCAACGTCCATTGCTTCCAACACTTTCCTTGGGGCTTCATAAATATTGTTAGCGCGGCCCAGGTAACAGCTGTCATGGTAGGTAATTTTTTTACCTTTAAAAATTCCTCCTTCCTGCATCTTAATCCTGCCATCGTCTATCAGTTCCTGTAAAAAAGTAGCATGGTGTATAACCTCATAACTGCCACCCAACTCGGGGTATTCATTTTTTAAAATATTGAAACAATGAGGGCAGGCTGTCACGATTTTTTTTATACCATAGCCATTTAAAACCTGGATATTCTGGTAAGCCATCATTTGGAACATGAATTCGTTACCTGATCTCCTGGCGGGATCGCCTGTGCACATTTCTTCTTTTCCAAGGATGGCATATTTAATAGCGAGTTTGTCCAGGATGGTCACAAAAGCTTTCGTGATCTTCTGTGCCCGCTGGTCAAAACTGCCGGCACAGCCAACCCAGAATAAAATTTCAGGTTGTTCTCCGCTGGCCATAAACTCTGCCATTGTTGGTACATGCATAAACAGTATTTTAAAGCAAAGTAAATGAGATTTTGTGAGGGATGCCGACCTCTGTGTGATTATTTTTTCAAATAGCACAGAGGTCTGCCCCTATTTATTAAAATGGTTTGCCATGTGTTTGTCCGATAAGCCAGCGGGTTAAAGCAGGCATCCTTTTCATCACGCGGATAAAAAAATTCGTCATCCAGTTTTTTCCGAAAAAATATTGAATGGCACGGCCATACATCAGCCGGCGGGAAAAATGTTTTCGCCATTCCTTTGTATAGCCGGTTTCCAGGGCGGGTCTGTTTGTTTTTCCCTGGAGGAACAAGCCAATATGACCCGCCGCTATCTTGGATCCGTGCAGCGCCATACTCATTCCATTCCCGCAGAGGGGAGTGATCATCCCGGCCGCATCCCCCAATAAAAGCACATGATCTTCTACCTGTGTTTTTTCAAGGAAACTCACCTGGGCGATGGAGACGGGTTTTGAAAATAATTTGATGCTGTTGCTTAAAATTTTCCTGAGGTGAGGGTTAGCGCTCAACACCCGCTCTTCCAGGTGTTCGATGGATTGATCATTTGCCTTCAGGTTGTCTGTGTGGGTGAGATAGCACAAGCAGTATTTGCCTTCTTCTATCCTGGATATACCGCAATAGCCGTTGCGAAAATTGTGCAAGGCAATGCTGTCAGCGGGGAAATCCGTTTCAATATGGTATTTAATGCCGGCATATTGGTTGAGTTTTTTAGCGCTGTTTTGTGTGAAAGCCCGTTTCCATTTTACGTCGAGGTTACTTTTTTTACCATAACTGCCGCAGCATACATGGCTCCGGAAATTGCCTTTGGTGGTTGAGAGCTGGAATAGATCCTGCATGTAAGCCACGTCGTTTACCTTGCAGTCATCCAATACGTTTACGCCTGTAGTCACGGCAATAGCTTTGAGGGTGGCGTCCAGTTTATACCTGCTGATGCCAAATCCACCCAATGGTAATTTGCAATGTAACAAAGTTCCATCCGGTGCTGTCACCAATAACTTTTCTATCCTGGGTAAATTCATTTGCTCCAGCGGTACGCCCAGCCCCTGGAGGAAGGGCCAGCTTTCCATGCTGATATATTCTCCGCAAACCTTGTGGAAAGGATAGGTTTCTTTTTCAAAAAGGACTACCCGGTATCCTTCCCGGCTAAGTTGAATTGCGAGGCTAAGGCCTGCAAGCCCACCACCGATGACAGCTACGTCATATACCATTTCATCATCCATTTTTACAAACGATTAAATGCCGGAATGCCCATTTCCATTGGAGGTTGTAATTGAATAAACCTGCTTCCTGCAGGATACTAATCCATTCCTTTTTTGTAAACCCCCGTGCCACAGAAAGAGGTGCGTCATTTTTCACAAGATAAGAGGAGGAAAATAAAGCTGTGAGCCATTTGATGGAATGATAAGCCAGGGGATGACGGTGGAGGTCATTGATGAAAAAGCCCAGCCTGGAATTTTTTTTCATCCAACGCATCATGGACACTAGTTCCTCCCGGGTAAAATGATGGCAAAAAAGGGATGTAAAAATGACGTCCGGGATGTTATGACCCAAAACTGCAAGTTGGTAGTCACTGCAGATCCAGGTGGCGGGCAGGTCTTTATTTCTTTCTTCAGCAAAACGAATGCACTCCGGTTTAATGTCGATGCCGGTGAGTTTCAGGCGCATATTTTTTTGAGAGCAGGCGTTATAAATTGCTCTCAGGTTATCCCCGCCCCCGCAGCCAATTTCGCAAATGGAAATTTCCCCTGGATTTTGACCGGTGAAATGGTTCAAACCCTCAATGGTAATGGCATGACCACCCAATAGCCGGTTGATCGTATCCAACTCCTGCATATTTCTTTTGATATCCGCAAAGGGAATCCCCTCTGCATCCAGCAGTTCTTTTTTAGCGGAACGATATTTCAGGTCAACCATAAGACGCAAGGAAAGTTTCCATGGTGAGTCCCGGGCCAAAGGCAGCACCCAGTACCAATGCATTTTCAACAGCCCCCTCTTCCAGTTCGTGCATGATGCGCTGCAAAACAAAAACGATACTTGCAGAACTCATATTACCAAATTCCCGCAGTATTGCATAGGAATGGGATAGATCACCGGTTTCCAGTTGCAGGCTTTCTGCAATAACCTCCAGGATCTTTTTGCCGCCGGGGTGCATACACCAGTGCGTGACATCCGCTTTTGTTTTACCGGCAGAAGCCAGTGCTTTCGTTACCAGTTCTTCAAAATCTGCCTTGATGAGGTCCGGCACATATCCTGAGAGGGTCATCAAAAATCCCTGGCCTGATAATTCCCAGGCCATATCATTTTTGCCTTTGAAATCCACATGCGAAAAAAAATGATCCAGGCGGAATCCCTTTTGGGTTTCATCATTCTGCACCAGCATTGCTGCACAACCATCAGAAAATAACATGGAAGACATCATATTATTCTGGGTCACCTCTTTCTGAAAATGGAGTGTACATAATTCTGTACAAACCACCACCACCTTTGCTGTGGGCATGGCGGCACAAAATCCCTGCGCCAGTTTCATCCCATGTACTGCTGCATAACAACCCATAAAATTGACGGAGGTTCTCTGAAGGGTAGGGGAAAGGCCCATCTCCTGCATCACCCGGAGGTCCAGCCCCGGTGCACTTAGTCCAGTGCAACTTACGGTTACAAGATGCGTGATCTCTGACGGAGTTATTTTTCCCTTTATGCATTCGATAATGCATCCGACGGAAAGACTGACAGCAGCTTCGTTGAAACAAGCCATTCTTTTTTCAAGGGATGGAAAAGGTTCCAGGTCTTCCCGTTGTGAAAAAAAAGTCCGCTCTGCTGCGGGGAGGTTATAATCAGCTAATACAGAATAACGCTTTTCAATACCGCTTTTGCGGTATAAAAATCTTAGTTTCCTGCTTTCCCCGGCATCGCGGCAGTACACTTTATCTGCAAAGGTAAATAGCTCATCTTGCGTGTGCCCGTAAGCGGGAGTAGCTGTAGCGATCGCCGTTATTTTACTCAAAATATATCTGTGATTAAAATGCTCATAAACGCTGCATTGGTACAGATAGAACCAATAAGATTCATGCTCATGGTGTGTTTAAAATTTGCTGCCTCCGTGTTTATGAAGACTTTCCTCATCCACCAGAAAAAATATACGAGGGCTGGCAGCATAAAGATCTGCATCCTGAAAAAATGATCCAGTTCCAGGTTATTCCCAAAATACCATGCCAGACAACACATTGCCAGCATAAACACCAACGCGCAGAAAATAAAAGTGCCCCTGTAGCCCAGCCACGCACTGAGACTGATCACGCCATCTGCCTTGTCTTCTTTGTGCTGGTACACCTGCGTGAGCGGATAAAAAGCACCGACCAGGAAGGAGGAACCCAGCATTGCGCTCCAGGAAGCGTACACCGTTTTGGACTGGCTGCATCCATGCCGCACGATAAAATAGATAAGTCCGCCCTGGAAAATGATCACGGTCAGGTAGCCTAGCACCGGGTATTTTTTTAACCGGATACCCCTGTAACTATACGCCCTGGACGCAGCGATAAATAACAATACGCCCAGGAAAAAATACCGGCTGATAAGCAGACTAAGCAGCAGTGCTGCGGTATCCATTACCATGGTTGCATAGAACAATTGCCTGGTTGGTTGCTGGGGTTCCTGGACGCCTCCGATGCTACCCGTATCCCGGTCCATATAACTATTGTACCCATTGCTCGCCGGGTACACCAACAGATGCAGGATAATAAAAACGAGCAGGGCATCTCTTGTGTGGATATGGGCCACCTGGCTGAGCCCAAACCAGTAAACCGGCATCAGGAATATAGAAAAATGAAAACGCAGTAGCTGGATGGTGGACGATCTTATCATACGATGGTAACCCAAATTAAACAATGTTTGTTAAAAGAAAGTTCGGTTATTTAAAATTCGGCAATAGCAGTTAATATTGCAGCCAAATCTTGTTATGACAAAAATTTACATCCTGGCCAGTTTCCTCTTAGCTGGTTATTTAGCACCAGCACAGCAAAAGCTTACCCCGGTTGACGCATCGAGCCAGGTGCAGTTCACCATTAAAAATTTTGCAATTAATACCAACGGACAGTTGAGTGGTTTAAAAGGACAGATCATTTTTGACCGCAATAAACCTGCAAATTCTTCTTTTGACATTACTATGGAAGTTGCCAGTATCAATACTGACAATTCCAGACGCGATAATCACCTGAGGGCAGCCGATTTTTTTGATGCAGCCCGGTACCCTGCCATTCGGATCACCGGTAAAGCAGCATTGGTAGCAGGCAACTCCTACGTATTGAAGGGAAACCTGACCATAAAAAATGTGACAAAGGCGATAGAGATCCCTTTTACCGTTTCACCGCAGGGAAAGGGACTATTATTTGACGGAGGATTCCGCATTAACCGGTTGGATTACACCATTGGCAAAAAAAGTGCAACGATGGCCGACGAACTTACTATCATGCTGAAAGTGCTGGCAGAATAAGTAATGATTTCATTTTAAACCTCCACCTTATCTTTGGCCCATGTCGCCTTTAATCAGGGTTTTTTTGTGGGGAATGCTGATCAGTTTTTTGGGGACCCTTCCCATGGGCACCCTGAATATAACTGCCATGCAGATCAGCATCCAGGAGACCGTCAAAAACGCGTTGTTTTTTGTGCTGGGCTCACTCATTGTGGAAATGATCTATGTGCGCTTATCCCTGGTGGGCATTCATTGGCTGCAGCGACAGGAAAGATTGATGAAAGTGATGCAATGGATCACTTTCGGAATTGTGCTGGCACTTGCCATCGGCAGTATCCTGGCTGCATTACACCCCAGCGACGAGGCAAAGAACGTGTTGCTGCAGAATAAGGTGCACCGCACACTTCTTGGTATGTTGATGTCTGCAATGAACCCGGTGCAAATCCCTTTTTGGTTCGGCTGGAGCGCGGTCTTATTCTCTAAAAAGATACTCCAACCGGTGAAGGCCCAATACAACATTTATATTCTGGGCATCGGCACCGGCACTTTGCTGGGAAACCTGATCTTCATTTTCGGGGGTAAATACCTGGTGCAGCGTGTGCAAAACAGTGAGAGCTACCTGAACTGGGTGATTGGCTTATTTTTTACCGTCTCTGCATCTATCCACCTTTATAAGATAATAAAACGCAAAGGTGCTGCAGAAAAGATCCACGACATTAAAGAGGAGGATATACCACCAGACCCGGTAGATGATGAAGAGCAACTTTCTACTGAATAAGTATTAGCCCATGTCTCTCACCCAGGCATCCCTGTCATCCGGGCTCAGTTTCCACGGAGCAAAATTGTTTTCAATATTTCCAAACATGGCATTCCATTCCTGGGGGGCGTTACTGTCTTCCATTACAAGGCTACGGCGCAGTTCCAGGATAATATCAAGCGGGCTGATACTCACCGGGCATTCCTGCACACACGCGTTACAGGTAGTGCATGCCCGGAGTTCTTCTACGCTGATGTAATCAAACACCAGGGTTTTTCCGTCCGGCTGAAATGCCTTGTTTTGATGGATGTTTTTTCCAACCTCCTCCAGGCGATCCCGGGTATCCATCATGATCTTCCGGGGGCTTAACAATTTCCCGGTTTGGGTAGCAGGGCAGGCTGCAGAGCAACGGCCACATTCTGTACAGCTATAGGCATCCAAAAGATTTTTCCAGCTGAGGTCCATCACATCTTTCGCACCGAACTTCATAGGCGCGCCATCTGATGCTGGCGGGGTAAGTTCCGGTTGCATCATGTACTTAACTTCATTGGCCACGTTCTCCATGTTGTCCATCTTGCCCAGGGGATCTAGTTTACCATAGTAGGCATTGGGAAATGCCAGGAGAATATGCAGGTGTTTGCTGTAAGGCAGGTAATTGAGGAAAGCAAAAATGCCTATGATGTGTAACCACCAGCAGGTGCGTTCCAATAAGACCAGGCTGGTTGTTTCCATGTTTGCAAAAAGGGAGGCTAACGGACCTGATATGATAAAATCCCCGGTTACGGCATAATGTTCAGCCCCCTGTAATTGCAGTGCCCGGTCGGCGGCATTCATGGTGAGAAACAGCGACATCAAAACTATTTCAGTCAGCAGGATATAATTCGCATCACTGCGTGGCCACCCATTCAGGTCATTGCTTATGAAACGTTCCAGTTTAAGCACGTTTCTGCGTGCCAGGAATATGACACAAACTATGAGAACACCCAGCGCAAGTATTTCAAAAAAATTGATCAGGAAGCTATATAATCCGCCCAGCGCCGGCAGGAAAAGCCGGTGTGTCCCCAGCAAGCCGTCCAGCACAATTTCAAGTACTTCAATGTTGATGATAATAAAACCCGCATAGATCACGAAATGCAACACGGCAACAAGCGGGTTGCGAAACATTTTTTTTTGTCCGAAAGCAAGGAGGAGCAGGTTTTTCCATCGCAGCGCACTATTGTCTGACAGATCTTCCTCTCTTCCCAGCCCGATATTTCGGATGATCTGTTTAATATTTTTTGCAAACAACCCGATCGCAAAAACGGCGAGGAGGAGGAAAGCAACCTGTTGGAGATAATTCATGTGGAAAATATTAGGCGGCTAAGTTAAAGGTTTTTGGCCCATGGTCAATAGTCCGTGGTCCATAGACTTCCTTATCTTTGGCCCTAATTTACACAGATGATTTTAAGCAAAGAAATCGCGGCAAAAAAATTAAGGCGGATAG
The DNA here is from genome assembly GCA_043727215.1 of Chitinophagaceae bacterium. GTDB lineage: Bacteria > Bacteroidota > Bacteroidia > Chitinophagales > Chitinophagaceae > Ferruginibacter. The sequence continues at coordinate 5,990 of JAYSYY010000046.1, read as the reverse complement.
CAATGGAAGTTGCCGAACGCAACCATGATAAAGACGCACTCATATTGATTGGAATTAAGGAAAACGGGATAGTGATCGCCGAAATCATCGCCGGCATATTAAAGAATATTTATCCAGGCAGGATAGACATCCTCTCCCTGAGTATGGATAAAAAGAAACCAGCCGCGATAACACTCAGTGAAGAAAAAGATTTTACCGGTACAAATATTATCCTGGTGGATGATGTGGCCAATAGCGGGCGAACGATGTTTTATGCATTAAAACCTTTGCTTGCTTTTTATCCCCGGCAGTTAGAAACCCTGGCCCTGCTTGAGCGCACACACAAACAGTTCCCTATCGAATTAAATTACGTGGGGCATTCTTTGTCCACTACAAGGGATGAAATGATCGTGGTGAAAGTTGGGGCGGGGGAGGTGGAGGGAGCTTACTTTAAGTGAGAGGAGAGACGGTGGAAGAGATAATTTGATAATTTGATAACTTGATAATTTGATAATGGGGGGACGGTAGACGGTGGAAGGTGGAAGGTGGTCCCGATTTCGTCACCTCATCGGGATCTTGTTTTTCTAACGCTGAAAGGAGTTGCTATTTCACGAACCTTAAACAAACCTTAAACAAACCTTAAACAAACCTTGAACCTTGAACCTTGAACTTTGAACCGTTGAACAAATAGAAATTGCTGAAAATTGTAAAACATAAACTATGAAGGTTGCTAAAATTTTATTGATTGGATTGTTGTTTTTTAGTGTGCAGGTGGCGAGGGCAGATGAAGGGATGTGGTTGCCGCAATTGCTGGCAAAACTCAATGAGAGCCGGATGAAAAGCCTGGGCATGAAAATTAGTGCCGCAGATATTTACAGCATTAATAAAAGCAGCCTGAAGGATGCCGTGGTAAGTTTCGGTGGATTTTGCACGGGTGAAATCATTTCTTCCAAAGGATTGGTGCTTACCAATCATCATTGCGGTTTTGATGCTATTCAAAATCATTCCACACTGGAGAAAAATTATATCCGGGATGGTTTCTGGGCAAAAAATACCGGGGAGGAAATACCGAATAAGGGACTCTTTGTTACATTCATTGTAAGGATTGATGATGTTAGCGCTGCGGCATTAGCCGGGGTTGCGGCAAACATGACGGAAGCCGAAAGGCAGGCAGTGGTGGACAGGAACCTGGCCGAAGTGCGAAAAAACGTGCAGAAAGGAGCGAAGCAGGAAAGCTTTACCAGGGCATTTTTTGAAGGCAACCAATACTACCTCTTTGTTACGGAAACCTTCCGGGATATCCGCCTTGTGGGCGCACCTCCCAGCAGCATCGGTAATTTTGGAAAGGATACCGATAACTGGATGTGGCCCCGCCACACAGGCGATTTCTCCATGTTTCGCATCTATGCCGATAAAAACAACCAGCCGGCAGAATATTCCCCGGAGAATGTGCCCTACACCCCTAAACGTTCCCTGAATATTTCGATGGATGGTATATCAGCCGGCGATTTCACCATGGTATTTGGATTCCCAGGTTCTACCCGGCAATACCTGCACAGTGCAGCGGTGGAGCAGGTGCGAACAGTTAGTGATCCCGCTAAAATTGCGATAAGGGATAAAGCACTTACCATCATTGATGGATTTATGCGCAAGGACGAAGGGATCAAAATCCAGTACGCTGCCAAATACGCGGGCATACAGAATGCCTACAAAAAATGGCAGGGAGAAGTGTTGGGCCTTACAAGGACAGATGCTGTGGGCAAAAAGAAAAATTTTGAGAAGGTCTTTCAGCAACGGGTAGACGCTAACCCGGCTTTTGCCAGATACCGCACATTACTGGCTGACCTGGGCCGGGAATATACCGCTTTCGAACCGTACGGCCTGGCCCGTGATTATTACACGGAGATCGTAAGTAAGGTTGAATTATTTACGATTGCAGCACAATTAAATACCCTGGCTACCGCTTATGCCCGCGATGGTGAAAAAGGCTACCAGCAACGGTTGAACGTTGTACGATCTGCCATCGAAAACCTGCTGGGGGAATACAGCCCCGCAGTGGACCGGAAGTTGTTTGAAGCCATGATGGAATTGTACATCACTAAGCAACAAAATTCATACGTTTCTCCTGTGGGGAAAGAAATGCTGCAACAGGCGGGCGGATCGTACGCCGCTCTTGCGGAAAAAGTGTACGCCCAAAACACGCTTTATACCGCGGCCGGCGTGAAACAATTGCTGGACAGGCCTGCAGCGGAGGTGGTGGCCGACCTAAAAAACTACCACGCGATTACTATTTTCTCTGACCTGCAGAAAACTTATCAGACAAGCGTGCAGGCACCTTCTGCCGACATACAAAACCGCATCAACAAACTACAACGCGATTATACGCAGGCGCAGATGGATGTGATGAAAGAGAAAAAATTTTACCCGGATGCCAACAGCACGATGCGGGTGGCCTACGGAAACGTGAACGGCTTTACTGCGAGGGATGCGATGCGATATAATTATTTTACTACCCTGGATGGCATCATGGAAAAATACAAACCGGGCGATTACGAATTTGATGTGCCGGAAAAACTTCGGCAGTTGCATGCTGCGAAAGATTATGGAAACTATGGTAAAAACGGCGTTATGCCTGTTTGTTTTATTGCCAGCAATCATACCACCGGCGGCAACAGTGGTAGTCCTGCTTTGGATGCCTACGGCAACCTTGTCGGGCTGAATTTTGACCGGGCGTGGGAAGGAACCATGAGTGATATTAATTACGATGCCAGTATCTGCAGGAACATCATGGTAGATATTCGTTACGTGCTTTTTATTGTGGATAAATTTGCAGGAGCCGGGCATTTGGTGAAGGAAATGAAGTTGGTGAATCCGAAGAAGGTGCAGGGGAAAAGGTAGAAGGTGGGAGATGATTAGCTGATTTGATGATTTGATAATGGGTGGAAAAGGTGGAAGGTGAACGGTTAACGGCAGAAGGTTGAAGGTTAAACGTGTACGTGGAGGATGGAAGGTGGAAGGTATGGAGTGCCATAGAGTGGGAGTAGAGCGGGCTTTGACTGGGAGGAGATAGGGAGGATCCGGGAGGAGGGCAGGCTCCCAATATTATCTTTCTGTTACCATTTTGGAAGGAGGGACGATTGCGGGGAAAAAGTGCTTGCTTTAACGCCTATAAACAACAAAAAATGAATTCCATCAGCAAATCTTTAGAAGAACCCAAGCAATCGAAAGGCCCTAAGCAAGTCTCCGCCGTTTTTTTCGATGAAATCACGAAAAATAAAATTCACAGGCATTTAACTGATATCAATGATAGTATTTCTGAAGAGGATATCAGGAATATTGATACGAATATCACAAGCTCCTATTCAGCCAGTTATACCCGGTCCTGATTTTAACTATCTTTTTCGTTTCTCTTTTGACACTTCGGGAAGTTTCTACCTTAAAATAGGTATTTAAAATTATTCCTCGGTAATCCTTAACCACTATAGAATTGATAATGAGCGACTTTGAATTTACGAATGCTCCCAACTTATAGCCACGTAGGTTTTTTTCGCTGAAATCCTTTGCAGGACTCATTTATTTATGTATATTTAAAATAGCAATGTAAAGACCAGCTACTTTGTATTAACCAATAACCTCCGATCTCACTCAATTAGGCATACCCTAATACATCCACTTCCTGTTTAATCCCATTAGTAACCAGCACCTCCTAATTATTCTATTCGCTTTCACCTTATCAGTGTAAATCATTGATCTGTATTACCCTGTGGTTACCTCATAACATTCACTACTTGACAATAATTGATGTTAATTCGACGAAATTTTTATTGCCCAATGATCCTAAAATGCGAAGTATGAGTATAGGTTTACCTGAGATTGTTATAATACTGAAAGGTTTTATGAGACAACTACCAGCAGGTTTCGGGATGTTTCGAAAATTATTATTAGTTGGTATTGCTATCTGCCTGCAGCAGTCCGGGGTGATGAGCCAGACTATCTTTGTAACTCCTGCTTCAGCCACGTTCGGGAATGTTTGTATCACTACACAATCGGCTGAACAAAGTTTTACAGTTACTGGTAGTGCATTGACACTAGCAGCTGTTACTGTTGCCGCTTTACCTGGGTATGAGTATTCAACTGTCGTTGGCGGGCCTTATTCTACATCATTGTCTATCAACCAGGGCGGAGGCAGTTTTAACCAGAATATTTTTATTCGCTTTTCTCCGGTGCTGGCCCAATCGTATAATGGGAACGTGGTTATAGGGGGAGGTGGTGCTACAGATGTTCCAATCGCTGTAGCAGGGACCGGAAATGACTTACCAACAATTTTCAACGTAACGGGAGGCGGAGGTTATTGCGCAGGAGGCCCGGGCGTGGTAATTGGATTAAGTGGTTCTGAACCTGGCGTGAATTACCAGTTGCAGATCGGCGGCGTAAATGCAGGTGCAGGGGTTGCAGGTTCTGGGGTTGCCATAAATTTCGGTAGTCAGACAAGCGCCGAAACTTATACCGTTATTGGAACCAATGCGACTATTGGTTGCACTTCTACTATGAATGGCAGTGTGAATGTTTCAATAAATGCTAATCCAACTGTACCATTCACGCAAACTAATGTCTTGTGCCGTGGCGCATCTACCGGTGCAATCGATATTACTGCATCTGGTGGCACGGGAGCTTACACTTATGCATGGACGGGTTCAGGTGTAAATGCAACTGCCCAGGATCAAACTGGTTTAGCTGCCGGAAATTACTCCGTTATTGTTACAGATGCGAATGGTTGTGCGCCGGCTTCATTGCCTGTTACAATTACTCAACCTGCAACTAATGTAAGTGTATCAGTTTTTTCACAAACGAATATTTTATGCCGCGGCGCATCTACCGGTGCAATCGACATTACTGCTTCTGGTGGCACAGGAGCCTATACTTATGCCTGGACAGGCACAGGCGTGAATGCAACTGCTGAAGATCAAACCGGACTGGCTGCAGGAAACTATTCTGTAATCGTTACGGATGCCAATGGATGTGCTACTGCCTCATTACTTGTAACCATTTCTCAACCTACAACAAATGTTGCAGTATCAAACACTTCACAAACTGATGTTTTATGCCGTGGCGCTTCTACCGGTGCAATCAATATTACTGCCTCTGGTGGCACGGGAGCTTATACTTATGCCTGGACAGGCACAGGTGTGAATGCAACTGCTGAAGATCAAACCGGCCTAGCCGAAGGAAATTATTCCGTGATTGTTACGGATGCCAATGGATGTGCTACTGCCTCATTACTTGTAACCATTTCTCAACCTACAACAAATGTTGCAGCATCAATCACTTCACAAACTGATGTTTTATGCCGTGGTGCTTTAACCGGTGCAACTGACATTACTGCTTCAGGTGGGACAGGATCTTATACTTATGCCTGGACAGGTACAGGTGTGAATGTAACTGCTGAAGATCAAACTGGTCTTGCCGCAGGAAACTATTCTGTAATCGTTACTGATGCCAACGGTTGTGTTACTGCATCATTGGCAGTAGTCATCAGTCAACCTGCAACTAATGTTGCCGTAGTAATCACTTCACAAACAAATGTTTTATGCCGTGGTGCTTTAACCGGTGCAATTGACATTACTGCTACTGGTGGCACAGGAGCTTATACTTATGCCTGGACAGGCACGGGTGTAAATGCGACTGCTGAAGATCAGACTGGCCTTGCCGCAGGAAACTATTCCGTGATTGTTACGGATGCCAATGGTTGTGCTACTGCTTCGTTACTTGTAACCATTTCTCAACCGGCAACTAATGTTGCAGTATCAAATACTTCACAAACAAATGTTTTATGCCGTGGCGCTTCTACCGGTGCAATCAATATTACTGCTTCTGGCGGTACAGGAGCTTATACATATGCCTGGACGGGTACGGGTGTAAATGCAACAGCCCAGGATCAAACTGGTTTAGCTGCAGGAAATTACTCTGTTATTGTCACAGATGCGAATGGTTGTGCGACGGCTTCATTGCCA
>JAYSYY010000045.1:0-35727 GCA_043727215.1 Chitinophagaceae bacterium | reverse complement strand
CACCACCAGCCATGCCCAACGACATTTCTTCCGCGTTTTCGGTTTGTGTTGAAGTCCTGTTGGGACCGCAAGCTGCCGTTTCAACACAGACCGTGAAGCGGTCCGCCCGGTGCTGCGAGCGCATCGACTCGACGGCTGACAACAGGATCCGGCTCAAGCGGCGGGGCCATGTGCGGCTTCATTCGGGCGTCGATCACCAGAGGACCTCGACAACCCCAGTGTTTTGCTTCGACAAACGCGGCCACTCCGTACACGTCTGCGGCGGGATTGCTGCGAGTGAACGTGACCCACAGGAAATTCCGGAGTGACTCCGCACAAAACCGTGCATCATCGACAAGCACCATCAGCGGCCAGCCCGCGAGAACCTTCGATGGTGCATGCAGCAGCTCGTCGCAGAAACGACCGGCCGCCGGATCCGTTCCGTGGGCTTCCTTCGACCACGGTGGTGCTTTCACCGCGAGCACACCCGGCAGGCAGACAGAAGGATCTGTAAAACCATCCGGCAGAAAGATCTCACCGCTGATCTCCGTCGCCAGTTCGCGCTGCGGCTGCCCGGCGGCAGCAATCACGAGCTTCGAGCCTGCGTTCAGTCCAGTGCCGGAATAGTCGAGCGTGTCGATCGTCGTGCGAGTCTGAAAATGCAGGTCACGTGTCCAGTCGACTCGCCGCAGCAGATGCTGCAGGAATCTTCCGATGTCGTGAATGTCCAGGCTTCGGTCATCTTCCTGCGCCACGATCAGCAGGTACTTGGCCAGCGACAGCTGCCCCTGACCGAGAATTGCATTGGCGTTCGTCAGCAATTCCTGAGGTTGCCGATCCGCCGCATACGGGACATATCTTTCGCTGCCGATCGCCAGCAGCAATGGATGTACGCCTGCTGCATCAACTGCATGAACTTCTTTTAATCCCGGTATTTCCTGTTGAACAGCCTTGCCAGTTATTTTATGAATGAGCTGGCCAAAACTGGTATCTTCCTGCGGTGGCCTGCCTACAACAGTAAAGGCCCAGATGCCATTTTTCTTTGCATATACCTTGTGCACTTTCATTAAAGGGAAATCATGTTGCAGGCTGTAATAGCCAAGGTGATCGCCAAATGGCCCTTCCAATTTATTATCGCCCGGGAATACTTCCCCTGTAATCACAAAATCCGCATCTGTGCTGATGCAGTAGCCGTCTTCATACACATACCTGAATCTCCTGCCGCCTAATACACCCGCAAAGGTCATCTCGCTTATTCCTTCGGGTAAGGGCATCACTGCCGATACGCTATGTGCCGGCGGCCCACCTACAAAAATGCTCACCTTCAGCGGCAGCCCTTTTTGGTTGGCCTTGGCCTGGTGAACGCCAATACCCCGGTGGATCTGGTAGTGCAACCCTATTTCTTTATTGAGCGTATAATCGTTACCGTTTAGCTGTATGCGATACATACCCAGGTTGGAATTCATGATGCCGGGTTGATCCGTATCTTCTGTATACACCTGGGGAAGGGTTACAAATGCTCCTCCATCCTTTGGCCAGTGTTTGATAAGGGGAAGATCTGCTATGCTGATACGCTCCTGCAGTACAGGTTTGACTGAAGGGTTCTTGAGTGGGAAAGCTTTAAGCGCGGCTAACCCTGCACCCAGATTTTGAAACGGATGTTTGAAAGCCTGGACCGGGTTACTTTTCAGGTCTATTAAACGCTGTACGGTTTGTAACGTATCCCGGAAAATAAAACGGCTTCTTTCAATGGTGCCGAAAACATTGGAAACAGCGCGGTACCTGCTGCCTTTCACATTCTCAAACAATAACGCCGGGCCTCCGGCTTCGTATACCCTTAACTGTATGGCAGCCATTTGCAGGTTAGGGTCTGTTTCTTCCTTGATTCTTGCCAACTGCCCGTTTTTCTCCAGGTCAAGCAGGCATTCTTCCATTGAACTATATGCCATCTGTTTTATTTACGCTGTAAATGTAAAACAGAATTTGTTCTATAATGTTGTAAAGACGGGGGGGAAACTAAGATCGTTCAGAAGTTGTGCCCGGGCGGTGGAGGGGCCCCCATAATGATCGTCCTGTTCTGCATCGGGGCAGCCTTTCCATTGAATTTGTTTAACCTCAATACCACTGTTCCCATAAAGTACCTGCCTAACCTGTTTGTGCGCGTATCACTGATATAGCTGCCCGTCACAGTCCTGTTGATATTGATGTTCTCATTCAGCAGATCCACCGCCTGCAGTTTCAGGGAAACATTTTTCTTTTTGAAAAGTTGTTTTTCTAAATTGGCATTAATGATAAACGGATTTGAATTAACGTTCGCAGCGTAACCATCATTGATTGTTTTATCCAGGTCATAATTAAATATCCAGTTTTTCGGCAGGAATATCCTTGAGTTATGCGAAATAGTAAACGCTTTTGTATTGGAGTTTAATTCCTTTTGTAAAGAATAACTGCTGTTGTTCAGGCTGAAATTGAGGGCAAGCGTAGATTCCAGCCATTTTTTAAATTTGTAATCTACGGCAAGTCTTTGCCCGAATATCCAGTTCTTTCCGCGATTTCTCTCACTATCCAGGAAAGAGATGTTATTGTTGTAGGTGATATTTCCCCCAAGGTTAAAAACATATTTCCTGTTTTGGAATGGCTTGGAAATATTATAGAAACCCGTAATGGTATAGAAGCCGTTGCTGTTCAGGTATTTTGTTTGTTGCACGCCCGGTCCGAGCAGGGTTGTATTGCTTACGATTTTGTCATTGGTGAAAGACGCCATAATATTTCCAAAAAAAACGTCACCGGTAATAAAGTCAAAATTATTGTAGCGCATGCTCAGGTTATTTGTGAATTCCGGCCTGAGGTTCGGGTTACCGACCGTGATGTATTGTGGATTCGTATAGTCTGCGACAGGTTGTAACTGGGTATACGATGGCTGGCTGGTACTTCCGTTATAGTTTACACTAAAAGACCGGCTTCGGGAGAAATTATAAGCAAAACGAACAACAGGATAATAATTCACTATGTTCTGCTTAAACTCGTACTTGCCGGTGATGGAATTACTATTGATTGTTGCAGGTTGCACTGCAAGCCCGAGCGAGTAATTGTATTTTCGTTCGTTGGTCCTGAAGTTCACACCCATCCTGTTGGTGATGTAAGTGTTGTCAAAAATATTGCTGAGACTGTCTACATATGTTTTTGCGCCAGACGATGGATTTACGGCAAAATTCTCCCGGTCATTACCAGTAACCTGGCGGCTGTAACTGTAATTGAATTCCAGGTTTTGTTTTTTGTTCAGCGGTTCCACGTAAGATGCCCGCAGGCTGCTGTTCCGGTTCTCGTTGTCCTGTGTCACATACTGGTAGGTGTTCCGTTGAAATTGGTTACCATTGGGACCGTAGATGGTGCTTAAGTTTTCATAATCATCCGTTGACTCCGTGGAGGAAGCCCCTGTTAAAAGATTAACGGAAAGCGTCCTGCCTTTTTTCCTGAACTTGTGGTTGAACAGGAGGTTGCCGTTAAAATTCGGGGAAGTGGAATTGGTGAAATTACGCGTGGTACCGTCATTGTTTTTTACGCCGGTGTTACCCAGGAACAGGAAGTCCGCATAATAATCCGCATCAGATTTTCGAACTGAAACGGCTGGCGTGAACTTAAAGTAATTGAATGAATCCATTTTATACTCCAGGTTAAAAGAGACCCTGTGGTTAATGGCGATATTATCATCATCACTGTTCTGGATATTTGTTGTGGTAGTGTTCTCAAAAATATTCTGCTGGGTCGTATTTTTTATGGTGTTAGTATTTCTCCTTGAAAAACTGTAGCTCCCGTAACCAGACAACTTAGGTGTCCAGTCTTCCCGGAAATTCACACCGATGGATTGGCTGGTACCAATGCCATCGCTGTTGCCCGCGCCTCCCCATGCAGACCCCACACCTGCCCCGCCCCTGCCTATACCCATGCTTCGTACCATGCCGCCGGCCATCTGCCCAAGCGCACCGCCACCCATCGAACCGAAATTAAAAGTGCTGGCATTGATGTTGTTGGCATTAGCAATGACTGATATCTGTTGAGAATTATTGAAACGGTTCACAGAAAGACCGGCATTATAACGTTCTTCCGTACCCGCACCAGCTGTCAGATTGCCGAAATAACCTTTGTTCTTATCCTTTTTTAGGTCAATATTCAAGGTCTTGGATGCTTCACCATCCTTGATACCATTGAATGCAGCTTGGTCCCCGTAATCATCGATCATCTGTATACGGTCCACCATGTCGGCATTCAATTCCCGGGTTGCAGTGAGCACATCGCCCCCGAAAAACTCCTTTCCATTAACTTTCACTTTGGTCACCTGTTTGCCCTGGGCCGTAACGGTTCCCTCTTTGTCCACTTCCACACCCGGTAATTTTTTTAAAAGCGTTTCCACGTTATCGTTCGCACGATACATCGTACTGTCTATTTTATAGGAAACGGTATCTTCTTTTATCTGGATCCTGGCAGACTCCAGTGTAATCGCTTCAAGGGTATTGTCCCCCGGGGTCATCACGATGTCCCAAATGGTTTGGTCACCAGCCTGGCCCGTATAATCATAATTGCTGATGAAATTTCTGTACCCTACATAAGAAGTGACAACGCTGATCTTTACAGGGTTTACCGCAGAAAAGGTGAACACCCCTCTTTCATTGGTCACTGTTCTTAAAGTATCCTTTGTTCCGGGATAATACAACAGCACGGAAGCACCGGATAAGGATTTCCCTTCGTCGCTTTTTACAACACCTCTCACTTTAACTTCTTTCTGGGCAAAAGTCAGGGCAGAAAAACCTCCTAAACTTATCACTAGCAGTAGTAAATATTTCATCATTGGTTTTATTAACGAATCCGGGGGGGATATATTTTATATAAACGCAATTTGCAGAATATCTACGAACTATTTCATAGAATATGGATAAATGGTATCAAATAGATAGGGTAACCGGGGTGTTAGATGGTTGCGGGTTACGGGGTTACAGGGTTACGGGTTGCGGGTTGAAGGGTTGGCACGACGGCGGTTTTCATTGCCACGGCTTCCAGGCTATTGCCGGGGTTGACGCTGGAACGAACGGACAAAAGCCCTGATCTCCTGCTGGAAGTGCAGGTCACCGTCGAATAAGAAGCGGTGTTTGATAGGTAATACATAAATGGGGTACTTGCTTAACTCTTTTAAGAATTTCTCAAGTCTCACCCCATCTTTTTCAGTTGTGAGGATGATCTTATCTTCAGATTCCAGCCGGGCAAACTGTTTGAGAATATCTTTCAGGTCATCGCTGGAAAAGATATGATGGTCTGGGTAGCGAAGCATGTCGTATGATTGCACCTGGTTGTTCAAAAATTCTTTCAGGGGTTTGGGATTGGCAATACCTGTGAGCAGCAAAATATCCGTCGTGGGCAGCACCTCCTTTGTTTCCCTGGTAAAAAGCTGGTAAGGGCGTTCGTACACGATCTGTGTAAAATAGAGCTGCTGACCAGGGCGGGCGTTGATCTCCAGGCTTATCTGTTTCCTTTCTTCTTCCGAAAGATCGGGTTTGCATTTGGTAACGATAATGCTGTGTGCCCGTTTGATACTGGATTGTACATCCCTGAGATCGCCGGCCGGTAACACAAGGTCCCTGGTGTAGAGATTCTTACAATCTGTTAATACAATATTATGGCCTGCCCTCACCTGCCGGTGTTGGAAGGCATCGTCTAGGATGATCACCTGTGTATCCGGCCGCGCATGCAGCAGTTGGGGAATAGCCACCAGTCTTTCTTCCCCCACCGCCACGATAAGATTCGGGAATTTCCGGTGAAATTGCATAGGTTCATCGCCGATATGAATAGCGGTAGTTGTTTCATTTGCTATAGCAAAACCTTTCGTTTTTCGCTTATATCCCCTGCTCAGTGTCGCCGTTTTAAATTCATCCGACAGGATAGAGACAAGGTATTCAGTCATCGGCGTTTTTCCTGTGCCCCCAACCGCCAGGTTACCTACGCAAATAATGGGAAAATTAAATGCCGCCGATTTAATGATGTTTTTATCAAATAACCAGTTCCGGGTCCAGATGATGATGCCGTATAAAAATGAAATGGGAAATAGAAGGTATCTGAAACTCTTGAGCAATATTGTTTGTTTTAAAAAATTAAAAACTGAAGATGCGTTCCGGTGTAATGCAGTAATCCAGTTTTACATCGTGGCGGCCAACTCCCTGTATGCAGTCTTCCGGTTCAAAAAAACTGAACCCGATCTTCATGCAGTCATCCTTGCATTCTTTTAGGAACCGGTCGTAATAGCCTTTTCCATACCCAACCCTGTGCCCTTTTTTATCATAGGCCAGCAGGGGAATAAAAACCATGTCTAATTCTTCGGGGAACATTGGCAACCCATCAATCGGTTCAGGGATACCAAATTTATTTAGTTCAAACAACGTTTCATCGGAGACAACCACACTCTGCATCACGTTTGCAGTAGGGTGCAAGACCGGATAAAAAAGTACCTGACGTGGATTTTTAAAATAACAGTAATCTGTGACAGGCAGCGGATCAAACTCATTCATTTTTTCCAGTACAGCATACGTCATGATCAGGGATGGAATTTCGATATCCAGTTTCTGGAACTGGATAAGGATGAGATCTTCCAGGCGGGATTTCTGGGCAACCGTTAAGGCTGCCCGTTTTTCTTTATACATCGTCCTAAGTTGATCTTTGGTCATATGCAGTTCAAACCCCTGGTTTCATTCCTGTTTAAAGATAGAAAATATCGTTGTACCGTAGTTTCGCTCTGATTTGAAATGGGGGTTTTTTTTGTAATCATTCCGGGGTGTATGCTCCAGCACAAACCAACCGCCGGGGTTAAGTAATTTTTTCACGAAAATTATTTCCGGAAGTTCATCGATGTTGGTAAGCGCATAAGGCGGACCGGCAAAAATAAAATCATATTTGTTACCACAACTGCTGATATACCTGAACACATCCGATTTCACCACTTTAAAATTCTCCAATTTTAAAAGGCCGGCAGTTTTTTTAATGAATTCATACATCACAGGATCTTTTTCCACAATAGTAAGGTCTGTGCAGCCCCGGCTCGCCAATTCGTAACTAATGCAACCCGTACCGCCAAACAGATCCAGCGTGACCAGGTCTTCCATTTCCAGGTTATTTTGTATCACATTAAACAAACCTTCTTTGGCAATGTCAGTGGTAGGCCGTGTGTGGGGCATTTTTGCTGGCGGATCTATCCTGCGCCCACCATGGATACCGCTTATGATACGCATTGTGCTAATGCAATTAAATGACTGAAAAAATGGGGGGGCACCTCGCTCACTTCCGGGGACAAACGGAGCTCTCCCGGAAGTTCTGTCAAACTGATGTTTAAAAAGTACTTGTATAATTCTTCATACAGGTTAGAATCTTTTTCAATAAATCCACCGACGGTCAACTCTATCTCCGAGGCGGAAACCTGGTGCCTACCGCAGACATTCAACAGGTGGTAGGCCACATCGGAAGGAGTGTTATATTCAAAATACTGAACGATCTGCAGCTTATTCCCCTGGTTTAAGATGACACGAATATTATCCTGGTACACCGTGCAATACAGCGCTTCCTGCACACGTAGCAGGTATGGCAACAAAACAGTATGGCTGTGATAAAAAACAGCAGAAGGAAATTTGTTGTTCAACAGGTTGTAGAACTGATCATCTACCCTGTATACATTCACAGCATCTATGGCATTCACGGCTTCCGAAAACACGGCGTCGGTCGGTTGGGATCCATATAAACAATCCAGTATTGCGGAAGCCTGCCCCTCCCTGAAAAATTCCCGCGGTACCAATGTACTTTCTTTAAAATTGAAAAAAATATGGCAGGTATTAAAAGCCGGCAGCGATTCATTTTCCAGCAGATATTTAACTGCTGAAGCGATTTGGGAAGCGGGTTGATTTTTATCGAAATGAAAATTCATCCAGCCATCTACCTGGAACGGTGCAGTGGAATAGTAAATGAGGGATACACCTTCCTGGCCAGTTTCAATGAGCAAATGCAGTGGTTGAGTGGCGGGCGAAGCTGGTAATATTTTGAAGGCAGTTTTCAAATAAAAAATTTAAGCAGGCAAAATAAGATAAATTTGCGGCTTTATGGAAACTGCTGCTGCATTAAATAATTTAAAGGTAGAAGTCAATAACAGGCAGATTTTGTCTATCGCCCTACCAATAACCCTGGCCATATTGATCCCTCAGATCAATATGCTCACCAACAGCATTTTTTTAGGACAACTCAGTGCTGAAGCTTTAGGGAATGCCGGGATCACCGGCGTCTTCTATTTAATTTTTGCGGTGGCCGGTAATGGACTGAATAATGCTGTGCAAACGGTATTTTCAAAAAATGCGGGAAGTGGTAACAGTGACGCATTCAAAATTATATTAACACAAGGGATCAGGATCTGCTTGCAGTTTGCCGCTCTATGTATTGCATTCACCTGGTTCATCGCTCCTTTTATTATGCGGCACGTGGCCGACCCTGTTTCCTACCCGCAGGAAATGAGTTTTCTCAGGATTCGTATCCTCGGCCTCCCCTTCCTGTTTCTTTTCCAGATGGGTAACGCATTCCTGGTGGCATCCCTGAATAGCAAGTGGCTGATGGTCGGTTTTGTTTTTGAGGCGGCGGTGAATATTTTGCTGGATTATTTACTCATTTTTGGCAACTGGGGTTTTCCGGAACTGGGCTTTAATGGCGCTGCAATTGCTTCCGTTATTGCAGAAGTCACGGGGATGTTTGTTGTACTTTTTGTATTGTTGGGCACCGGGCTCCGGAAAAAATATGGACTGCTTCATACCTTTCGGTTCGACAAATATTTTAACAAGGAGATCCTCCGGGTTTCTGTGCCCCTCGTGCTGCAATACGTGATAAGTGTAACCACCTGGCTGGTCTTTTTCCTGCTCATAGAATCCAAGGGCATCATGGCTAAAGCGATCAGTAATGTGATGCGAAACGTTTTTGGACTAGCTGGTGTCTTCGTTTGGGCATTTGCCAGCACCACCAGTTCCATGGTGAGCAACCTGATGGGACAGCAACGGGAAGACCAGGTGATCGGACTGATCAAACGGATCATGTGCTGGAGCATTGGCCTCTGCGCGGTCATGTGCGGCCTGCTGAATTTGTTTCCTGATTGGTTCTTCCGCCTTTTTGGACAAAAGGAAAGTTTTGTGGCTGACGGCGTTCCGGTAATAAGGATGGTATCGCTGGGCATCCTTTTTATGAGCATTGCCAATATCTGGTTGAATGGAGTAACAGGCACCGGTAAAACAAAAGTAAACCTGGCAATTGAGATCGTAGCTATCTCACTCTACCTGGGTTATACATGGTATTTTATGAAGATGAACTATGTTTCCCTTGCTATGGCATGGAGCAATGAATTCATTTACTGGTCAGCTATTTTTCTGATGGCATCTCTATACCTCTACAGTGGAAAGTGGCGAACAAAAAAACAGGCAGATGTTTTCAAAGGTACAGCAGGCTAAACTAAAATTGGTGTTAGGCATGTGCCTACTCAACAAACAGTTTTTTTACGACCGTATTCCTCCCATCGGAATACCGAACAAAATACACGCCTGCAGGCAGCAACGAGATATTGATCCCTGTAACGGTGCCCATAGTGTTGATTGTGACCACTGGGATGCCCGAGGCATTTGTTATACCCACGGTTCCTTTTTTATATGTTCCGGTTATGAAGATATAATCGCTTGCGGGGTTCGGCGATATTGTGATTGTCTTCCTTTTTGTTCTTACAGGTAGGATATTACTATAGTTGATCTTACCATCCCGGTCAATCATTTTCAAACGATAATAAAAATCATCCGCATCAATCCCGTTTACGTTGTCGGTGAAACCGTAAAAATTCAGCCCTGGGGAAATTGTTGTAATGCCGTAAAAAGTAATTCCATCTTTACTTCGTTCTACTTCGTACCGGTCCAGGTTAAGTTCGGCTTCTACATTCCAGTTCAGTTTTACGTAGCCACCATTTTCATCAGCCGTGAATGAAACCAGGCGGACTGGTACAACCGAAGGTTTTGTCAAAGAGATATCATCAAAATAAACATTGATGGCATACCTGTTAAAAATCAACTCAGCCTGCAACCTAATTCTTATTTTCCGGGTAGACGCCGGCGCCACGCGGGTATTGGTATAAAAATTCCACCCCGTGCCTGAACCATCAAAATACGATTGCCATGGACTTGTGTAACTAGTGCCCAGTACAGCATTTGATGCATTGAGGTAGTCAATGATGAACCTGCCCTGGTCGGTCTGGTTGTCTACCGGGGTTTGAATATATCCGGTAAAAGTGTAAAGTTGTGTACAAGCATCTATGGCGGCTGCGTCTGCAGTTACATCAATTATTTGTTGTAGTTCCTTCACCCCGCTAAAAAAATCACTGCAGCCGGCATAAAATATCGTGCCACCTGCCGCCCCGGTGGTATGATCAAAGGGATAATTGGCTGTTCCATCAGGAATAAGGGTCCAGTTAAGAAAAGTATTGGTTGGAAGCGGAATGCAGGGATAGGTACCCTGGCTGATTACAGTCCAGCCTGTGCCACGGGGAAGACTTTCCGCTCCGGGATTGGTCACAAGATTTTGCGCGGTAAGATTGGGGGTATTAATGATCGTAAAACAAACAAGGAGCAGTTTTTTCATATTGATACATATTGATACCCGGAGGTATTATACCAAATATAAACAATCCTTTCGGATTCAAGCCTACTCCCAATCTTTACTCATTCTCAATCCTTCGATTTTAAGGCGGGCATCATCTTCCGTGTTCAAAGGAAAAGACTGGATGGTTTGCATGAGCCTCACCGCTTTACCAACCTGTCCATCCTTGTGGTAAGCTTTTGCCAGCTCCAGGTAGTTCAGGATAAAATGAGGCATCAGGCTTTTTGCTTTTTCAAAATACATGATCGCATTTTTTACGGAGCCTGTTGGAATACCTCCAAAGAAAATTTTTGCAGCAGTTTTTTCAACAGAACTTATATTACTTATCTCGTAATGCCAGCGGCCAAGGATATGCCAGGCCAGGTAATTATTCGGGTTTGTTTTCAGGGCAACGTCAACACGCCGTTTGATTTCCCTGGCACTTTTCAGTTTTTCTTTTCCGCTTTTGGTGAGGGATGATTTCCCGAGTACCATTGCCAGGGCAACATTTGCCTCATCATTCAGGGGCGCAATTGCGATGGCCTTATTTGCATGGGCAAGTGCAGTTGCATACCAGTTGTCCCTTTTTTTGGCATTTATCTCCCTGGCCCCAATCCTGCTACCCAGCTGGCTAGCTTTGGTAAGGCTGTAGAGGTGGGTAGGATTAATCCTCAGCACCTCTTTAAATTTATTGAAGGCTGCAGTTTCATTGGGAACATCTTCCAGTCGGTCTGCTTCCTTTACAATGGAATTAATGTCCTGAGCTCCCGTTCTTAAAAAGCAAACGATAAAGAGCGGTATGATCAAAAATGTTTTCATGGCGAAAAGGATTTAACATATGTTACACCAACACTTCCTGTAAAGTTGGCGATGGGTGGATTTAATTTTTTTATCCCGATGTTCACAAGGGTAACTCTCGGGTCTGCAAGGTGGATGTCGCGGGTGATCTCCTGCGCGAGGATTTCAAGTAACTGTCTCGGGCGCTCAAAATGTTTTTTCACAATACCATACACCTCCACATAATTGATCGTTTGCTTCAGCGAATGAATAACTTCCCCGCTTTGGAAACTGATCGAAAGGTTTACCTCGAAAGAGGTACCTACTACAGCTTCTTCCTCAAAAACGCCGTGCCTTGAATAAAATATACAATTATGCAGGTGGATCGTAAACAATTTGTTCCTTTTTAGTATAAGTAACGTAGCAACGGTCTTGTAGATTATCAACGATCCGTTCTAATTTCAATGAAATCCCTTCTCTCCAAGAAAACGTTCAGCATCAAGCGCAGCCATGCAGCCACTGCCAGCGGCAGTTACCGCTTGCCGGTAAATCTTATCCTGCACGTCTCCGCTGGCAAAAACGCCTTCCACATTTGTTTTACAAGTGCCTGGAATTGTTTTAATATATCCCGTTTCATCCATTTCCAGGAATTCTTTGAATATACCGCTGTTCGGCTCATGGCCAATGGCAACAAAGAATGCGCTTACCGGGATCTCTATTTTTTCATTGCTGACATTATTGTACAGCCGCACAGCTTCCACTTTTTTATCACCCAGGACTTCATCCGTCTCACTATTCCAGTAAATTTTAATATTGGGTGTTTTAAAAACCCGCTCCTGCATCACTTTACTAGCCCTCATCTCGGATTTTCTTACCACCATATGAACGGTGGTACAAAGTTTAGACAAATACAGTGCCTCTTCTGCTGCCGTATCCCCGGCTCCAACAATTGCTACTTCTTTCCCTTTGAAGAAAAACCCGTCACAAACTGCGCAAGCGCTCACACCAAATCCATTCAGGCGTTGTTCACTGGGCAGGCCCAGCCACTTGGCGGAGGCGCCCGTGCTGATGATAACTGAATCTGCTTCGATCCATTTTTCTTCGTCGATCTCTACCTGGAGGGGATGTTGGGAAAAGTCAACCTTCGTGGCCATGCCATAACGTATATCCGTTCCCATCCGTGCAGCCTGTTTTTCAAAATCCACCATCATCTCCGGCCCTTGTATCCCTTCCGGGTAGCCGGGGTAGTTTTCTACTTCAGTAGTAATTGTCAGTTGCCCGCCCGGCTGTATGCCCTGGTACATTACCGGTTTAAGGTTGGCCCTGGCTGCGTATATGGCAGCAGTGTAACCTGCCGGTCCGGATCCGATGATCAAACAATGTACTTTTTCACTGATGGTCTTTTCCATATTGCATTTATTCTTTTGTTCTATTTTAATTCTGCTAAAATAATTGATTAATGAATACCTCAGGGTGCTATCACGGTCCTATACCCTGCCGCATAACCAGCAAATATGCCAAGAGCGCCATTGCTGATATTGCCGATCACTTTATTAGGCTGGGCAAACGGGTTCCCAATACTTTGGTAGGAAAACTCCCAGGTGTTCCAGAATGTGTAAGCGGCTTTATTGATCGAACAAAATTTAAGCGTCACGGTATCTCCTTTTGCATAAAAGCTGCTGTCTTCCTTGGGTGGATCATTCCGGTTTATCCCCTGGGGCAGCTGGATCTGGTAAGTACTACCGTCGATCACCTGGTCATCAAAAACATTTTCACCTGGAAAAAAGGGGTCACGGTTTTTTTTAGTGAAATAACGAACATAATTACCCCTCCCCGGTGGGTCGGTAGCCCGGATATACATTACTCTTTTGTTGCTGTCCGGGTTCTGGGGGGCCCGTTGAAACCATACGGAGTCAGGGTAATTTACGGCTGCCGGAATATTGGTGACTGCGCGGTATTCCTTTCCCTCTGAAAGTATCGTTAAAGTGTAGGTTTTGCCCAACTCACCGTTAAATGCAGTAGCGAGGCTGGAACTATCTGTACTGTAATAGTAGGCTGAAAAACCGGGGGCAAGCGGAACTGCATACTCTTTTAATCGGTGGATGAGGTTGCCGTTGCTAAGCGTTACTTCAGCATTCCTGATAAAAGAAGATGTCAATAAGCTGGCATCCAGTTGCTGATAATAAGAAAAACTCCTGGTCAGGACCACCACCGTTGCCTGCCCGTTTTCAATCTGAGCATCTACAGTTAACACCGGTTCCGATTCCCTGAGGTTAAAATTAATATCTTTTTCACAGGAGCAAAGGATAAAAAGCCCTGCCAGCAGCTTCAGTCTATTCATGTTTTAAATTTAGCTATTTTGATTTTGCCAGAATTGATAGCCTTTATGAAAAAACCGCCTTGTGTCAAGGCGGTTTTAATTATTTATCCAAGGATAGTTATCCTAAATAAGCTTTTAATGCACCGCTGTACCTTGCTTTTTGAAGGCGCTTGATAGCCCTTTCCTTTATCTGACGGATACGTTCTTTTGTAAGATCGTATTTCTGACCGATCTGTTCAATGGTAACACCGTTCTCGCCGTCCAGGCCAAAATAGGCATTCACGATCTCTGCTTCTCGCGGGGACAAAGATTTTAGTACCCTGCGTATCTCGTTTTTCAAAGAATCATGCATCACGTCTTCGTCCGTTTCTGCGCCGCCTTTCAGCAGGTCTCCCATCGCCACATCTTCTGCTTCATGCACGGGAGCATCCAGTGAGGTATGACGGGTATTGCTCTGGAATATATTGTTGATCTCGGTTTCACTCATTTCAAGCAACTCTGCCAGTTCTTCCGTAGAAGGCTCCCGCTCATGCTCCTGCTCAAAAGCCATATAGGCCTTGTTCGCTTTATTGTAAGTTCCAATCTTATTTTGTGGAAGTCTTACAAGCCTTCCCTGCTCAGCAAGAGCCTGCAGGATCGATTGGCGGATCCACCAAACTGCATAAGAAATGAATTTGAAACCTTTGGTTTCGTCAAAACGCTGGGCAGCTTTAATCAGGCCAAGGTTTCCCTCGTTGATCAGATCGCTCAAGGAAAGCCCCTGGTGCTGGTATTGTTTGGCAACAGACACCACGAACCTCAGGTTCGCCTGAACCAGTTTATCCAAAGCCCGCTGATCCCCCATCTTTATTTTTTGTGCTAAAATGGTTTCCTCTTCCGGGGTGATCATAGAGATTTTGGAAATTTCCTGCAGATATTTTTCCACCGCTTGTGAGTCCCGGTTGGTTATCTGCGTTGCGATTTTAAGTTGCCTCATGTTTTTCTATTAGTTACTAAATATAACAGCTGTTAGACCCTTTTTGTTCCAATAACGTTGCAGCAAAGAATTTTATGCTGAAATCCTTAAAAATTTGTGTGCAAAGGTACTAATTCATTCCTTCATTTCATAGGCATAAGAGAAAAATGGGATAAGAAGTGCATAAGTAAATGATTTATTTAACTTTTAGCATAATTCTTAAATGTATAACTCAAATACAGCACCAAATATTACCAGCTGCCTTTTTAACATCAATCCTTACTTTTGCGGGATGAACATGGACTTAAGGTCAGACACATTTACAAAACCCACGGCTGCAATGCTCCGCAATATGATGCGCGCCGAAGTTGGGGATGACGTTTTTGGGGAAGATCCTTCCGTAAACGTACTGGAGGCCTACGCTGCGGATCTTTTTGGGATGGAGGCTGCAATCTTTTGTCCCAGTGGCACTATGACAAACCAGATCGGGATAAAGTGCCATACCCAGCCGGGGGAAGAGATCATTTGTGATAAGATGAGCCACGTTTATGTGTATGAAGGTGGCGGTATCGCTTTTAATAGCGGCTGCCAGGTAAGAACGCTTGAGGGAGACCGGGGCAGGCTCACCGCGGAGTTGGTTCAAAGTGCCATCAATCCGGACGACGTGCACCGGGCCAGGACGAGTCTTGTCTGCCTTGAAAACACTGCAAACCGTGGCGGAGGGAGTTGTTATGAATTTGCTGATATAGAGGCGATTAGGGATATTTGCCTCGAAAATAATCTTAAGCTTCACCTTGATGGGGCCCGGCTGTTCAATGCCTTGGTGGCACATGATGAAACGCCTTTGCAGTATGGGAAAGTATTCGACAGTATTTCTATCTGCCTTAGCAAAGGGCTGGGTGCACCGGTGGGCAGCCTCCTGCTGGGAGAAAAAGAATACATCCGTAAAGCCCGGCGGCTGCGGAAGGTTTTTGGAGGTGGCATGCGGCAGGCGGGGTACCTTGCATCCGCAGGTTTATTTGCTTTACAAAATAACATGGATCGGCTCCAGATCGATCATCTTCACGCAAAACAGGTCGCGGAAGCCCTTATTACCAAAAACTTTGTGGGGAAGATTTTGCCGGTGGAGACCAATATTCTCATATTTGAAATAAAGGATAATTATACCGCGGCTTCCTTTTGCGACGAATTGAAAAGGGAAGGCGTTTATTGCATCCCGATCTCTCCGACCCAGGTAAGAATGGTTACTCACCTCGATATCACACAGGAAATGGTGAGTAACCTTGTGCAGTTGCTCGAAACAATGTAAAGGTATTGTTCAGGATCATTGGTCCACGGTCTGTGCGAAGGACGCTCCCGCCGTCTCAACTTTGGGCTATTCGTCATTCACAACGTAACTTAGCGGCCTTAACCATTATTTACCGCACATGTTTCCATCTATCAACCCTGCCACTACTCCAGCCTGGCAAGCACTTCAACTTCACCATAACTTATTTGAACAGGTGAAAATGAAAGACCTTTTCTTCAATGATGATGAACGGTTTAAAAAATTTTCCCTCCGGTTTGAAGACATTCTTTTCGACTATTCCAAAAATATTATCACTGAAAATACTGTGGCGGTTTTAATGGAACTGGCCAATGAATGTAAGCTGGGCGATGCCATCAAAGCAATGTTCAGTGGTGAAAAAATAAACGGCACCGAAGGGAGGGCCGTACTGCACACAGCATTAAGAAACTTTTCCGGTGAACCGGTGATGGAAGCCGGTAAAGATGTGATGCCCCTCGTGCAGGATGTGCAACAACAAATGAAGAATTTTTGCTACCGGGTGCACAGCGGCGGATGGAAAGGTTTTTCAGGAAAGAAAATAAAGTACATCGTAAATATCGGGATTGGCGGAAGTGACCTTGGGCCCGTGATGGTCTGTGAGGCCCTTAGACCTTATTGGATACCGGACATCCAGACCTATTTTGTAAGTAACGTGGATGGGACACATATTGCAGAGACCCTCAAAAAAGTAAATGCGGAAGAAACGTTATTCCTGATAGCGAGTAAAACCTTCACCACCCAAGAAACGATGAGCAACGCCCATTCGGCCAGGGATTGGTTTTTACAAAATGGCGGCACTGAAGCGAGCATTGCCAGGCATTTCGTGGCCCTCAGTACCAATAGTTCAGAAGTTGAAAAATTTGGCATTGATGCAGCGAACATGTTCGTCTTCTGGGACTGGGTAGGTGGCAGGTACAGCTTATGGAGCGCTATTGGCCTTTCTATTGCGGTAACGATCGGTTACGAAAATTTCGAATCGTTGCTAAAAGGCGCCCATTCGGCTGACAATCATTTCCGCCATACGTCCTTTGAAAAAAACATCCCGGTCATCATGGCGATGATTGGGATCTGGTACCGCAATTTTTTCAACGCAAACACAGAGGCGATACTTCCCTATGACCAATACATGCACCGTTTTGCCGCATACTTCCAGCAGGGGAATATGGAAAGTAATGGAAAGTACATTGACAGGAACGGAGCAAAAGTGAGCTATGAGACCGGCCCTGTCATTTGGGGAGAACCTGGTACCAATGGACAGCATGCTTTTTACCAACTCATCCACCAGGGCACCAGTATGATCCCATGCGATTTCATCGTGCCCGCACAGTCGCATAACCCCACCGGGAATCATCATAGCATCCTTGTCAGTAACTTTCTTGCGCAGACGGAAGCATTGATGATGGGTACCGATCATGAAAATCCTTACCGGGTATTTGAGGGCAACCGCCCCACCAATTCAATACTGGTAAAAAAGCTGACGCCCTACCTGCTGGGCCAGTTGATTGCACTTTACGAGCATAAAATTTTTGTTCAAGGCGTGATCTGGAATATTTACAGTTTTGATCAGTGGGGTGTAGAACTTGGAAAGGTGCTGGCAAATAAAATTTTACCTGAATTGAGTGCGGATACAGCAATTTCCTCACATGATTCGTCTACTAATGGACTGATCAACGCATTCAAAGAAATGCGTTAATGTTGGCCCTATTTGGTATATTGTAAATGATTTAAATCAACAGCCATGAAAATTTTCTTCCTGACATCGATTTTAATTTGTTTAACCGTGATAGGATATGCACAATCAAGCTTTCCAATGCCTAAGAACCAGGGACAGAAAAATATTTTCGCCCCGGGGGCTTCCAGTAAAAACGCCCCGTCTGTGCCGGGAACGGGAAGCGCGTCCAGGTCCTGTCACCATAATGTTTCTCAAAATTACCGGCCGGATATTTCGGTGATTTCTATTATACCGACAATCAAGCTTTGGCTGCTTCCCGGCAATTTTCCGAATCCTTTTGTAAAAGATGATGATTAAACGGCCAGCTGCTGGTTGTAATGATACAAACGAAAAATCCTCTCTGTAAAGGGAGGATTTTTTATAACTATTGGTTCCGGTAATTATTTTACCATTTATCTACTTCTTCTGTGCTGCCGTTGTCCTGCGGAATATTGTTTTCCGCAACAGGTGGCGTCACATTGTGTTCTTCTGCTACATGAACCGGAGGCGCCGGCGCTTCAGTTGAAGCTGCAGCTGTTGATTCGCCATCCACGTGTTGGGTTTCATCGCCCTC
The DNA here is from genome assembly GCA_043727215.1 of Chitinophagaceae bacterium. GTDB lineage: Bacteria > Bacteroidota > Bacteroidia > Chitinophagales > Chitinophagaceae > Ferruginibacter. The sequence goes on along the minus strand of JAYSYY010000045.1, from coordinate 17,404 downwards.
GTAGGGTGTGTCATGGTTGAATGCATCAAAATCAAAATCAGGCATCAATTCAGTTTTCACGTAGTCTACCGCTTCCACCAAACCTTTTACAAACTTGTTGAAATCTTCCTTGTACAAAAAAATCTTGTGACGATCGTACCCGTCAGAGTCAAAGCGTTTACGGCTTTCAGTGATGGTTAAATAAAAGTCATTGCCACGGGTTTCTCTTACATCAAAAAAGTAAGTTCTGCGTTTGCCGGCTTTAATGCGTTTGCTGTAAACGCTTTCCATTTTTTTGTCGTTGTTTTCGTACGCCACTGTTGTTTTTTTTATTGAGATGATTGATTTTAGAACTGGGCAAAGATAAAATTGTTTTTGATATGGCAAAATTTATGAAACACCTGTTTATTAAGTTTTATTAAGCATTCCGGTCTAAAGAATCCCTGCCATCGTTTTTTTGTTGCTTCTGGTACATTTCTGCATATATACCTTTTTCCCGTAATAACTGGCCGTGTGTTCCAGCTTCCTTAATAAAGCCATTCTCCAAAACGATTATTTTATCAAAGTTGAACAGGGAGAAGATCCTGTGAGTTATAATTACGGCCGTTTTGCCCTGCAGGTATCCGTATAAGTTAGCCAGTATGCGTTTTTCGGTTCTGGCATCTACGGCACTCAGGCAATCGTCAAAGATCACGACATTGGGGTCTTTTATCATGGCCCGGGCGATGGATATGCGCTGTTTCTGTCCACCGCTAAGCGTTACGCCTCTCTCTCCCACCATTGTTTCCATGCCATGGGGAAACAACATGATCTCCTCATAGATGCAGGCCCTCGCAGCCGCCTGGTCCACCTCCTCATCCGTGGCATTCATGTTGCCAAACCTTATATTATTCCTGATGGTATCGCTGAAAAGGAACACATCCTGCGGCACGTAACTTACCTGTGACCGCAGGCTTTCAATGGTAAAATCCTTGATTTCATTATCATCAAAACTGATACGCCCCTTATCCACATCATACATGCGTAGCATCAGTTGTGCCACCGTGGACTTGCCGGAACCGGTTTTTCCGACAATGGCAATCGTTTCCCCTTTATTCACCTGCAACGAGAAATCCCTGAGTGCCTGGATGCCGGTATGTGGGTAAGTGAACTCTACTTTGTGAAAAGCAAAATCTCCCTTCAGAATTAAACTGGAAGCGTCGGGAGCATTTTTAATCGTGGGCATTGTGTGCAAAAATTCGTTTATCCGCCGCTGTGAGGCTACTGCACGCTGGGTCATACTGGCCGTCCAGCCGATGGCGCTCACCGGGAAAGTAAGCATTTGTATGTACATCACAAATTCCGCGATCTTACCCACCGAAGCCCCGGGCACATTATTAGCCACGTCCAGGCCACCTGCTAATATGGTGGTGAGCGTACTGAGGCCAATCAGGAGGGCCATACTGGGGAAATAAATAGCTTCTGTTTTGGCCAGGCTCAGTGCATTTGTTTTGTATGTTTCACTGTTGGCATTAAAAAAACGCAGCATGGAACTTTCCTGCACAAATGATTTAATAACCCTTATACCTGAGTAAGATTCCTGGGCGTTACTGGTAAGGTTGCTAAGCATTGCCTGGATGCGCTCACTTTTGCGGTTGATGACGGTATTTACAAAATAGATCGTTACGGCTAAGATTGGAAGCGGGCACAGCGCAACAAATGTGAGTTTTACATCTGAACGCAACATAAAAAATACACTGAATCCCAGCACTGCTGCAAGGTTGATGAAATACATAATTGCCGGTCCCGTATACATCCTCACCCTGCTAACGTCTTCGGATATACGATTCATGAGGTCACCTGTGCTGTGTGTCTTGTAAAATTGCGTATCGAGTTGCTGGTAGTGGCTGAATACTTCGTTTTTCTGGTCAAACTCAATATGGCGGCTCATCACGATAATGGTTTGCCGCATCAGGAACATGAAAAGGCCACTGATGATCGCAAGTATAAGAAGGATGATACCCGCAAATAATATTTTGGATTTGAAAGGGCGTTCATCAAAATTGAGGAGTACGTTGCGCACGATGATATCATAAGTACCATCAGAGCGTGTAACCTTGTAGGTTTGGGTCGGCGTGCTGTCAATGGCGTGCACTACGGTATTGACCACGTAGCCGGTTATCTGGGGAGCTAGTATCCGAAAGTAATTCGTAAGAATAACAAAGACAATACCCAGGATAAAAAGCCATCGATATTTCCAGAAATATTTATTGAGGGTCGATAATTGCGTCATCACCGGCAAATTTAGCTAATAAATCTTCCATAGGATAAATTCTATAACCGGTGGGTAACAAAATTCCTGTTTGAAACGGGGAATTATCAAACAGGAATTTTACAGATGTATTTTTTCCAGGTCCTTTTAAAGATCACTAATAGGCTTGTATTTTGGTACCAGCGCCTTCATAACAATCCATGCAATAAGATAGGCCACCGCACAAAATGCGAACATGATCGTGTATCCTGTTTCTATATGACCGAGGGCCTTATAATGATCAAACAAGGCTCCGCCAACTTTGGTTACGATCACACCGCCGATGCCCCCGGCCATTCCACCAATACCGACAACGGAGCCGATCGCTTTTTTGGGAAACATATCAGAAACTGTGGTGAATATATTTGCGCTCCAGGCCTGGTGTGCAGATGCCCCAATTCCAATGAGCAGCACGGGCATCCAAAAACTTATATAACCGAGTGGCTGGGCCAGCAGCACTACAAGGGGTATCAACGCAATTAACAACATAGCCTTCATCCTGCCGTCATACGGCTGGTATCCCTTTCTAATAAAATACATGGGAAACCAGCCTCCCCCGATACTTCCAAACATGGTAAGACTGTATAAGACCACAAGAGGCAGCATAATCTGTGTTCCTGTCATACCATATTGGTCTTTTAAAAAGGCCGGTAACCAGAACAAAAAAAACCACCACACTCCATCGGTCATGAATTTGCCAAAAGTAAATGCCCATGTCTGTTTATAGCCCAGGAGTTTGAACCAGGAAACTTTTTCAGGTGGCGAGCCTGCAGCAGCAACCTCAGATTTTTCACTGTCGCTTAGAATATATTCCAGTTCCGCTGCTGACAACCTTTTTTGGTTCTCCGGTTTTTCGTACATCGCAAGCCAGAAAAACAGCCACAAAAACCCGATGGCACCAATGATTATAAAAGCGGATTCCCATCCCCAGTTCTCTGCTATCCACGGCACAGTTAGCGGCGCCAGTATAGCGCCAACATTAGCCCCGGAGTTAAAAATACCAGTGGAAAATGATCTTTCTTTTTTTGGGAAATATTCTGCTGTGGCTTTGATAGCTGCAGGGAAGTTGCCGGATTCTCCAAATCCTAATACTGCCCGTGCAAACATAAACCCTATAACAGAAACAGGAACTGCCGCAATACCAGCCCAACCGAGTACGGACATAATACCCTCCCCCATCGGGATTGCGAGGGCATGGATAACAGCACCTATCGACCAGATCACTATGGCCCATGCATAACCTTTTTTTGTGCCAAGTTTGTCAATGATCCGGCCGGCAAACAACATGGAGATAGCGTAGGTAAACTGGAATACCGATGCAATATTTGCATAGTCGGTATTAGACCACCCAAACTTGTCCTCCAGCATGGGTTTCAACAAACTCAGCACCTGGCGGTCAAGATAATTTACGGTGGTGGCGAAAAATAATAATGCACAGATGGTCCACCTGTATTTTCCAATTGATTGTTGAGTCATGCTGGCAAATTATTATCCCTCATTTTCTGGCTTTGCAAAAGAAATTGGGAGTTGGTTATTTTTTTATGGTTCCTATCAGATCAAGCACGTCTTTGGTCATTTTTTCAATGGTAGCGTAATCTTTTTCTTCCATTAATTTTTTACTCACCAGTTTGCTACCCATTCCCACTGCACAAACACCGGCTTTAAACCAGCCTTCAATGTTTTCTTTAGTGGTATCTACACCACCTGTTGGCATAAATAATAGTTTAGGAAAGATATCCTTTATTCCACTTAAAAATTCAGGTCCCAGCATATTACCCGGAAAAAGTTTGATGAAACCGATGCCGCTGTTTTCTGCTGCAATTATTTCGGAAGGCGTCATGCAGCCAGGAGCATAAAATATTTTATTGGCAGTAGCATAATCGGCTACTTCTTTTACAAAACCAGGGCTTACTAAAAAGTCAGCGCCCGCTGCCAGGTAATCTTTTGTTTGTTGAATATTTTTTATGGTACCTACTCCCAACAGGATACCGGGCATTTCTGCATTTCGAACCTCCACCATTTTAGTAAAATTCTTTAATGCAGCTTCGCCACGATTGGTATATTCTACTGCCTTTACCCCTGCCTTATAAAGGGATCTCAGCACTTCTACACTTACCGTTGCATCTGCATTAAAATAAAGGGGCAGCATTCCCTGTGCAATGATGGCATCTGTTACCTGTTGTAAACTAGTCATTATTTTTATTTTTCGTTTTTGGGTTAAAGCCCTTGAAAATTGATTTTATTTTTTTGCCCCTGCCATAAATGGCGGGGCAATAGACTCACATCTTCACCTTGATCACCAGCTTTTTAATATCCCCTTCCCCGATCATAGGTGCATGTACATCTTCAGGAAAAAAAATGGCAAACTGCCCATTGGTCAATTGAAAATACATATCGGGAGCATCACTGAAAAACCGGACATCTTTTTCGTCATTGTAATCGCCATTAGCAGTTAAGCATTTTTCCCTTGGCTTCCAGCCAATCGTTTCTGCCCCGTTTACACAAAGTTGTATGTCGATGTTTTTATCATGGCATTCAAATTTAGCGAGGCTGGTTTCGGCTGTCTTCCCGGGGGCGTTGCTGATGATGGCTTTTAGACCTTCTGCAATAGCTGATTGTCCGTCTGCTGCATAGGCGAGGTCAGTTTGCTGTATGTACTCAAATGCTTTTTGAAACAACGGATGCACGGAAAAATACCTGGATGCATTTTGGATAGTGTCGATGATCATTCTTATTAATTTATTACACGAATTATTCGAATTACAGGAATTAGAAACGCCATTGATACCTTTAGAACTTTATGTACAAGAGTGCGACGCCAGTGAAGTAAAATCAGGGAACAAAATGTTTGGTCCCAAAAAAAGTCAACAACAATACACTCACAAATAGTTCAAACATAGTAAACGTCTAAGTTTACCTTTAGGGGACCGGGGTTTTTATCTTTGCACCCTTCCGCTGCCGTCGCCTTTCATCAGGTCTTTCACATCACTCAAAGTGGCATGGTTCAAGTCGCCCGGGATAGTATGCTTGATAGCTGAGGCGGCTACACCGAATTCGGCGGCTTCCGGCATAGGCATACCCGTAACCAATCCATAAATCAACCCGCTTGCAAACGAATCTCCGCTACCCACACGATCCACGATGCGCACATTGTATTGTTTGGTATGATAAAATTCTGATCCGTCGTATACCAATGCACTCCAGCCGTTGTCGCTTGCACTGTGGCTTTCGCGGAGAGAGGATGCAATGAACTTAAATCCGAATTTGTCCTGCATTTGTTTAAATACATCTTTAAACCCATCCAGGTTCAGTTCCCCTTTGGTAACGTCCGTGTCTTTTGCTTTGAAGCCGAGGGTTGTATCCGCATCTTCTTCGTTGCCTATACATACATCCACGTATTGGCAAAGCCTGCTCATCACTTCCCTTGCTTTTTCTTTGCTCCAGAGTTTTTTTCGGTAGTTCAAATCGATGCTCGTGGTGATACCTTTTGCTTTGGCAGCTTTTAATGCGGCTTCAGTCAGGTCCGCAGCTTTATCACTAAGCGCCGGGGTAATACCAGTGGTATGAAACCATTCTGCGCCATCCAGTATTTTCTCAAAATCAAATTCGCTGATGTCTACATCAGCAATAGAGGCATGCGCCCTGTCATAGATGACCTGTGATGCTCGCATGGACGCACCGGTTTCTAAAAAGTAAATACCAAGTCGTTCTCCACCCCTTGCAACAAACTGCGTGTCTACGCCATAGCGACGAAGGTGATTAATAGCACTCTGTCCAATGGAATTATCGGGCACTTTTGAAACAAATGTCCCGTTTAACCCATAATTGCACAATGCTGCGGCCACATTAGCCTCTCCTCCACCATATGTAATATCGAATGTATCGGCTTGCACAAAACGTTTGAAATCAGGTGTTGATAAACGCAACATGATTTCTCCCATGGTAACTACTTTTATTGACATGATTTTGATTTTTACTTGTTTATTGATGACTTGAAAGATACACTATGCCCTGCTAAAGTGTACCCCCTGTTGTTTGTATTTATTATAAGATTGTTAACGGTATCTTTCCCGAAAAAAGCGGCAACGCCGGTGTAAACTGTTTTTATTTTTCCAGTGAACCTACCTGGCCATCCATCCGCCATCCACAAACAAAACAGTCCCGTTCACATAATCCGATGCCGGCGATGCAAGGAATACTACGGGGCCTTTAAAATCGTCAGGCAAGCCCCAGCGGCCAATGGGAATACGATCCAGGATAGATTTACTCCGGTCTGCATCTTCTCTCAATGCCTGTGTATTATTTGTTGCAATGTAGCCGGGTGCGATGCCATTTACACAAACACCTTTACTACCCCACTCGTTGCCGAATGCTCTTACCAGGCCTGCTACTGCTGATTTACTTGCTGTGTAACCCGGTACATTAACACCACCCTGGAAACTTAACAACGAGCAGGTGAAAATAATTTTTCCGCCACCATTTTCTATCATGTGGCTGCCAAACTCGCGGCCAAGAATGAACTGGGCATTCAGGTTGATGTCTATGACCTTATCCCAATACTCATCCGGGTGCTCTGCAGCTGGCTTACGCATGATGATCCCGGCATTGTTTACCAGGATGTCAATTTTTTTATTTTCGGCTTTTACCTGTTTGATAAAACCATATAATTTTTCCCTGTCGGAAATATCAACGCGGTGATAAGTGAATTTTCTGCCGGTGGCTTCCACAGCATTTTTCACATCTGAATAATCTTCTACGATAGAAGCGCCTACGATATCCGCACCGGCTTCGGCCAGCGCCAGTGCCATCCCCATACCAAGGCCGGTATCACAACCTGTTACCAATGCGGTTTTACCGGAAAGATCAAATAAGTCTAATGTTTTCATCCTGCTGTCTGGTTTTGATTATTTATTTAACTGTCCAAATGTTGTAATCCAAAATATTGTTTCGCGTTATTATAACAAATATCCTGGATCACCTGCCCGATCCATGGGATATCATTCGGTAGTTCGCCATTTTCTATCTCTTCGCCAAATAAGTTGCAAAGGATGCGACGGAAATATTCATGGCGGGGGAACGAAAGAAAACTCCGGCTGTCGGTGAGCATACCCACAAATTTGCTGAGAAGGCCCATATTACTGAGGGTATTGATCTGTTTGGTCATCCCGTCCTTCTGATCCAGGAACCACCAGGCACTACCCCACTGCACTTTACCAGCTACCGAGCCGTCATTAAAGTTGCCGATCATAGTTGCCATCAGTTCGTTATCTGCGGGATTGAGATTATAAATAATTGTCTTTGCCAATTTATCATTTTGGTCCAGTTTGTTAAGGAATTTGGACAGGGCTCTTGCCTGCGAAAAATCACCAATACTGTCCCAGCCTGTATCCGGGCCAAGTTGCGCGAGCATCCGGGAATTGTTATTGCGGATAGCACCAAGATGGTACTGCTGCACCCAGCCTTTTTCCCAATCCCATTCCGCGAAGATCACCAGCATCGCAGATTTGAATTTTTTTATGTCGCCGGGGGTAATTGTCCTTCCCGAACGAATGGTATCAAAAATGCCAATGATCTCTGATTCCGTATAATCTTCCGCATAGATCTCTTCCAGCCCGTGATCTGACACCGTGCAATGATTGGCAGCAAAATAATCGTGGCGGTTCTTTAAGGCGGCGACGTAATCATCAAAAGTGGCGATGGTAATACCCGAAGCTTTTTCCAGCACTGCCAGGTATTGATTGAAACCGACCGGTTCATCCACGTTCATGGCTTTATCTGGCCGGAAAGCAGGATTCATTTTTGTGAAGGCATCTCCGGCAAATAATTTTTGGTGAAACTCAAGGGAATCTACCGGGTCGTCGGTGGTACAGATGAGTTTTACATTCATCTTTTTTAACAGGCCCTGTACACTGTATTCCTTTGTTTTGAGTTTGGCAGAACATTCCTCATACACCTGCCTGGCGGTATCCTTGTTTAAGACGGTGTGCACATCAAAATATCGCTGTAGTTCCAGGTGTGTCCAGTGGTAAAGCGGGTTTCTTAAGGTGTAAGGAACGGTTGCGGCCCATGCTTCAAATTTCTCCCAATCACTGGCATCTCCGGTTATGAATTTTTCATCCACCCCGTTGGTACGCATTGCCCTCCATTTATAATGATCGCCGTACAACCAGACCTGCGTGATGTTTTCAAAACTCACGTCATTGGCTACCTGCTCGGGGGAAAGGTGGTTGTGATAATCAATGATAGGCATCTGCACCGCGTACTCATGATAGAACTTTTGTGCAGTTTTGGTTTGCAATAAAAAATTTTCGTCCAGGAATTGTTTCATCGTTGATGGCACATTACGGGCAATGTTTTTTTTCTGATCTGTGTCTATGCTCGATTCCATAATTGTAAGTTTTTTTATTAATGTTCCCTGTGTACAAACTTCCCAAGCCGTTGGGGCTATCTATTCGAGGTTCCCCCTTCAGGGGAGCAGAGGGTCTTACAACGACACTCCCCGTTTCCATGGAATAAAATCATCCTGGTTCAATAACACCGCTTTTGGTATCACTTCACCGCTTGCTGCTTTTATACAATATTCCAGGATGTCCTCTCCCATCTGTTGAAGGGATTTATCACCCTCGATAATCGGACCTGTATCTATGTCTATAATGTCTGCCATTCTGTTTGCCAGTTTGGTATTGGTGGCCACTTTGATAGTGGGACAAACCGGGTTACCAGTTGGTGTGCCGAGACCTGTTGTGAACAGGATCAGCGTTGTGCCCGAAGCGGCTTTGCCGGTGGTTGCTTCCACATCATTTCCCGGTGTACAAAGCAGGCTGAGCCCTGGTTTGGTGGCTTGTTCGGTGTAGTCCAGTACATCTACTACCGGTGATGTTCCCCCTTTTTTTGCAGCCCCAGCACTCTTGATGGCATCCGTGATCAGGCCATCTTTAATATTCCCTGGTGAAGGATTCATACTAAAACTTGATCCTGCTGCCGTTACCTGTGTTTCGTACCTGCGCATCAAATCGATAAACTTTTCTGCTTTTTCTTTATCTACTGTCCGGTCGATAAGGTTCTGTTCCACACCACAGAGTTCGGGAAACTCGGCAAGGATTATTTTTCCGCCCAAGGCCACCACAAGATCTGCTGTATAGCCCACAGCAGGGTTTGCAGATATTCCACTGAATCCATCACTGCCACCACATTTTACACCAATACATAAGTTATCCAGTGAGGCGGCCCGGCGTTCCAGTTTATTCGCTTCAATCAACCCTTCAAACGTTTTTTTGATCGCATCGCTCACCAGTTGTTCTTCGCTCCGGGATTGTTGTTGTTCAAAAATGTATAAGGGTTTATCAAACACCGGGTTTTGTTCTTTCAGATCTTTAAGAAAATCGGGTACCTGCAGGTTTTGGCACCCAAGGCTCAGCATCGTTATGCCGGCCACGTTCGGGTGATTGGCATATGCGGCAAGTAGTTTACTCAAAACAGCTGCATCCTGGCGTATGCCCCCGCAACCTCCCTGGTGATTTAAAAATTTAATGCCGTCTATATTTTTGAATACGCGGTGTTGTGTGGGATTAGAAGCGGTGAATTCCACCGATTCGAGGTCCAGTCGCTGCTCATAAGCATCTGCGAGCTGGCGTACAAAACTTTTATATTTTGCAGTAACCCCGTATCCTAGCTGGTTGTGCAGCGCTTCTTTGATCACATCAAGGTTCCTGTTCTCACAAAAAACGGTAGGAATGAAGAGCCAGTAATTTGCTGTTCCTACCCTTCCGTCGCCGCGATAAAAACCACTAAAGGTTCTGCCAGCAAATTTTGAAACGTCCGGAGCCTCCCATTTGAAATCCACCTGGCGATATCCATACGCCCCGGCCGCATGCTTAAGATTTTCCGTGCTCATGCGGCTGCCGGCTTTCACGGGTTGCTGCACTTTGCCTACCAATACCCCGTACATCATCACTTCCTCACCTGGCTGCATATCATTGATGTAAAACTTATGTTTGGCTGGTATAATTTCCTGCAGCATAATGTCCATGCCGGCGTGCGTTACCATCGAACCTTTGTCCAGGTCCTGTAAGGCCACCAACACATTATCCTGTTCATTTATCTTCAGCACATTATTTTTCATTCACTAAAATTGTTTTTTGGTTATTTACCTGTTCTAACACAGCTTTCGCCCCTTTTTCTTCCAGCTGCAGCAACCAATGATTCACTTCTGCTGCGAACCCTTCCAAACCGTTAAGATCTGCCTGCCATATTTCCTGGCTACCCAATATCCTGGATACCAGCTGTGATCTTTCCCCTGAAAACCAGCTTGCGCCGTAGAATGCTGCATTTTCATCGTTCACCAGGTATTGTTTTTCATTGGCTGCTCCATAATATTTTCCATCGGCATTTTTAGCGCCTTTCATGTACAGGATATGTGCAGCCATACCTAGGGACATCAGCGCGGCAGTATGCCCGAACCGCGTTGCATATTCCCATATCAGCGCTACGTTCCGCATATTCATTTTGGAAGAGTATTGGGTGCAGATAGCGCTCCATGCATGTTCAATAAAAGGATTACGATACCTGTCCAGTACTTTTGAAGCGAAGCGAGTTGCATCTTCTTCAGAAATATTTTCACTGGTTATGGACGGAACAATTTCATCCTTCATCAATGCGGCAATAAATTTGGAAAAATTTTCATCTGCCATGGCTTCTTTTACCGTGGTAAAGCCAGCCAGTGTCGCCAGCCCGCAGCTAAATGTATGCGATCCGTTGAGTAATCTCAATTTGAGCTCTCTGAATTTATCAATGTCAGCGGCTATCACCACACCCTCTTGCTCATCGGCAAAGCTGAGGGCCTTTTTCACCTTTTCACTACCTGACTGTATTGCCCATAACGCATAACGCTCACTCATGATCATCAGCTCGTCCTGGTATCCCAGTTCAGCTTCTAAGGCGGCTTGTTCTTCTTTGTTGAATCTGCCGGGCACAATCCGGTCCACGAGAGAATTACAGAAATGATTGGCATTTTCAAGCCAGTCAATAAATGCTACTTCTAATCCGTTCTGGTGTGCCAGTTCCAGCACGATAGCTAATAATTTATCTGCGTTGGATGGGATCAGTTCTGTAGGGATGACGATCATACCTTTTTCGGGATCCCCATTGAAGATCTTAAAACGCTGGTAAAGGAACGCCAACAATTTGCCAGGAAAAGATTGTGGCGGTGTGGCATGTACATTATCTTTTACAAGGGTAATGCCTAATTCAGTTGTATTGGAAATAATGATCTCCATTTCTACATTGGCCGCGCATTGAAGGATTTCCTCCCATTCGGTTGCTGCTGTAAGTACACGACTGATTGAAGTAATCAGGTGGTTCTCTTGTGTTTTTTTTCCTTCTTCTACCGAACGGATGCAAACCGTGTACAAGCCATCCTGATCAGCAAAAGCATTTGTACCACCTGTAGCCGTAGATTTTACGACAACAATTCTCCCGTTGAATGTTCCTTTGCTGTTTGCCTTATTAATGATGTAATCCGGCAGGCCGCGTAAGAGTACGCCTGTTCCAAACTGCAGCACTTTTTCAGGTAGTTCCAGTGTTGCCGTATCCGGTATAAATATCCCTTCAGAGCGGGGTACTTTGTCGAAGTTTGATTTGGCTAAGATCATTTTTTATTTGTTTAAATGCGGGTTGCAGCGAAGATGTAACAGTTTCAGGGAGCTTGGGTCATACCGGGTATACTTTTTTTATGCTGCCCCTACCCTTGAGCAACTGCAATCTTAAAGTTGGTCATCCGGCTATAGCAGCACATCACCAGGTAACCAACAATAGCTAAAAAAAATAGCTACGAAACCTTTTATTTGACTGGCGTTTGTTTAATCAGCCATTGAACCAGGTCTTCGGCAGCTTTATAGTTTTCCAACTCGGCCGGAAGTTTCCTTCCGTCCAGGTATTCGTTGTACAACCAGGGGTCACCAATAGCAAATACCGTCCCTTTACCCACTTTGGAAACAGCAATGATATTGTCACCTTTATCTTTCAACACCGCTTTGGCCGGCGATGTTAATCCCAGTGTACATATTTCTTTGATGTAAATCTTTTTGGCGGTTTTAAAAATCATGTTGCCCGCGGGGATATTAATGGTGCCAGCTGGATAATCATTTCCTTTTACCATATTCCGGGATTTATTTTCGTTAAAATGAATCCCGAATCTTTCGGCAAGTTGGTTATAGCGGGTCAGTTCAACATTACCGCTATCATTGGCAAACATCATAAGGACACCCCCGTTTTTCACCCACGTGTAAATGCTTTCAATGTGTTCTTTTGCGATATAGTTTGGATTTTTATTTTCTTTTGTCCAATCCGGATCGATAATAAAATAAATGGAGGCACCCTTAAGTTTTGCAGCAGTGGGAGCTTCCGTGAGCCGCCTTGTTTGCACACCATACCTGTTAAACAAATTCCCCAACAGGGAATAACCGTTGTTATCCATTTCTTCCCAGATATAATGAAAAGGTATTTCCCTGCCCGTAATGTCCTTCATTGTCTCTTTGTTGAAATAGTAATCCAGCAGAACCGTTTTCCCTTTTCCCTGTTGCATTGTTGGGATCATGTCCATCTCCGCAGCTGCTTTTATAAAAGCGCCTACTCCTTTCGCATCGTTTACAATCACAGGTTCTTTAAAATAATACTCCAGGCTGCCATCACGGAAAGGCTTGCCACCAAGCCCTGAAACCTTTACGGTACCATGCAGGTTAAACTGGCCTTTCTCATTTTTTATAAATGTTTTCAGCATGCCTGCATATCCTTTGTGTGCAATGGTTAGTTTTGATACCGGCACCCAGCCCATTCTCACGCCTTTAGCCACAGCATAAACAAACATGCTGCTTGCAGATGCTTCAAAATAATTTCTCTTGTCGTTCGGTTTGTCCAGGATATCATACCACAGGCCCGTTTTGGCATCCTGCACTTTTGCCGTGGCATCAATCGTACGGTTTAAAATATCCACCAATATCTTTCTCTTTGGGTGATCAGCAGGAAAATTGTCCAGTACATCTACTAAGGCCATGGCATACCAGCCCATAGCTCGTGCCCAGAAATTAGGAGATAAACCGGTTTGTTTATTTGCCCATGCCATTTCTTTGGATTCATCCCAGCCATGGTATAATAATCCTGTGTTTTTATCCCTTGCATGATCTTCCATCCAGATGAACTGGTTGGCAATATCATCGTACGCACTGTCTTCATGCGCAAGCATCGCATATTCCGCAAAGAAGGGCTGTCCCATATACAATCCGTCGAGCCACATCTGGTAAGGATATATTTTTTTGTGCCAGAACCCGCCCTCTATGGTTCTTGGCTGGCCGCGCAGTTGCTCACGGAGAAGCTTAGCCGCTTTCCAGTATTTTTCTTTGCCGGTTACGCGGTACAAAAAAAGGAAGCTGGTCCCGTTCTTGATATTATCGATATTGTAATCTTCTAATGTATAGGTTTGGATCTGGCCGGAGTCGTTAACATAATAATCCATGCTCCGCTGGATATAATCAAAATACTTTACGTCACCGGTTTGTTTCCACACTGCCGCAATCCCTTCCAGGATCACCCCCTGGTCGTAGCTCCATTTAGATGGTTTGCCGTCCTGTGAGAAACCATCTTTCCATACAGCCATCGCAGTTTCGGAAAGTCTGACGCTGTGCTTCGGTTGCTGCGCCTGCGCGGCCTGTGACAAACACAAGGCCGTGGCAAATACCAGTATATATTTCAATTGTTTCAATTTCATTTGATTTGTAAACTTTTTTCGGGCGCCCCGAATTCAATAACAGATTTTCCGCTGCTAATTGGAGCGCTGCTGATCCAGCTAATGTTATTGGTTCTGTCGCCGCTCATCCTGATCATGATTACAGGATCCGGTATGGTACTGAATTTGGTGAAACTGATATTATTGCTGTTGGAGATCTCAACAACAGGGTCACTGTCTGCCGTGATCAGTTTCACGTTTTTGAGTGTAATATTTTTGGCCTCACTGCATTCCATTCCTTTTTTAGACGTAATCGTCATATTTTCCATGGTTATGTTATGGATATTCATTTCGGGCAAGCCACGGATAAAGATGGCTTTCTCCGCGCCATAACAAACCACGTTTTTGATAAAGATATTTTTAAACTGTGGCGTAGCTTCTGATACCGGTTTGAATTCCACTTTTGGTGCTTCTCTTTTCTCTCCTGTTAACGCTACGGGGTCCTGGGCCATATAATACATGTCGAATAAAATCGCTTCAGCAGGTATATCTTTCATTACAATTCCATCGATGTAGATGTTTTCCACAACACCTCCCCTTCCACGCGTGGTTTTAAAACGCAGCCCGATATCAGAGCCAATGAAGGTGCAGTTACTTACATGAATATTTTTAGCGCCGCCACTCATCTCGCTGCCAATTACAAAACCACCATGGGAATTATACACGGTGCAATTGCGGATAATGACGTCCTGGGTGGGCATGGCTCTTTTGCGACCTTCCGCATCCCTTCCGCTTTTGATACACAACCCATCATCGCCGACGTCAAATACAGAATTTTCTATGAGCACGTTCCTGCAACTTTCCACGTCTATCCCATCACCATTCTGTGCATACCAGGGATTTTTTACAAATACATTTCTGACGGTCAGGTTGCTGCTCATCAGCGGGTGTAAACCCCATGCTGCCGAGTTTTGAAAAGTAACGCCCTCTAATAAAATTCTGTCGCATTTTGTCAATACTAGCAGGTTGGGCCGCAGGAACTCTTTTATATCACGGTAATCTTCAATGCCTTTACCTTCAGCTATCACACCTGCTTTGGGCACTTTAGAGCCACGGAATGCCGATTCCGAAGGATACCAGGTGCGCTTGTCCTCTGTTAGCACACCGCCTTTAGCGATCAATTTTTTCCATTGGGATTCTGTGAGCTTGTCTTTTTTAACCGCTCTCCAGTAATCACCATTCCCGTCAATGGTGCCACCCCCGGTTATAGCAATATTGGTAGCGTTGGTGGCAGAAATGGGGGATTGATTTTTTACTGCCGGTAAACCTTCATAGTTTGTTTCTACCAGTTTATATTCATTCTTATCACCGGTAAACAGAAGCAAGGCGGCCCGCTGCACACAAAGATTTACATTGGATTTTAAAACGAGAGGTCCTGTAAGCCACACGCCTGGAGGAACGACCACGACACCGCCGCCTTTTTTATGACAAGCTTCTATTGCTGAGTTAATACTGTTTGTATTGAGGGTCACACCATCTGCCTTTGCGCCAAATTTTACGATACTCGTGCTGTCCTTTTTGAACGAGGTGCTGGCAATGACCGGTAATTTTTGTGCCTGGATACCAGACCAGATCCCCGCGGAAGCGATGAGGACAAATAATTTTTTCATATTACAATAATCGAATGAACCGTTTGCTTTCAATACAAACGACTACAATTTTAACCTTATTAGGGGGTAATGCCTTGACAATCCTGGCTTTTATTTACGCAATCGTTATCGGCAACGTAACCGGTATCATCCATCCTGACCTATGCCTGTTTTACAGCCTGCCTGGCAAGCAGTTTCCACTGCCCATCGTCCTTTACAAAAATCAGTAATATTTTCAGGCGAACAGTGCCAGGTTTGTTATTGTCGTTCGTTTCCGCTGAGAGCGTATGTCTTACAATCGCCGTTTTTTTAGTCACCTTGAGGGTTTGATCACCAAGATTTATACTTACAAAATCGGATTTACCAGTGATGATTTTGTCGATGAACTCCTTTTTACCTTCCACATGGCCACCGGAATGGCCATAAGTCAGCTCGTCCATCACAATTTTTTCCAGGTCCTGCTCGTTACCACTGACCATTGCCCGCCTTAATTTCTCCACAGCTGCCGATACATCTCTTTCATTTTTTGATTGTGCAAAGGCAATCGTTGCAAAAAGGCATATTGAAATAAAAATTAACCAAAACTTTTTCATAATTAATGGGGTTTAAAATCTAGTTGGCATTGGTACAAGGTCTGTAAGTTCGCTGATCTTAACAGGCCTTTTTAACTGGATACTTTTCCTGGCAGCAATGCCAATTAAAATGCTCATAGCACCTTCCCTTGTCCCAGCCATTACATTGTGAGGATTATCTGTTGTGTCTGTGAAGATTCGTTTTTGCATGCGAACATCTCCCCCACCATGCCCACCTTTTATTTTTGGTGTAGTATACACTTCGTAGTTTTTCCCAAAATTATCCATTGCTATTATTTCCCTTACTTCACCCGGTAAGGCATCATCGGCACTACTCATTTCAACGGCATGGCGTTTGGCCTGGTCGTCGGGGGTTTTCTGCAGGTAAGGAATATCCTCCCATGTTTCAATCCTACCTTTCATTCCATTGAAGGCAATCTGCCAGCCTTCGTAAGGGGAATAAGTGGTGAGGGAGTAGTTGGCTGTAACACCATTTGCGTAAATGATCTGAGCACTCATTTTATCATAGATGTCTATATCATTACTCCATACACAACCATCCCTGAGGTACCCGTCATATTTTTCGTTGTCGGCATATAATTTCATGAGCCTGGCATCCTTTGTCATATCCCAGTAAAAACTGCATTTACTTTTTTGCTCGCAGGTTCTGCAATTGACACCACGGAAAGAATTGTTTTTTCCATAATGTTCCAGACTTCCATAGGCATTCACTTCTACCGGTTCAGAATTCAGCCACCAGTTGAGCAGGTCAAAATGATGCGTTGCTTTATGAACCCATAGCGAACCTCCCTTTGCGATCTTTCCATGCCACCTCCGGAAATAATCCGAACCATGATGGACATTCAGGTACCAGTTAAAATCAACTGAGGTAATTTTTCCTACCCTGTTGGCAGCCAGCAATTCCTTTAACTGCATCATGTGCACACTATGCCGGTAATTGAACGCAACAATCACTTTTTTACCTGATTTTTTTTCAGCATCCAGGATGCGCTTACATTTTACCTCATCCGTGGTCATCGGTTTTTCGGTAATCACGTTAAATCCCTTATTAAGCGCTTCCACGATAAAATCATCATGGGTAGAATCCACAGTAGTTACGATCACATAATCAGGTTTACTTTTTTGCAGCATCTCTGCAAAACTGCCAAACACAGGAACGTTGCCGCCATACAAA
>JAYSYY010000044.1:0-1816 GCA_043727215.1 Chitinophagaceae bacterium | reverse complement strand
TGAAAGTTTTTACCATTATGGCATCATCCGGCCCTACACCGCCACTGATGAAAAAAGGCTTTTCTATTTTGCTGTCCGCGATCTTGCGCCAGTCGAATTTTTGTCCTGTGCCTCCGGTTCCGCCTGCCGTTTTTGTGTCAAAAAGGTAATAATCACATACGGCATCATAAGGCGCCACGAGTTCATCAATGTTGGTTGTGTCGGCATCTATACTGAACACCTTGATCACCTCCACTTCGGATGACAGGTCATCACACATTTCCGGCGACTCGTTTCCGTGCAATTGTACCACGTCAAGGCCATAGTTATCAATAGCATCCAGCACGTCTATCATCTCGGGGTCGACAAACACGCCCACTTTTTTTAATTCAAAATCGGAACCTTTAACGGAGGAAGCTTCCAGTTTATCCCCAATGTACCGCGGTGAATCTTTGTGAAAGATCAGTCCCGCAAAATCTACATCCAGGCCATCCAATTGTTGCAATTGTTTCAGGCTTGTAATGCCACAAACTTTAATATTCATGAAACGTATTTTTGGGCGAAGCCCGGTTATTAAAAATCAGTTTTTATTTAAAATTAGTTTATCGGGCTTCTGCCAGCTCTTCTACAAAATCTTTAAAAGCCGAGACAGGATCTTTTTCCTTCATGAATTTTTCACCCATCAAAAAACCACTGAAACCAGCTGCTTTAAATCGCAGGATCGTCTGCACATCATCGATACCGCTTTCTGCTATTTTTACTGTGCCGGCAGGGATCCTATCCCCTAGTTTCAGCGATTGTTTGATATCTACCTGAAAAGTCTTCAAATTCCTGTTGTTTACTCCTACCATATCCACCGCATCGCAAATATGGGCCAATTCTTTTTCATCATGCAGCTCGAGTAATACTTCCAGGTCGTTATCTTTAGCAAATACTGCAAGATCATTCACTTCTGCTGCTGAAAGGCAGGCCGCGATCAGCAGGACCACATCCGCACCCATGGCTTTTGCCGCCAATACCTGGTAGGAATCGATAATAAAATCCTTCCTGAGAATAGGAACAATATTTTGCCTCGCTGTTACCAGATCCTCCGTGCTACCGCCGAAAAATGCATTGTCTGTTAATACAGATATTCCACTTGCACCATACTGCGTGTATGCCCGGGTGATAGTTTCCACATCGGCATGCTGGTTTATAAAACCCCTGGAAGGCGATTTCCTTTTGAACTCAGCAATGATACCTGAAGCATTCTCACTGAGAAGGCTTTTTTTCATAGAGAGTGCAGCCTTGTTAAAATAAACAGTTTGCCGCAAATCCTCCTCTGTTACCATTAGTCTTCTTACGGCCACTTCTTCCCGCTTATGTGCAATAATCTTATCGAGGATATTCATGGCTATGCAATTAGGGTTTGTAAGCACTTGTAAGCACGCCCGCTTTCCAGGCTCTCTACACAGAGTTGATAACAGGTTTCATAATCCCTATACTTTCCCGTACCATACAATGCCATGGATGCATTTGCTATCACCACCGCATTCTGCGCCCAACTACCATCCCCTCGCAAAATTTTAAGAAAAATAGACGCCGCCTCTTCCGGGCTGTTTCCTCCAAGGATATCTGTGGCAAGCACCGTTCTTTTTCCCAATGCCTCCGCTGTTAAGATCTGTTCCCCTTTGTTGGTGATGACCTTTGTATCTCCGGTCAAAGAAATTTCATCATACCCGTCCAGGCTATGTATGATGGTGAATGAAGTATCTCCCTGCTGCAGTAAATAATTATATATCCTTCCCATTTCCAGGTTGTAAACACCTACCAGCTGATAAGCCGGTGATGCGGGGTT
>JAYSYY010000043.1:0-36152 GCA_043727215.1 Chitinophagaceae bacterium | reverse complement strand
TCAACCTTATGATGAGTAGCAATTTCTAGTCTTTGGCCTTTAACAGTGATGCGTAGGTAAACCGGAACCGATCCGTCAGTATAGCCTGAGCGCTTTTTAGGGCAAAAAGTAAAGTCAAATTTATGTGACATGGAGAGAGCATTTTTTGGAAAATAAAAGGTACACAATAATGTGGAGAAAAGAAAATGCTTTTCACTGTAAAAATTCAGCAAAGACAAGGGTTATAGCGTTTTGGAGAGAGCAAACACCGTTAGCCCAACTGCTCTCGCCATGCTCTCCTAAAGGTTGCTAAAAGATATATATTTTGAGGAAATGCTTAAAAACAAAAAACCCGCAAACGTAATGTTTGCGGGCATTTGACGAGATTTGTACTTCTCGAAGCGGGCTTGGACGGGACTGCATAACTCTCCCAAATTGCACGCCCAGTATGGGCCCCAAAAGGTGGTCATTTTTAACTCCCCGAATTGCTCACTTTTAATTTGTTAAAATTTGTTGAGTTTTGATTTGAAAGATGATCTGATTTTTTTCTGTTTCATACTTGCCCATATCTACCTCAAGGCTCGGTCAAAAGGGCCATTTATTCCGGTACACGAAAAGGTTTACAAAAGCGCAAATTCTATACATGAGTTACAAAACCTGCACCTTTTCCATTCCAAACAGGAGCTGTTAGTTGAATTTGTTTGAGTTCGCAAATATTGAGCATAGTGGAGCTGCCCACTGACTGACTCATGGCGTATCAACGGCTGCTTTTACCGAAAGATAGTTCACAAAAGCGCTGCACGCAACAAGCATGAACTTGGCGTCTTCTTGCTTGAGTGTGGATTCTTCTAGGAGAAAATGACGAATGCCACTTTCGTCACTCGTATATCCATACAGGTTAGAAAAAGCTTTCTTCAAGGCTGGATGAAGCTCATGGGTTTTCTCAATTTCCTTCAGTGCCTGACCCAATGTTGCCTTGGGATCATTGGTGAGTATAGCAGCATATGCTTCAATGGCACTAATCGATTCCTTAATGGAGTTTCGATAATCAGGATTTTTTCTGTCTGCAAAAAGCTCAAGTGCTCTTTTTAAATGGGTTTGTACAGCACCGCCAGTTAAATTACCGGCTACAGCTTCCTCGATGGAGCTTATTTCCTCCTCTGAAGTGATCTCTGTTAAGTGCATATTCACAAACCGGTAGGCGGAGAGATGTTGTTCCAAAAAGTTGTTGGCTGAACTGATAAATTTTTGGTTGGTTTCATTCAGGTGTCCGTCTCGGAGATTTGGCTCCTCATAATTATTTGGTACAAAGTCCAAAATGTCAAACATCTCATTCCACTCCAAGGTTAGAAAATCTTTTTTGACTTTAATAATAAGGTTAGGGGCATACGGAGGAATTTCATCAAATCTCTCCTTGTAATGGTCGACCCAAATCCGATGATACAGCCGCTTTAACCCCCCAGGTAGACTTGAAATATTGTCATGGGAATATTGCCAATAACACATCGTCAAACAATTCCACAAAGCGTTTCTTAAAGGTTCATCAGCCGCTTCGCGTTGAATGACCGTTCTGATTGGTTTGAGTCCCAGGCGTTGTGAAAATGAATTCATCTCGAAATTATTTTTGCTAGCTTTTGTGTTTAAAAAAGAAATCTAAAAGTCTTTTGTAAATAAAAATACTTATTTAATTCTTACCAGCTACACCCTCCTTCCCCATGCATGCCCGATATATAATCTGCCGCTCAAAGTGTAAACTAACCACCCCGTTAATGCCTCTAATACGGCAGCTCCTCAATTCCCACACCGGGTGGCGACAGTTTACAAAGTTCATCGGTCAGCAAAGCATAAGTGCACACAATGACAGCTGAATTTTTGATATGCTGATCCATTAAAAAACTAATAATCTTGTTCAAAGGTAGATCTTTAGCATCCTGGCCAACATAGCTATGCGGCTGAAACGTTCCCAATCCCTTTTTATGTAATAAACCGTTTCTATAATTGTTTAATTCCTGGATACTTTCTGTGCTAATGGTATCGGCAATCAACTTGTAATACGGCAAATCTTTTACTACTTCCGTAAAAGCTTTAGCCAATGCGTCCAATTTTGCTTTATGTGTCTTTTTAGTTTCCAAGCCTTTCAAATTAAAAATAAGACCAATGATCACCACCACCTTTTCAATTGTCGCCTTGAGATAGCTTACAATGGATTCGGCTTCCGAGATGGCTGATAGTTCGGCCTGTATCAATAACGCATCTCCTTTATTTTTTTCAGTATAGTCAATCAGGTATAAAAACTCGTTCAGAGCCAGGGCGGTTTTCTGTTGGATACCCTGCAGGTCGTAGATATAGGAAATAATATCTTCTGCATTTTCGATTTTAGACAGCCTGATTTCATTGAATGCAAACGCGCTATGGATGTCTATGAAATGCAACATTGAAGTAACCGGTATCTTAACAACCATTGCATGCGTCAGCGTACAGACCTCTGGCATCTTTTCAAAAAGACCAAGGTGCAGAAAAGGAGAGGTAACCCTCCGATGCTTATTTCGCACCATTACCGTTAGTGCGTTAAGCCCGTCTGCTTTTTGCAAGTCGATTTCGCTCAGCTCTTCTAAGTTCCATTCCCGGGAATTATGCCAGGCGTTAATCTTGATGAGGCCTTCATTGTAGTCAGACTCATTCCCAAATATTGAATGATTGAGGGTTTCCTGAGCGGCACGCTGGATTAAATAGTCGGAGGGTCGCCAATTTAACGAGAGGATACTCGTGATTTTTTTACTCAGCGATTCTTGGTGCCAAACTCGTTCCGCGTTAATGAAAGCCACCACTGATCCCTTTTGTTTTACAGTCCCTAAAAAAATGGAGAATTCAGGCTCGCATCTAAATAGATATTTTAAAAGTTGTTTTGATTTCATTGTTAAATAAATGAGGGTGGCAAATTTATTTTTCATTGCCTTTTGTTATATACCTGGTTCCAATCTTTCCTCCAAGCCTAGTGTGATTACCCTAATTACGTTTCGATATTCCAGGAGACACTGATTTGAATTAACATCCCAAATCTGAGCCATCATCCCTGAAAAGCAATTTATAAGCTGGTGCTGCTGAGAGATCATACATCTTCATAAACATAGCATCCACCCTATCCCTATCTGCTAAAACTGCCTCCTGATTGTCGGATAACCAATTTTGAAGTTCATTAAGTTGGATGACCACCTCTGTACTATGTCCGGATGCTGTTTGTACAAATCCGGGAGAAGCCACATATCTGCCATTCACCTCAAGTATTCCTTCGTTAAGATTATACTTTCGGGATCTAAATCGCTCATGCGCCTTCACACCCTAAACGCTCCCGACATCAACTCCACCTGGTTCCGGGAAATACCAATATTACCTGCAATCTCCTTCCATCCACTTACAGCTCCCAGCACTTCACCTAAAATATTATCCATCTCCTCATCGTCCAGGTGAAAATAAAATCCTGCTGATTTCGCCAATTTAAAATTGAGGGCATTATTTTCTCCATCAATATTTAGCTGTAAGCCATCTTTATCGGTTGAAGGATTGATATCAAAGGCGGGCGACAAGCGCCATCCAGTATTATCAAGCAAGAATCCGTGGTTGCGATAGTGATCATCAGTATTGGAAATCGCAATGTTGAAAACAATACGGCGCCATAGCTGGGCAAGGTCGTTCACTATGTGTGCGTGCGAGCCATGTGTTTGTATGAAGTCAGCGATATCCAGGTAGCTTCCGGGACTGTCGCGTATGGTCTCTTCCCCATTGCCGGTCATGGTCATGGCTGATGCAAAGTGCACACGCTCTTTGCCCACACGATCGAAGCGCTTAGTGAAAAAAGTATGCTGTTTCCCGGCTATCTTCTCAATCCGACTGTCCGCCATATCCACACCTGCAGCAATAGCAAGCTGATAAGCTAGGTATTCAAAGGCTGCCTTATCAATCACGTCGGTGGCTGACGGAAACTTAGCAATCCAGTAATTCCCATCCTGATCCAGCACATTTGCTTTGGGTCGTGCACCACCCAAGGAGGAGCCGGGCGCCATTAGCATGGCGAGATATTTTTTTGTCTCCAGGCTATCTCTGTCCGACTCTACTAGTTCGGCCGCATGTTGCAGCTCTCTTATGGTGGACCATGGTGGTGTGGGAAATGCAGTACTGTCATCCAGGAACGGCCCGTCTAGTTCCAGTTTAAACCGCAATGCTCCCATCCTCGTTTCGTCATATACACCCAGCAAAAAATCAATATCGTATAAATTCGACGCCGTCCTTCCCTCTTCTGCCGCCTGCTGTGCTGCCCTCCGCTTCATGAGCGTTCTACCCCAGGTATCGGGCATTGAATCCATGAACACACCGAAATTTTCTTTTCCAGCTGGATGCTGAGCGCCATTATACCATTGAATATCCGGATCCAGCAGTCGTTGCGCTTCAGATGTTATCCACGATGGCTCGTAAGCAAAACTGAATGCCTTGCGCCCTTTCGCCTGCTGTGCGGATAGGGTGCCAATGAGCTTAGGCCCCTCCAATCCGGTCCAGTGCGCATACACCAGTATATCTGTTTTTGTTGATGCCATTATTTATTTGATTAGTGCCAGGTCCTGAAGTTTGCGGCCATACTCATCATCAGCAGCCAGTTTTAAAAAATCCTGATGCAGCCCCAGTACCTTTAAAGTATTAAAATAGGCCCCCATGGACACGCTGGGATTGCCCTTTTCTATTTCTACCAAAGTAGACCGGTTTATGGCTGCCCTTTCTGCCACCTGGGTAGTAGTGAGTTTGCGGCGTTTACGTGCAAGCTTGATGTTTTCCCCCATTTGCGTTAACAGCTTCATATGAACCGGAAATATCACGGATTTCTTTGCTCTCATGTTGGATATTTTCAACAAATTTAAGTATTTTGTCGGAAATATCCAACAAATAAAATTTGTCACTATTCGACTATGACAGCATTTCAAATCAGATTCCCCCGAAAAGTACGGACTCCGGGAGAGCTTTGTTATGTGACCAACCGGCCATCAGTGTCAAGCTCATTGACTGCTGTCACCTTTACCAGTGAGTGAAAATTGGGGAAAAGAGGATTGAGAAGGTAATTGTGCTCAAATATATTGACAGCAGACCCAACCTTGAATCCGATGTGCTTATTTTGTTTTATTAAGTAATCGCCCAACTGTTGATTTGCTATAAGCCCGGGAGTTAACCAATCCCGGGGATAGTCCGCGTCAGGTAGTGTATAGATCGGGCCAGGATTTTGATAGCCTGAAAAGCGTCTCAAATTATCAAATACCAGGCGAATGGGCTCGTGGCTTTTTCACTTCATTTTTACCTTTTATTCCCATTTCCGTTACCAATCTACGATGGTTTGTTAAAATCAAAGAGTTTTTAAAAAAATAAGTAATTAACCCGTCATATGTCCGCACTTAGTATTCAGTCAAATATTCATAACAATCATCCAGGGCAACTTTCAACCATGAGTTGATATCCTGAAACTCTCTGAAAGGTTTAGATGTCCTGGTCAGAGGGACATTAAATAAATATATTGCCTTGTTTGGCGACTTAGATGCAAATGTGGCAATAACATCGTCATTTATCATTCTAGAAAACGGCACAAAATTATAAAGTCCAGCGTGGTCGAAGTCTTCTTTCCACACCCGATAGTTATCATACAAAAACTCCCAAGGGGGTAAGGCAGATAGTTTTAAAGCGTCAACAGTGTCTAAAAAATTGGGATATTCACCCGGTTTAAAAATATCTTTAAACATAATAATTAAGATTTTATTTTTGGTCTAACAAAACTTCCATTTGGATTTTCTGCCGCATATTTTGGTCCTTGATTTTTCACTCTTGCTTTAATAGCCTCCCCCCATGTTTTGGGCAAATCTGCCTCAACTGTCCCTTTCGGTACAAATCGCTTCGCTTGCTCTGGAGAAATTTTATCATTGAAATTATGAGTATTTGCCTTCAAATCTATACCTATTGCCTCTGCAGCCATTAACCTCCCATGATCGGCAGATGAATAAATACCATCTTCCATTTTTACTATATCGATAGGTTGTTCTTTATATTTTAAGCCTTTAGAGAACTTTTTAATGTTTGCTTCGACGCCATTTACTGAAGTTTGGGTAGTTCTAATACTAAGTGAATTAAATTGTTTATAAATAGCTTTGCCTCCAACTGCAACCTCAGCTAGAATACTAATGCCTTTACCTACTCCCAACCCAATTAATACATCTGCAGCTGTACCCTTTAATTCCTCGTTTTTTTTCCTTATTTGCTCCGGAGTTATTCCGGGTTTATTCATAATTCCAATTACACGTTGGGTTTGATAAAATGTCCAACCGAAACCAATTACTTTTATAGCGGTACCTGAGCCCAGACTTAACATACTTCCAACAGTTACAAAGGCGTTGAATTTATGAGCATTTATTATACGATCAGCATTTGCAGGATCTTCTTTCCTTAATCGAGCTTCATAGTCTTTAATTTTACTATCAGCAAATATATATTCTGGTTCTCCCCCGTCTAAATCAATAGCCTGTAACGGGGTATTTCCAGCAAATTGATAAGGTGTCAGCTCAGGATATTCCTTTGTGATAGGATCAACACTTAAAAATTTCCCCAATCTTGGATCGTAAATCCTCATCCCATAATCTTGCTGGTTACCTTCTTCTTTAATTTCATTGTCATTCTCCTTTCCATTAAACCCATACCTATACCCAGTTCCAGCCTTAAAAGTACGGCCTGGCATTTGCATCCCGAATGGATAGTAACCACCCGGTTTTTTTTAGTTATCTTATAAGATTCCTCAAGAATAGCACCACCTTGCGCTTCAAATCTTGAGAGCTTAGTCCGGATGCCTCGTGCTGGGTCTAGGAAGGTTTCCCAAATCTCTTTCGTTCTTGCAGTAATTTTCAGGCTATTGATAATGTTGCTGACGGAAGGTGCAACTATACTTGCGGCCTTTGCGCTTGCAAAGAAGACCGAGCTCTTCATTGAAGTCACAGCGGCTACATCCAGCACAGAAATTCCCAAACCAAGTAAATCCTCTATCACGCCACTTTCCGGCAAAACTGCGACGATGCTTTATCATTAGATCAACATCCTACTATAACGCTGCCAGCGGCAGGTCAAGGGAATCCGTAAAAACAATGCGCCTTTCCAACTGCAAACGGGCCAAATCTATTTTTTGTAGTAAACTGTAATTGGTGAAAGTTCCAGTAAACCTACTTGGAACTGCAATTATCACTAAAATCTGGGCGCGAGAATCGTAGTAATATCTTGCCAAGGAATAGTCTATGCCAAACTCAGAGTCAGCCGGCAGCTTCTCAGAACCGCAGTTGTATCGAATTAATTGCCGGCTCCCATAAAAAAACAAATCATTTCCGGTAACGCTTTCAAGGGCGACTAATTTTATCGTGTCAAAATATATTTTAAACAGTCTTGTGTAAAGAGTATCATCTGCCCACTCCACAAAGTCTATTTTAGGTAATACTTTTATATATTCCCGTCCAAGGCGAATTGACCCGCAGTCTTGAGAATCAAAATTGTTTAAGCGGGAATAAGGCTGATGCATATTCCTTATGGTGTCTAGCCATGTCTTCGAAATCTTGGCAGCCGGGCCGACGGGAGGCTGAGGTTGATTTACACAACTTGTAATCAATATCATGGCGACCAAAGTTATTAGCCTCAATTTTTTATGGTTTTTTTTCATAGCCTGTCCCAACTTCTTTTTGTTGATTTGCACCTGAATATTGCGCGTCTTTATAATCACTATTCAATTTCGAAAAGGTTGTTTTTCCTATAGTTGTGGTAGATTCATATTTGTAGTTCCAACTTCCGTAAGTAGTTTTACCAGGCGCGAGATTGTCTCCTTGTTTAAATAAATCGTGAGCCATATCAGTAAACTTAAAACCGGGCAAGTATCGTTCTTTGTATCCTCCATTAGGCTTCGCATCTTTATTAAAGTCAAGTCCATCCCAAAAGTAAGCGCCTTTCGAGAAATCATCTTTACTGGTTAGTGCTAGGATTAGTCCGCTATAAATATTGCCCCGTTTTAAGGTAGCGTTTGGCCCCTTTTCCGTATCGATGCGGCCTCTTAATTTGGGATCTTCGCCGTTAATTCCTTTAGCAATAGTTAATTGACGGATCAGGCTTGTTTTTTCGTATTTCGCCCGATTTTCCAAAACACTTACGATACCTGCAACTTCCATCCGCCCTTCAGCGGATTTTCCGTCAGCTTCGTTATAAACGATCGCCGCTATCTTTTTGAAATCATCGTGGTTGTCATGAATGACTGTCCACGCTTTAGAATTTGAGCCATCTATTGTGACGGATTTTAGGGTCAAGTTGCCAGCAGGAGTCTTCCCGGTTACTTTAGCCAACCTCACTTGCAAATTTTTTGGGTCAGAGCCTTGCCCAAGAAACTTGCCATCCGCCGCATAATAAAACTCAAGCCCATCGAGGTCTATTCCTGCAATTGGACTATTACTAGCAAATTGATAGGGTGTTAACTGTGGATAATCCTTACGCAAAGGGTCGACACTCATAAATTTGCCCACTCTCGGATCATATATCCTCATCCCATAATCCTGCTGATTTCCTTCCCCCTTTACATCATTATCATTCTCCTTACCATTAAACCCCTACCTGTAGCCAGTTCCAGCTTTAAAAGACCTTCCCGGCATGCCCATCCCGAATGGATAGTAATCATTCGCCGTAACCACATCAGGATTAAAGTAATCCACAGTTCCATTTCCGCCGATGTCTGCTGGTAGCTTTTTATCCGACACAGTAACCAGCACATTCCCTAAATGATTAGATAACTCAAAGAACTTATTCCCTCTTGCAAAGTTAACGATCGAAGGATAAGTAAACGCCGTTTTAACTGAAACATTTCTATTAATGATTCCCAAACGAGAACTGCCATACATATGTTGTTCAGTAAGGTTAAGGCTATAACTGCTTAAATTGCTATTACTGCCAATACTATTATATGTCGCCATTACATTACCACTCGCATCTCTCACATACCAGGTGTACTCCTTAACATTTGTGCCATCTTTTTCAACCCTCTTACTTATTCGATTACCGGCAGCATCATAAGTATACTGGATCTTAGTTACCAGGTTTGAATTAGGTGTACGTTGTATTTCTGTTATTTTACCGTACACATTCCATTTTATTAATGTGATGTTTTCTTTTACATCTTTAGTAAGGTTACCAATTTGATCATAAACGTAATTGCTTGTATTGGTTTGATTGTCGATATCATCGGCATAGTTGGCGTCTGTTACATTATCCCTTACATATTTCAATTGATTGGTATTGGGGTAATAATTATAGGACAGACTGTCCATATTAATATTGGGTGAGCTTGTGCCATTTCGGAGGTATTTTAAAATATTTCCATTAGCGTCATACGCAATTCTCTCCTTATAATCAGTAACAGGTGTAGAGGACATTCCTGCCCAACTATTGTTAGCCTGGTCTAACCCACGGTAAACATCCATCCCCGTAATACGGTTTAGCTGATCATAACTGTAATTGAATAACTGCGGTACTTGCACAGCTGTCGGACTGGGGAAATTAATATTAACCGCCATACTGTTGATGTTTCCGTTATATAGCGGCTTGTAACCGGTACTTATAAAAGCACTGGCTCCAGGAAATGGAATGACCGTGCTGTTAATTGATAAATAATCTCCAGTAAAGTAATTAAGGTTAAACCCGACTGCATCTCTTGCAACGTATTGGTTAAGTGCTCCCACTTTACCATCTCCACCAATATCAAAGGCTGCATTTGTAAAACTGATAGCATTTACACCTTTCAACCACCCTTGTAGTGTATAGGCGTAATCGGTACCCTGTACCAACTGTTCACCTAAAGTTGTCCTGGCTAATGGTCCATGACGGTAATAATCGTATCGGGCTTCTTTTTCCCATATCACACTATCCATACTCGTTTCAGCAAGGGTCAGCCTATTTTCCGCATCATAACTATACCGCTGATAAAACATATCCGCGAAATAGGTATTGCCTCTTGGTGGTTGGTAGGCTACATAGTTAACCTTTCCACTGATCAGGTCGTATTTATAAACAATTCTTTTCCACCGGTTATTATTAACAGTTTGAACATTCATCACGTTAGTAACCACACCTGACTGCCCGTAATCCTGAAGAAGAGTATCTACATTACCATGTATATCATAACTATAAACAGTTTGGTTGTTAACGCCCATCAAACTAGCCGTATCGGTGTAAGAGGTAAAGCTTACCCTGTTACGTAAATTGCGCTGCCAGATTGTACTGTTTTCTGAACCTGCAGGATAGCCATATTTAATATCATAAGTGGTTTGCGTAATTTGCCCACGTACTGTATTCCGGGCTGTGTACCAACTATTGAGTGAGGTATTATTACGGCTTAACAGGTTGGTTACCGGCTCTGCAGCTACCGTATTTTTAATTTGACCCACTTCGGTTATGCGTCCCAGGTAGTCGTATTTAGTATAGCTATAAAGCGCATTCAATTCGGGAGTACCATTGGCTTTTTGTTTGGCA
This sequence comes from Chitinophagaceae bacterium, assembly GCA_043727215.1. Classification (GTDB taxonomy): domain Bacteria; phylum Bacteroidota; class Bacteroidia; order Chitinophagales; family Chitinophagaceae; genus Ferruginibacter. The sequence continues at coordinate 25,604 of JAYSYY010000043.1, read as the reverse complement.
TTCTGACTTATCACCAGCCTGCCGAGCCTGTCATACCAGAATTTACTTGTTCCTGCATCGGGTGTATTTTGGGCAACTACCTGGTTTAGTGTATTGTACCGGTATTGAGTGGGCAAAAGATGAGCTGGTGTTAGCAATTGGTTTGCTGCACGCGAAATTTTGATGCTGTCACTATAAGCAACTGCCCATGAAAATTTACTTACATCCACTCCCGCTGGCGGAACAGTTTTCACTAAATTACCTGCCTGGTCGTAATAATAGAGTGTGTAATGAAACTCACTGATGGGAGCAGTTATGGTAAAACTTTCGTTGTAACGAGCTTTCAGGCATTTAGCCAGGTATCGGTTATTAAAAATGTTTATTAAGGAATCCTTGTAGGCCTCATATAGTTTTGTACCTACGCCTACACTAAATAATGTACTATCCGCACAAGGACTAAGATCCGGAATCCTGGCGGCTGCGAACACCCCATCGATATTCCCACATAGCCTGGGGACATTGGCTTGCCCACAGGATTTAATCATGGGTGTACAATAATCGGGTGTGTATCCATATTGGCTTTTCAATAAAGCCATCAGCTGGTTGTAGCTATAGTTTGTATTGTACTGCTGGTTATAAAAGTCAGTAAAATTATTTGTGAGTGGAAGGGAGTCTCTTAACGGGACCAGCACATTTGCCGGGGCGGGAGTGGTTAAATTCATACCAGCTCCGATTAACTTCCAGTGCCTGGAAAGAATACATCTGCTGTTCTGTTGGGGAGGATCACTTTTTTTTGAGTTATGAATTATGAGTTAAGAATTAAAAGTGGTGAATGGTGAATAAGTGAACGGTCAATGGGGTCGCACGGCTTTATGCTTTGTGTTGTTTTGTGACAGTTTGTTTATTTTATTTTCGTTTGTCTGGTGTGTTTTTGTCAAATGAAATCAAATTCATCATTTCCCGGAGTCGGCTGCGGACGCGGTTGCCGTAGCGATCTTCCAGGTCCTGGCTGTTTAAATTCGTGGTGATATGAGTGATCATGCCAAAGGAATGAAAGAGGTCGTAACGGGAAAGGAGAATCTCGGTCATTACCGAACAAGGGTTTCCATAAAAGTTCATCGGGATTTCCAGTCCGAGATCATCGAAGCAATAAGTTTTGGGCTCGAACTTTTCCGACCGGAACGAACCTTTTGTGTACCTATGGAAAACTTCGTGGCCTTCTTTCATGAACTCAAAGGATACATCGCGGCAGGACCTGATGCTGTGCCGCAGATCTGCAGAAAGCAAAAAACGGCAAACGGCCATAAGAGCCGTTTTTCCGGCACCTACCGGCCCGACGAGTAAAATCCCTTTACCGAGATCGATCTCCAGTTTTTTGGCCTGTTGCTGGTCTCTGGCGAACCATGTCATCAATTTGAGGATGATATCTGTGTCTTCCGGGTGTAGTTTAAATTTCTCTCCGAACAGTTCTGTGCCTTTATCATGGAGAAAAGTCCAGATGGTTGGATAGTGAAAGGCGGATTTTATTTCGCGGATTTGAGTGGGGATTTCCATGTTGAGAGTTATGAATTATGAGTTATGAATTAAGAGTAGTTTGGCGTTTATGGTTTGGCGTTGGTGTTGATGAACTCATCCCGGGCCCCACTCACCTGGATTGAAGGATGAGAGGGGCTTTTGGTTTGGAATGAGCCTGCCCCCGCTAGTTTGCGGGATCTCCCGTTCGCTTTGCTCCCCGCAATAAGCGTGGCAGGTAACGGGACAGGTTGTTTTTCTAATGCTCAATTGCCCCGAAAAAATACCGAAAGAATCGGTACAGGTCGGGACAAGCGCATTGAAAAACTACGATCAGAGTGGTTCTCCATAATCTTTATCGTTGTTTAATTTGTTTTGTGCATTGCTGTTCTCAGCTGATTTAATTCCGTTCGAGTTGAGCATCCACTTGCGGGCGAGGGATTGCCAGTTCTGAATTTTCAACTGGGGTGAAAACATCCAGGCCTTGCCTTCGTTGTACAGGAAAAATTTCTGTGCCTCCTCGCCGGGGAAATTGTGCTCCTTAAAAAAATCCTGGACGTCTGACAAGGACGGTTGAATGGTATTTTCCACGTGCACAATTTTTGGCCGCGGGGCATCCTGGATTACCGCGCCGATCTCCGCATTCAACAATTGATTTTTATTAAAAATTTTTGTGGGTGTGTTACACACACTGTTTATTGTTTTATTATTTAGTTTATATATGTGTACCGAATTCGGTACCGATACGTGTATCATTTTCGGTACCGGTACGGTCCCATTTTTGGTACACGGTGGAGTACCATTTTTGAGACACGGCACGGTATCATTTTTGGTACACGCAACGGGCTCATTTTTGGAACATGGCGAGTCTCCTGCGAAGGCAAAAATATCGAGCTGGGTAGAGGTTGATTTTTCCCTTTTTTCATCGAGCCTAACCATGGTAATTTTTGACTTCTCAAACTTTGAAGCGCCGGAATGATAAGATATGTAGCCCCGGGTATGTAGATCACTTAAGCATTTATGATAGGTGGTTTTTGATCCAATCTTTGCGAAGTGCATCAGCCTTTCCCGGTTAACAGGATATGGATTTTGAAACCGGTTATAGTTCCAAAACTGAAATAAAGCCATGTAGAGGCTAATATGAGCAGAGCTTAGTGAAGCGTCCTTCTCTACAATCCAGAGAAAAACATTCAAGTGACGGACATAATTCATGACAAAGGGGCCTCCCCTTCCCTATTCCGGTGTGAAGTGCGCCGGCAAAGCATAACACAGGCGCCGGTTTTTTGAGATGGTAAAAATTGGAGCCAATAGACGTACGCGTTAGGAAACATCTGCAGGAGCTTCTTCCTCGCCAGTCGCTTAGACCTTTCCTCGTAGGAGATCTTTGCTTTCAGGCGTTTTTGTTTTATGGTCTGGCTACGGCCACGGTAGGGAGCGAACATGTTCAAGAATTTAGAATTATGAATTATGAGTTATAAGTTGCCAGGGCCTGGCGCTACGGTTAGGCCCGGCGGGCAAGGCGGAGGTTTTCCTCCATGACCTTTTCGATGTGTTCATAATCGTAGTAGATGATGCCACCGATTTTGGTGTACTGGAGCGTGCCATTGATCCGGAGTGTTTGCAAGGTGCCGGCAGATACCTTGAGGAGCTTTTTTACTTCTTCCGACTTGAGCCACTTTTTGGTGGCACCGGATTCTTTTTTGAAAAGGGACTTTAGTTCTGTGATCAGCTCAGCTTTGAATTGCTGCAGATCTTCATTGGTGAGAATATTGACTGACATAGTGGTGAATTTTTATGCCAACAAAAGAATGTAGAAAGAAAATTAAAAAACAGTTGCAGGGGTTGCACAACCCCCGTGAAATGCAGGCTGGACGGGCATTAATTTCTTAAAATAAGTTGATTGAAGCGTGATAGTGGTCAATGATACTGGTAGGAAAAGGAAAATCAACCTAAGAAATACGGAAATTTTCTTCTAAAGGCTATAAACAAATTTTAAATTGCATCAAAGATGTCTTAGATCGAAAGATCGGGGCCACAGATTACCCTGTGGGTTTTTTTATTGCGTAAGGAACCGGAGCAAATAGCCCTATAATTAAAATTACAAAGTGAATTTTCCCCTTCGGACTGGTGTTTTTTCCCCTTTGGGCTGGTGTTTTTTCACCTTCGGACCGGTGTTTTTTCCTTCCACTTAAAGACAATCAATTTATATTTTTATAGTCGGAAGCGAAGCGTTTTAAAAGCTTTTTGTAATTTTATCCTATTGGAAGGTCATTAATCTTTGGAACCATTAAATAGCAGACCTTGAAATTTGAACTAGCAGTACTTAAAAAGCTTATAGGGAAAACCATTTACCCCGGCAACCTTTTGCCCGATCAGCTCAACTATCAGTTCTTTGCCGAAAATTACCGGGTTGCCTTGGATGAACTGAAAAAAATCAGAGCGAATCTTGAATTGGAAGTTTTATCTGCAGCAGACAACGATTATATTGCCTATCTTGTGCGCCAGCACCAGCTGGCATTTACCGAACTATCGGATCAGCTTTATGAAAGCCAGCATTATCCACTAATGGACGAGTTCGAAAAGGTTAGCCTCATTCAATTTTACGGCCACATTAATATGTTGCTTGAAGATGCCCTGATTTTTATTGAGATGGAATTTCCAAGATACTTTGACCGGGAGATGAAAATCATTGAAGAATCCAAGAACCGGTTAAGCCTGGAAGCGAGAAGACAATTGAAGCTGATACAAAAGGAAGCAAGAAAAATTGATATACCCGAGGAATTGATCCAGATCCTGTGTGCTCCCTTCCAGGAATTATTTGCAGAAGATAAAATCATCACTTATCAAAAAACCGATTACCTGGAGTGCCTGTATAAACGCTTATTGGCTTTTTTTGCGGAGCCGGCGTCAATGAAGACTATCAATCGTCTGCATGAATACCTGGTCTTTATAAACTTTAATAGCCTTAGGTATTATAATTTCACCGTAAGAAGGTACCAGGAGAAAGCAGGACATTGTGGGAATACCCTGGAACAAATAGAATTTTTCTATCGCGAGAAGACAGACCTTAACCAGTTGCCCATACAACAAGGTATTTCATTGAAGCCGTCGCGTCCATACATTAAAGAACAAATTGGAACCTGGCTATCGGAGGAGATCTATTTCCTGGACAAACGCCAACAACTTTTGAAACCACAGGCAAACGATAACCGGGATCAACAGGCTGATCAGAAGATACATACTTCTTTATCTGTTGCGCACCTATCCCTAGCCGTGAAATTGCTGGTGGAAGCGAAGGTGATTACTAACAGGAATTCTACTGAACTGCTGCGGATAGTTGCGAAGAATTTTAAAACAGACCGTAATGAAGAGCTATCTGAAAACAGCCTGCGTAATAAATATTATTCTGTGGAGGGCGGAACCCTGAGGAATATGAAGGAAGTATTGGTCGGGCTTCTTAATTTGGTGAAGCAATATGGGGGGTAAATTTACCAGGTACCGGTGGGGCTGTTTAATCCTTAAGCAAATGGGCCTGCCCGTTTTCTATTAGAAACTGAACCAGCTCCTGAATAATGTGGTAGGTCATTCCGGGTTTCTGCAGGAGATCAGTTCCCTCTACTTCTAACACATCGTGCAATGTGTGAAAATTAAGTGAGAAGCCTAAATGGTTCCGCAATTACTATTTGCCGTTTGTATTCATGAACTGCCTCCTCTGCATATTTCCTCGCACTCTCCCCTCCGATGCAACTTACTTCATAGTTATTGGAGTTATCTATTTCATCCAGGGGATCGTTATTGTGCCTGGAACTGCCCGCCACCATATTTTATAGAGTATAGTTTCACAGACTAGTCTTAGTGAAATTCCAGCGCATGGTCGCCGGATATATCCTGGCCACTCCAAACTTTTACGGCTGTCCATGGTGCTGGTGCCGAAGTCCAAAACTCGTCTGTCTCCGGCAAACCCAATGGCAGAAAAATAGCCATACACAGGTACTCACTTCCGGTGTTAATATAAAAATCAGCGAGTGTTGGCTGGCTGCCATGAAGGCCGATGGTTAACCAACCATCTTTCGTAAATGTATGAGGGGCATCCATTGTTTTTTTTATAACTGCCATTAGTGCACTTCTTACTTGCCCTGCAGGCAAAGAAGCGGGCAGTTGTTTGCGTAAAGCAATATCAGCCAGGTGATGAAAAGCTCCGCCACGGTAAGTGATAGACCTGCCAAACACTGGGAATGAACCATCTGTATTGATAGACCTTTCCTGTATCTCTGCATAGCGTTTTGTAATCTTGTCGAGTTTTGAAGCGAACCACCTGTAATCGTTGCCTTTAGTATTTAAGGCATCTATAATGTTTACGAGATAAGGTTGAATCACATAACTATTATAGTAATCCAGAGCGAAGTTCATTCCATCTGAAAACATGCCGTCACCAACATACCAATGTTGGGCAAATTCCCTTATGCCAAATTCAATCCTTACCTTATCATATTCATAACCGTACTTACAAAAGAACGCTTCTATCATACCCGAAAACAAAATCCAATTGGTGTAAACGGGCATTGTGTTACGTGTACTTTTCAGTACAGTTACCACCTGCAGTTTAGTAGTTTCATCTAAATGCTCCCATAACCAGGGACACCTGACCAGGCCTAAAGCAAAAAAAGATGCATCAACGAGTGGTTGTCCACCCGTCCAGGTGAGGTAATCTTTTGAAGCAGGGTTTACAGCGTTTGCAATTGCTTTCAACGTCCATTGCCTGTATTGTGTGCGTAAAGACACTTCTTCTTTTGATCCTCCCTCTGCATTAAGCCAGGGACCTATACCGCTTAAGGTTCTGCCAAAAGCTTCCAGGTAGGATGCTTTAACCCTGCTCTCCTTGTTATCTATATTTTTTGATAACAGAACGGGCATCTTTTCCTTCAACCTGGCTTCAGCCAGGTTAGATAAAACCGGTCTTGCAATTTTATCCATGTAACCTAACCAAAGTTTTCTTTCGTTACCGGTATTGCCTTGTGCATATACAGTTGAACAAACCAGCAAATAAGATAAAACAATCAATAATTTGTTCATCATCACATTTATGTTTTTGATTTTTTACAGTTGGCATAACAATCATTTGATGTAATTTATCAAAAAGCCAGTTATTTGCCTTAACCGAGGTTTTCCAATTATCTTGGAAAATTATTGCATAAAAACTGGTTGGCAATGGATAACATCCTCCATGTGGATGGCTACACTTCATTTGAATACGCATCAATGAAAAATTTGGAAGCGGTCAGCTGGAAGGAATAAATTTGTTCTTCTGATCCGTATTGGTGAAAGGCAAGTATGATATCGAAAAGCCTTTTAGCAAACGGTTCGGGTTTTTTCACATGCACGTCAAACCGATAAGCTTCCTAATCGCCTGAAAAGGGAACGGCGGTGTTCCAACCATTAAAGCCAGAACGCCACAAAATGAATCAATTCATTCGGTGCGTAATTCGGTGAGGTAACGGTTTCGAGCGATTTGAAAGGCTTGTTGGTACTGCATTGGAAGAAGGGTTATTAATCCTAACGCGATATTCCATCCTGTATTTGCAATAGTTTACCCACCCGGCTGGCCAGTCTACATTTTGCACCGCTGGATAATTACCTCGTTAAAACATATGACATATCGAACAAAGATTATATATTACTCCCTGCGGGCCGATCTCTGATGGCCCATCACCAAAACTTACAAGCGTATGAACCAGTTTTCATCCTCACTTATGCCTATAGAGGACTCCGAACGTATAACATCTTTGGACGTGATGCGAGGAATCGTATTGTTCGGGATCCTTTTGATGAACATAAATGGATTTGGACTCGCGCATGCGTATGGCGATCCTACCGTGTCTGGCGGTTCCACTGGTCTAAACCTTTACACCTGGATCACCACCAATATGTTTTTTGAAGGCACCATGCGTGGCTTGTTTTCGCTGCTCTTCGGGGTGGGGATGTTCATCTTCCTGGACCGGCTGGTGAAACGGGGCGCAGGCATAAACGCTGCAGATATCTTTTTCAGGAGAATACTCTGGATGCTCGTGTTTGGACTGATACATGGATACCTGCTGTTGTGGACGGGCGAAATTTTATACAGCTATGCGTTGATGGGCTTCCTGGTTTACTCTTTCAGGCACCTGGCCCCAAAAAAGCTTTTTATAGCTGCCGCCTTTTTAATTTCGATCGGCGCAATATGGAGTTATGCCGACCACCAATCCAATAAAAAAATGCTGGCCAATGTAGCCCTCGCAGAAAAAAATAATGCGGCAGGTACAGCACTCACCAAGGAGCAGAAAGAAGCCAGCACCCGCTGGGAGAAGATACAGGAAGAACGCTCACCGCAGGCCATAGCCGAATACAACAATTCTATGCGGAAGGGTTACCTGGACCTGGTTCCTTTTTTAGCACCCCGGAACCTCAAAACGGACACATACTGGACTTACCGGTATGATCCATGGGATGTTCTGAGCATGATGCTGATCGGCATTGCGCTTTATAAACTAAACATCCTTTCTGCGCAACGATCTTTTAGGTTATACCTGGGCATGATGTTTTTCGGCTACCTCGTAGGACTGAGCGTAAATTATTATGAAGTGAAAACAATTCTCGACGCAAACTTTTCTTTTATGTCGTTCAGTAAAACCAATCTGACCTATGATATTGGTCGCGTGGCAGTTTCTATAGGGCATGTTGGAACGATTATGGTTTTTTGTAAGTCTGGAGTATTAACCTTTCTGCGCCGAAGCCTTGCTGCTGTTGGCAAAATGGCCTTAACAAATTACATCATGCACTCCCTGATCTGTATGATTGTATTTACTGGAGTCGGCTTTGGTCTTTTCGGAAAACTACAGCGTTACGAATTACTATATGTAGTTTTTTCCATCTGGATATTCCAGTTAATTGTTAGCCCGATCTGGCTGAAATATTTTTATTATGGCCCTATGGAATGGTTGTGGAGAAATCTTAGTTACCAGAAAATACACCCGATGCGCATCCGGAAAACGGAAACAACTTTGTCGCCGGTTTTTGCGGAAGTCAAGAACTGAGTTTGATTGTTTAATAATTAGGTTAGTACTTGGCGAACAAAGCTTGAAATATCAGTCAGCATTGATTTCAAGAATAGAGTGTAATCCTAACCCAATGGTTTCTCTTGCAGAGGTGGCTATCGCTATCTGTACGACACTTTACGAATATTTTTGTTTGAAACATCCGGCGTTTTGCTTTTCTTATCCATTTTATCCTTTAATACCTGCATGTCGTTACTTACTTTTTTGTCCAGAATCTTTGCATAGTGCTGGGTAGTTTGAATTCGCGTATGTCCCAGCATTTTACTTACAGATTCAATGGGTACATCATTGCATAAAGTGATTGTAGTTGCAAACGTGTGGCGAGCGCAATGAAATGTAAGTTCTTTATTAATTCCACATAACTCAGCTACTTCCTTGAGATATGCATTCATTTTCTGATTGGAGATTACTGGTAGCAAGGTGTTTTTATTGATCACCGTTGGATGTTCCCGATATTTTTTGATGATTGCCAATGCGGGATCGAGCAATGGAACATTTGATTTTATACCAGTTTTCTGGCGGGAGGTGAAGATCCACTTACATCCGTCGATGCCAGTGACTACATTCTGGGGAGTCAAATTAAATATATCGATATATGAAAGACCAGTGTAGCAGCTGAAAATGAAAATATCGCGTACCTGGCCGACTCTTTCAATCGTGAATTCCTTGTTTACCAAAGCATCTATTTCCTCTTCTGACAGAAACCGGCGATTCACTACCACCCTTTTTACCCTGAAGTCTGCAAAAGGATCCGACTTCAATGCACCTCTTTTAACCAGAGCGCTAACTACCCGCTTTATATTTTGAATGTGCTTCTCTATCGTATTGTTGCCGTTCCTTGCCTCCACTTTAAGATACATCTCAAAATCGGCAATAAAAGAATACTTTAATTGCTTCAATGGAATTTCGGACAAGTTATATTTCCATTTAATAAAAGATTGGAGATGCCGGATTGTTCCAGGGAAACGCTTTACTGTTGATGCTTCGAAATCTATCCCTATACGCTTTTTCAGATTATCGTAATGTGCGTTTAACACTTTAACCAACCCATAATCGGTTTCGGTTCTTTCAGAAAAGTGGTTCCTTAGGGCTTCTGCAGTAACGGGAATACCGTCATTTATTAATGCCGAATGGCAATCATATAATTTGGCCTGGAGGATATCTAAATGCTTATTAGTTGTCCTCGCTTCTTCGGTTTTGCCATTTACACGTTGTCTGACGGTATTCCATTGCTCCGGGGCAACACGATGAGAAGTGACCACTTCTACCCTTCTCTGATCCACCGTTATTCTCAGGTAGATTTTTAAAGGTCCTGCTTTGTATTTCCCGGGCTTTTTTGGATAGAAAAGGAAGTCGAAATTTTTTGACATGTGGTGAGTACTGATTTTATACTCTTAAGGTACGCTGTTGGGTCCAAAAAACCAAACCAAAACAATACAAATAATTCAATACAGATAAAGGTTTCCACAGTTTCTGGTGAGTAAGTATGTTTCTAAAAAAGACGCCCTTATTACTCACCAGAGGATAGCAAAAAATGAATAATTTGGGGGTGGGTGTTAAAATGAAAAAGCCCTCAAACCTAATGTTTGAGGGCTTTTGGTGTTTTTTGCTTTTCAGCTTGTGATCCCGCTGGGACTCGAACCCAGGACCCATACATTAAAAGTGTATTGCTCTACCAACTGAGCTACAGAATCATTATACGATTAATACTCTACCAATTGAGCTACAGAATCGTCATTTCTATTACGAACCTTTATTTTCCTCCGAACCCAGAACCCACCCGATAAAATCGGGATGCTATACCAACTGAGCTACAGAATCATTCCCATTTTTTTAATGGATTGCAAAAATAAGGCAAAATGCCTTTGCAGCAAATTTTTTTGAAAAAGATTTTTATTATTTCTCCAATTTAAATGCGGAAAGAAAATACAACAGCGGGATATTGCACCTATTTTTGCCTCAAATAAAATGCATGAGCGATTTTTTTAAAAATAAAACGGTTGCCATCACCGGCGGCAGTGACGGGATTGGAAAAGCGCTGATTGAATTGTTATTACCCCTGGGTGCTAAAGTGGCTACCTGCGCCCGGAACCAGGATAAACTCTACGACCTGCAGTTAAAGTATTCTGATATGCCCCTCCACTGCGTAGTGGCAGACGTGAGCATCTTCAACGATTGCAAGTTATTTATTGAATCTACTATTAAACAATTTGGCGGAATTGATATCCTGGTCAATAATGCCGGGATATCGATGCGGTCCCTCCTGAAAGATGCGGAACTGGAGGTATTTAGAAAAGTAATGGATATTAATTATTTTGGCACTGTTTATTGCACCAAACTGGCCCTGCAGTCCATCATAGAACGAAAAGGCACCATCGTGGGAGTGTCTTCTATTGCAGGGTACAGGGGTTTGCCGGGGCGTAGCGGCTATAGTGCCAGCAAATTTGCTTTGAACGGTTGGCTGGAGGCTGTGAGGACGGAACTGATGGAGGATGATGTGAATGTAATGTGGGTTTGCCCGGGGTATACCCGGAGTAATATCCGCAATGCTGCCTTAAACGCCCGGTCGCAATCGCAGGGGGAAAGCCCGCTGAACGAGTCCCTGTTGATGAGTGCACGGGAATGTGCCGGGCATATATTGGTAGCCATTGAGAAAAAGAAAAGAACGCTGGTACTCACTTTCAAAGGCAAACAAACTGTTTTTGTAAATAAATTTTTCCCGGCATGGGCCGATAAACTTACCCGGAAATTTTTCTTTAAAGATGGTCAACTCATTAAATAAGACAGGCCTCCGCCACCCTTTTCTTTACTAAACACGATAAAATCTTTCAAACTACACGATGCCGTTATTAACCCTTACCAGCGATATAGGCATGCAGGATTTCATGCCGGCCGCAATAAAGGGCAGGTTGCTACAGGCTAATGACGGGCTTACGATCATCGACATATCTCATTTACTTTCCCCCTTTAATTACCCGCAGGCTGCCTATGTGTGCAGGAACGCTATAAGGAATTTTCCCCCCGGCAGCTTTCACCTGGTACTTGTCAATCTTTTTGATGAGAAGCCGGAACATCTCCTGCTGGTGGAACACAACGGGCAGTATATCGGCTGCGCAGACAACGGGCTGATCACGATGATCCTGGAGGAAACGCCCCAAAAAGTGGTGGCATTGGAACTGGACAAAAACGAACAAAAAAATACCCTTTATTGCATCAGTGTTTTTGCAAAAGCCATTGATGCCATCATCAAAGGCAAAAAGATAGAAGAACTGGGCGACCCGCAAGTGTCTATCCGGGTAAAAAATCCGCTGCGCCCGTTGCTGGGTACAAACTGGATAGAGGGACAGATCATCTTCATTGATAATTTTGAAAATGTAATTGTAAACATTCACAAAGATGAGTTTGAAGAACAAAGAAAAGGAAGGAAATTCTCCATCATCTTTAAACGAGATGAAGTGATCGATAAGATCAGCGATACCTATGCGGATGTGCCGGAAGGGGAAAAACTCGCGCATTTCAATTCTGCCGGCTACCTGGAGATCGCTCTGAATAAAGGCAACGCAGCCGGGCTGCTGGGACTGCAGGGCTATTCTGAAACCCAGTTAAAAAATACACAGATCGCTTCCATGAACAACAGGCTGTTCTACCAGACGGTGAAAGTCTTTTTTCAATAATACTTGCCGGCCTGCTCGTCCCATTTTAAATGTAATAGTAAAATGAACACAATGAAAAAGTGCGTATTATTTTTCGTGGTTTGTATGGCTGCAATGGCAGCATATGCGCAGGTAAAAATGCCACCGCCCTCTCCCACCCAGTTTATTTCGCAGGAGTTTGCTTTGGGTACCATAGACGTTAAATACAGCAGGCCGTCCAGTAAAACCAGGGAAGTATTTGGCGGCCTGGTACCTTATAATAAACTATGGCGCACGGGTGCCAATGCAGCCACGCTGGTACGATTTACCGAACCCGTGGAAATAAACGGCAAAAAAATAGACACGGGTTCCTATGCACTCTACACGGTACCGGGGTATGATAGCTGGGAGGTGATATTCAATAAGGGTGTGAACAACTGGGGTGTGGAAGGCTACAAAGAGGCGGAAGATATCGTAAGGTTTCGCGTAGCGCCTATCCGTATCAGGTATGCATTGGAAAATTTCACCATTCAATTTGATAACCTACAGGCAGAGTCCTGCGAACTATTATTAAAATGGGAGAAAACGGCTGTTGTTATACCAATAAAGGTTCGCATCAAAGAAAAGCTACGGGCACAACTGAACACTGCCCTTTTATCCGATAAACAAAAGCCCTATTGGCAGGCCGCACAATTCTTTTACGAGTATGATAAAAATCCAAATAAAGCCCTGGAGTATATATGCAAGGCAGTGGAAGAAGATCCTAAAGCCTATTGGATATGGCTGTACAAAGCGAAAATAGAAAAAGAAGGGGGTGATAAAAAAGCAGCAAAAGAGAGTTCCCTTAGATCCCTTGAACTGGCCCAGGCCGCTAAAAATGATGATTACGTGAAAATGAATGAAGAACTGCTAAAAAAACTATGACCCTTTAGCGCTCGCGGCCAGTGATGGCAGGCCGGCTTTGGCCTTCCTCATCACCAGCATCATCTGCAGCAGCACGGCCAGCATGATGAGGCCCAGGCCGATGAAAAACTCCCCGCGCAGCATATTACTTTCATTAAAAAAAATAAAGGCCATGATGATCCCATACAACGGTTCCAGGTTAAAGGTAAGATTGGCAGTGAAGGCAGATATTTTCTGCAGTGCAAATAACTGGAGGTTGAACATTACGACCGTGCACAAGACCGATAAGATGAGCAACCAGAACCAATCGGACCATAGCGGCCAGTAATACGCTGCCGGAAACCACTGGTGGTAAAAAGGCAGGGCTATACAGAGGAAAAAAAATCCGGCACCCAGTTCATACAGGGTAAGCGTGAGTGGCAGAAACCGGGTGAGGAGTTGTTTATTAAATATGGGAAATAAAGCACTGCCTACTGCGGCAAGGATCCCGAAGATAATTCCCAGCTTAAACTGGGGGTGAAAATCAAAAATGATATAAATGCCCGCAATGGCCAGTAACCCGAGCAGGAGTTCCTTCCATATCATTTTGGTGCGAAGGATAAATGGTTCGAACAAGGCCGTGAAAAAACCCGTGGCAGAAAAACACACGAGTGCCACAGACACATTTGAATATTTTATACTACCATAAAATAATAACCAGTGCAGGGCGATCACGATACCTACTCCCGCAACGCGTTTGAGATCATAAAAGGGTATTGTGTGTAATTGCTTTTTGTAAAACATCCAGGCTCCCAGCACAATGACCGTAATGAGGAGCCGGTACCATACCAGCATCCCTTCCCCCAACTGTATGAGTTTGCCCAGGATTGCCGTGAACCCCGCCAGGAAAACGGCTATATGTAATTGCAGAAAAGCTTTTCTCATTTTGCCAAAGATAAAACCCGGGGCAGTATTTGGCGTGCGAACTTTCCGGTCAGGGTTTCGAGGGTTGCGGGAAGAACGGTGCACGCCCGGTTGTCCCTGCCGCCATTCTCCATTTCTAATAGGCCAGGCGAATGCATAAAACCTGCCTGGCCGCACAAAAAAATGTAAAAAAGGGAGGGCAGGGACGCCTCAATAACAAACATCATTATATTTGCCGACTTATAACTAACATCGTATGAGTTTTAAACGTATCAATAACATCACCGGCTGGGCAATATGCCTGATCGCCTGTGCAGTGTATATAATGACTATGGAAGCTACGGGCAGTCTTTGGGACTGTGGTGAGTTTGCTTCCAGTGCGTATAAATTGCAGGTACCCCACCCGCCCGGCGCTCCGCTGTTTGTGCTGATAGGACGGCTGTTTATGGCTCCGTTTTCACCAGACCAGGCCGCTACCGGTATCAACCTGATGAGTGCGCTTTCCAGCGGGTTCACCATCTTATTTTTATTCTGGAGCATTACGCACTTTGCGCGGAAGATCGTGCAGAAAGATGGCCTGGAACTAACCACTGAAAAAATAATTTCTGTAATGGCTGCAGGCGTAGTTGGTGCGCTGGCTTATACTTTTTCCGATTCATTCTGGTTTAGTGCCGTGGAAGGGGAAGTGTACGCAATGTCCTCTTTTTTCACCGCCGTTGTTTTCTGGGCTATCCTTAAGTGGGACCAGGCAGTAGCGGAAGAACAGGAGCAGGGCATCCGGGGGCATTTTACCCGTGCCGATCGCTGGATCATCCTGATCTTTTTCCTGATGGGATTATCCATCGGTGTGCATTTGCTAAATATACTTACCATACCCGCCATTGTAGTCATCTATTATTACAGGCGATACAGCCCCACCAACTGGGGAACTTTTTTTGCATTTCTGCTGGGTTGTATTATTACAGGTGTTGTGCAAAAAGCCGTGATCCAGTGGAGCATCCAGGGTGCAGGCAACATGGATATTTTATTTGTGAACAGTTTCGGCCTGCCGTTCTTTAGCGGCTTCGGCTTTTTCTTCCTGCTCATAGCTGTGCTGGTGTTTTTCGGCCTGCGGATTGCCAATAAAAACAACTGGAACTTCCTTAAACTGGGACTCTGGTGTTTTTCGTTTATGCTGCTTGGGTATTCCACCTATTTCACCACGCTCCTCCGGAGCAATGCAGACACCAGCCTGGATATGTTTAACGTAGACAACCCGGTGAACCTCGTAGGGTATGTAAGCCGCGAGCAATATGGTGACTGGCCTGTTTTATACGGCCAGGACTTTACTGCCCAGATACAGGACATGGATATTAAAGAAACTTACATAAAGTCAAACGGCAAATATGAAAAGTCTGGCCGCAAGGTTTCTTATAAATACTCAGCCGAAGACAAACATTTTTTTCCGCGCATGTGGGACCAGAGCAATGACCAGGGCCACGCTGATTATTATGCCAACTGGGCCGGTATCAATAAAGACGAACAGGGCAACTATGACCGCAAACCTACAGTGGCGGAAAATATAGGATTCTTTTTTAGTTACCAGTTCACCTGGATGTACTGGAGATACTTTATGTGGAATTTTGCGGGCAAGCAAAACGATGTGCAGGGTATCCACATGAGCAATGTGCGGGATGGCAACTGGAAAACCGGTATTGGATTTTATGACAGCTTCCGCCTGGGCAACCAGGACAGGCTGCCGGATGCGCTCAAGAACAACAAAGCGAATAACAAGTTTTATGCTTTGCCATTTATCCTCGGACTGCTGGGCTTGTTTTACCAGTATAAAAAAGATGGCAAAGATGCACTCGTCATTGGCCTCCTATTTTTCTTTACGGGACTCGCCATCATCGTGTACCTTAACCAGGCGGGCAACCAGCCACGGGAAAGGGACTACGCTTTTGTAGGATCATTTTATGCATTCGCATTCTGGATAGGGCTTGGGGTGCTTTATGTAAAAGAACTCCTGCAGGCTGGTATCAAGAATGGTAAACATGCCGCATTCCTGGCAGGTGCATTTTGCCTGTTGCTAGTGCCCGTGATCATGGGTGCCCAGGGTTGGGATGATCATGACAGGAGCAAAAAAACATTGGCAAGGGACCTGGCAAAAAATTACCTGGAAAGTTGCGCTCCTAACGCGATCGTGATCTCTTTTGGTGACAATGATACCTACCCGCTATGGTATGCGCAGGAGGTGGAAGGCATCAGAAAAGATATAAGGGTTATCAACAGCAGTTTGCTGGGCACAGACTGGTACATTAACCAGCTCCGTTACAAAGTGAATCAAAGCGACCCGATCGATCCCTTATGGTCTGCCGCACAGATCGAAGGTTCTAACCGCGATGTGATCTACAATGCACCAAAAACCGGCGTAGACGCTAACCAGTACATGGACCTTTATACCATGATGAAAGACTGGGCGGGCAGTGATGACGCGGCAAAAATGGAAATGGGCAGAGATGGCAGTTCATTAAATGTGTTCCCATCCAAAAAAGTAAGTATCCCCGTAGATATTAACGTCGTAAAACAAAATGGTACGGTGAATGCGAATGACAGCGTTTCCACTTCCGTGCAGTTTGAGATCCCGAAAAGTGTATTGTACAAGAATGATGCAGCCATCCTGAATATTATCGCTGCCAACAAATGGAAACGCCCCATCTATTTCACCTCCCCTTATGACGACCTGGGCTTTCAGAATTACCTGCGCCAGGACGGGCTCACGTACCGGTTGGTACCGGTGGCCAATAGCCAGGTAAACCAGGACTGGGTGAAAGATAAATTGATGAACAAGTTTGTTTTTGGCAGTGCAAATGTTGCTGGTGTATATTTTGATGAAGAGAATCGCAGGCATTTAAACACCATCCGCCTTGCTTATGCCCAATCCGCATTAAACTTTGCAGAAAAAGGCCGTACCGAAGAAGCAAAACAGCTGTTGAACAAAGCGGACAAGATGATGCTGGAAGAAAACTATCCCTACGGAATGCCAAGCCGCAACCAGCAGCATAACCAGATTGCCCTGCAGTTTGCTTTCGCAGCATACAAGGCAGGTGATGCCGCGCTGGCAGCCAAAGTAACCAAAGCGCTGCGCAAGGACATGGAACAGCAGAAAATGTACTACGAAAGCCTCAATGAGAAAATGCGCTATTCGTTGAGCATGGAGGAAGAAAGGAACGATAACCTGCTCAGGGGTTTGATGGGACTGGAACAGGAATTCACCAAACAACCTGCGGTAAATCCTGAAACACCTGGAACTATCCAGAACGTACCACGGGCACCTGCAGATACGCCAAAATAGGTGTTGCCCGATGGGAAAAACCGGCAAAGATAATCGCCCAAAGTACCCCGGGACTAAAAAATAGTACAAAAAAGGCCTGCATCGCGCAGGCCTTTTTATTTAACATTCAAACCAAACGATGAGGATGTTTGTTACGTAATTTGCACTTTGTTTGTAGAAAGCGGCCCGGGATGCCCGTACAGGGCAGGCAGTGCGCTAACCACTAAAATTTAACGTCCCGGCCACATCAGCACTCATTTTCAACTTAAAAATTATGCGGGGTTTTAATTTTTCAAAATACGATCCATCAGAAAATGCCCAGACAAAATTTGAGCAGCTGCTGGACCTTTTCCTCCAATTGCTTACCTACACGAACGGCGATTTTAATGAAGCCATGCAGTGGATGAATGAATTGGATAAAGAATATAAACTGACCAACAATGATTATGGCATCGGGGATTTCCTGGAGGAATTAAAACAGAAAGGATATGTGGATGAGGATCCGCAGAATGGCTCCATAAAAATCACTTCCAAAACGGAACAGGGCATACGTAAAAAAAGCCTGGAAGACATCTTTGGAAAACTAAAAAAAACCCGGCAGGGCAATCACCAGACCTTCAAACCAGGTGGCGGGGATGAGATCAATCCTGAAACCCGGCCCTTCCAGTTTGGGGACACGATGGAACAGATCGATTTTACGAGCAGTATCCGCAATGCGCAGATCAACCATGGTGTGGAAAGTTTCCGGATGCAGGAGGAGGACCTGGAGATCAGGGAAACCGATTTTAAATCGCAAACATCGACGGTATTGATGATCGATATTTCGCACTCGATGATCCTCTACGGGGAAGACAGGATAACACCTGCAAAAAAAGTGGCGATGGCGTTGAGTGAGCTGATACAAACGAAATACCCCAAAGACACTTTGGACATCGTGGTATTTGGCAATGATGCCTGGACCATTGAAGTAAAGGACCTGCCTTACCTTCAGGTGGGCCCGTATCATACCAATACGGTGGCAGGACTAGAACTGGCGATGGATATTCTACGCCGGCGGCGCAACCCCAATAAACAGATCTTCATGATCACGGATGGTAAGCCTACCTGCCTGAAAGTGGGAAAGAAATATTACAAGAACAGCTTCGGTATAGACCGGAAAATTTTAAACCGGTGCATGAGCCTGGCAACGCAATGCAAAAAATTAAAGATTCCTATCACCACCTTTATGATTGCGAGTGATCCTTACCTGCAAAGATTTGTGCAGGAGTTCACTGAAACCAATCATGGCAAGGCTTTTTTTGCCTCCCTTGATAAACTAGGCGCATTTATTTTTAAGGATTTTGAAAGCGGGAAAAGGAAGACGGTATATTAGGAAGGTGGACGGTTGACGGTGGACGGTAGAAGGTGTATCGCACGGAGGTACAAAAAGAAAGGAGGATGACTGCATCGTTTCCGAAAATTTACAAACAAAAAAAGACGAATCGTTAAACATAAAAAATGAATATAGAAAAAATTAAAACCTTCGGGGAACTGAAAAAAAGTGGCTGGGCTTCTAAATCTATCAAAGATGAAATAAGAGAGAACCTTATTAAAAAAATAAAAGCAAAAGAAAATTCATTTCCGGGCATATTGGGTTATGAGGATTCGGTGATACCTGATACAGAAAGAGCACTCCTGAGCCGGCACAACATCCTATTCCTGGGCCTGCGCGGGCAGGCCAAAACGCGTATGGCAAGGTTAATGACAGACTTGCTGGATGAGTACATTCCCGTGATTGCAGGCAGCGAAGTGAATGATGACCCCTTGAAACCCATATCGAAATACGCCGTAGACCTCCTGAAAGAGAAAGGAGACGATACGCCTATTGAGTGGTTGCACAAAGCTAAAAGATATGGCGAAAAACTTGCCACCCCGGATGTGAGTGTAGCCGACCTTATCGGTGATATTGACCCGATAAAAGCGGCTAACCTCAAACTAAGTTTTGCTGATGAAAACGTGCTGCACTATGGCATCATACCCCGGAGCAACCGTTGCATCTTTGTAATAAACGAATTACCGGATCTGCAGGCAAGGATCCAGGTGTCCCTTTTTAATATCCTGGAAGAGGGCGACCTCCAGATAAGGGGATTTAAACTGCGGCTACCCTTGGATGTTTTATTCGTGTTCACCGCTAACCCGGAGGATTACACGAACAGGGGAAGTATTGTAACGCCACTGAAAGACCGGATTGAAAGCCAGATCCTTACGCATTACCCGCGATCTATTGACACTGCGCTGAGCATTACGGAGCAGGAGGCCAATATCATGGAAGCGCAGAAAAGTAAGGTCATGGTAAGTGATCTTATTAAAAGACTGATAGAACAGGTGGCCTTTGAAGCACGAGAAAGTGAACTGGTGGATAAAAAGAGCGGTGTGAGTGCAAGGCTTACGATCGCTGCTTACGAGAATGTTGTGAGCGCGGCAGAACGACGGGCAATTATCAACAATGAAAAAACAACCCAGGTGTGGCTCAGCGATCTTACAGGTATCATACCTTCCATTACAGGTAAGATCGAGTTGTTGTATGAAGGAGAACAGGAAGGGCCTTACCAGGTGGCCGTGAACCTGGTAGAACGTTCTACCAGGAACCAGTTCACCCAGTACTTCCCGAACCCGGAAACTTTTAAGAAAAGAAAGGGAGTTGACAAACCGGAGGAAAATCCTTACAAGGCAATTCTTGCCTGGTTTGACAAGGGCAACAGCCTGAACCTTTTTTTGGAATCTAAAGATGAAGACAAAATTCAGTTATTATATAATGTCAGTGGCCTGCATGCATTGGTGAAAAAATATTTTAATGCAGGCAGTGAACTGGAAACGGCCCTGCTTATGGAACTGGTATTGCACGGCCTGAGCGCACATTCACTCATCAGCAAAAAAGTTATAGAAGGCAAGATCGAATTTAAAGACCTCATGGGCAGTATGCTAAATATTGGTACTGCCGACTTTGACGACGGATACAACGAGGACGACTATAAGTAATAACCGATACAGGATTACGAAAATGCCGCAACCGGAAATTGGTT
This sequence comes from Chitinophagaceae bacterium, assembly GCA_043727215.1. GTDB lineage: Bacteria > Bacteroidota > Bacteroidia > Chitinophagales > Chitinophagaceae > Ferruginibacter. Next base: position 5,209 of record JAYSYY010000043.1, on the reverse strand, counting down.
TCGCTGCGGCATTTTTTATAACAAGATCTGTGCTGTTAAAAACAATAACCTGGGCCCAGGTAATAAGAGGCTAGATCGTATCCTTCAACAAATAACAGGCTAACGCCTGTTGCCGCCAAAAAACCTCCGCGTGCGGACTGTTACCGGTCGCCGGGATTGAAATGCCCAAAGACCCTGCTTCCGGTTTCTTCCTGTTTGTGAAAGGGATCAAAATACCCTGCAACTAAGGCAGCTCCTGCAGCCACCTCAAAGAAATGAGGCAGTCTTCCGATAAGGTTATTGATAGAAGCCGGAACGGAGAAAAAACCGTTGCGCGCCTGGCTAAAAGAACCGGGTCCGCCCGTACAAACCAACCCATTTACCGTGTTCCAAAACGCCGGTCATACTTCACCCGGAACCGGTGCCTGATCCGCCAACAACAATATAGACAGCCTGGGAAGGGCGATCTGTCACCATTTTATCAGAACCTCCAGGCTCCTGGTTTTTCAACCGGATGGTATCTATTGGGCATACGAACAAACCGCAACCAGCAAAAGAACCAGCGTAAGCATTCCAAATTTCATAAGTAGTATTTCTCTTTCAAGACTTTCATTCACTTAAAAATGCTGCATTCGTTGCTCAGATAATATTTACTTCCCTGTGCAGCGTTAGACCGAACTTTTCCTCCACCGAGGCGATGATGGCTCCGCTAAGTGCATAGATCTCCTCTCCTTTTGCATGGCCGTAATTCACCAACACCAATGCCTGCCCGCTATGGCATCCCGCATCTCCTTTCCTGTAACCTTTCCAACCGCATTGTTCAATCATCCAGCCAGCCGCCAGTTTTCTATTCCCGTTGTGAAGGTCATAACCAATGATGGACGGGAACTCTTTTTTCAGTGTCTCAAAATGATCATTCTCCACTTCAGGATTTTTAAAAAAACTGCCAGCATTGCCGATCACTGCAGGGTCAGGTAATTTGCTTCGGCGTATGTTGATCACTGCCTGGGAAACTGCTGCAATAGTGAGGTCCCGCACACCCATATTTTGCAACTCCCCGCCGATCGCACCATAGGATGTGTTGAATCGGGGTTGACGGCTGAGACGGTATGTAACACTGAGGATCACAAACTGGTTACGGTATTTTCCTTTGAACACACTCTCGCGGTATCCGAACCCACAATCTGCCAGGCTGAAGTGAACGCGTTGTTTATCCTGCAGGTGAAAGGCCTCCAGGGAATGAAAAACATCTTTTATCTCTACTCCGTAAGCACCGATATTTTGCATAGGGCTGGCACCCACATTTCCAGGTATCAGGGAGAGGTTCTCTACCCCTGCAAAATTGTTTTCGATGCAATAAAGTACAAACTGGTGCCAGTTTACGCCGGCGCCTGATTTTACATAAACTGCATCTGCATCTTCTTGAACCAGTTCAATGCCTGCAAGCTCATTCTTTAATACAAGCCCGTTAAAGTTTTTGGTAAAAAGAATATTACTACCACCACCCAATACCATCGTTCCCCGGTGGCCAACATCCAGCTGTTGTTTAGCCTCCAGCTGTTCTTCCAGCTGTTGCACGGAACCAAAGGCTGCGAAATATTTTGCAGTGGCATCAATGCCAAAACTGTTGTACTTCTTAAGTGAGAAATTTTCCTTGAAATGCATCGGGATATTTTTAACGCTGGTGTTTTTCTGTAAAAGGAAAACAGGGTTTACATGGCATCCACATCTGCAATAACATGCACAGACCTAAAAGTTTTATCTGTCTGCATCAGGTTAATATGATTGCGGATCACCTTTTTGTAATTGCTACTCATGCCGGGTTCCTTTGGCAGTTTAACCATGATCTCCATCAGGTACTGGTTTCTTAACCGGCCGATGACGGGTGCGGCCGGCCCCACTACAAAGTCCCGCAGGTCCTGCGAGAGCGAGGCAACGAGTTTTTGGGCGGCCGCATCTACGATGGATTTGTCCCGGTGCTTCAGGGTGAGCATTACGATCCTGCTAAACGGCGGGTAAAAAAATTCTTTCCGGTTTTCGATCTCATAGCCATAAAATTTTTGATAATCATGCTGCTGCACCAACTCCAATACCGGGTGTTTCACATTCATCGCCTGTATGAGTACCTTTCCCTGCGCGTGTTTACGGCCTGCCCTTCCGCTCACTTGTTCCATTAACTGAAAGGCTCTCTCATTCACACGGAAGTCTGCAAAACTCAGGAGCCCGTCGGCATCCAGTATACCCACCAGGCTCACATGATCGAAATCCAATCCTTTCACTACCATTTGGGTACCCACGAGAATGTCTATACGCTGCTGCTCAAAAAGCTGGATCAGGTTATCATGTTCAGTCTTACCTCTTACACTGTCCACATCCATCCTGGCAATTTTATACCTGGCAAACGCTTCTTCCAGCTGCTCTTCAATTTTTTCTGTCCCGAAATTTTTCTCTAACCAGTTATTGCTGCCGCAGGCGGGGCATGCTACCAGCACAGGATAGGTACTGCCACAATAATGACAATGTAATTTTTTGGAATATTTGTGCAGTGTAAGCGAAACATCGCAATGTACACATTGCGGGATATGGCCGCAGGCACTGCAGATCAGGTAGGGATTGTAGCCCCGCCTGTTTTGAAAAAGGATCACCTGCTTATTATCATCCAATGCCTGTTGAATGGCTTCCTTTAATTGCGGGCTGATCATCACTTTGCCTTTCTGTGCAACCTGTCTTGTATTGATAATTTCTATTGCAGGCAATTGGATACCGCCAAATCTTTCATCCAGCTGCACCAATCCGTATTTATGCTGTTTGGCATTGAAATAACTTTCCACGGAGGGTGTAGCACTTCCCAATAAAACTTTTGCCCCAAACAAAGAAGCATAATAAATAGCTGCATCCCGGGCGTTGTACCTGGGAGCCGGATCCTGCTGCTTATAGGAAGTATCATGCTCCTCGTCTACTATCACGAGGCTCAGGTCCTTAAAGGGCAGCATGAGGGCGCTACGGGCCCCAAGAACGATCTTGACATCCCCGGTTCTTATTTTATTCCACAGTTCCACGCGCTCCTGGTTGTTGAACTTAGAATGATAGATGGCGATATTACCACCGAAATGTTTTTGCAACCGGCGGATGACCTGTGCCGTTAGTGCTATCTCGGGCAGCAGGTATAAAACCTGTTTTCCTTTGCGAAATTCCTCCGCAATGAGTTTTATGTATAACTGTGTTTTCCCGCTGCTGGTAACACCATGCAACAGGCAAACATTTTTTTCAGCAAAAATGCCGGTTACATCATCCAGGGATCGCTGCTGTTTGGCACTGAGTTCAAAATCGATGGATACATCTTTGGGCAATGTTGGTATCCGGTCGATGCTCCGCTTTTCCGCCAGCAGTATATTTTTTTCTATCAGCCCTTTCAACTGGGCCGCGGTGGCTCCCGATTTTTTTAATAATGCGGCTTGTACTACATCGCCTGCTGTTTTCTGCAAATGCAAAAATGCGAGCAGCAGTTCCATTTGTTTCGGCGCGCCTTTCCACTCATTTAAAATTTTGCTGAGTGCTTCTTCGGATTGCTGTTGCGGATGCAAGGAAATGTACGTTTCCTTTTTCACCTTGTACCGCTCGCTCAGCTCTTCCCAGATAAAACATACTTTTTTATCGATGAGTTTTTTTATGACGGGATACACGTGGATAGCGTCGAGTATTTGTTGTACTTCGGTCAGCTGCAATTGTTTTTTCAGCAGCAGGGCCTCAGCAACCAGGAACTCATCATTACCCAGGTTGGAAAAGTCCTCCCCGATCTCCTCGTTATAAAGTAAAATAGTCTCACTGCTCAGTTTAAAATTGGCGGGCAGGGCGGCAGCCATCACTTCCCCTTCGGAACACATATAATACTGGCTCATCCACTCCCACAACTTTAGTTGTTCGGGGTAAAGTAAGGGTGCATCATCCAGGATGTTCAAAACCGGCTTGCTTTTATAGGGAGGTTTTTCGGAAGTCGTGGATTTGATCACCCCCGCATATTTTTTATTTTTTCCAAACACTACTTCTGCCCTGCAACCGGGAAGAGCGTGCGGCACAAGGTGCGCAGGCACTGCATAGGTGTACACCTGCGGCAAGGCAAGGGGTAAAATCACATGTGCCCATACCGTGGGTTCATCCTCAGTGAATAGTATGGCTGCATTTCCCGTCATGATCTGATCCAGCTTGCTTTATATTTAATAAGTCCTTCTTCCATTTTCTTATACACTTCCTGCTTCAATTTGCCGGTGTGTGCCAGCTGGTAACCCGCTACCGGGATCTCCTGCAGGTATACGGCCCGCGATTTCCCGGGCGACATCGAAAATATACTGCGGTGATGCAACCTGTCATAGGCATCGAGGAATAAAACCGGCTTAATAGGTGTGTTCGTTTCTATTGCGATCCGGAATGCACCGTCGTAAAAATCGCTGAGTGGCTGGCTGGTCATGTTAAAAGTGCCTTCCGGCGCTATCACCACGGAAATATTTTTCCGGAGAACGGATTTGAGGACCTGCACACTTCTGGCCCGGTGGGCCATGTTTGAGCGCACCACGGAAACCACCGCGTTTTTGTATATAAACCCAAAGATCGGCACTTTTGCCATTTCCGCTTTCCCCAGCACCCTGATATGCTGGTACCTGAATGCACACAGTAAAATAGGTATATCCATATAAGATATATGATTAAAAAGAAATATACAGGGGTGACCCGGGTCATGCGGTGCCTCAAAATGGTTGCTATGGCGGATACCCCACAGGAATAAACAGGCAGCCGACCAGAACCTGCATATACTATATATAACGTTTCCGCCCGTAACCTTTCCAAACAAGGAAGCACCCGCAATAAAAGGGAAAAGCAGGAACATCAGTAGCAGGAAAACTACAAATGCATATATGGTATAGATGGCCTGGAAAAGGTGAAGAATAGGCTTCATAAATTTGTACGAATATATACCAACTGGTTGACAGAAAAGTTACAAATCAATGCCCGCAATGCCCGTTTTTGTCCTGTTTTCCGCTGATTTACAACCAATTATCCGGCATTAGAAGTGTGCCAGCCCGCCCCAGGCTTGAAATCCCATTAAAAACTTTTTGAAAAGGGTTGCTGAATAGGGATAAAACCTTACCTTTGCCGTCCTAAATTCGGGATGTTATGTTAGCAGTAGTAAAAATCGCAGGTCAGCAATTTACAGTAAAAGCAGGAGATAGTTTTT
>JAYSYY010000042.1:0-96768 GCA_043727215.1 Chitinophagaceae bacterium | reverse complement strand
GATGAAAAAGTACTGATGAAACTCCTGGCAAAAATGAGTTGAGGCCTATTTAAAAAAAGAGCGCCATTTGCATGGCGCCCAATTTCAAAACCAAAACCAAATTTATAAAGACATGAGTGAGTCCAGCTGTCGGTTCGTTTGTTAGAATTTATATCGGTTGAGTATCACTAAAGTTTCGCTTGCTGAATTATAATCCAACTATTTTCAATGATTTTCCTTAAGGATCGTATTGAACCCACTCATGATTATTGAAGGCTAGGAAACATCGTGCAAATCCCTGTACTTTTTGATAATGTCATGAGAGGTTTTCAATGAGTTTTTCTGCTCCATTATCAACTGGCGGGTTTCAGCATCCATCTCGGCGTCCGTTTCCAGCGCTTCGTTGTAAGCTTTCTGCGCAGCATCTTCACCAAATTCGCAAGAGGCCAGAATGGATTCCCTGTCAGCACCTGTGAAAGTATTCTTAACATCCATCCAGACACGGTAGATCTTACCGGCAACTGTTGTATCTGATGATGGTTCTTCACCAAGGCTTAGTACTTTTTCTTCCAGCTCTCTCTTGTATTTGCGGCTCTCGTCAGCCATCTTATGAAAGGTAGCCTGCAGATCCACGTCAGCATCTTTCGTTTCCCTGGATGCTCTTTCATAACCTTCAATACGATCATGGTTGATCCTTACAAGGTCGTTGAGTGTTTCTGCAAGTTGTTCGTTGTTGTTTGCCATATCTAATGATTTTACCCAACAGTTCAAAAAAGCATGCCATTAAATTTTCACTTAGTCTGTACCAGCATATGTAGAATTATGTTCACAATAGTAGCGCTGTTGTGTAAAAAATTGCATTCGTTCCCCGCTGTATTTTTGACTTATCGTATTCACCGCATGTTGCGACGGATAGGGGAAAATTTTTTTCCTGTAATATCTGTGGTATATTTATAGCATACAACAAGGGAACCAGCACTTTAAATCAACTGCATGAATTGGATGATCCTCGGGATAGTGATCTATGTGGCTATCTTTATTTTAGTCAGCCTTAGGATTGTGTTTGAAACACAAAGCACTAACAAAACCCTCGCCTACCTGCTGTTTGCCTTTTTTATCCCGGTGATCGGTATCCTCTTTTATATAACTTTTGGCATCAACTACTGGAGGATCAGACGGTACAACAAAAAAAGCGAAGCAGATCAGCGAATACTGCAGCAGCTAAAGAGCAGTATTTCCGAATATAATGAAGTAAATTTCGAACCAGGAAAAGACCATGCTGATGCCAATGGCGAACTCGCCGCAATGCTGATCAAAGACCTGGGGAGCCCGCTCACAAAAAACAATAAAGTAGCACTCCTCATCAACGGTGAAAACAAATTTCCCAACCTGATGCAGGCAATTGAAGAAGCCAAACATCATATTCATATCGAGTATTACATTTATGAATATGACAACACGGGTACGCCCCTGTTGGAACTCCTTATAAAAAAAGCTGAGCAAGGGGTGCAGGTACGATTTATATATGATGATTTTGGAAGCCCTTCCATTAAAAAGAAAACAGAAGAAAGAATGCGAAAGGCGGGGGTGGAAATTCACCCGTTTCATAAAGTCCGTTTTTATATTCTTGCAAACAGGATGAATTACCGCAATCACCGGAAAATTGTAGTAATCGACGGGTGCACAGCATTTGTAGGCGGAATAAACGTCAGCGACAAATATGTAAACGGGAAAGGCGCCGGCGGGAAAGATAGTAAAAAGCTTTTCTGGCGGGACACCCACGTTAGAATTGATGGGCCGGCAGTTTACTACCTGCAATACTTGTTTATTTCTGATTGGAATTTTTGTTGCGCAACGCCGCTTGCACCGGATAAAGCTTTTTTCAATCATATAGACCCTGCAGGTGAAGGTAGTTTTGTGCAGGTGGCAGCAAGCGGCCCCGATTCACATCTTCCGTCTGTCCTGTATTCTATCCTTCAAGCCATTTACCTCGCAAAGGAAGAGATCCTGATCACGACCCCCTATTTTATCCCGGGTGATAGTATTATGGATGCACTTTGCGTGGCCGCTCTTAGTGGATTAAGTGTAAAGCTGCTCGTTCCGGGTGTTTGCGATTCAAAGCTGGTGAATGCCGCTTCAAAATCAAACTATAACAGACTGCTGCAGGCGGGGGTAGATATTTACTTATACCAAAAAGGTTTTGTGCATGCAAAAACAATGACCACAGACGGTAAGCTTTCGGTGGTGGGAACAGCCAATATGGACTACCGCAGTTTTGAATTAAATTTTGAGGTAAATGCCATCATCTACGATGAGGATTTTGCGCGCCAGATGCGGGAGGTGTTTTTCGAAGATCTACAAAACGCTGAGCAAATAGATAAACAACAATGGTTTGACCGGTCGGGCTATCGACAGTTGCCTGAAAAATTAGCGAGGTTGTTTTCACCCGTATTGTAATTTCGGCGATATCTATGCCACTTCATTAATTTCCTTTAATCCTTCTTAATAAAGAACGGAAAGAGTTGCGGTCCCATTTAGAGAACCGTCCCCGCTGCACTACGAGGGTATTATCTATTTCCGGTTGCAGGTAATAATAAAAAGCAAAACTTTCCTTGGGATCCTGCCATCCCACCACCTGGCCAAACCGAAGGTCAGTGATTAAAATCGTGTCAGCGTGTTTTTCAAGCGTGTACCAATCCTGTGCAAACTGCATGATCTTCCGCATGGCAATTTCATCTTTTACAGAATCCTGCAGGAAATTGTTCCGGGAGATATAGTGAAAATCATTCGCAGGGGTCCTGTCAAATACAGACCTGTAGCCAACGTAAAAACCGGAATCTACATCCGCGGCTATAAACCATAACCAGCTTTGCAAGGGAGCGGGTGTAATGAGCAGCCGTTTTGGTTTGATATTTTGTTTAGCAAGGATCTGTTTGGCCTGGCGGCTTATGTAATTCCTGTTTGCCACGCCGTAGGCAAGGTATAAAAATGGAATGATGAGCCCCAGTTGCCAGATCCATCGTCTTCGGGGGTTTTTCCTGTTGAGCGCGATAAGTAAAACGCAGGCGATGCCGGGTGCAAGAGAAAAGAAAAAGTCGGCAACATACATCGTATTGAACGAGATCCGCGCATCATTAAATGGCTCAAACCAACCAACTCCGTAATTATTGAAAGCATCTAAAAATATATGCATCAGGATAACGGCTCCAATAAAAAGGACCCATCGGCGGTAGGAAATATTATGTGGCCGGTGCCAATGATTAGCAAGGCCCGCAATTACCGGTGTTACCAGGGCTGCAAATAAAAGGGAATGCGTAAAGCCCCTGTGTGAGAATAAATTGCCGATTGTATCTGACCAAAAGGCTGCTACAAAGTCAATATCAGGGATGCTCTGGGCAAGGATGCCCCAAAGCATCGCTTTTTTGCCAACTGTGCGGCCTGCAAACGCTTCGCCCATACAGGCCCCCAGTGCTATATGTGTAAGCGAATCCAGTTCTTACGTTTTAGATTTTTTATAAAAATACGTCAGCACCGGAATAGAGAACATTTTTTATTCTTCTGTTAAACAGGTTGGAAATACTAACACCAGATCTATTTCCTTGTTTTTGACACGATCCAGACGATCAAGCCCACAACGAGTATCATTAATATAAAAGCCCACCACATCCCGGCTTTAAAAACAGTGCCGATGGCCTCACAACTGCTAAGGAAAGGGATTGCGGAAAGTAACAACGCATAAAAAAAATTCTTTGTCATACCTTTTAGTTTAAAATGTTTTAAGGATAAATAACTAACTGCACTCAAATCGCAGGCAATCGTACGTTCCGGGATACATTAGCAAAATAATGCCAGTAATTAAACGGTAATAACATTAATAGCTGGAGCGGGTCCTTTTCCTTTTTCGGGATGCATTAGACTGATAATTGGGGAAAATATTCTACTTACCAGCAGCTGACAGAGGGCTATTCATGCCTTAAACCCTCCGCTACTTTAAAAACATGTAGTATATAGGGAAAGATCGCATCCATGGTTTCGGTAGCTCCTTTTGGCGAACCGGGGAGCGTTATTACAAGGGTCCTGTTGATAAATCCGCAAACCCCTCGGGATAACATTGCGTAAGGCATCCTTTGCTGTCCGTATTGCCGGGCGGTTTCCATGATGCCGGGGATTTCTTTGGTTAGCATCGGCCTGATAGCATCCGGCGTTATATCCCTTTCTGAAAGCCCGGTGCCACCGGCGAAAACAAGCAGGTCATAACCCGCTTCCGAACAAAACCTTGCCTTTTGTTGCACCTGGTCAAAGTCATCAGGAATGTTCTCCTGCATGGTGGCCAGGATGCCATAACCAGATAATTTTTCGATTACAAGTCTACCCGTACGATCGCTTGCTTTGTTTTGTGCCACTGAGTCGGAGCACACGATCACCGCAGCCATTAGCCCCGCGGCTTCCTGTAAACGAAAATCGGTTTTTCCGCCTGATTTGCTCTGCAGTTTCAACTCCGCAATGGCGATGCCTTTATCCAGGGGTTTTAACATGTCATACATTGTTAATGCGGTGATAGCGGCCCCATGCATGGCCTCTACCTCTACACCCGTTTTGTAAATCGTATGTACTTCTACGGAAATAGTAATCTGAAGCCCCTCTATGGTATGTTTTATGGAGGTAAATTCAACAGGCAGCGGATGGCAATCCGGTATCACATCGCTTGTTTTTTTTACGGCCAGCAATCCCGCGGCGCGCGAGAATTCAAATACGTTGCCTTTCGGGACCGTATCATTTTTAATAGCGTCGATAGTGGACTGTTGGGATACATTCACCACAGCCGATGCAATTGCTACCCGCAGGCTACTGGACTTCTTCGTTATATCAACCATGATGCTTCGATGTGTTTAGCTGTTTATTTTCCATTGGTAGGTTTCATCAGAGAAAAGCTCCTTACCCCAAACCGGCAACTCTGCCTTTATTCTTTCCACGGTTTCATTGCAGGCGTCAATCGCTGATTTTCTGTGAGCGGAAGAGGTGAATACAAACAGGCAGATGCCGCCTGCAGACACCACGCCCAGGCTGTGGTACACATGCATGCAGGTAAGGCTATACTTTGCAAAAATATCCTCCCTGATTCCCGACATTTTTTCCAGCGCCATTTCTTCGTAGGCAGTGTACTCAATGGCTGCCACTATTTTATCTCCTATCTCATCTGTCCTCACCTGGCCCAGGAAAATGCTGTGGGCCCCTATACCGGTTTTCGAACTGTGTTGCTGAATACTTTCCCCGATGAATGCCGCGGGAATGGCACCCGGCCTGAAAATATTTTTAGGTTTTTTGTCCGTCATCGTAATGTTTTTTAGATGTTGCTTCCAGGCAAGAATGCCGCCACGGAGGCTGTATATTTTTTTTCGCGGACCAAAAAAATCGCCTAGTTTTTTGGATGCCTGCAGGCTCCGGCCTCCGGACTGGCAGATGGTAACCACCGTATCTCTTCTTACAAGGGCAATATGTTGCTCGAGGTTTCCAAGCGGTATTTTTTGATGGGGAACTTCGTCCAGTAATGGGGTCTCGCCTGTTTCCCTCACGTCAATTATATCAACCTCTCCTTCTGCCAGCAATACCTCCAGGAAACTTGGATCAATTTCTTGCGATGATGAATTGGTCCATCCGCACAGCCATTCATAGTCGGTGTTTTCAAAAGCATCCTGGTCGATGGGGATAAGCGACCGGGTTGCTGCCCGTGCAGGAATTTCTGCCCGGTAGATTTCATTTGTAAGGCTGCTATAGGTAAGTATAAGATTAACCAGGGGCACTCCGATTCCCGTAAGTAATTTGATTGTTTCATTCGCCTGCATGATACCTATGATACCTGGCAGCACTCCCAGGACTCCGGCTTCTGCACAATTAGGTACTTCATGTTGCTGTGGCGGATCCGGGAAAAGGTCCCGGTAATTAACGGATGACCCATTAAGATCTTTTTTATTAAATATAGCTACCTGGCCTTCATAGGTGGATACTGCCCCATACACGAGTATTTTATCCAGCAGAACACACGCATCATTGATCATGTAGCGGCTTGCAAAATTATCAGTTCCATCAATTACAATGTCAAAGTCGTTTAGGATGGAAACAGCATTTTTGGCCGTCAGTCTTTTCTTCCACGCAATGATGTCGATACCGGGATTTAATGCCCGCAATATTTCCCCGGCTTTTTCAGCTTTTGATTTACCAATATCCGCTACGGCATACAGCACCTGCCTGTGCAGGTTGCTCAGCTGCACTATATCATCATCCACGATCCCGATAGTGCCAATACCCGCAGCCGCCAGGTATTGAAGGGCAGGACAGCCGAGGCCGCCGGCACCAATTACGAGCACCCTTGCGTTCAGTAATTTTTCTTGCCCGGTGTCGCCAAAGTCTTTTAAGATGACCTGGCGCTGGTATCGTTCATATGCATTCTGGTCTTCCATTGTTATCCTCCGGAAAAAGCCGGCATGAGTGCCACCGTGCTGTCGGGTCGGAGGGCTGTGTTTTGTTGTACAATTTGTTTATCAACAGCCAATACAAAACGCGCGTTGGTTATTCCAGGAAATTGTGACTTTAATGCAGCCACCACAGAGTCGGTATCCGGCATATCCGCCATCACAAGATTTCCATTTCCGGTGATATCTTTAATTGGCCCAAAAAATAAAATGTTCACAAACATTATTTGCAATTTTACCCTAAAGTTAATCAACCGTATTTTATGCCTGCATGAATAATAATTTAAATGCCGCCAGCATCAACACGAGGGCAAGGATATATTTAAGTACACCCTGTTTAAATTTTAATGCCCCCATATAAGACCCCACCAACCCCCCGGCAACAGCTGCAACCACTAAAAGATACATGTTGGTATTGAATACAATGCCCCTGGTGATTTGCCCTGCCAGCCCTGCGAGTGAATTCACAAAAATAAATGCTGCACTTATTGCTGCCGCTTGTTTCTGGTCCGTCCATTTCAACAATAGTAATACCGGCGAAAGAATGATGCCACCGCCAATGCCTATCACGCCCGAAAGGAAGCCGATACCAGCACCAATTAAAATGGATATACCAGGATCTGACTTTTTTAGTTCGGCTGCTTTTATGTTCGGAAAAAACAGGAAGCGGGTTATCGGGATGATCAAAACAATCCCGAGGATTTTCTTATAGGCCTGCGCATGTATGTTTACAAGGCCTCCGGCAAAAGCCATAGGTACAGATGCCAAAGCCAGCGGCCAGAATATTTTCGTTACAAAGTGCCCGCCCCGGTAGAACTGCACAAAGGCGATCAGGGACACAAACAGGTTTAGCAGCAGGGCGGTAGGTTTCATTACTTCGGGGGCCATGCCAAAAATTGCCATCAGGGCGAGGTACCCACTGGCGCCGCCATGGCCAACAGACGCATACAGGAATGCCACTACCAGCACAAGGGAATAAAAAATATAGATATTTTCCATCAAAAAAATTATAGGGGCAAGAGATGTATTTCCGCCATAGTACCTTCATAACATTCCGTGATGGCTTCATCCATTTTCACAAGGCAATTTGCCCGTGCAAAAGAAGAAAGTTTGTAGGATTCCTGGGCATCCAGTATGGTTACAGTTTCCCCATTGTACCAGCCCTTCAGGAAAACACATAATCCGGCGTTCTTACTGAAAGTATTTTTCAGGGGAGCCCGGACGGCTGTGAGGGTAAGGTTTCTTTTTGTGATAACAGAAAGCGCCGGTAACACATATTCATAGAAGCAGGTTAATACAGAAGATGGATTGCCAGGTAAACCGAAAACGAGTTTACCAGCTTTTTTACCAAAGTATAAAGGCTTGCCTGGTCGCTGTTTTATTTTATGAAAAATGGTTTCCACGGCACAATTGGATGCTGCGGCCAAAACAAAATCATAGTCACCTACACTCACCCCCCCCGTGAGCAAAACTAAGTTGGTTTTTTCCATGGCTGATTCCAACACGGCCGATAACTCCTCCAGGTTATCCGAAGACCTCACAACCGTCACATCAGCAATGCCAGCTTTCGCAAGCGCTGCCACCAGGCTATAGGAATTTGATTCATATACCTGGCCGTAATCGAGTGCTATGCCGGGCTCCTGTAATTCGTTGCCGGTAATAACAATGGTTACGGCGGGATCGGGAATAACCTTCGCAGAGGATATCCCCATGCCAGCAATAAATCCAATGGCGGCAGCAGACAATAGCTGGCCGGCCGGCAGGGCAAGTGTATCCTTTTTTATTTCCGATCCTGAAGGCCTGACGTTGCGGCCCGGCTGTAAAAGTTCGTCGAGTATCATCAATGACTGGCCAAGCACTTCTGTCTTTTCCTGCATCACCACCGTATCGGCTCCCGGCGGTACTGGTGCGCCCGTAAAGATCCGGGCTGCTTTTCCCAGTGCCAAGGTAACTGCTTTATTAGCACCTGCTGGAATTTCTCCTTCAATGATTAATGTTTTACCCGCCTGCCAGTCGTGGAATGCAAACGCATAACCATCCATCGAAGATTGAGCAAACGGCGGCATGTCTGCGGGGGCAATAAGGTCCTCCGCCAGTATTTTTCCTGCCGCTCCGGCCAGCGGTAATTCCACCTGTGGTAGTTCTTTTGCGTACCTGTAAATGAATTCTTTTGCTTCTGTTACTGTGATCATGCGGTTGTGGTTCCGGGCATAGTTGTATGAATGAATTTGCTGGCTGGTGATTACCCGCCGATCGTAATCATACTGCGATTTTTAATACTGGACTCCTCCAGGTTTGTAAAGTCTGCGGTAAACTGGCCTCCCAGCTCTTTTGCTTTTCCCGCCAGGCTCTTGTGTATCAAAGGAAGAATTGGTTCATCATTGCGCAACGCAGAGAGAAGGTCCGTTTCTTCTTTGGAGAACAGGCAATTTTTCATTTTACCATCTGCTGTTAACCGGATGCGGTTGCAGTCCCCACAAAAATTTGCACTCATCGTGCTGATCACAGCAAAACTGCCTGCATGCCCCGGGACCAGGAACTTTTTAGCCGTGGCGTGTTTTTCATCCTTAAGGGGCCTAACAGCATATTGCGCCTCCACAATGTTCAGTATTTCCCGAAGGGTAACTACTTTATTACTGCTCCACCTGTTACCGTGAAAGGGCATGAATTCTATGAACCGAACATGAACAGGCGTGTGTTTTGTCCATGCAATAAAGTCACCGATCTCATCATCATTCAACCCTTTCATAACGACAACATTTATTTTCACATGAAAATTTTTACTGAGAAGGAGGTTGATGTTATCCATCACTGTTTCAAACTGGTTGCGGCGGGTGATGAGTTGAAACCTGTCTGCCTGCAAGGTATCCAGGCTGATATTGAGAGAAGTAATATTCGCTTTTTCCAGCACATCTATAAACTCATGCAGCCTTGTACCATTTGTAGTCATGGTTAATGTCACCGGTAGTTTGGCTAAAGCAAGTATGATGTCGGCTGCATCTTTCCGCACCAGTGGCTCGCCACCGGTAAGGCGGATCTTATTAATGCCCTGCTCCACAAAAAGAGCGGCTAGTTTTTCAATCTCCGGTACCTGCATCAGGCGGGAAGCCGGGGTAAACTCATATTCCTCCTCGGGCATGCAATAAAAGCAACGAAGGTTACAGTTATCTGTAAGGGAAATTCTCAGGTAATTGTGTACACGGTTAAAAGAATCTATCATCTTGGTCGCCCCATTTTTTATTTATCACTGTTCTTAAAAATACTGCCAGAGTTGCTGCCGGTGGCCGTTAATCCTGCACGAGCAGGCCGGCAATCTTTCCTTCAGAAACAACCACACCAAATACTAAGGCGCCTGAAGGGGCTTTAAAGAATATTTCGGTTTTTTCTCCATCGTAAGTTACTTTTTCTATAGGAAGATCTTTCATTCTGGCCCCTATCTTTTTCAGGCGGGGTAACCTTTCTTCAAGTGGCACTGCATCCTGGAATCGTGGTGCAAAATGCTGGCTGATGAATTTTTTGAGTGGTTCGTCCTGTCCCTGTATCATAAGGTCAGTAAGTTGCTTTACGATTTTTCCAAAAGGAGTTTCCTCTATTGTTTTGAATTCCTGCAAAGCTGCGGCGGGTGTTACAACAGGGGTGAATGCGGTATCAAAAACCATTCTTGCAAGGTCGAAAGCAATATTACCCAAGCCTCTTTGCATGGCATTGGTCTGGTAAATGATCACTACTTTTTCGTCCAGAAATCGCAGCATATCGCAGAAGAAGATACCGTTCCCGCCATTATGTGTTACAAGCCATGTTTTTCTTTTCGTCGGGAAAATAGCCCATCCGTATCCATAATAAGTTTCTGCATCGGGCCCCTCTTTCACGTGGCGGCCATAATATTTCCCCCTGGCAGCCGCATCAAGGATCTTATCTGTGAGTAATGCCTGGTGCCACAGGTACATATCTTCCACATTACTTAATATTCCACCATTGCCTTTCAGGTTCCAATAAGGTCCATCCGTCGCCCATTTTTTTTGGGTCGATTTTCCCCAGCGCTCCTTGCCACGGTAACCGACTGCCAGTACGTTGTTATTCCAGTCAGGCAATACATAACCTGTATTCTTCATGCCTGCAGGCGAAAAAAAATGTTCCTGCAAAAAGTGTTCGTAGTCCATGCCGCTTTTGAGTTCGACTATGGCTGCCAGGATACTGTAACCAACATTGGAGTAATCATAGCGTGCACCAGGCAGGCTTTTGAGAGGTGTGTTTTTGACCCGTTCTACAAACTGTTCCCTGGTAAGGGGCTCATAATCATCCCCGATAGCGGGAGGCAGGCCGGCAGTGTGCGTAAGTAGTTGGTGAAGGGTAATATTTTTTTTATCGGCGCGCATGTCCGGGAAAAACTCGTCCAACGTAGCAGTTACAGATAGCTCTCCCATCATTTCCAGTTTCAAAATGGCGGCCCCTGTAAATTGTTTGGTCACAGAACCGATGGTGCTGATCGTTTTACTGCTAAAAGGTATTTTATTTTCCTTGTCAGCCAGGCCGTACCCTTTTTTTAAGATCTCTTCTCCGTCTTTCATTACCAGCACTGATCCGGAGAACCCGTTTTTTTCAACGAGTCCTGTTAGAAAATGATCCATCTTTTCCCGCAACTGTTCCTGGGGCGGATGGTTTTTATCCCTTGCGGAACAGGCCATTAGCAGCAGGCAGGCAATTAAGAGGCTATAACGGGGCATAGTAAATATTTTGTATTGCCAGGTAAAATAGCGTTTGTTTATGAAAATATTTTCCCACTTGTCATAATACAGAAGAGGCCAAAATTTACCGGCTTTTCAGGTGGGACAATCAGCCATCAGCCCGGCGCTGTAGGGGTGCCAGCAATTGTTTTCGGGAATAAATATTTCAGCCGCCGTTTTATCTACAAAAAGTTTGTAATCGAACTTTGGGTAATCTTTTACGATATATCCGGGGTAGTACCAATGCTTTCCCAGGGTGATAGCATGACGGATCTTCAGAAGGATCAGGTATTTTCCCAGGCTATTTTTTTTGTAGGCAGGATGATAACAATTGAGGATGCCGGCGATAGTTCTATGGCCAGCATCAAAGATGCCGCCAGCGATCAAAGTTCCATTGTCGCGGATCTCCACCACGTAGCTGTCATAAATATTGGTGAGCTGCATATCAAAAAGCCAGCTTTTAACTGATTCTGCAGGTTCAAAGGGAAGAGCGGACCTGTACAATATATAAAGCTGCTCCAGTTCGTCTGTAACCAACAGGGGTTTTACTTCAACGGTGAATTTTTCGCACTTTATCGAGACCTGTTGGGCCTGCCTGCTCATTTGCAGCGTATGCAAGTTATAACGGAGCCAAAAAACGCGGAAAAACTTATCTTCCTGGATCACATAGTTGGTGGTAAAAATACCCTGCCCCATACGGTACCAACCTTTTGCAAGGAATATGTCCAGTTGCTTTCTGCTGATGGCCGCAGGGTAATAGATACCATATTCTGTCATCCGACTTACTTTTAAGAAAAAGAATTGTGCAATGTAAATCTAAGGAACTGCGTGAAAATGCCGGTAAAAAAGACGAGAATAAAATACATGAAAAAAAATCCCGGCAAGTGCCGGGGAAATTTCAAGTATACTATTTTAATTATATTCCATCAGGGTAAGATAAACGTAGGGGTTGATAGAAAATTCGTCGTTCATCGATTCATCATATTCGCCCATCCGAAGATCAAGCAGGTGACCGGTTTCATTGATTTCCCAGATCGGGAGCGGTTTATTTTTCGTCGTCGTTTCTGCAATCTCCGGCAGGAGTTCGGGTAACATCCCATTCCAGCACAACTCGATCAGTTGCTCTTTATGGGAAAGCTTTTTTTGATTTTGTTTTAGATTCTTCTCGCACCAATCTCTTTTCAAACACTTGCTTTTCGGCACTAGAAGAATTTCCTGGTTTGTAGATCTCTTTTTCATATCAGAGCTTTTAAACTATGCTCAAATATTAGATTACAAACGAAGATAAAAATTATAAGAAGGGTTGGTAAATTATTGTTAAGTGCTGGATAGGCTATTTCTGTGTGAGTATCCCCTTTAAGCGGGCGATATTGTTATTCGCCTCAATTAACTGGCGTTTTAGAGCGTGTAGTTCTGGCTGGCCTGCCTGCAATAACGCTTCGGTTTCATCATTGCTTTTTTGCAGGAGGAGGATATCTTCATCCATCCTTTTGTTAATAGCTGCTGCTTCCCTCAAACGCTGTTTCAGGGTTTGCTCTATGGTTTCTTTTGCCTGGTAAACCGATTTTAATTCTTTTTGAAGCGTTTCCTTGATAAGTTTTTCGCTCTCCAGAAAACCGGCGTTACTTTTTAGTTTTTTATTGACCTGTGCCAGCCTGATATATAATATCAACAAGCCAAGCAGTAAGCCAACAGCAAACGCAACTGCTACATAAATAAGTGAAACCTGCATGAACTCTGAAATTAGTTGCAAAGATAAGCACAGACCAAGAGAACAGTTCCCGATTAAGGCAAATTCTGGCCAAAATATCCAATCACCTAACAAAGTATTAATATTTATTATCCGAAAATTATTACCACTTTGGAGTATTGGTGGCGATTTAAAACAATCTTCTCTTTGTAAGGAGATGAATAGATCTTCTTTTTTTACGGCCCGTTTCCGTTGCTAAGGCAGCAGCCTGCTATGAAACAAAGATATTTTTCTTATGCTTGAACATTCCCCCGTTCCGACTCTTCGGAATGGGTTTTTTTTCACTTTTTCTGAAAAACTAAATAAATTGTCAAATAAATACTAAATAAATTAGTTTGTTTTTAATTTATCCTGTACATTTGTTTCCGCTTAATTTTACAACGCATAACAGATACATCAATTAAAATTTAAAACATGAGCAACGCAGAAAAATTAAAAGCCCTGAAACTTACAATGGATAAAATTGACAAGGATTATGGGAAAGGATCGGTGATGATGATGAGTGACAAGGGAATTGTAGAACAGGAAGTGATTTCGACGGGTTCCATAGGATTGGATGTGGCATTGGGAATAGGGGGTTTACCTAAAGGAAGAGTAATCGAAATATACGGGCCGGAATCGTCTGGTAAAACAACGCTGGCGATTCACGTAATAGCGGAGGCGCAAAAGAAAGGTGGAATGTGTGCCTTTATTGATGCTGAACACGCTTTTGACAGCAATTATGCACAAAAATTGGGAGTGGACATTGATAATCTATTGATCTCCCAACCGGATTATGGGGAGCAGGCACTTGAAATTGCAGACAGGTTGATTTTGTCAGGCGCACTGGATGTGGTGGTAATCGACTCAGTGGCAGCACTCGTTCCCAAAAGTGAACTGGAAGGTGAAATGGGCGACAGCAAAATGGGCCTTCATGCGAGGTTAATGAGCCAGGCGCTTCGGAAACTTACCGCTACTATTGCTAAAACCAATAGCTGTTGCATCTTTATTAACCAATTGAGGGAAAAGATCGGTGTGATGTTTGGAAATCCCGAAACGACTACCGGTGGAAATGCATTAAAATTTTATGCATCTGTAAGGTTGGATATTCGCAGGATGGCCCAGATCAAGGATGGAGAAGAAGTGATAGGAAATCATATCAAAGTAAAGGTGGTTAAAAATAAAGTGGCGCCTCCATTCCGGATGGCAGAATTTGATATTATTTATGGAGAAGGTATTTCTAAAGTGGGTGAGATCATCGATATGGGCGTGGAATTAGGTATTGTACAAAAGAGTGGTAGCTGGTTTAGTTATAACAGTGATAAACTGGGCCAGGGAAGAGAGGCTGTTAAGCAATTAATGATCGATAATCCTGAAATGGCAAATGAAATTGAAACGAAGATCCGGGCAAAAATAAAAGAGAATCTTGGTTAAGTTATTGAATGAAAATTTTAATTGGGTTATTTAGTATTAAAACCGTCTTTGTCTAGAGACGGTTTTTTTATTAGAGTTCACGACCTTTACCGGCTAAACAATTTTTGTTTGAAAGAAACCACCAAGGCGCAACTTGCATTACTGGGCACCAATCTCTTTTTTGCGATCAATTTTACGGCGATAAAATACCTGATCAATGAAGGATTTGCAAAACCATTTGCGATCAACATTGTGAGGGTCGGGGTGAGTTCCCTCCTCCTATGGCTGATGTTTTTTATCAAGCCGGTTAAAACAAGGGTCCAAAAGAAAGACTTCGGCAGGTTTGCACTGTGTGCACTCCTGGGTGTGGCAATCAACCAGTTGTTATTTGTGAAGGGACTGTCACTTACCTGGTCTATACATGCTTCCCTGCTCATGCTGAGTACGCCTATACTCATCACTATTATTGCGGCATGGATATTAAATGAGCGGTTAACCAACTTAAAAATCGCGGGACTGATTGCGGGAATCGCGGGCGCGGTGTTATTGGTTAGTTCCCGCGAGAACACCGGTAATCCAACAGAGGTTTTCTTGGGGGATATTATGATACTACTGAATGCTATAGCTTATACTTTTTATTTTATCCTGGTAAAACCACTGATGAAAACTTATAATCCTGTTGCCATCATCCGCGTTATATTCAGCATTGGGTTTTTTATGATGCTTCCGTTTTGCTGGCAAGAGTTCAGGGATGTTAACTGGCACGCATACACGCCAGTTGCATGGATCAATATGGCCGTCGTAGTATTGTTGGGAACCTTCCTGGCTTACCTGTTTAATGTGTATGGGATAAAAATATTGGGTGCAGCCACCGCTGGCAATTTTATTTATTCACAACCCGTTTTCGCCGTTGCTATCGCTGCCTTTTTTTTGGGTGAATCGATCAGTGCTACGAAGATTATCGCTGCGGTTTTGATATTTGCCGGTGTCTATTTAACAAACAGGCCGGCTTTGGTGAACAACTAGGTTTTAAAACCACCTATGCGATTCAGCTTCCAGCTGAAAGCTTTGGGTAATCAAACAAAATGCATTTTTTATCTGCCGCCGGAAAGGTTCCCCATTTGAGAGTGTCTGCGGTTACACCATATATCCCACAGGTTGGCATGTTGTCGAGTTTTACTTCTGTGTTCAGGGAATTCACGAATTCTGTGATGCCGGGGTTGTGGGAAAAGAGAATTGCAGAACCGTGCTTGTCCGAAATCTCAGTGATGACTTTGTAAAAGGTTTCAACCGAGGCATGGTAAAGTTCTTCCTTAAACACAATCCTATTCTCATCATATCCAAACTCCTTACAAAATGCTTTGCAGGTTTTCATTGCCCTTTTTGCGGGGCTGCTGATGAACACACTGATATTGGAATGCTTAAGTTTTAGCCGCACCGCCATAACCGGGGCATCTTTTTTACCGCGTTCATTAAGCGGGCGGTCAAAATCCGGGGTTGTGAAATCTCCCCAGCTGCTTTTTGCATGCCTGACCAAATAAAGTGTTTTCATCTTTTTTAGTTTAACCGCTTCATAAATGTAAGATTGTTCCGGAAGCTATCCAATAAAGGGACCAATAGCCTGCAGGTGCAGGGTGTAAATGAAAATTTTAGCGGCTGAGATTAATTTAATAATTTGTAAGATTATTCTAAAACAACGTAATTATTATGAAAAGATTTTCCCTGGCGGCCGTGATCCTTGCTGTGGTAACAGTATTCTCTTATTGCTCCTCCTCCAGAAAAGCTGCTGCAAAAGTGCCGTTGTTGACTTATGAAGCCAACATCCAGCAACTTGTCACTGATAAATGCGCACCCTGCCATATTCCCTCTAAGGGAGGGAACAAACTAGCCTTCGATAATTTTGAAGCAGTGAAAGCGAATATCGATCCCATTATAGAGCGAATTATGAAGATGCCAGGGGAAAAGGGATTTATGCCATTTAAGCGGCCTAAATTAAGTGACAGTGCGATTTTAGTATTTAAACAATGGAAAGCGGATGGGATGCTCGTAAAATAAATGCTGCAAACGCAGCCAAAAAAAAAGGGCCCGGATAGAAATCCAGCCCCGTTTTAAAATCCAATATCCTATGAAAAACCGAGTTGATGGTTAGCAGCGAATGCTGTGTTACCAATATTTTAAATGTTGAATGGAACGAACCTACGGAGAATAACAATTGATGGTTTCAATGTTCTCATGGTTTTTTCTGTTCCGGCCACAAATATGTTCAATAAAAAATTTAACAGCTACCGTAAATGAGTAATCGGTCAATTTTAGTTATTAGGCGGTCATAATCGATTATGTTTATAAAAATATTTCGTATGAAAACAAAAGTTTATGGAATCCTGTTAGTTATTGGTATGTGTCTTTACCTGCCCTTACACACAATGGCGTGGGGTGTGCTCGGTCATAGGATCGTAGGGCAGGTGGCAGATAGTTACCTCAGCAAAAAGGCAAAAAGGTCTATTGCAGCCATCCTGGGGAATGAATCCGTTGCGATGAGCAGCAACTGGATGGACTTTATTAAGTCTGATCCATCGTACCGTTATTTATCTAACTGGCATTATGTAAATATAAAGGGTGGCTTATCCCAGTCAGATATGCTTGCTTTGCTGGAAGCTGACACGGCTACGAATGCGTATACAAAAATAAATTTCCTGGTAAAAGAGTTAAAAAACACCAATCTCCCGCTGGCCGATAAGCAACTTTATCTCCGTTCTTTGATCCACCTCGTGGGAGATATCCATCAGCCTATGCATGTCGGCAGGGTGGATGACCTTGGGGGCAATAAGATCAGGGTTCTTTGGTTTAATGACCCTTACAATCTCCACCAGATCTGGGATGAAGTGTTGATCAATTTCCAGCAGCTTAGTTATACGGAGTATACCGCGGCAATTAACTTCAGTACAAAGGAGCAAAGAAAGACCTGGCAACAGGAACCACTCAGCCACTGGTTTTACCAAAGCTACCAACATGCTGAAAAAATTTACGGGGATATAAAAGGTACCGAGGAGAAACTGAATTACGCCTACAATTTCAAGTACATTAAGATCCTGGATGAGCAACTACTGAAAGGCGGGGTAAGGCTGGCTGGCCTGTTAAATGATATATTCAATTAAAATCCAGGCCGGTAAATATTAATTCGGCAGCACTGGCCCGTATCTCAATTCTTTTGATCCCTTGAAGCTATTGGGATAGAGCATATCATGGGCTGTTTCATAACCTTCATCGGCGATCTGGGTAAGCCTGATCTTTTTTCCTTTTCTATTTGCAAGGTAAACGGCCGCCACCACTATGCCTAACGCGGCAATGGAAACAATGGTAGATGTCTTAAGTTTCATTATTCACTGATTTATGTAAAGGTAAAAAACTATCGTTGGGGTTAAGTCACGTGCTTGTTAAAAAAACATCAACTTAAACTGTTCTCCTTTTATAATCGATTTTTTTCGAGGGGCATCCGCACAGCCATCAGCACCTGGAATCTATTTTTTTATTAATGTACTGCATTTTTTATTTAGAAAACCATGCCAATTTGCTGCCGGGCCCTCATCCCCTCATGGATAATACGGATTTGTAGACGACAGTATTGTGTTCCAGGGCATTGGGAATTGCACTTTTGCTATAATTCATTATCATTACTTACCTTAATACCTATAAAACCTTCTTATGTTAAAAATTGTTCTACTTGTTTTCTTTTTATTTTGTGCGGGCCAGGCTGGCGCGCAGGAACTTAGTTATTACCTCCCCTCCGGCATTACTTATAATTCCGCAATACCTGAACCTAAAAAAGTTATTCATCATGATGTAGGGGAATGGCATGTCACCCATGACAGGCTGGTGAACTATATGCAAGCCCTGGCCACAGCAGCACCAGAACGTGTCAAACTGGAAACCATGGGGTTTTCCTATGAACAACGGCCGCAGGTATTGCTGATCATTACTTCCAGCGCTAACCATGCTAAACTGGAGCAGATCAGGCAAGAACATCTTTTGCTTTCTGACCCCGAAAGATCTCCGTCGTTAAATATTACCAACATGCCGCTGGTAGTATATATTGGGCATTCCATCCATGGCAATGAGGCCAGCGGTAGCAATGCTGCCTTGTTAACAGCATACCACCTGGCAGCCGCCCAGGGGAAAGAAGTAGAGGAAATGCTGGAAAATGTGGTGATATTATTAGATCCTTCGTTCAACCCGGACGGGCTCCAACGGTTTTCTACGTGGGCCAATCAACATAAAAGTAAAAACCTGGTGACGGATCCGGCAAGCAGGGAATTTAATGAGGTGTGGCCGGGCGGCCGATTCAACCATTACTGGTTTGACCTTAACCGCGACTGGCTGCCTGCGGTGCACCCGGAAAGCCAGAACCGCGTAAAATTGTACCACCGCTGGAAACCCAATATTCTTACGGACCACCACGAGCAGGAAAGTAATTCCAGCTTCTTTTTTCAGCCCGGCGTGCCTTCCCGGGTAAATCCTCTTACGCCGAAAAAAAACCAGGAACTCACAGCAAAATTAGGCACCTACCACGCTAAAGCATTGGATAAAATTGGATCACTTTATTTTAGTAAAGAGAATTATGATGACTTTTACTATGGTAAAGGATCTACTTTCCCGGACATCAACGGGGCAATAGGAATATTATTTGAACAGGGCAGCAGCCGGGGCCACGCTCAGCAGACCAGCAATGGAATTTTACGGTTTCCTGCTACCATCAAAAACCAGTTTGTTACAGCACTTTCCACGCTCGAGGGTTCGGTAGCATTGAGAAAAGAGTTTTTAACTTTCCAAAGGGATTTTTACAAAGCTTCTGTTTCCACAACAAATAACGGCTACCTATTTGGCGATAAAAATGACAAAGCAAAAACCTTTCATTTTATCGAAATGCTGCAGCGGCATGGAATTGCTGTAAATGAATACCAGGGCAATGCTGATAAGGATTTTGAAAAGGGCACATCATATACTGTAACCCTTAACCAGCCTCAGCAGGGCCTGATAAAAGGTATTTTTGATAAGCAGTTGGTTTTTGCAGACAGCCTTTTTTACGACATAACCAGCTGGACCATGCCATTGGCTTTCGGGATGCCTTATAGAGAAATCGCTATTACGGGCTCGGGTAAAAAACTGGAGCCATTGTCTATGCCCATCGGCAGGGTTGTAGGCACACAGTCAGATTACGCCTATTTGTTTGAATGGGATGAGTTGTATGCCCCCAGAGCTCTGTTTGAATTACAACAGGCAGGGTTGATCACCAAAGTGGCATCCAACAAATCAACAGTAACCACAACCGCCGGCACCAGGCAATTTGATTATGGCAGCATACTGATCCCTGTGAAAATGCAAGGTATGGCGGCCGGCAAAATATTTAGTTTGTTGAGCGAGGTTGCCCGGCGCAATGCACTGGACATTTATGCGATAGGATCCGGTTTTGCCAGCAACGGGATAGACCTCGGTAGTCGTAAATTCCTGTCGCTCACACAGCCCGCCATTGCAATGATTTCCGGCACAGGTGTTTCTGCCCTGGATGCAGGGGAAGTATGGCATTTGCTGGACCAGCGGATGAATATACCATCTACACATCTTGACATTGCGCTTTTCAACAGGACGGATCTCTCCCGGTATAATACGATCATCATGGTTTCGGGGACTTACCCGGAGCTGAACAGGGAAAAATTGAGGACTTGGGTACAGGCCGGTGGGGTGCTGATACTGGAGGAAGATGCCGTGTCGTGGGCGGTGCAAAATGGCATCAACAATGTTTCATTAAAACGAATAAAGTCACCGGTAGACAGTTCCCAGCGCCTGGCGTATGTGGACAGGGAGCAGGTTGAAGGGGGTCAGCAAATGAACGGTGCCATATTTGGTGCAGCTGCGGACCTTACCCACCCGCTTGCCTATGGCTACAACCAGAAAACAATCAGTCTCTTCAAGGCGAACAGGATTGTGATGGAAAAAAGTAAAAACCCTTATGCAACACCCTACTATTATGGCAGTAATTCGCTGCAGAGTGGCTATGCCAGTACCCAAAACCTGGATGCTATAAAAAACAGTGCGGCCGTGATCGTAAATACCATTGGGGCGGGACGCGTTATAAATATCGCGGACAACCCGAACCTACGAGGCTTCTGGCTGGGCGGAACAAAATTGATGATGAACGCGATTTTTTTCGGGAAAATCATTGACGCTGCAAGCGGGAGAGCGGAGTAGAAAGGGTGGACGGTGGAAGGTGTAAAAGGTGGACGGTGGATTAGAAGATTTGGTGATTTGAAGATTTGGTGATGGGCCAAAGGTTGAGCCACATAACATTCCCAACCATCTTCAACTATTTTCAACAATGAACGGTGGACGGTAGACGGTGAAACGGTAAAAGGTAAAAGGTTGATAACGTAAAAAAGGGAAGAAGGTGAAAAGTCAGGCAAGGGTTGAGCCACATAACATTCCAAACCATCTTCAACTATTTTCAACAATGAACGGTAGACGGTAGACGGTAGACGGTGAAACGTAGAAGGTTGATAAAGTAAAAAGGGAAGAAGGTGAAAAGTCAGGCAAGGGTTGAGCCACATAACATTCCCAACCATCTCCAACTATTTTCAACGATGTACGGTAGACGGTGGAAGGTGGACGGTGAACGGTCAAATGGTGAAAGGCGGATGCCCGTACAATTGCGGGAGCCTGGGCTTCCCGAACGTACTTCAAAGATTTCACCATTCACTATTCACAACTTCCAACTCCCCACCCTTTTGCCATATTTTTGCAGATTAAAATTGGCAATTTGAGTTCACCTGTTTTTTTGATCACCCCCCCGTTTACACAGCTAAACACGCCTTATCCGGCGACTGCCTACCTTAAAGGCTTTTTAAATACTAAAAATATTAAAGCCTACCAGGCTGACCTTGGTATTGAAACGACCCTTGCGCTGTTTAGCCGGGAAGGCCTTACTCGTTTATTCGCTGAGTTGGATCCGGGTAGCCGGTCACTCTCTGCAAATAGCCTTCGTATTTTGCAATTAAAGGATGACTATATCCAGACCATTGAGGATGTAATACTTTTCCTTCAGGGAAAAAATCCGACGCTCGCCCACCAGGTTGCTAAAAGGAATTTTTTGCCGGAAGCTGGTAGGTTTGCGCAGTTGGATGACCTGGATTGGGCATTTGGGAGTATGGGCATCCAGGACAAGGCGAAACACCTGGCCACCATGTACCTGGAGGACTTGAGTGACCTTATCCAGGAGAACGTGGATGAACATTTTGGATTTAGCAGGTATGCAGAACGGTTAGGGAGAAGCGCCAACAGTTTTGATGAACTTTATGGAACCCTGCAGCAGCCTTACACATTTGTTGATAATATACTTATTGGTATTTTACAACAAAGGATGGCGGCAGTGCAACCGAAACTGGTAGCGGTGTCTGTTCCATTTCCAGGTAACCTGTACACGGCATTCCGGTGCGCTCAATGGATTAAAAAATTTTATCCGGAAGTGCAGCTGGTTATGGGCGGCGGATTTCCCAACACCGAATTAAGGTCGCTTTCCGATGCACGCGTCTTTGAGTTTTTTGACTTTATTACCCTGGATGATGGGGAAGCGCCGATAGAAAACCTGGTGGCTTTTATCGAAGGAAGAAAAACAGTGGATGAATTAAAGCGCACATTTCTTTTGCGGGATGGATCCGTTAAGTTTATTAATGACCCCGCCACCAAAGATTACAGGCAAGGGGAAGTAGGCACACCGGATTATAGTGATTTTTTCCTGGATAAATATATCTCTGCTATAGAAGTTGTAAACCCCATGCATCGCATGTGGAGCGACGGCCGATGGAACAAATTAACGATGGCGCATGGTTGCTATTGGGGTAAATGTACTTTCTGTGACATCTCCTTAGACTATATAAAGTTGTATGAGCCTGTTGCCGCCGGACTGCTGTGTGACCGTATGGAAGAAATGATCCGTCAAACCGGCCAGAACGGTTTCCATTTTGTGGATGAGGCGGCACCCCCGGCATTGATGCGCGCACTTGCGCTGGAAATTTTGAGAAGAAAACTGGTAGTGAGCTGGTGGACTAACGTGCGTTTTGAAAAAAGTTTTACCAGGGATCTTTGCCTACTGTTGAAAGCTTCCGGGTGTATTGCAGTAAGCGGTGGCCTGGAAGTGGCCTCGGATAGGTTGCTGGAGTTGATTCAAAAAGGGATAACCGTTTCACAGGTTGCCCGGGTAAACAAACATTTTACAGAAGCCGGCATTATGGTACATGCTTACCTGATGTATGGCTTTCCCACCCAGACCGCGCAGGAAACCATTGATTCCCTGGAAATGGTAAGACAACTTTTCAAAGCAGGCATCCTGCAGTCTGCTTTCTGGCACCAGTTTGCTATGACGGCCCACAGCCCCGTTGGACTTAACCCCGAGAAATACCAGGTGCTCAAAGAAACCCAAGCCGTCGGAACATTCGCAAACAACGATATCGTGCACCTGGATCCTACAGGCGCCGATCATGACAGTTTTAGTTATGGCCTGAAGAAATCCTTGCTCAATTATATGCACAAGCTCTGCCTGGATGATCCTTTGCATAAATGGTTCGACTTTAAAGTGCCCCGTACAACCGTGCCCGCGGACTATGTGGAAAAGGCTTTGGAAGATGATGAACGCCTGGCTTTTAAACCTAATGCAAAAATTGTGTGGCTCGGTAACAAGCCGGATATTGCGTATTTTACCCAGGCTAAAAAAGGCAGGCAAAGGGAAATGGCCGCGCTGAGTTTTACCAGTAAGACGGCTTTGCAGCAGATTCAATTATTGAAAGCGCATGCTGACTGGCTCGTGCCGATGTTGGATAAGTTATCTGTCCGCCATATAAAAACATGGACCATGCAGGAACTGGTGAATGATTATGAATCCGCCGGCCTGGAAGATTTTGAATTGTTCTGGGATAATAAACCGATGAGCGGGATGGATAAGATGGGGTTGCTGAGGGTTTGACGAGGATCGGCCAAAAGGAGCGCGTGCAGGGGAGCCCTAAACAAAGCCGCATCAGTTTTCTAATGCTGAGGGAACTATTATATTGATTGCTGCAGGGAGTAGGGTAGCCTCCACTTTATTTGTTTTACCGAGGTATTCCCCATCTACCTGGAAATGGGCAAACTTCCGGGAATCGATTTGCAGGTATGTGCAATGAAATACTTCTGTTTTGGCCGGGTCATAAGCCCTGTGGGTAACCATCATTTTAAAGATTTCCGCAAACGAAATTTTCCTTATAACAATTACTTCAAACAGCCCATCATCCAGTTTACCGTTGGGATTGATCAATGCACCGCTTCCGTACCGCCTGGCGTTGGCAATCACGATCATCGCAGCGTTGCGCGCTACTTCTCCTTTATCTGTACTGATCTTTACATGAAGTTTGTGGTGCCGGATCAATGCTTTACAAGACGCCTTAAAGTATCCCCACATGCCCCTCGCATCATAATTTTCAAATACTTTTACCACAAAGGCGTTAAAACCTACATCGCTTAGGTGGATGCAGATATGATCGTTGACTTTTACGAGGTGTATTTTTTTAGTGATGCCGTTGTGGGTTAATGCAAGCGCCTCCTGGGTTTTCAGCGGGATACCCAGTTCTTTTGCCATGCCATTCGCAGATCCCGCAGGTAAAATCCCAAGGCTTATCCCGTGCTTATCCAGTAGCTGTTCGGCCACCAGTTTAACGGTGCCGTCTCCACCCACAGCAATCACACGGTCTGGCCGGAAGGAAATGATCTTTTCTG
This sequence comes from Chitinophagaceae bacterium, assembly GCA_043727215.1. Lineage (GTDB taxonomy): Bacteria > Bacteroidota > Bacteroidia > Chitinophagales > Chitinophagaceae > Ferruginibacter. Next base: position 72,661 of record JAYSYY010000042.1, on the reverse strand, counting down.
TGATCAGGTGCGGATCGCAATTTTCCTCCAGTTGCAACTGATCTGTTTCCACATCTGTAGTCTTAAAGTAATCGCTGATTGTTTTTCCCCAATCTACATCATCCTTACCCGATTTGGGATTCACTACAAAGAGGATCCTGGATGCGCTGGTTTTATCTGTCATTACAGTCTGGTATAAATTTTTCTATCTTGTCCACAATGCTACACAAAAGAAGTGCCTATAATATTTGCCTGCAGGTGTACGATGGCTATGGCCATACCCATAACCTTGTCCTGTTCGGGCACGTGTATAAAGGAAAACCGGCGGGAGAAAGGGAATACACAAAAAATATATTTGCAAATATCCGGAGGCTTATCCGGTTGTTCTTTATAAAACCAATACCCCGTGCAAAAGTGGTGTTGGAATGGCCGGGTATCACTTTAGAAACAGTTACTGAAAAAGACGGGTTCTTCAAATTTGAATGGGAGTCCCCGCAGGAGTTACACGCCGGCTGGCATACAGCCATCCTTAAACTGGTGGGGGATGACGGGGTAGAAATTGCCCGGCAAGCCGGCAGGGTACTGGTGCCTCAGAGCACACAATATGGGTTTATTTCCGATATTGATGATACCGTTTTGGTTTCTCATTCTGCCACTGTTCTTCGTCGGTTAAAAACACTGCTTACCAAACATCCGCATAACCGGCGCAGCTTTGAAGGCGTGCAGGCACATTACCAAAAATTAGCGGTTGCCATTACAGATGCAGAAGTGCCCAATCCGTTCTTTTATGTTTCCAGCAGCGAGTGGAATTTGTTTTATGACCTCAAAAGCTTTTTCCGTTTTCATGCTTTGCCCCAGGGCATTTTCCTGTTAAGCCAGATCAAAAGGTGGTACCAGTTGTTTGGCAGCGGGCAAACGAAACACAGTGGAAAATTAACGAGAATATACCGGGTGATGGAGGCATTTCCAAAACAACAATTTGTATTACTGGGCGATAATTCCCAGGCAGACCCCGATATTTATGCGGCTATTGCGAAAAGATTCCCGCAGCGGATATTTGCCATTTATATAAGGAATGTGCGGCCATCGCAATTTGAGGCCACCCAACAAAAACTGGCACTCGTGCATGAGTCGGGATCCATCCACACGCTGCTATTCGATCACAGCCATGATGCAATTGAGCATAGCAGGAAGATAGGGTTGATTGAGTGAAGGGTGCAGGTAGCGAACTACTCCCTGCCATCGAAGTAAGAAATTTTTTTTTACAAGAGGAACCTGCAGTTCGCCGGAGGCATACGTGGATCATACTCATTTTCAAGAGAGCCCGGCATTTTACATTTTTCGTTGCCTGGTTTGCAAACAGCATGCGATTGTTTTTTATACAAATGCGGCAAAAAACGCTAAAAATCCCCTGAAAACACTCCAAATAAGGTTAAGACAGCCAGGAAAGCCCCTTAATCTTTGTAACATTTTTTTCCAGCAAAAAAAAGTGTTACAACCTTTACCTGCGGCTGTAGTTGTAACCAAAAATCGATGGATGCAAAAAATTGTTACAAACCTGGGATCAAAATTTAGGCATAAAAGTGGCGAAATCTGTGGAAATGGAGGCAAAAAGCCGTATTTATCGCAGAGATCAGGGAAAAGCCTGGAATCAGCAAGGACCAATTTGTGAAACTTTTAGGGGATGCCCGGCCCCTTGTTATCTTGGGGAGGTAAGAAATGCATAGCTGCCGCTGATGTGCAGGTAAACGCCCAAAATCTGCGAAACCGTGTTGCCTACATCCAATATTATCCCTTTAACCAGTCCTAACGAGGTAAATTATTCGCAGCTGAAGGTATTGTCTATCATAACTAATTATGGCTCGGCACCACTCAACACTTTCCTGCATTCACTGATGTTTGAAAGCGAGGTACAAAGCATGAGCGACTACAACCTATTTGACTACAGCGCGAATCCTGTGCAGAGTATTACCAGGGATACGCAGTACCTGGCGAGCCAGGGAGATTTGCTTGTGAGTTGGGCTTCCATTCTGGCTACCGGATAACTATTTATGCACTCTTCGTACCGCAGTTGCCTTTTATTATCTTGTGAGTAAGCGCCGTAACGGTGGTTGTACCCATCCATGCGTATCCGAACGGATAGTGATCCTAATCTTACAAATGAAGTAAGGAACCGGGTTTCGTGAAGTCAGGGAGCTTGTCAAAATGCATTTATTTGCAGAAAAATGACATTTTTGCCTGGTTATTTTAGCCTGCTAAAAATTACTTTTTTGCAGGGAATAAATTTCTTAGTCCGTAAAGCAAGGAGCACTTAATGCCATTAGCCAAGGTTACTTCGCATACTTCAGCATATTCAGCAACAACTGCTGCCCCACCATATTCGCCTTATTATTTTGCAACACATTAAAGGTATTCATTGATGCGTTCTCTCCATCTCCCTCTGCACGTTTTTCTGCCCGCACATCTTTTAAGCAGGAAAATATATCTAAGGAGCAAAGGATGATTTTTCCGCGCCCGTGTGGTATTATACTGAGGGCGGAATACACTTCCGGTTTGTGGTCCGCAACGGCCGCTACAATTGTTTCGCCGTTGAATAACCGAAGGCCCGACCTGCTCCGGTTGTAGGTTGCAAAACACTGGTACTCCCAATTAAAAACCTGCGCCTGGGGCAATCCGTTCAATAACACATGTTGTTTGGAGAAGAAATTTCCGCCATACCAACCCGTGCCCAACACTTTACTTCCCCTGTAATCGATCACTTCTTTTTTTGCCAGGTGATCGGCCCAGCCGTCGATGCTGTTCACCACGATCAACGTGTTGCCTTCATTTACCCATTCCAAAATATCCGTGACCAAAGGGTTCCCGGTTTGCTGCGGCAAAAAAGCACCCACGAGTAAGTACTTTCCTTCGGGCCTGCCCGACCTGTACTCCTTAAAGGAACCAACACCGACAGCTTTTAAGTAAGGAGCCAATATCCCGCTGGTGTCGGCAACCATTCCTCCTGCAGGTATACCAGACGCATCCAGGGCTACAGCGAAAATCTTATCATCGCCGCTGGCAAGGTGTTTGCCGTTTTTCCACAACGCTGCGGTGACAGTGGTGTAACCGGGTTGGTTAATACCTACCGGCAGGCCGGCATATAAAAGCTGGCCGTATACGGATCCGCCGCTAAGCTTTACCGTTACTGTTTTTGTAAGAAGCTTGTTGCCTTTCTCATCCGTAACTTTTACCCGCAGTTCATAGTCACCTGCCAGGTCTTTTTGATTGACGATAAAAAAATCTGCCGTGGAAGTATCACCCACACCCAGCACCTTACGATTGAGTTTAACAGCAACATACAGCGGTTGATTATACCTGGAGATAAGGGTGGGATCGCCTTTCAGGTTCCTGTGATTATCTACAATCCCGGAATGATTTTCCAGCTTCATACATTCCCAGCCATTTACGGCATAACCATCAATGGTATTACTGATATGTACATTTTCTATCACCCGTCCCTGGTAGTAATAGGCTACGTTGCCCAACGCTTTGGTTAAACTATCCACGTTGGGATAGGCTTTATTAAAGCCGGGATCGCTTTTTAAAAATTTATTGTAAGCCTCATACCATTTTAAGTAACTGTCACTTTCCCAGCCAAAGGTTGCACCTCGTTTTAAGATCTCGTCCCTGATCAACTGCAGGCGTGGCGGCGTTCCTATTGCGCCCTCCTCTCCATAAAAAATGATCTCGTCTTTATGATCAAAATACTTTGCATAGTCTGTTGGGTTTTTATAAAGATTATCGTGGTAGGTACCGGGCCCGCCTGCATGGTGCTGGTCAAACCAGCCATAATCGCGGAAGGTTGTATCATAGGGCAGCAGGTGTAACTTAAACCGGGGGTCAGGCCCCATCTTAATACTGCCATTGGAAGAATTGTAAGTTTTCATTCTTGTTTCATCCAGTTGATGGCCCGCAAGCATTTGAAGGCTATCCAACTTTTGCGGGGGCGCACCTCTTTCGTTGTGCATGTTGTAAATAACGAGCGAAGGATGGCTTCGGTCCCTTTTGATCATTCTAAAAAACTTTTCATCCCTGGTAGCGAAATAGAACTCTGCTTGTTGTTTGCCTAAAGGATCGGTGGCGTAAAACCGGTCCGCAGGATATTGATTTCCCCGGGTTCTGCATAATATAACAGTCCGAGTTCATCAGCATAATCGAGCACATTTTGTTGCCCGATGGTCCGGTGAAAGTTGAGCATATTTAGTCCCAGTTTTTTTGCCGCTTCTATCTGTTTACGCGCGAGTGCGTCAGAAGGAGTTATCCCATTCACCGGCCAGAATCCCCAGGAGATAGCCGTTAATAAAACGATTCGTTTTCCATTTAAGTAAAACTGTTTATCACCCGCTACATCACGTATCTCAAACCAGCGGAAACCAAAACGGCGGATGAAGTTATCCGTCGTTTTATCGGCGCCGATCCATTGCGTATGCAGGATGTAAAGATGAGGACTGTCCACACTCCATAGTTTTGCCTCATTGACGGTGATCGTAAATGTGCTGGTGCTATTACCAACGGGAACTTTTGTCACGGGGTAAGATCGTTGGTAAACTACCCGGTTGGTATTTTTTTCTTGTACCTGCAGTGAAAGAGTTCCGTTCACTTCTTTTTGTGACAGGTTATTGGTGGTGATTTCCACATCAACTTCATTTACCCGGGGTTTATTTTTTATGAACACATCGGACATATATATTTTATCCGTGCTCACCAGTTTTACTTTCCCGGTTATACCGCCAAAGCCATGGGTTGGATTGGTTCGATAATTACCCCACATAAAATTTTGGGAATCCCGCCAGTCGAAGTTGCCATTGGGATCTGTGATGCGCACAGCGATATCATTGGATATGCCGTATTTAACATGATCGCTGATATCAATTTCAAACGGGGTACTGTTCACGAGGTCGTATCCCACCAGTTTTTTATTAATGAATATTTCGGCCCTGAAACGTACCGCCTCAAATTGTAAAGTGAGTCGTTTGCCTTTTTGATTTGCAGGTACAGTAAAGCTGGTACTAAACCAGGAAACGCCCAAATAATTTCCCGCCAAACCAAATGCATTTCCATTTTTACCCCAATAATATTCTTCCACAGTTGCAGGCAAATGAGCGGTTTTGCCTACGGCCTTATCCAGGGCTGGCCATCCACCTGTGGGCAAATTTACCGGGAGTTTTTTAACATCAATGGGGGATACAAATAGTTCATCTGTCTGCCAGGATGCGGCAGTATCCAGCCATAGTTTCCAATTGTTCAGGGAAAGATCGCGAACGATCCGTCCTTTTTGCGCGTTGGCAATGGCTGAAAAAAAAATGGCAAAAATAAGCAGCGGTAATTTTCTCATTATCGGGTGAGGCATGATTTTATTCAGGAATGTTTTTGGTGTTTGTTCTTACAAGATTAAAATGGCTTCCAATCGCCCAGGATATTATTCACGGTATATTGTTTCGCTTCTTCATTTGTTAATTGGTGAGACCATGGCAACCTGCTGCGTGCGTCAGCACCTTTTCCCTTGCTTTTGTATTCAGCATAAAAAGCAGTTTTTTCGTTTTCCGTTTTGCCCCAGTTATTCCAGCCTACGGGTTTGATGTGTTCCCCCATCTCGCATTTAATAAAAACTGTTTTGGCAAACGGCCGCCAGGGCCTGCCCAGGATAGAGGAAGCTGCCGGCGCATCCGCCGTGAGTTTGCAATCAAGGAACACATAGCCAAACTTTTTGCCTTCATCAGTGGATGCAGCCGTAACCGGACCACCCCGTAATTTGCTATGTAGTGTGCAGCGTTCAAAAACGGCAGTGGCCGCACCAAATATAAAATCTACCGTACCCTCTATGTAGCAATCCTTATAATATTGTAAGGTGCTGCCCTTGGTATATAAGGTGTCCTGGAAACCCAGGAACCTGCAATCATTAAAAGCAACTTTGTTACCTCTTACATTTACTGCCACTGCCTGCCCCACAGGCCCGGATGAATTTTCGAACGTTAAATGCTCAAAGCTGATATTGTCGCCATTGACAAAAATGGAAGACGATCCGGTTGTGCCGAATTCTTTTCCTTTATTATCTATTTTTGAGGCGTAATTATCAAAAGTGAGGATGGTTTTTTCAGCATCTTCCCCAATGAGTTTTATAAAAGATTTCGCAGCGGAGATGGTAATATTTTCTTTGTAAACACCCTTCCTGATAAATAGGATCACCCATTGGGTATTGCTATCCGGCACGGCATCGATGGCCGCCTGTACTGTTGTATAATCCCCGGTGCCATCGGGCGATACAATTTTTTTTGTTTGCGCCCAAAGGGAAACAGTACCCAGCATTAAAATAAAAAAGAGAAATATTTTTTTCACCGGTTGAATTTTACTTTTTGATCAATTAGCTAAGTTCTTTTTGGCCTAAGCAATCGTTTAGAAGGCCATAGGCTTCATCAAATATTTAGGTGCAGGAAAAGTAGCAGCTATGGCCCATTGTGGTAGCATAACGTCCGGCTTTGCTGCGCACGGACAAACTAAAATCAGTTGTGAATAGTAATGCACCCGTGCTGGTTAAAGGCAGCCTGGAATGATGAGGTTAGGCTTTCAAACAATCGGTTACAGAGGTACATATTTATTCTTTCCCGCCCGCAAAAATTAACGCAATCGATTGCGGAAGAAAAAGGGCTAATCAGTAAAATTCTTTTCTTTGCCAATCCAACAGGAGAAAAAGGGAACCACTGTCTAGAAAATTGCCCCGGGAATTGAACATCCCGCCCGCATCAGTATAAAGGGTATTAAATGATAATATTTTAATTGGTGAAGCCACCAGGGAGCGGGTAAAAAACTGCAGCGAAACTTAATTACCATAAAACCAATACGCATCCAACTTCCTTAAGGCGGATCAAAAGCCTTTGGTGTGATAGTGCCTGGGATCAATAATAATTTTTTTCCAGTGTAATTGGAGGCTTGAAGCAATAGCAAAGGAAGCGACGATCAAATTATTAAGGTCTAAAACCCGCATGAGGCCTATTTGCTACAGCAGATCTTGCGGCATTTAGCGCCCTGGAGCGGCAAGGTCTTTAAATCTAAAAGTGTGCGGACAACTGGGCATGTGTTGGTTTTTAAATGAACCTTAACCGGTACTAACTACAACTGCTATAATAAATATGGGTCAGAAATTTATGCCTGACATTTACAACTTCAAAGACTGTTCAAAACACATCATAATCCGCGAATTCTCAAAGCGGAAATAAAAATGATTGTTTCAGTTTTGGCGCCGGATGCTCGGGGTTGCCGGCAATTTAAGGGCCATCATCTCCCCCCCAAACGCTAAAACAATTGCATCCCAAAATGACCTATCGTGGTAAAGAGAGCACAACGAACAAAGACCCCGATGCAGCACCAGGTGATCAGTTGCTTTAGCGGCACATTAAATCCCACACCAACAGCCAGGCTTACGGGAGCACCTACCGTCATAGTGCCCAGGAAACCCAGGCCAATCACTCCATATTTATCCCAGATGCGGTAGATCAGCCCTGTTTTTGGTTTTTGTATTTTTTCTTTTTTATTGCGGGTAAAAAATGCCCTGATCTTATCCCCTAAAAATGCGGCAACGAAAACACCAGCCAACCCCCCAAGGGTGCTGGCCGTAAAAATGGTACCGGGATGAAGACCAAAAGCAAAACCTGCAGGTATAGCAGCGTATACTTCAAAAGTGGCGAGGCCTGCGACGGTAAGGATCTCTAACATAGGTTACGTTTTTCAAGAGTTCAAGAGTTCAAGAGTTCAAGGGGTTGAAGGTTCAAGAGGGTCAAGGTTCAAAAGGTTCAAGGTTCGTGAAATAGCAACTCCTTTCAGCGGCACAGTTCTGCCTTCCACCGTCTACCCTCTACCGGCCACCGTCTCAATACCCTCTTACATTTTTTCCTTCGATATAATTCATAAATGCTTTGTTGCAAACCTTGTTACCTCCCGGTGTGGGATAGTTGCCAGTGAAGTACCAGTCTCCTTTGTTGTTGGGGCAGGCTTCATGCAGGCTTTCTATTTTTTGGTAAATAACATCCACGGGAATCTTGATATCTTCAGGGGTGATGAGTTCTGCTATTTTTTTAGACATCTGGCTTAAACTAAATGGCTTGTACACCTGGCGAACCAGGTTCTCTGTATGCAACTGGTTGTTTCGCTGCAGTTCCTTGCACTTTTCTAACAGTTCATTCAGCAGCCCTTCCTGACCATTTTCTTTTAACAATGCCACTGCAGCTTTAAATGCAATAAAATCACCCATCTTACTCATGTCAATTCCATAACAATCGGGGTACCGGATCTGAGGGGCCGAGGAAACAATGATAATACGTTTCGGTTTAAGCCGGCTGAGCATTCGGATGATACTTTCCCTTAAGGTAGTGCCTCGCACAATGCTGTCATCTATCACTACCAGGGTATCAATATCTTTTTGCACGGTGCCGTACGTAATATCATATACGTGCTGCACCATCTCGTTCCGGCTACTGTCTTCGGTAATAAAAGTGCGGAGTTTCACATCTTTGATGGCAATTTTTTCCATCCTGATCTTGCGGTTGATCATTTCAGCCAGTTTCTCATCATCATAATCTTTTCCCCAGCTTAGGATACGCTCGATCTTGATTTTATTCAGGTATTCTTCCGCTCCCTTTATCAGGCCATAGAAAGCTGTTTCTGCCGTATTGGGTATAAAAGAAAAAATAGTGTTTTTAAGGTCGTAGTCCAGTTTTCTTAAAATGATGTCACTGAGCTGCCTGCCGAGTTCTATCCGTTCCTTATAAATTTTTTCGTCGCTGCCGCGGCTGAAATAAATCCTTTCAAAACTGCAGGCCTTTCTCTCCTGCGGTTCCACGATCTGTTCGATGGTAACACTTCCATCAGCTTTTACTATTAATGCATGGCCGGGCATTAGTTCCTGCACCTCATTTTCCTCCAGGTTAAAGGCAGTGCGGATAGCGGCCCTTTCGCTTGCGCCTACCACCACTTCATCATTGATGTAATAATAAGAAGGCCGGATACCATGCGCATCCCTCATCAAGAATGCATCGCCGCTACCGGTAATGCCACCGAAATGAAAGCCACCATCAAAAAGTGGTACTGCTTTTTTCAGCACATTAGCAATGCAGATCTGCCCCGGTGTTTTTTCATCCTCCTTGATCAGGAAATGATGGATCACCTCCAGCATGGCAGCAAGGTCACTCTGGCATTGGAATTCGCCGGGAGCCATATTGATGAGGTCAAAAAGCTCTTCTGTGTTAACGAGGTTAAAGTTGCCGGCTAACGCGAGATTGCGGGCCGGGATGGTATTCTTTTTTATAAAAGGGTGGCAAAATTCCACGTTGTTTTTACCCTGGGTGCCATAACGCAGATGCCCCAGCAGCACTTCACCCATTACGCCGAGATGGCCTTTCATCAGCCCTGGGTGATTTTTGATGTCTGGCTGGTATTTTTCTACTTCGCCGATCTCCTTGCCTAACTGCATAAACAGGTCTGCGATAGGTTGGTTGGCATTGCTGCGAAGCCGGTACATAAATGGATAGCCAGGCTCCGTATTCAGTTTCACCGCAGCCACGCCAGCGCCGTCCTGCCCACGGTTATGCTGCTTCTCCATCAGGAGGTACAGTTTATTTAAACCATACAGGACCGAATTATATTGCTGGAGGTAGTAACTGAAAGGTTTGCGGAGGCGAATGAAAGCCAGGCCACATTCGTGTTTTATTTCGTCACTCATTGTATATTGGTTCCGGTAAGAACCGGGGTTGTAATGAGGTGCAAAATTAGTTGATTGCAGTAAGCAAAAAAAATCCCCCGAAGCCGGGGGAAGTTAATTGATGTTAATGTTTTCTACAAACCACTAATAGTAATACCTAGCTGTAGTAATTTAATGTCTTCTGCCACCCCGTCTTTAAACATGCCTGTGAGGTTGTAAGCCCCGAATAAACTAAAAGCGCCGTAACCTACCCGGGCAGTGGCGGCAAGCCTGGTTGTATTAAAATAACTTTTACTGCTTATTTTTTGTGTATTGCTGTTGATAGTATTACCGGTTCGATCCCGCAATATCTTACCCTTAGTGTGTGCATTGACGAGGGTACCGATTTTAATTCCTACCGCTCCCTTAATACTTTTCCCCGGATTTTCAGGGTCATTGCTAAAACGGAGTTCTAAAGGAGCTTCCAGGAAGGCAGTGGTAAGTTTGTATTTTTTAAAATTGTTTACAGTATCGGTGGCCATAAACGGAAGTAATGGGGTGGTTGCACCAATGTCTACAATCATTTTTTTAAAGTAAATATTACTTGTGCCCACGCCAACTCCTATTCCCAGGCTAAAACGGGGATTGGCTTTAAAAGGTTTGTCCAGCATCACATATACGTTGGCACTTCTTTGAAAACCACTGATATGGCTGCTGATGCTGTCAGGAACACCCTGCCAGTTGTTCATGGCCAGTTGAACCATAATATGATCGCCGGGGCGGTTGCCGAGGTCAAATTTCTTTTTTGGGGTGGGTGGGGGTATCTCTTGTGAAAAGGCAGTAAGGATGTTACCAAATGCTAAAACCAGCAGGAATAATTTTCTCATAATCTGTTCTTGTGCGGCAAAAATACTTGGCCGTACGGTTAATGAAAGGTTAAATGATAGGGTGAAAAACGGCTAACTTCCAATGCTTTAGACGCCGACCGGCAGCTCTTAACCAAGGTAAATGTGCGGTCAAAAACCGGCGCCAGCCAGTATTTTCTCCTTTGTGGGCGCAAAAGTAGTGTATTCAATGGTTTATCCGCCCCGCGTTAAAGATTTTCTTTTTAGCCCCGGACGACCTATCCGTGCTATGAAAACCAACCATTTAGGCAGGGATTGGCGGTTGCTATTACCTTGTGATCCCGCCCGGACCAGGGACAAGACTTGTTTTTTCCGGATATCTTACCTATTTTTATGCTCTCAAACCTCTGAATGTGAAAGCTCCCCTAACAGCTTTCCTACTTTTTCTAATCATCCTCTGAACGATCTTCCGGTAATCATTTGAAATAATCTACACTACATTCTTGCGCCTTATCATCATCCTCTGAATGACCTGCGACCATTTTAAAAAATGGGTAAACCACATTTTTAATTTAAACCTCAGGATCATGAAAAAAACAACCTTTCATTACAGGAAACCGCCCTGGCATTTCCGCATCTGATGGTAATTTTTTTATACATCAGCTTACATCTCAACCTGCAGGTTCACACAAGAAAAAAGCCGGCAGCATTCTTTATCAAAAACAAATTTTATGGAACAGACATATAAATGGACCTATAACGTAATCGGCAGCTGTAACAATGATTTTCATTTTGATTGTGCAGATGCACTTATTCACCTTTTTGTACGTAAATACGGAGAGTCAGACCTGGCTTTCCAACTCAAACAGCTGCGCGAGAACAAATGGGTAACAGTTCATGGCATTTTAATATAACGCCTGGGGATAAAATTTTACATTACCAGTTAAGAACGGCCCGGGAATCTTCTCCGGGCCTTTTTTTTAAAGTTTCAGGATAAAATCCATCGTGCAACACTCCTTTCCATTGACTACGATGGCAATGCTGTGTTTACCGGGGTAATGTTTGCGCGTAGTTAGGTCCTTAAAAGACAGGCTTCTGGTAAAGAACAACTCTTTACCCGTCGGGTAGGTATTTTCAGCGATCTTAAAGATCTTCTTGCTTGGGTTCCCGGTTTTTTTCATAAAGTAAAGCGCATATTCAATCCGGAGTTTGGCCGGTTTTTTTTCATTCAATTCCACGGAAAACGAAAAAATTAACGTCTCTCCTTTGGCTATCCTGTTTTTGTGCAATGAAAAGTTCTTCACACTGTAGTGGACGTTTGCCCCGGTACCGAATAAGTTAAGTGCGTCTGCATGCGCCTGCCTGAGCAAACTCCTGCAACCATGTTTTATGAGCTTATCCGTTTCCGGGGAACTACCCTGCCAGCTTTTTGCAATTATAATCACAAGGTCAGGATGATCCTTTGCGATATCGTTCAAATTATTCGCCACGCTTCTCCTTACAAATTCCGACGGGTCATTTTTTAGATTTTCTAAAACCGGAAGAATGGGCAGCGGGGATCTTTTTAGGGAAGGGATCGCAATAGCCCATGGCAATCGGGGCCGGCATCCTTCGCTGGCAAAACGCCTTACTTTATCAGAAGGATGTTTACTCCAGAGGAGCATCTGTGCCATTACTTCTTGAGGGTACCGGATCAGGTAAGGCCTTATCGCAAACTCACAACTGGTAAAAGCCGTAATCTTTTCCATTGCTTTTAAGGAGAGCCCTGTTTCCTCCAAACCATATTGCTCCACAAAATCCGGGATCAGCATGTAGGCCAGGCTTCCGTACTGGGTGCTGCTTTTTGCAGGCAGGGCGTTCATGATCTTTAAAACCTGGGATATCTTTTTTTTATAGTCGCCCTGCAGGTACTTATTTAGCACGGAGGATAAATGGCGCATCCTTTGTTTTAGTTCCATCTGCTCCCATCCGTCGCGTTTACAATCTGCTAAAAATTTCGTTGTGTTAAATCCCGGAACTACTGATGAAACGGCGGTGCTGAACTCCTGGAAAAAAGCCGGGTTGTAAATATTTTTTAAGGGTTCTGCCATAATGTTAAAGGTACTAAGAGCGGCATGCCAAACAGCCACCTCCATTAAATTTAGAAATGGTCTTTTCAAAACGGGAAATATTTTCACTTATTTAAAATGAAAACGTGTTAGCTAAATCCTGCAACAAAAAACCGGATACTGAATAATTATTGTATAAGTATATCAGGGATGGAACCGCTATTCAGCAGGATAGTAGAGATCCCTTTCACAACAGTGCAAGGGTTAAATAGACCGCTGCTGTTATGTTTAAATAAGAAATTTGGCTTGCACAGGTTTTTAATAAAGTACGACAGGTATAAAGCAGCGATGCTGTTGGGATCCCACATTGCCTGCAGCCAAGTGGTTTTTAGTTTCCTCCTGCATAAACAGCTATCCACTAAAGAATTGGCTGCTTGCTAAATATATCCCAGATAGAGCTAACCCCCTCCCGTATCCAGGATTTTGCTCTTTCCGAAGTTCATGGGGATTTAGGAGATTGCTTTGGCGTCATTGCCAGGGGATGTTAGTCTGGTAAGTAGAAGTCACCGTTTGATAAATACGTTATCATCGGCTTCACTTCCTGTGCCTCAAACCGGGTGAAGCTGGATTTTGACTGAGGCCATATTTTTGCAATGTTAAGCCTGCAATGAGTTGTACGGACACACTTCAATGCTAAATAATTGTTTTATTATCCAAAAATCATCGTATTATTGCATTGAAAACGGTTGAGCGATTATCCTATATCACTAAACTCCTTGCGGTACAACCTCTTTCATCAGACAAATTTTTCAATTTCAATCTCATTCTAAAGGCACAACAGCGGACTTTTTGGAAAAACGCATTTCTCAAACTTTATGTACGACATAGCACAATTGAACGACCTACTCGTTCCCGAGCTGCATGATATTGCAGACCAGTTAAACATATCCAACTCAAAAAAAATGAATAAACAGGAACTGGTCTCTACCATCCTGGATAAACAAACCGACATGACAAATAACAAAACTTCCGACGGGGAAAAACCAAAACGTAAACGAATTCCTAAAACAGATGCCGTAGGCGCAGAGCCACAGCAGGAAGAACTGTTTAAAAAAGAAACAGCTCCCAGGGCTAAAAAAACGGAAATTGAAAAGAAGCCGGTTAAAAAACTTAAACCAGAAACGCAGCCGTCAATTGACCTGGATGAAGACGAAGAATTGCAGCCTATTACCAGCGAACAAAGCACTATACCCGCAGCCATAGCGCAGATGCTGCAGGCAGAAGATATTCAGCAGCCGGAAATTGATATGGAAGACGATGAGGATGAGGAAGAAGAACGCGCGCCGCAAAGCGCAGCCCACAAGCCTTACCAGCATAAAAAAGAACCTGTATTCAACATCGAGTTTGATGGCGTGGTGCTGGGTGAAGGGGTATTGGAAATGATGCCTGATGGTTACGGTTTCCTGCGTAGTAGTGATTACAATTATCTTTCATCACCTGATGATATCTATGTATCCCCCTCCCAGATAAAATTATTCGGACTAAAAACAGGTGATACTGTTTATGGTTCTGTGCGCCCTCCAAAAGAAGGTGAAAAATATTTTGCATTATTAAAAGTGGAGACAATCAATGGTAAAAGTCCGGAGGAAGTAAGAGACCGTGTACCATTTGATTACCTTACCCCATTATTCCCATACGAGAAAATGGACCTATGCACCAAGTCTGACAATTACAGTACAAGGATCATGGATCTTTTTACACCCATTGGTAAAGGGCAGCGCGGTCTTATTGTGGCGCAGCCCAAGACGGGTAAAACAATGTTGCTGAAAGAGCTCGCGAATGCCATTGCAGAAAATCATCCTGAGTGTTACCTGATGATTGTGCTGGTAGATGAAAGGCCGGAAGAAGTAACAGATATGGAGCGTAGTGTGAAGGCTGAAGTGATCGCATCTACCTTTGATGAGCCAGCAGAAAAACACGTAAAGGTTTCTACTATTGCTTTGCAAAAAGCAAAACGCCTGGTAGAGTGTGGACACGATGTAGTGATCCTGCTGGATTCTATCACCCGTTTGGCCAGAGCGCACAATACCGTGGCACCCAGCAGCGGAAAGGTTCTAAGTGGGGGTGTGGAAGCGAATGCCATGCAAAAACCAAAACAGTTTTTTGGTGCCGCACGTAAAATTGAAAATGGCGGGTCACTTACGATAATAGCCACTGCACTAGTAGATACTGGTAGCAAAATGGATGAGGTGATCTTCGAGGAATTTAAAGGAACGGGTAATATGGAGCTTCAATTGGAGCGTAAATTATCTAACCGGAGAATTTATCCTGCCATCGATATTGTTTCTTCCAGTACAAGAAGGGATGACCTGTTACTAGATAAGGATACTTTCCAGCGGATGTGGATATTGCGCAAACACATGGCGGATATGAACCCGGAGGAAGCCATCAATACCTTGTTGAAAAATATGAAAGGAACCAAGAACAATGCGGAGTTCCTGACATCTATGAATGGGTAGAAGAGAAGGTTGAATAGTGGATATCGGATGAAAATATTTACAAGAAAGCTGCTGGATTTTTCTGCAGCTTTTTTTATGCCCTTAACTGAAAAACCGGATGCCTTCCGGCAGTAGCAAATCGTTGGGTGAAGAATTTATGTAGGGTATAAAATAAAATACTTTGTAATACGTTATAGGCACACCTAAACCACAAAAAACTGACTATGCCTTCATTCAAAGCCCTGGCCGTGCTCTTATGTATGCTCCCGCTCGCCGTATTTGCACAAAATTTTGAAGGCAATGAAAAAGATATCACCGGACTATGGACAGGCACCCTTTTCAACGATACGACCGGCCAATACTCAAAATATGAAGTGGCAATCAGCAAAGAAAAAGGAAAACTGGTTGGTTTCTCCCATACTTACTTTTTAATAGGCGGAAAAGAATATTATGGCGTAAAAAGAGTGAAGGTAAAAAAAGCTCCTGACGGAAAAGTAGTTATCGTGGATGATGAGCTCGTGTTGAACAATTACCCCGAACTTCCTGGAAAATATATGCGGCAACTAAATGTACTTACCCTCCACAATACGGATACTGCATTTGTGTTAAGCGGCCCGTTTATTACAAACCGTACAAAAGAATACCATGCACTTACAGGCTCAGTGCATCTTAAGAAAAACAACGGCGCCTGGCAGTCTGCCTTGTGGCCGCATTTGCAGGACTTAGGAAAAGAAAAGGCCTTCTCTTATATCCCTGCTTCCGCACCATTAATAGCTTCGTCGGCACCAAGTAATAGTAGCATCCGAATAGATGAAAAGAAGAAGTAATTCCGATGCGGCATCATAGCCTGTAACATCTCTGGTAACAATTAAATTCTGCAATCCTGTTGCAGGGTTTTTATTTTAACAGCCTGCAAAAACCGGGACATAAAAAATATCCTTTAAATTAGCGCAATACCCGGCTTCTATTATTAAGAAGTTTTGGAATGTGGCAATGGCAATTAGAAAACTCTCTATAGAAGAATTCCTGGAAAAAGCAGTCACTCACCCTGTGCTGGACGTTCGTAGTCCCGGTGAATTTTCGCATGCCCATATGCCTGCTGCACTCAGCTTACCCTTATTTACAGATGAGGAACGAAAGCTGGTAGGCACTGCCTATAAACAAGATGGCCGACAGCAAGCCATTAAAATAGGGCTCGATTATTTTGGTGTGAAGATGAGACCGATGGTGGAGGAAGTGGAAAAAATAACTGACAATATTCAATTAGCAAAAGGCAATTCATTGCCGGTTGCCAAAGTAGTGCTTTTGCACTGCTGGCGGGGCGGTATGCGTAGTGGAGGAGTGGCCTGGCTGCTGGATCTTTACGGCTTTGAAGTATATACACTTGCAGGGGGTTATAAAACTTTCAGGAACTGGGTACTGGGGCAGTTTGAAAAAAATTATAACATGAAGATCCTCGGCGGTTACACTGGTAGCGGTAAAACCACGATGCTCGGGGAGTTGAAAAAGAAAGGACAAGCCGTGATTGACCTGGAAGGCCTTGCAAACCATAAAGGTTCTGCATTCGGGGGTTTAGGACTGCCCCCGCAGCCCTCCGCCGAAATGTTTGAGAACCTGCTGGCGATGGAACTCTGGCGCAATAAAGGAAAAACCTTCTGGTTGGAAGACGAAAGCCAACGGATCGGGGTGTTGAATATTCCAACCGTTTTCTGGCAGGCCATGCGCACTAAACCTTTATTTTTTGTGGATGTACCCTTTCACGAACGACTGCAATATATCGTAAGTGAATATGGCAAATACGATAAGGAGCGTTTGTTATTGTCCATTGAGCGAATACAAAAAAGGCTGGGGCCACTGGAAACGAAAAATGCCAAGGCACACCTGGAAATAGATGAGATTGAACTCTGTTTTGGTATTTTGCTGCTTTATTATGATAAACATTACGAAAAAGGACTGCATAACAGGAAAAATCTGCAGCACTTACTAAATAAAATACCCTGTTTAACCGTTGATAGCATAATCAACACCGAAAACCTACTCCAATGTTCTACCGCAAACACTTCATAGCACTGCTTTTTTTATTTCCTTCATCTGTATTTGCCCAGGATATTACAGGATTGTGGAAAGGAACCTTGTACAATGACACCACCCAGCAATATTATAGCTACGAGGTTGGCATCAGCCAGGAGAAAGGGAAACTCTCTGGTTTTTCTCACACCTGGTTCATCCTGGGCGACAAACAATATTTCGGTGTGAAAAAAGTGACTGTAAAAAAAGCCCCCGATGGAAGGATTATCATCGAAGATGACGGCCTGATCTCAAATAATTACCCGGTGAGTCCCAGCAAAAATGTAAGGCAACTGAATATTCTCACATTAAATGCAAAAGACAGCGTGATGACGATGGAAGGCCCTTTTACAACCAACCGTACCAAAGAATACCACTCGCTCACGGGCAGTATAAAACTCCAGCGCAAAAACGATTTCTGGCAATCTGCGCTGGTTCCGCACTTACAGGAACTGGGGCAGGAGAACAAACTCTCGTTTGTGAAAGAAGAAAATGACTTGCTGGCTTTCGTAGAAGCCAAACAGGATGAAGCAGTATTCAAAAAGTTGGAGGAACAATACAAAAAGGAAGTAGCGGTTGAAACAAAACCAACAGCAAAAGTTTCGGACGAAATATTAAAAGCGGCGGAAAAAAAAGCTGCAGCCGATAAAGAAAAGGCAGCATGGTTGGTAAAAAAACAAGAAATGGCTGCAGCGGAGAAGGCCGCCAAAGATATTGCGAAGCAGGAAGCAACCAAACGCGCAATGGACAAAAAAGTTGCTCAGGAAAAGTTGAAGGCCGATAAAGAACTGGCGAAAAAAGCTGCTGTGCGGGAACCGTCAGCTGATAAACAACCTGCTGAAAAAACACTGGCTAAACAAACAATCGCCCCTGCATTAAAAGGAGCTTCGGCACCTGCCGCCAACGTGCACCTTCGTAAAACCGTGCTGCAGCAAACCGTTTATTTTTCCTCGGATAGTTTGTTACTCACTTTATATGACAACGGGGAAATAGACGGTGATACCGTAAGTGTGTTGATGAACGGGGAACTTATTATTGCCAAACAAGGTTTAAGTACAACCGCTGCTAAAAAAACGCTATATATTCCAGCTGCTACAGACAGGGTAGAATTGGTGATGTATGCAGAAAGCCTGGGATCTATTCCACCTAACACAGGTTTATTGGTGATAAGGGATGGAAAAGACCTATACGAGATCCGGTTTAGTGGTGACCTGCAAAAAAATGCTTCCATCGTGTTCAACCGGAAAAAGGAATAATATCTTTGCAGCATGCAGCAAAGTAAAGAACCAGCAACAGCTAACAGCCTGGATTCGATTTCCAGCGACAGCGATCACAACAGTAACGCTCCCGATAAACGGGTGGAGAAAGTGCTGCTAACCAAATATTCCCACGGTGCGGGTTGTGGCTGTAAGATTTCCCCAAAGGTGCTAGACCAGATCTTGCTGAGTAATGTAGCCATGCCGGATAATGATAAACTCATCGTAGGTAATCATAGCCGGGATGATGCTGCGGTGTATGACCTGGGAAATGGCACTGCACTCATTTCAACCACTGATTTTTTTATGCCTA
This sequence comes from Chitinophagaceae bacterium, assembly GCA_043727215.1. Lineage (GTDB taxonomy): Bacteria > Bacteroidota > Bacteroidia > Chitinophagales > Chitinophagaceae > Ferruginibacter. The sequence goes on along the minus strand of JAYSYY010000042.1, from coordinate 53,946 downwards.
TCGTTGATGATCCTTACGAGTTTGGAAGGATCGCGTCTGCCAATGCGATTAGTGATGTGTATGCAATGGGAGGCACGCCCGTTTTAGCGATTGCCATTCTCGGTTGGCCCATCAATGTTTTGCCTGCGGCTGTGGCACAAAAAGTTATTGAAGGCAGCAGAAGTATTTGCCTGGAAGCCGGCATTCCACTTGCCGGCGGGCACAGTATAGATAGCCCGGAACCGATTTTTGGACTGGCAGTAAACGGCCTGGTACCTAAAGAAAATATCAAACAAAATAACCTGGCTAAAGAGGGTGACATTTTATTCCTCACCAAGCCACTGGGTGTGGGCATCTTAACCACCGCAGAAAAAAAAGGGATACTCCGGACCGAACACGTAGGAATTGCAGCAACACAGATGATGGCTTTAAACAAAGTCGGCCAGGCCCTGGGTAAGCTAACCGGGGTGAATGCAATGACGGATGTAACGGGTTTTGGTTTACTTGGACATCTGGTGGAGATGGCGGAAGGAAGCGGGCTGAGCGCGATGATCGATTTCGAAAAAATTCCCTTTATTATAAAAAATATCCAGGCCTATACTGATCAAAAATGTATACCCGGAGGCACCAACAGGAACTGGGAGAGCTATGGTGAAAAAATCGGTGAACTAACTCCTTTCCAGAAAGCAATCCTGGCTGATCCGCAGACGAGTGGTGGTTTGCTGGTGGCCGTAAATAGAAACAAAGTTGACGAAGTACGATCCGTTTTGATACAGCACGGCCTGGAAAAATTTTCTCAACCCATTGGGTCGCTCGTGGCAACAGCAGGGAAAACAGTGCTGGTAAAAAATTAGCCTGCAGTTTTTTTATTGAAAGGATATTTTCCCCGTCAGGATTTCGAAAATAGTTTGTCTATTTTCTGCGCCAGTTTATGATCTTTTTCTGTTACAGTATCCCCGGCATCGTGCGTGTTTAGCCACATTTCTACTTTATTATAAACGTTGGTCCAAAGCGGGTGATGGTTCATTTTTTCTGCGGCCAGGGCTACCCTTGTCATAAAAGCAAAAGCTTCAGAAAAATCTGCAAATTCAAATTTGCGATGCAATGTATTGTTTTCTTCTTTCCACATTTTTTTGAGAATTATAAGTTAAGAATTAAGAATTTTGAATTGTAAGTTGTGAATAGTGAATGGTGAAACCTTTGAAGTATTTCCAACAAGCGCCAGGCTACATTACTTGTACAGCGTTTCTGGTTTTCACCATTGACGACTGATTATTATCCGGTCAAACAGTGAGTAATTTCCCTTACCTTTTAAACCAACGGGCTTTCACTGTTCACTATTTACTATTCACTATCACCCATTTCCCATTATAAAATCAGGTGTTGTTTGTGCTTGATTTTCTCATTCGTCATCTCGTTCACCAGTAATACGCTCGGTATTTCTTTAATGGCTACCAGGAGTTTTTTTGATTCTTCCTTGTCCAGTTCTTCGCCTTTTATCAGCCACAAAAAATCCAGTTGTTTAAATTCCGGTAACAAATACTCGCCGTCATTCTGGTTGTTGTACAGGTAATGGATAGTACTGCATCCCGCCTCCGGGTATTCATACACAGAGAAAAAATAATTCCTGTTCTTTTTTCGAAGCTGGATCTCCAGGCTGTTGTTGATCCGGAATTTGAAACCAAGTTTATTGTTCACCTGCCAGCTAAACATATAATCTTTTACCGGTGCCACGATACCCATGAGAAAACTATTCTCAAAAAATTCTTCTGCTATACTTTCGTTGTCAATTTTTAGTTTCATACCCCTGACCCCTAAAGCGGGGCTTAGTTTTGGAATGTTTGTTACTAATGCGAAAATTATCTGGAACAACCATTGAAAAGAAATCTAAAGAAGCAAACTCTTATTACCAGCGATTTGTCAAAACGTTACCGGCAACAGAAATTCCTTCTCTCCTCTTTTTATTTTTGCGTTCGTTATTTGTCCCTTATCAAATTTATTTAATGCCTTCATGTAAGACTCCACATCATCCGTTTTATGTTCTCCTAGTTGCAGAATAACATCTCCTTTTAAAATCCCTGCTTTTTCTGCGGCCCTTCCACTGGTCACGCCCTCTACATGCACGCCGGGGCCACTGAATGTATAGTCGGGCATTATTCCAAGGCTTACCTTAAAACTGCTTTTACCCATATGGACTTCCCTGGTTTTTGTAAATGCGAGTTTGGGCGCATTATTGGTGGCAGAGATCAGGTTCTGCACATAGGCCGAAATGCGCAGGATGCCCTCATAATTGATCTTATCCGCATCATCGGATGGTTTATGATAATCCGTATGCGTTCCGGTGAAGAAGAATAGCACCGGAATGTCTTTTATATAAAATGAAGTGTGGTCACTCGGACCCGTGCCACTGCTGTCCGGTTTAATATTAAGCAGATCATTTTCCGCTTTTACCAGCCTGCCCCATTCCGGCGAAGTCCCGTAGCCACCTACACTTATGCTGCGGGTACTGTCATTCAAACGACCCACCATATCCATGTTGATCATATAGTTGATGGTATTGAGGGGCACAGGCGGATGTTCTGTAAAATATTTGGAACCAAAAAGGCCCAGTTCTTCGCCGGAAAATGCCACAAGGAGAAAGTTGTAGATTTTGTTCCCGGATTTCTTCAGCCAGTGTCCCAGTTCAATGAGCGCGGCTGTACCACTCGCATTATCATCGGCACCATTATGGATCATTGCCTGATCACCCTTGTACAAGGAATTATGATCTTCCCCATATCCCAGGTGATCATAATGAGCGCCAATCACAATCGTTGATGCTGCTTTATTATCAATAAAACCCACCACGTTTTGACCGGTTCTTTTTTCTTTTCCGGTTACTTCAAAAACCTGGAACCAGGTGCCATTGTTTCCCATCGGTTGAAGGCCTGCCTTTTTAAACTGCTTACCTATAAATTCAGCAGCGCGTTTTTCGCCCGGGGTTCCTGTGCGACGGCCCTCGAGTTTGTCATCAGAAAGGTAAACCACGGATCTTTTGATCCTTGTGCCGGCTTTCTCATCGGGTTTATACAACTGGGCAGATGTGAACTGGCTAGAAAAAAATATCAACAGCAACAGGTATTTCATATCGTTTGGCGATTATAGAGCAAAGTTAGCCAACGCTCCGCTTTTGCAAAAGGAAATTAGTTCCGCATACCGCGTTTCTACTTTCTTAATTCGTAAGTTCCTTTCCCTCCTTAGTGTTATTTTTGTGCCCCGGTAAAAAAACGGCCTTTTATTACAATTAGTGAGCATTAAACTTAATATAGCGTTAGTAGGTAATCCAAACAGCGGAAAATCTTCTCTTTTTAATGTGCTCACCGGCCTTAACCAGAAAGTTGGCAATTTCCCCGGCGTTACTGTTGATAAGAAAACAGGGTTCTCCCGTATCTCCGAAAACTGTTCAGCCACTATCATTGATCTACCCGGTACGTATAGCCTTTATCCTAAGCGGGCCGATGAATGGGTGTCGTATAAAGTGCTCATGAACCAGGACGATTCCCTTCGGCCTGATATGATCGTATTGGTGGCCGATGCCAGTAACCTTAAGCGTAATCTTTTATTCTGCTCACAGATCATTGACCTGAAGATTCCGGTGGTGATTGCGTTTAGCATGATGGACCTTGCCCGGCACAAAGGGATCAAAGTGGATATTCCGGGTTTGGAAAGAGAGTTGGGCGTGCCCATTGTGAGTATCAATCCAAGGAAAAGTAAAGGCACAACTGCCCTAAAAAAGGCAATTGAACTTACCGCGGAAAATATTCAACAAGCAACACCCAGGGATTTTATCGTTGCAGAAGACCTGGCGCCCGCCGCCATTGCCCGCATAAAAACGATGTTTCCCCATATCAGTTCCTACACGGCACTCCATTATCTCATCAATCATGAACACTTCCTTTTAGCAGATGAGGTCCAGGCGGAAGTAGAGCAAGTGGAGAAGGACAACTTGTTTAACCCCACGCGTACGCAGGCAGAGGAAATAATGCAGCGGTATGCCCGCATCAAACAAGTGATGTTGCATACGGTCGTAGAAGAAGGGCCGCTGGAGAAATCTCTTTTCACCGAAAAGCTGGATAACATCCTCATGCATCGTTTATGGGGTTACATCATCATGTTCACTGTGTTGTTTCTTTTGTTTCAAAGCATATTCTGGGTGGCACAATATCCCATGGACGCTATTGAGTGGGGTTTTGGTAAAATGGCTTCCTGGTTTTCCAATGTGCTTCCACCCGGCTGGGCTACGGATCTTCTTGTAAACGGTTTCCTCGCGGGGCTCAGCGGCATCTTTTTGTTTGTGCCCCAGATCATGATCCTTTTTGGGCTTATCACCCTGCTGGAAGACTCGGGTTACATGGCACGGATTAGTTTTCTCACGGATAAGCTTATGCGCAAGGTAGGCCTCAATGGTAAAAGCGTGATGCCCATGATCAGCGGTTTTGCCTGTGCCGTACCCGCGATTATGAGTGCCAGGAATATTGAAAACAAGAAGGAACGCCTGCTCACGATAATGATCACCCCACTGATGAGTTGTAGCGCAAGGCTGCCGGTTTATACCATACTGATCGCACTAGTGATTCCGCACAAGGTTTATTTAGGCTTTATAGGTTTGCAGGGTTTGGTGATGATGGGATTATATATTTTCGGAACCTTTATGGCACTTGTAGTCGCCTGGGTGATGAAATGGTTCATCAAAAGCAACGAGCGTAGTTTTTTCATTTTGGAATTGCCGGTCTACCGGAGTCCCCGCTGGAAAAATGCACTCACAACGATGATTGAAAAAGCCAGGATCTTTGTGGTGGATGCGGGTAAAGTGATCATGGTGATCAGCCTGCTGCTCTGGGGGCTTAGTACCTTTGGCCCCGCCGAAAAGATGCGTGCGGTAACCCGGCAACATGATGCCATGCTGCTGGCAAACCCGGGCCAGGAAGAACAAATAACCAAACAACGAAAAACGGCTTTACTGCAGAATTCGTTTGCGGGTACATTGGGTAAAGCCATTGAACCTGTTATTGCTCCTATAGGATTTGACTGGAAGATCGGGATAGCACTGATCACATCTTTTGCTGCCCGCGAAGTTTTTGTGGGCACTATGGCAACGCTTTATAGTGTGGGCGAAGATGAAAACGAAAGCACCTTACGCCAGAAGATGGCTGCGGCCACCAGGACTGATGGCTCCAAAGTGTATGACCTTGCCACGGGCCTGTCGCTGCTGATATTTTATGTGCTGGCCATGCAATGTATGAGTACGCTCGCTGTGGTAAAACGAGAGACCCGCAGCTGGAAATGGCCTGTTATCCAGTTTGTTTACATGACGGCCCTTGCTTACCTGATGAGTTGGCTGATCTATGTGATGTTTAAATAAGGCAGTTTCAACTCCTGAAACCAATTCTTTCCCTTTCTTGCCATTTTCTCTCGGCAGCTTTTTCATCCAATAAATTTTCCATCGCATTGTAGATCTGGTTCAATTTACCATCATGTTCACCCAGCCGCTCCTTGATTTGCTCCAGTTGATTCTTTAAATCGTTTTCCCGGACAAGGATTTTTCTTACACCTACAAATGCACGCATAATAGCTATATTCATCTGGATTGCCTTATCACTGTTTAACACTCCGCTCAGCATCGCCACGCCTTGTTCGGTAAAAGCAAAAGGCAGATACCTGTTACCGCCTCGCTTTGAGGACGCAATTTGCGACCTCAAAGTACTGGTCATTTCTACAAGTTCAATTTGTGGCTCAATGGGTTGTAATTCCCCTTCGGTGAGTTGAAACATGAAATCCTTTGGAAAACGTTTCATATTTCTTTTCACGGCCTCCTTCAGTCTTTTAGTTTCAGTCTCATATAGGATGGCCAGGTCGCGATCCAGCATAACTCTTTCACCTCTTATTTCATAAATACGGTTTTGAATACTTTTAATAATTTCCATAAGGGTAGGTTGTATGCTAAATTAATAACCATATAATATCCCACAAAACGAAAAAACCGGTTATTACACCGGCTTTTTCCTATTAAATATTAGAGAATTTCTTTCCCCTTGTTACAATCGTCAAATCACCAAATCGTCTAATTTGTTCATGGCTCATGGTTCATGGCAGATGCAGTACGTAATATTTGCCAAACTTTACCTGGAAAAAATCACCAAATCACCATATCATCAAATCACCGAATCAAAACTCCACTGCATATTTAATATTATTCAGCACCTGGGGATAGATCTTCCGATACAATTCATTTAAAATTTCTTCTCTCCGGGGAGCGTAAATGTTGTTGGTATTGATCATTTGCCAATCCTGCGATGTCAATGCGCGGCTGTCACCGGAGTAGGTGGCGCTTTCCTGCTGCCAGCGATAGTCTTCACGGAAGCTCCGGCTGCTTATTGTGTGGGACGAAGCAATGTCCCGGATCATCACTTCCATTTCAGCCCTTGCTGTAAAACCCATCCTTGTAACATTGAGGTTGGCGTATACTTTTTGGTACACGGGCTTGCCGGAAGTATCGGTGCCCGATTGCACATTGGCAGAGCGGCTCTGGCGGTAGGTATTACTGGTAGGTCGTGGAAGGTCCATATTTCTTAAACGCAGGTCCACCAGCCAGTCAGGCTGAATATTCTCCCGGCGTGCCTCCCAGTCTGAATAAAACCGCGCAGCGTAATTGCGGTTGTTAGTGTTGTTATCATATGCGAGGTCCCTAACTAATGTCCGTTGAAAATATTCGTTACTGTAATCATATCCTGAACTTCCCCAACCGCTGTTAAAGAAAAAACTATTGTCCTGCACGGGATTGATCACCACGTCCACGATCGCGTTTTCGTAGGCCTGGTTCATTTTGTCCCGGGCGTCTTTATAGGATGGAATATACCGTTCGGTCCTTTTAAAATAGCTGTACGCTTTTTTGGCATCTTCCCGTGTAGACTTTTGCAGGTAACTATCGGCCGCGAGGTAATAAGCCTCAGCTGCCCTCTCATTAACCTCCAGCAATTGTGTGCTGAAATTCTCCGGCGTCACTAATTTGAATGTGGGGGAAGAGTTTACTATAGTATTATAGGCAGCTTGTAATTCATTGTATTCAGCAATGATCCTATCCCAGCGATTAATGTCTGCACCGCTTTCGTAGCTTTTGATCCTGCCCTGGTGGGTTTTTAAAATACTGTTGTATAGAACCGGGACAGCCGATTTTGCCTCATCATCTGACGCATTTTTGTTTAGTTTTTTCACAGCATCCTGTAAAGCTTTGTCCTGGTCGCTTCTTTCCAGGTAAGTTTTACTGCTGCCGCATGCGCCCAGGAATATACTAAGAAGCAACACGGGTAAAATTGTTTTCATCGGTTTTAGTTTTACGAAGGTTTGCCTGCTAAACGTCAAAGCAAATACCATTGTTACAGTGGGGTCGTTTCAAAGCTACATCTTGTATATTATTTAACAGCATGTATAATTGCGGAGAAATGCCCACCTTTCATCGAAGTATTTTACCTTTTATCCATAATTTTAAAATTTCTTTTTACCCGTTTTTCAACACAAACAACTGATTTTCTTCTGTTTAAGGAATAACCCACATCTACAACACTACAAGCTACTTTAAAATAAATGGTATTATGTGTTGCATAGTACTAAAAAGAATATATCTTTGTTTTATGAAAGGGAATAATAGCCGCAAAAGTTAACCAGGGAATTCCGGAAATGCCCGGGTGACAAAGCGGAGATTGTAACCAGCCACAAAGTATAGCCATGAATTTTTTAAAACAGTAAGCCATGAATATTGATAACACAGCCAGCCAGATGCGCAAAGGGGTCTTAGAGTTCTGCATCTTGTCCATCATTCAACAGGGCGAGGCCTATCCGTCAGATATCATTGACAAGATGAAGGCTGCCAACCTGAATATTTTTGAAGGAACCCTTTACCCCTTGCTCACCCGGCTTAAAAACGCAGAACTGCTCACCTACCGCTGGGTAGAAAGTAACAGTGGTCCACCACGCAAGTATTTTTTGCTGACCGAAAAAGGAGCTGCATTCTATAATGAGCTGGAGGCCACCTGGAATGAACTGGCCAATGCAGTGAAAGCCCTAACCGCCAGCCCGCAAACGAATTAATCAACTACCAACTTTAAAGTATAGCCATGCTTTTTGGTACTCAACTTCAACAAAACCGAAACAACATTTAGCCATGACTTACATCCGGAAGGAGGTGGGTCAGACAAAAAAAACTCAATTATTACGCCATGAAACAAGTAATAAACATAAACTTCCAGGGGCAGGTAGTTCCTATAGAAGTTACGGCTTTCGAACTTTTAAAGCAATATACAGATAGCCTGGAACGGCATTTTGCTAACGAAGAGGGAAAAGAAGAGATCATTAATGATATCGAAAACAGGATAGGAGAACTTTTCCAGGAGAGATTAAAGACCGGCGCCACCTGCATTACCGACGACGATGTAAATGCCATCATTAAAAGCATGGGTCGCCCGGAAGATTTTGAACCAATAGAAGAAGGTGCCAGCAGTTTCACCGGTACTTCGGCCCAGGCCAATGCCGCGTTCAACGATTTAAGGACAGGCCCAAAACGACTTTACCGCAACGAGAACGATAAAGTGATCGGGGGTGTTTGTAGCGGGCTTGCCAATTATTTCGGGATCGATGTTGTAATAATCCGGATCATTTTCCTGGTGTTGTTCTTCTCAGGTTTCGGGTTAATTGCCTATATCATTCTTTGGGTAGCAGTGCCCAGCACAGCATCCACCGTTATAGGCGGGACCAGGAAAAAATTATACAGGGATACTGACGATAAAATTATAGCAGGTGTTTGCAGCGGTATCGGGAATTATTTTGGCATCAACGCCTGGATTCCGAGGGTGCTCTTCCTGTTACCGTTTTTCAGTTTCGTATTCCAGTGGGGACACTGGGGTGATTTTCCCAACATATTCCGCTTAGGGTTTAGTCCGGGTGCGCTAATCATTTACATCATACTGTGGCTGGTATTACCAGAAGCCACTACCACTACCGAAAAACTGGAGATGAAAGGGGAAAAAGTGGACATGAATTCTATTAAGAATTCCGTAATGGAAGAAATGAAAGGGATGCAGCAACGTGCAGAAAAATTTGGCGCAGAAGCTAAAACATTTGCACAGGAAAAAGGAAAAGTAGTGGGCGCGGAAATGGCTCCTCTCGTAAGAAGAAGTGGCCGGTCCCTGGGCGATATCATCGTACTGTTATTCAAGATATTTGCCTACTTCGTGATCGGTGTGATAGCGTTCGCAGTGATTGCTGCCCTGTTTGGATTTGGGATTGCTGCCATTGGCCTGTTCCCTGCCAAGGATTACGTATTAACTGATGGGTGGCAGAATGTTTTTGCCTGGGGTACCCTTATATTTTTTATCGCGGTACCTATTATCGGTATTATTACATGGATCATACGACGCCTTGCCAGGATAAAAACCAACAGGCGGATGATGCGCACTTCATTCATTGCCATGTGGATCCTTGGAATAATATGTTTTGTAGGTTTGATCAGTTCGGTAGGCAGGGATTTCAGGACCACCAGCACGATCAATGAAGAACAGGTTGTGCTCGATAGCCCTACTGTAAGTAAACTTGAAATAACAACGCTTTCGCCGGTTAAAAAATACTACCGCAGGCAGTGGTTCAAGATACAGCCATTTGAAGCGTTGGAAGAAGATACAGCAGTTGTAAGGAATATTAAAGTACACATTGTAAAATCTACCGGAGACAGCTTCCGGGTAACAATGCTAAGGCTTGCCAACGGCCGTACCAGGCGTACAGCAGATACGCTCGCCTCCATGATCCAGTTCAGCGCCATGCAGGCAGATTCCCTGCTTGTGTTAGACAAAGGAATTCCGGTGAATAAGACCGACAAGTTCCGCAACCAGCGGGTGATCATTACAGTCTATGTTCCTGTAGGCAAACAAATAAAAATTGATGAAAGTGTTGGTTGGGGCAATGATATCGAGATCCACGGGCCATGGGAAAATGACTGGGACCTGGTAATGGATGATGTGGAGCATGGATGGGAAACCGGTGTGGATTACGTAATGAAAGAGGATGGGCTTTACACACTTGCCGGCGTGCCTGCAGATGATTGGAAACGTAACAGGAATGATCGCAATAACCGTGGTGGCATTGACATCAGGGATGGCAAAAACCGGGTTCGTATCAATGAAGATGGTATCCAGATAGATGAAGATGAGGATTATCGTTACGAAAAAGAACGCCATGAAAGAGCAGTGGATTCTATCAAGATCAAAAGGGAAACAGAGATGAATAAAGTGAAAGACTCGCTTCAGAAAGTGAAGGATAAACTGGAGGAAGAACTACAAAAAATTGACACAAAAAAAGAAGGCGCAACAGCTAAGTCTGTCACCGACTTTGTTTTACCGGCATACAACCCTATGATGATGTTGTTAAACTAATAAAAGAAGTTTCAAGAGTTGAGTTGAAGTTGAAACAAAAAAAATCCTGCCGGAAGGCGGGATTTTTTAATGCCTGAATTGCAGGAGATGAAAGATTATCTTCCCAGCCAGTCAGAAGCATACAGGCTTATCGGCCATACTACCCGCAAAGCCTGTTTATATTCATCGCAGCCTTGGTCGATGATAAAAAAATTGCCTGGGATGTGGGAACAGGCAACGGCCAAACTGTGGGAGTGCTGGCCCTCTTTTTATAACAAGTATATGCCACCGATATCAGCCCGCAACAACTGGCAGGCGGCAATTCTGCCCTATATCACTTACCTGGAGGAGCCTGCGGAAAATACATCTGTTGCAACGGGCACAGTAAATCTTGTTAGGTGTCGCAGGCCTTGCATTGGGTTCCCACTGAAGATTTCTACCGCGAAGTGCGGAGAGTGGCCGCGCCCAGGGCAGTTTTTGCAGCCTGGGCCTATGATCTCTTGTCGGTAGAGGATAGTGTCGACGAACTGATAAGGATTTTCATTTTGGGACATTAAAGGAATTTTGGGATCCCGAACGGAAATATGTGGACAATGGTTTTAAGGATATTCCCTTTCCTTTTACAAAAATAGAAGTGCCGGATTTTGAGATAAGAATAGAATGGAGTCTGCATGAGCTGGCAGGATATTTAAATACCTGGAGTGCCGTGCAAAAATTTATTGCAGCCAAAGGACGCAACCCGGTGCCGGAACTCATAAGGTCAATAGTCTAGCGCTGGGGTAAAGACAAAACCAAAGAAGTTATCTTTCCCACTCACTTAAAATGGGACATATACATTAATCCATCCTGCGTCTTTTCATTTACATTTGCCACCTGTTTCTAATTCAGAAATATTCATATTAATTATTATTCGATGAAAAATACCCCATTCACTCAAAAACATATTGCTTTAGGCGCAAAAATGGCCGGGTTTGCCGGTTTTAATATGCCTATATCTTATACTGGTATCAATGACGAACATGCCGCCGTACGTAATAACGCCGGCGTTTTTGATGTAAGTCATATGGGGGAATTTATTCTAAAAGGGCCTGGTGCACTCGACCTGATCCAGCGCATTACCAGCAACGACGCGGCGAAACTCACGGCCGGAAAAGCCCAATATAGTTGCCTCCCGAATGTGGAAGGAGGTGTTGTGGATGACCTGTTGGTTTATTGTTTAGAACCGCACGAGGCCTACATGCTGGTGGTGAATGCAGGAAATATTGATAAAGACTGGAACTGGATTAAAAACCACAACACAGCCGATGTTGAGATGCACAATGTCTCCGACAAAACCTGCCTCCTTGCTATCCAGGGGCCTAATGCTACCAAAATACTGCAACCACTAACGGAGATGGATATCCTGAACCTGAAATATTACACATTTGTGAAAGGTACGTTTGCCGGGGTGGACAATGTGTTGGTGAGCGCAACGGGTTATACCGGGGCAGGTGGGGTTGAGATTTATTTTGAAGATATCGATGACGCGGCAGATAAAATATGGGATGCCATTTTTAAAGCAGGGGAAGCGCAGGGCATTAAGGCAATCGGCTTGGGCGCAAGAGATACCCTGAGGCTGGAAATGGGATTTTGTCTTTATGGTAATGATATCGATGATACCACTTCACCCATGGAAGCGGGTCTGGGTTGGATCACTAAATTCACGAAAGACTTTACGTCGCGGCCTCTGTTTGAATCACAAAAAGAAAAGGGTCCTTCAAAAAAACTGGTCGGGTTCCAGATGCTGGAAAAAGGAATTGCCCGTCATGATTACCAGATCAAGGATTTTGATGGTACCGTCATAGGTCGCGTTACTTCCGGCACACAATCACCTACATTGGGCAAGGCAATCGGGATGGGATATGTGGACGCAAAATTTGCAGGCATAGGTAGCGAAATATATATATCTGTTCGCAATACGCTCCTAAAGGCAGAGGTAGTTAAAATGCCTTTTGCATAATCAGAAACACGGTGATAGTTGGGAGAGATACACATAAGCACTTTTATTAAATGCCCGGTGGAGATTGTTTTTGACCTGAGCAGAAGTATTGATTTGCACGAGATCTCAACCAGCCATACCAATGAAAAGGCAATTGCCGGCATTATGTCGGGTCTGATCGGCGACACAGAAACCGTTACCTGGCAGGCCAACCATCTTTTTCGTAGCAGGACCTTCACATCAAAAATAACAGCCTTCGACCGGCCTCATTATTTTAAAGATGAAATGCTGTCGGGAGATTTCAAAAAATTTGTGCGCGAACATTTTTTTGAGAAAAATGAAAATGGTATTTTGATGACCGATAAACTGCTGCTGGAAGCTCCGTTTGGGTGGATAGGAAAACTGACTACAGCGCTTTTTCTAAAAAACTATATCAAGGCCCTGATAATTCAGCGCAATAAAGTAATTAAATCATACGCAGAATCGGGGGAGTGGAAAAAAATATTAAAATAACATGAGTAACAATATAAAACCCGCCTTATATACCAGCCTGTCCCCATCCCAGTTGCACTTGTACGACCTTACTAAAAGTATTGTCGTGATTATCGATGTGCTCAGGGCTACAAGCACCATCGCTACAGCACTCTATAATGGCGCCAAAGCAATTATCCCTGTAGATAGCGTGGCAGAATGCATTCGCATAGGGAAACAAATTGAAGCCATTACTGCGGGAGAACGGGACGGCCAGGTGGCAGAAGGCCTGCAATACGGAAACTCCCCGTTTGAATATCCCGGCACTTTTATAAAAGGAAAGACCCTGGTGCTCACTACAACAAACGGAACTAAACTCCTGTACATGGCCCTGGAGAAAGGCGCTCCCGAGATCATCACCGGTTCTTTTCCGAATCTATCGGCCGTTTGCGCTCACCTTATAAAAAAAAACAGGAACGTTGTGTTGGCCTGCGCTGCCTGGAAGGACAAGGTGAACATAGAGGATACCTTATTTGCCGGTGCTGTTATTAATACCATCAAAGAACACTTTAGTGTGTTGTGCGATTCCTCCAATATTGCCTATACTTTATACCGGACAGCGGAAACCAATTTGTTTGAATTCATGAAAGAACACAATGCCTCGCATTACCACCGGTTAACTAATTTCGGGCTGGAAAAAGATATCCGCTATTGCCTGACGCCGGATGTGGCCAATGTGCTTCCTTTATATAAAGAAGGGAAGCTGATCAGCATCCCCATTTAACAGCATTTTCTCCACAAACTTTCTTTTTATGCTCCGGGGCTCAGCTTTTTTCCTTTAATTTTGCAAATTGCCCTTTTCTGAACTGCAAAGGCCCTCAAATATCGAACAGGTGCAATTCATTTATTCAGTAAAATATTCAACACGTTGGCATTACCGCACCTTATCAAGCATATCTACAATAACGGGACTGACGAAGTAATTCGCCGCGGCAAAAAAATCCATTCAATGGGTTATGTTGAGTTGGTGGAACATGATGAACTCATGGGTACGATTGTGTTTAGGGTGAAGGATGATGTGTACAGCACGTTTTATAAAGTTCACATAGAAAAGTATGCAGATGCCAAACTAATGGTTCTGCGATGCAGTTGTCCCTATAACCTGGGGGAGATCTGCCGTCATGAAGCTGCGGCTTTGCTAAGGCTGCAGGATATGGTGGATAAAAACCTTTTACTTAGTAGTTCGATACAATACGACCAGCGGCACACAGTAGCCAAGATGAAACATATTGATCTTAAGATGATCAAAATGCTTTCTTCGCCGGCCATATACCAGGATGCAGAGGCTATTCTTCGCAATACAAAAGCCACCATTGTAAAAGCAGCAGATGAAAGGGTGGAGGCAGAATTAAAGCTCAACGGTACGCTGTATCCCCTTGTGATCCAGAAAAATGATGAGCGCAATTTTGACACTTCCTGTGCCTGCACAGAGTCCATGCATCCCCTTTGCGAACACAAAACCCTCCTCTTTTTACAATTGCTGAATGCTTTTGGCCCCAATTATTTTGACAGTATCCGCAACATGGATAAGGAAAAGAATAAACTGTTGCAGATTTACGGCTACAGCCTGGAAGACGACCTGGAAGGTAAGTTTGAATTTATTTATAAGGAAGGCAAACCATTTTTAAAACTCCTCGACCCTTCTATCAAGCGGGTAGCCCAGGTCGTTAGTCCTAAACCGGTCTCCTCTTTTGCCCCACCTCCACCAACACCGGCGGAAGTTTTGACTGCAGAAGAAAAAAATACGCGGTTAGGCATGGTATTTAATTTTAATGCAAAAACATTTCCGGGGTTCATCGTGGATGCGCTGCAGGGCGAAGCCGGCGAAGACAGCCTTCAATACGTTGGTAAGACCGAGAAACTGGACCTGACAAAGTTCGTGAACACGGAAGCATTTAATGAGAGCGATAAAATGCTGTTCCAGCAGTTGAGGAAACTGCAGGATGTGGAGATCAACAAATACCTGAACCGCAACTCCCCCTTCTCCGGGATCTGGGAAAACATCATCCATACCGACGGGGATGATCTGCCAGAGGAAACAATTGCCCTTATCACGGAATACCTGCATCCGAAACTCCGGAAAATAATCGAGGAGCAATCTTCCAACGCTTTTGTATTCACCCTGTCCATGGGCACCGCGTTTAAAACCGCTAATCTCATCAATGCAGAACTTAGCGACGAATTGATCTCACCGGTTTTTAAAGTGGTAGCCGCTAAAAATAGTTTTGAAATAGTGTGTATGGTCAAGCTGCACGGCCAGCTGATCCCATTGTCAGATAATGAGTGTAACAGTAGCCTGGTCTTCCTGCAGAATGACACGATTTACCTGTGGAAAAAACCGGAAGACGTGCTGCAGGCCGAGAAGTTTAGCAGGGATGGTAACATCCAGCTGAGCAAAACAAACTGGGCAGATAAGATGCAGCATATCATTCTGCCACTCACCAAAGAATACCAGGTAGAATTTGATAAGAGCCTGGTAAGGGAGATAAAAGGGTCGAACCCCGAAGTGAAACTGATGCTGCAGGAAAAAGGGGATTACCTGCTGTTTCAACCTATATTCAGTTATAGTGGTTATGAAACCAGGATCACCGGCAAGGATACCATTACCATCCCGGATGGAGACAAGATCCTGGTCATACAGCGAAATAAAGATGCGGAACAGGCTTTTGTGGCCAAACTGGATACGCTGCATTCGATGTTTATAAAGCAGGATGAAGGAGGTAGCCTTGCACTGAAAGGTGCAGAGGTGCTGCGTAATAACTGGTTTTTCCTTTTTGTGGATGCCATGAAGGACATGAAGATCCCGGTGTTTGGGTTTGAAGCCCTGAAAAATTTCCGTTTCAACACTGCCCGGCCATCTACCCATATCCATGTAAGCAGCGGGTTGGATTGGTTTGATGCAAAAGTGGAAATAGAGTTTGGAGAGCAACGGGTTGGCATAGCAGACATTAAAAAGGCGCTTGCCAGCAAGCAGTCTTTCGTGCAACTGGGTGATGGCACCCTGGGAATATTGCCGGATGAATGGCTTAAGAAATATGCCTTACTCTTCAAAGTGGGAGACGGCAGAACGGATAAACTAAGGTTGAGTAAATACCACATGAGTGTTATAGATGACCTCTACGAAAACAGGGACGAACAGGAATTAAGTTTTGCGCTTGATGAAAAATATGAACGACTTAGGGAATTCAAAAATATCCCTGAAATTGCTGCCCCCGCCGAAGTTGCACACATCCTCCGGCCTTACCAGCTAGCTGGTTATCAATGGTTAAGTTACTTAAATGACGTTGGTTGGGGCGGTATCCTTGCTGATGATATGGGTTTGGGTAAAACAGTGCAGGCACTTACCATGCTCGATTATTACCGTAATACGAATGGGGGTCTGAAAGCGATCGTGGTTTGCCCGACCACGCTTATTTATAACTGGCAGAACGAAGTGAAAAAGTTTACCCCCTCCCTCACCTACCATATCCACCACGGAAGTACCAGATCCCGAAGTGCAGATGAGCTACAGAAAAATAATATCATCATCACTACATACGGAACCCTCCGCAGCGACATACAGTTATTGCTGAAGATTCATTTTGATTATATCGTATTGGATGAAAGCCAGGCCATAAAAAACCCGGCTTCCAAAGTAACAAAAGCGGCCTCTTTGCTCTCCGCAAAAAACCGTATTTGCATGAGTGGTACGCCGCTCCAGAATAACACTTTTGACATTTTTGCCCAGATGAACTTCCTGAACCCCGGGCTGCTGGGAAATATGGAATTTTTCCGCAATGAGTTTGCTACCCCAATTGACAAATTTGGCGAGCAGGAACAAAAGGACCACCTGCGTAAATTGCTTTTTCCTTTTATCCTGCGGCGTACCAAAGAACAGGTGGCTAAGGATTTGCCGGAAAAAACGGAGACCATCCTTTTCTGTGAAATGGAAAAAGAACAGCGGAAGATCTACGATGCCTATCGCAATAGTTACCGGGACAAGATCCTGGGAACCATTAGTGAACAAGGAATCGATAAGTCACAACTTACTATTTTGCAAGGCCTTATGAAGCTGCGCCAGATATGCGATAGCCCCGCTATTTTAAATGAAGAGGAAAAATACCCTAACCATTCCATTAAATTAGATGAACTCACCCGCGAAATAGCCGAGAACATCGGGCATCATAAGGCGTTGGTATTTTCCCAGTTCCTTGGCATGCTGGCCCTTATAAAAGCTAAACTGAAGGAGATGGAAATTCCTTTCGAGTATTTTGATGGCAGTACCTCTGCTCCTGACAGGGAAAAAGCAATACAAAACTTCCAAAACAATGACGAATGCCGCGTCTTCCTGATCTCGCTGAAAGCGGGTGGCGTGGGTTTAAACCTTACGGCAGCAGATTATGTATACATAGTAGACCCCTGGTGGAATCCTGCAGTGGAACAACAAGCCATAGACCGGACCCACAGGATCGGCCAAACAAAAAATATTTTTGCTTACCGGATGATTTGCATTGATACCATCGAGGACAAAATCCTCCAGTTGCAGGAGCGCAAAAAAATTCTCGCCAGGGAATTAATAACCGATGACAACGGTTTTGTGAAGACCTTAAGTAAGGCAGATGTAGAATACCTCTTTAGCTAGAATACCCCCATTTGTTAATTTTTGAGATTTAAAATGTTGGGCTCTCTACAATCGTGGTGGCTTCATGCTATTTTTATGGGGCCTATCTTAAATAAAATCTATTATATAATATTAAAAGATTAAACAAAATACATTTATTAAATAATAGCTTTAAATACTCTCTACTAGGTATTTTTTCTTGTTTGTTAATAAAATGTAAATTAACTTTAGAGCCTTATAAAAGGAGCCACAAGATAGTATGAGAAGACCGATATACTCCTGATAAGAACTCCTAAAACCCATTTCCCTCTGTCCTATTGCGTTCGTTGCCGCCATCGTCAAAGATGCAGTTTTGATGTTGTGTCCAGTGATGAAACTTATTGATTTTGATATGAAACAGAATTATATTTTATAAATATGTCATAATGAGAAAAATTTACCTGTCTTCTTCTTTACTCAATTTTATTCTTGTTTTAGTTTTTTCCTGCAGCCTTTCACTCGCCAAAGCCCAGACTGATATAAGCATAGGAACAGGCACAGTTGGTAACACTGGCACAACTTACCCGAATCCGTTACAGGATTTTTATGAGGGTAGCCGGATGCAGTACTTGTACCTGGCTAGTGAACTGACTGCTGCCGGTATGGGTCCGGGTAATCTTAATTCAATTAAATACACTGTTACAACCTTGGGTACCGCCGGGCTGATTGAGCAACATACTATGAGAATTGGCGGCACGGCAGTTAGTACTTTGTCGGCAACTACGTGGGAAACGCCAGGAGCCGTCGTGTTCGGACCAGTTAACTATCAGCCCGTATCCGGCGTAAATACGTTCACCTTTGCTACCCCATACTTTTGGAACGGAACTGATAATATATTGATTGAAGTTTGCGGCGGTGAGCCCGGTAATGGCACCGGCACATGGTTTACCTCAAACCCCGTTGTGCCATGGACCACAGGTTTGACTTTTAACGGTTCGCACACGTACAGGGCCGATAACCTCGGCAACCTTTGCGGTACAGCCACCACCACCAATACGGGAACTCAAACTACCCGGCCGAATATAACTTTTAACTGGGTGCCTGCTGCGGCATGCACCGGAACACCGGTTGCAGGGACGGCCGTTGCTAACCCATCTTCCATTTGCCTGAATATTCCTTTTACTATAAACCTGACCGGTACTACCGTTGCCTCCGGCCTTACCTTCCAGTGGCAGTCGTCTACGGATAATATTACTTTTACAAACATTGCCGGGGCCACTACATCTTCCTACACCGGAACCCAAAGTGTGAGTACCTATTATCGTGCAATAGTAACCTGCACAAGTGGCGGGGGTTCCAGCACATCTGCTTCGGCGCAGGTGTTTTCCCCATCTTTGGTTTCGGGAACTTTTACTATCAACTCTGCTTTACCCACAGCTGGCACCAACTTCCAAACCTTTAATGCGGCCTACGATTATATTAAATGTGGCATCAACGGCCCCGTGGTATTTAATGTGGACGCCCTGAGCGGTCCGTATAATGAACAGCTGATCATGGCCCCGGTTCCCGGAGCTTCTGCTGCCAATACTGTTACTTTTAACGGGAATGGTCGCACTATCCAGTTTACATCAGCTAATACCAATGAAAGGGCTACCATCAAATTAAATGGTGCTGATCATATTAAGTTTGACAGCCTGGTGATAAATGCCAATGGGTCTACAACAGCCCAATACGGTTTTGGGGTACAGCTCCTAAACAATGCCGACAGTAACACGGTCAACAATTGTCGTATAAATATTAACTCAACACTTACTTCTACTAACTATGCGGGTATTTCTGTGAGTGGATCAGCTACTTCCGCTACATCTGCCACCAGCACCCTTAGTGATGGAAACAGGTTTACCAACAACATTATTGAGGGTGGATACTATGGTATTACACTTGCGAGTGCCACTGCTGAGGCTAATCGTGACAACGTGATCGCCGGCAACCAGGTAAACAATTTTTATTTTTATGGAATATATGTTGGGGGAACATTCAATACCCTGATCGATTCGAATACCATTTCCCGCCCAACCAGGGCCACCGTATCCACTTTTATGGGTGTTTACTTTACCGGCCTGAGTGTGAGTTGCAAGGTTACCCGCAACACGATAACCAATCCTTTTGGGGGAGCTGCTACCAGTACAGCAGTTACCAATGGTATCCATTTTACCGGGGTGAGTTCCCTGGCGAACCTGGAAAACGTTGTAACCAATAACAGGTTTTATAATTTTACAGGCGCGGGCGAGGTAAATGCGATCCATAACATTAATTCCGATAACGTCTTCTATTATCACAATACAATTTCACTGGATGGAGCTGGCGGAACAGCAATTGCGAAAGGTTTTTACCAAACCACGGAGGCTGCAGGTATAAGGTTCCAGAATAATATTGTAAGTGTTACCAGGGGTGGCACCGGTGTGAAGTATGCTATTTATTTTAACATCATCACTTCGGACATCGTTTCAAATCGAAATGATTTTTTCCTTAACTCGCCAACCGGTAATGCTTTCACAGGATTTTTTACTTCTGCAAGGGCTACACTTGCCGACTGGCAGGCAGCTTCCGGAGATGATGCCAATTCTGTAGCTTCCAATCCATTCTTTACCAATGCATCTTCTGGTAACCTTGCGCCAACCAATGCCGGCATTGATAACCTTGGTACCCCCGTCGGCGTTCTCATTGATATCAACGGTGCAGCAAGAAGCCTGACCACACCAGATATAGGTGCTTATGAATTTACTCCGGGCAATTGCTCCGCACCTCCGGTAGCAGGTACCGCAACACTTAGTGCAACCCCGGTGTGTATAAATACCTCCGTGCAGTTGGGACTTTTGGGTAACTCAACCGGCCTCGGCCAAACTTACCAGTGGCAGACATCCGTTGTTATTGGCGGGCCATATTCCAATTTAGGCGACCCACTGACCAACCCGGACAGCACCATTATTTCGGGCACCACACTTTATTATCGTGCCGCGATAACCTGTAGTGGGAACACCGTTTTCTCTACACCGGTACTGCTTAGCGTAAACCCCGCACTTCCTGCGGGTACTTACACTATTAACGCCGGCGCCCCCGCCAGTGCTACGAACTACATTAGCTTTAATGCGGCAAAAGCAGCACTGAATTGTGGTATTGGAGGCGCCGTTATTTTCAACGTGGTCTCGGGCAGCGGTCCTTATAACGAACAGCTGGTATTGGATTCGATTCCCGGTACATCGGCCATCAATACGGTCACATTTAATGGTAACGGCAACAGCATCGCTTTCAGCTCCAGTGACAACCTGGAAAGAGCAGTGATAAAGCTGAGAACCACGGATCATATTATTTTCGATAGCCTGGTTATCAATGCAGCCGGGGCAGGTACTTACGGTTACGGGGTGCAGCTGGTTAATAATGCGGATAGCAACAAATTCAATAATTGCACGATCTTGGCCAACACTACCGCCACAACAACCAACTTTGCGGGAATTGTTGTGAGTAATTCTGAGTCTTTGGCTACTATTACAGGAAACACTTTCTGCGATGGAAATACCTTCAGCAACAATACTATAACCGGGGGCTATTACGCGATCACACTCGTTGGAGGTACTACAGCTACCACCACACCAGTCATGAATAACAGGATCACAGGTAATACGATCAACGATTTCTATTTTTATGGTATCTACATTAGCGGGAATGATAATACGCTCATTGAAGCAAATCGCATCAGTCGCCCAACAAGAACAACCGTAAGCACCTGTTATTCCATCTACTTAACCGGTTTGAGTTCCAACGTAAAGATCTCTCAAAACAGGATCAGCAATCCATTCGGGGGTAACCTGGCAAGCACCAGCTTTTTCGGGGGCATATATATTTTCGGGGTGGATGCACCAACCGGGCAGGAAAATATTGTTTCCAATAACCTGGTGTACAACGTGAGAAGTGCAGGCACGCAGTATGGTTTGTATAACAGTAGTTCAGACAATGCTAAATATTACTACAATACAATTTCACTGGATGACAATACCAATACTTCCACCGCTCTTTCTTACGGTTTCTACCAGACCACACAGGCAGACGGTATTGAATTAAGAAATAACCTGATCACGGTTTCAAGGGCTGGTTCAGGTAATAAGTTCGGCCTCAATTATGTAACCAGTACTACTGTTATCAACTCAAATTATAACAACATTTATGTAACGGGCACAAATGCTTATACCGGGTTTAACGGTAGCAACCAGTTGACCCTTGCTGCCTGGCAGGCAGCCACCGGGCAGGACCTGAACTCCCTTTCAACACTTCCTTTGTATTCCAATCCAGCGGCCGGGAATTTTATGCCGATTTCAGCTGCGATGGATAACAAGGGAACTCCTATTACAGGTATTACAACTGACATTTTAAATACTACCAGGAGTGCTACCACCCCGGATATTGGCGCATACGAATTTGTAGTGCCGCCATGTACCACCCCACCTGCTGCAGGTGGCGCGATAGCCATTCCCTCTTCAGGTTTATGCCTCGGACAACCGATCGATTTGAGCCTCGGCGGGTATAACGTGGGTGCCGGCCAAACCTACCAGTGGCAATTTGCCAGTGTAGCGGCTGGTCCTTATACTAACCTTGGTCCTTCCAGGTTGTTCCCGGATACGACGATCTTTGCTACCACAACTTTGTATTACCGGGCGTCTGTGACCTGTAGTGGTAATACAACCTTTTCTTCACCGGTATTGGTAAGTATCAACCCTGCATTCCTTGCAGGAACTTACACCATCAATAGCACTATTCCTGCCTCGTCCACCAACTTTGTCTCATTTACAACAGCTGTGGCAGCCCTCGAGTGTGGTATTACTGGTTCTGTTTTCTTTGATGTTGCCCCAAATACCTATACTGAACAGATCAGGATGCATGCGATAGCGGGTACCTCTCCAACAGTCAGGGTTACCTTCCGGAGCGCTAATAGCAATCCGGCTTCTGTGATCCTCACTAACAATGCTACGGCCGCAGCCAGTAACTATACATTGAAACTGGACAGCGCAAGTTATGTTACGTATAAAGACATGACCATTAACGCCATGAATGCAATCAATGGACGTGTAATTGAAATTGCCGGAACGGCTTCATTTGACAGTCTCGTGAATTGCCGTATTAATGCGCCCATATCCACCAGCACTGCCAATACCATCGCAGGTATCTACGCAGACCTGCTGACCGGTAGCGGGCATGTGATCAAGAATAATTTGATCAGCAATGGCTCCAGTGGCATTTACCTCGAAGGCACCAGCACTGCTAATCTTACTTATGATAATGTGTTAGACAGTAATACAATAAATGGCTCCTACTATTATGGTATTTATATCGGCATGAACGGAAGGATCAACGTGCGGAAAAATACCGTGAACGTTACCATGCCCAGGAATGCTACCAACTATGGTATCTACAGCACGAGTAGTGATTCAGCTTACCAGTACGTATCCAACATGGTTAACATGACGGGCATGACCGCAACTACTTACGGTATGTACTTCACGGGATGCGATGCCAGCGAGAAAAACAGGGGCCGTATAGCGGGTAATACTGTGCTGGGTATCACTGGCAATACGGGTACACTGTATGGAATTTACCAGACAGGCAGCACGTATAATAATTCAGTCAATAACGTAGTCAGTACCAGTACCACCGCTGCATCTTCTTATGGGTCCTACCTGACTGGTGGGGGTGGTGTGCGGTTCCATAACAACTCTGTCCTTAATTCAAGTGCCGGCACAGCGGCAACCAATACTGCTGCTTATTTTGCGCAGACTTCCAGCGCAGATGGCGCGGTGAACATTCAGAATAACATCTTCTCTCACGTGGGTGGCGGACGTGCCATGTTTATCACCAACCTGAACAATATCTACAGTAACTACAATACTTACTATACTACTGGTGCTACCCTGATACAATGGAACACGGCCAATGCTTATGCAACGCTGCAGGCGTGGATAGACACTTCTAACTGGGATTTCAATTCCATCGTATTTGAACCTAAGTTCGTAGATAACATTTCTCTGAAACCCGATGTGACGAGCCCTGATGTTTGGGCAATCCATGGTCGCGGAACGCAGATAGAAGGCAACAACTATGACTTCAACAATGCGGTACGACCGGTTACGTTCACTACCGGTGTACCGGACATGGGTGCATATGAGTTCCTGCCAACATCGCTACCAACCTTATTGACGGCTATCCCTGCGACACCGGCACCCGGCATTACGCAAACTTTCATGTATGGCACAGACACAGTTGCCAAAATTACTTATCATGCTACAGCGCCGGTGCCAGCTTCAATTAACCTGCGGAGGTACTCGGGTGTACTGCCAACCGGACTGAGCGCAGGCCAGCAATCCATGTATTTCTATACGGATATAGATGTACCTGCACAAGGGGCCTACAATTATAAAATGCAGCAGTTTTACATCGACCCATGGAGAGGTTTTGTACCATCAGAGCCGCAGATCCGCATGGGTAGAACCAATGCTGCAAACGCCTGGATAGTAGGTGCTGCAAGTACATTAAATCTATTTGAAAATATCATCACGGATACTGCCCTGGCCCACATTGACCGCTTTACCGGGTTGACTGGAGATCCCTCGATTATTTCCACGCCATATATTACTGTGAACGATAGTTCCAACAGGGGCACCCGATTCTGGGTTCCTTATGGCCATCATTACAGCATGGCTACCAATGGCCAGGACATGTGGTTGTACCTGAGTGCACAAGATTCCGCCAACGTAACTGTGAGAATTAACGGTACTAACTGGGTACGCACCTATGCCATCCCCGCCAACACGGTGAGGGTAAGTGATATCATGCCTAAGTCTGGCCTGGTGGACGCCCGCATCCTGAACGAGGGTCTTTACGAACGCGGTATCAGTATAGTAAGTGATGTGCCGATCGTAGCTTATGCGCATATATATGACGGCGCCACTTCCGGCGCCAGTATGTTGCTGCCTGTGGGCGTGTATGGGTATGAATACCAGTCACTGAATTCCCGCCAATACTACCCAACAGGGGGCGCCGGTTCTTATTCCTGGTTTGCTGTAATGAGTGACAGGGACAGCGCACAAGTAGAAATTACTCCATCTGTTGCCACAAAAGCGGGTAGGGCAGCCGGCGTTCCTTTCACAGTATTACTCATGAAGGGCGAGGTCTATAATGTGATGGGAACCATCAGTGGCGCTGCAGGTACGGATCTGTCTGGTAGCAAAATAAAATCTATAGCCAATAACAGCGGAAACTGTTACCCAATCGCGGTATTCAGCGGTAGCAGTCGCACAGCGATTTGTAATACCACCAATGGTGACAACCTTATCCAGCAAGTGTTTCCATCACAGGCATGGGGAAGAAAATACCTGACCTTTGCAACGGCGAACTCTACATCCAATACCAACTATAACTCGAATGTGTTCCGCGTGATGGTGAAGGACCCAACAACAGTGGTAATTAAAAACGGTGTTGCACTTGATCCTGCAACGCTCATTTTGCCGGGTAATTATTACGAATTCAGCACCACACAGGGTACAGCCGCCAACGGAGCGATTTATGTTGAGGCTAACAAACCGGTGCTGATGGCCCAATATATGGTATCAACCGGTTCCAACAGTTGCCCGGGTGTAACTGCGACCGGAAGCGGGGATCCGGAGATGATCTATATCAGCCCAATTGAACAGGGGATCAAAAAAGCAGTTTTCTATAACACGAATGAAAGTGCGATCACATCAAACTATGTAAACATCGTAATCCCTACGGCAGGGCTAACCAGCCTTAGCATTGATGGCGTCACAACTTTTACTGATGTGTTTACGCACCCATTCCTTACAGGGTACTCTGGCGTACGTCATAACTTTGGGGCAACAGCAGGCCAGCATACTGTAATAAGTGATTCCGCCTTCACCGCCATTACCTACGGTTTAGGAAGCGTGGAAAGTTATGGTTATAACGCGGGCACACTGGTGAAAAACCTGAACGCTTTGCCCACTATTGCGAATACCTTGGGAAGCAGCGCCACGTCTGATTACACTTGCGTGAATGCACCGTTCCGCTTTAATATCCGCATCACTTCCAAGCCAACTGTATTGAAATGGCGGTTCAGTGCCGTCAGCGCCCTGACGCCTAATGCCGATGTAACACAAAACAATCCTGTGCCGGTAGACTCCACCTTTAGTAATAACAGGTGGTTCTATAAATTCACGGTACCTGTAGATTACAGGTTCACCGCCTCAGGAACATTTTATATCCCGATCCTGGTAACAGATCCTGTAACGATCGAAGGATGTGACAATACACAGGAGATCATCCTGCCCATACAGGTGATCCCGGCACCGACTGCTGATTTTACTACGACCTTTAGTGGCTGTCTCGGCAGTGCTGCACAGTTTGCAGGCATCGGCAGCACTTCAAACGGAATCGGAATCAATACATGGAGCTGGACCTTTGGTGATAATACTACAGGAACGGGTCAAAACATCTCGCATACTTACGCCACCGCTGGCACCTTTAATGTGAATATTAATGTGCTCGCCCTGGATGGTTGTATTGGGCAGGCCACGAAAAGTGTGGTAGTGAATCCATTACCAACTGTAGTTGTGGTAGAAGATACGCTCATCGTTTGCGGCGCCGCCCCTGCTACTTTCCAGGTGCTGAACCCCGCAACCGGCGTTACCTATCGCTGGTACCCGCAAGCGACCGGTGGTACGAGTATCGCCACTGGCAGCAGCTACACGGTACCCTCTGTGACGGGCACTACGTCAATCTACGTAGAGCCAACAAATGCGGCGGGTTGTATCGGTGGAAGGGTTCGGGTGATGGCTACATTATTGCCCGACCTCGCAGTCCCAGTGGTGCGGGTAGATTCTGTAGGGGTAGATCGTGTGATCTTCAGCTGGAACGCTGTACCCAATGCTCTGAGTTACGAGGTCTCTACCAATGCAGGCAGTACCTGGAGTACTCCTTCTTCCGGCAGTACGGGGCTCACACATACAGTACTGGGATTAAACCCGTTGACGGATGTCACCTTGGTTGTAAGGGCCATAGGGTCTGCACCATGCCAGGTTTCTGTATCACAACCCCTTACACAAAAAACAAGGCCGGACCAGATCTACATTCCAAACACCTTTACTCCGAACGGGGACGGCCTGAACGACCGCCTAATGGTATATGGTTATACGATCAGGAACATGCGTTTAATGGTGTTTAACCAATGGGGTGAAAAAGTGTTTGAGAGCACTAACCAGGCCAGCGGATGGAATGGTACTCATCGTGGTAAACCTCAACCAAGTGGCGTGTACATGTATGTGTGCCAGCTTACACTGCTTGATGGAACCACACAGCTGAAAAAAGGATCGATCAACCTTGTAAGATAAGTCCATTGGTAACTTTTATGAAAAAACTTAGTTCTATAGTTTATTTGTTCATTGTGTTTCTCGCCTGTTTTGTTCTGCAGGCAGGGGCGCAGAACTTATCCAACCGTGGCAGGGAATTTTGGGTAGGGTATGGCCATCACCAGGAGATGGAAGGGTTTACACCCACCAACGGTCAGGACATGATCCTGTATTTTAGTGCTGAACAAACTGCAAACGTCAGGGTTACTATCAACGGGACAGCATGGTCTGCCAACTACATAGTGCCAGGTGGTACAGTTGTGGCTACTACGCCGATGCCCAAAGCCGGTGCTGTTGATGCCAGGTTGATCTCTTTTCCATGCGCAATCGTTCCTGTAGGTACACCATGCGGGGGGGAAGGTGTTTTTCCAACACATGGGATTCATATCGAAAGTGATGTACCTATCGTGGCTTATGCCCACATTTATGCTATTACAAACTCAGGTGCCTCAATGCTTATGCCTGTGGAAACCTGGGGTTATTCCTATATTACGCTCAATAGTAAACAAAGCTACGCTGCTAACTGTTTTTCCTGGGCATATGTGATAGCTCAACATGATAATACACTTGTGGAAATAATTCCCGCCGCTACCACCAGGCTGGGTAAGACGGCGGGTGTACCTTTTACTGTCTTGCTTCAAAAAGGACAAATTTACCAGTTTATGGCAGGCCCCGAAGGCGGTTCGTTAAAGCCTGAACTGACGGGGACTAAAATTAAATCCATCGCTAACGCAGCGGGGGCTTGTTACCCCATTGCGGTTTTTGCCGGTAGCAGCCGCACAACCAATCCTGCAAGTTGTGGCAGTGGCGGTGGCGATAATGATAACCAGCAATGTTTTCCATCCCAGGCATGGGGAAAACGTTATTTAACCGCGCCTACCTCCAGCGCACCCACCCCTTCTGCATTCGGTAGAAATACATATAAGATCGCTGTTAAAGACCCTTCAACAGTTGTTAGATTGAACGGAACGCCACTGGCAGGCATGGTCAACAACGTGTATACTTTTGAGTCAAATGAAGAAGATTATATAGAGGCAGATAAACCTATTATGGTTGCCCAATTTATGACCGGTGGTGCCTCATGTTTAGGAGGAGGTAGTTCGACCGGGGATCCCGAAATGATGTATCTCAGCCCGATTGAACAGGGAATCAAACGCACCGGTTTTTACAGGAATGACCGGTTCAATATTAATGTAAATTACCTGACACTCATTATACCCACAGCAGGGGTTAGTTCACTTACCATTAACGGCAGTAATGCCTTTGATCATACTTATCCTCATGACCGCCTGCCCGGCTATACCGTCGTAGTAAAAAGGTGGGCTCCCGCCGGGCGTGCCCAAGTGGTCGTTCAAAGCGACTCTGCCTTTACCGCCATAACTTATGGAATGGGGGGTGCAGAAAGTTATGGATATAACGCCGGGACCCTGATCAATAATCTGAATGCAGTTGGATCTATCCGGAATACAAGTGATACTTCCGCTGCGCCTTCTCACCCATTCACCTGCACCAACACCCCGGTAAAACTTTCCGTTTTATTGGGATATCCAACACCCCCGACAAGGTTGGTTTGGCAACTTAGCCAGGTGGGAGGGGGACTTACTCCAAATTCAGACGTGACGGTTAACGGACCCGTACCGGCCGGAACACAGATCGTAAACGGTGTCGTCTACACTAAATATGAATTGCCAGGCACTTACACTTTCTCAACCGCAGATACTTTCAGGATACCCATTCTGGCCACGCATCCCAGTATTGAGAACTGCAATAATACAGAGCAGGTTTACTATGACATCATAGTAAAAGACAAGCCAACCTCGAATTTCAACTTTACACATTCAGGCTGCGTGCTGGACAGCGTTCAGTTTACCGGAATTTCACCTGCTGCCAACGGTTATACCATCAACCAGTGGTTATGGACATTTCCTGATGCAACAACAGCCACCCGGCAGGGGGTGAACAAATTATTCACCTCGCCCGGCAGCAAAACCATCAATTTAAAAGTTGTTTCGGTAGAAGGATGCGTGGGGGATACCAGCAGGGATATTATCGTGTACCCGAAGCCTATTGCGGCTATAGCGCCTGCGGGGGCGGTTTGCGAAGGAACTGCTGTTATATTGTCCGGCAATGCCAGCTACACCGGAACCGCAGCTATCAATTCCTATTATTGGGACTTCGGTGATGGTACCGTTTTAACTGTAGCTACTAATGCCCCACAAACACATACGTATGCAGCCCCCGGCAATTATACAGTGAAACATGTAGCGGGAGTAACCACCGCCTGTGTAAGTGATACCGCCAGATTGGTTGTAACCGTACGTGCCAAACCAAACGCAACTTTTACCTATCCTGCGGGCTGTTTGCCTGCAACAGGTGTGGTGCAATTTACCAGTACCGCCAGTGCACCAGACGGCCAGGCAGTTACAGGCCACGTTTGGAATTTTGGTGATCCTGCAAGCGGAGCCGCAAATACTTCTACCATTGCCAACCCAACACATACTTACCCAACCTTTGGTAATTACACTATCAGTTATCGGGCAACAACTGCAAATGGTTGTTTCAAGGATACGACGGTAAATGCCACTTTTAACCTTGCACCTACTTTTAATTACCCCGCATTGGCAACCGTCTGTGGAAATATATCAACTTCGGTCTCAGTAGCTACTGCCTCTGTTCCCAATGGGGTTCCCGGAGCGGGCGGGTATTACGGCCCCGGCACCAGCCTTGCCGGTACTTTTAATCCAACAGTGGCAGGTCCCGGCTCACATGTTATCTGGTACGTGTTTACAACCACTGCAGTTTGCAAAGATTCGGTTTCTCAAACGATATCGGTGAATGCCGTGCCTGACGCTTCGTTTGCAATTACTACATCTGGCTGTCTCCCGGCATCAGGGACAGTTCCATTTAACTACACCGGTGCTGCATTGCCCGGGCAGACGTATTTATGGAACTTTGGCGACCCTGCAAGCGGTGCAGCCAATACGTCCACGCTGGCAAGCCCGAGCCATAATTTTGCTACGGGAACATTTACTATCACATTAAGCGTATCTGCCAATGGCTGTACAAAAGATTCGGTGGTAACCAATACCTTTAATTTAACCCCATCTCTTTCGTACCCCGCCCTGCCCGCAGTGTGCGAAAGTGTAACCGGTACCGTATCTGTGGCCACCGCTGCTGTTACGAATAATGTTCCCGGAACAGGTGTTTACAGCGGAACAGGGGTGAATGCCGCGGGTAATTTTAGTCCCTCAGTTGCAGGAGCAGGTACACATGTTATCACTTATACGTTTACATCTTCGGGCAATTGTGTGAGTACAGTAACAAGTTCCATTACCGTAAATCCGAAACCAACTGCCAATTTCACTTATCCTGCAGTCGCATGTTTGCCATCAACCGGGTTGGCGCAGTTTACTTATACGGGCACAATGAGTGCCGGCCAGACCTATCTCTGGAATTTTGGCGATCCTGCCGGTGGAGCAAACAACTCGTCAACTGCGGCGAACCCCACCCATAATTATACCAACACCGGCAGTTACACCGTAACCGTTACCGTTACTAACAGCAACGGCTGCACGGATGACCATGCTGTGACAACCACATTTAGTGTTACCCCCGCATTGGCTTACCCTGCATTAACAGCAGTGTGTGAAAGCGTGGCGGGTTCAGTTTCTGTAGCCACCGCTACAGTTTCAAACAATGTTTTGGGAACAGGTGTGTACAGTGGCCCCGCTGTAAATGCAGCCGGAAATTTCAGCCCATCCGTGGCAGGCCCGGGTACACATACCATCACTTATACATTTACTTCCACCGGTAACTGTATTAGCACAATCACCAGCACCATCACGGTGAATCCAAAACCAACGGTGGATTTAAGCTATCCGACAGTGCCTTGCTTGCCGGCTTCTGGTTTGGCACAGTTTACTTACACAGGCACCATGAGTGCGGGTCAAACCTATGCCTGGAATTTTGGTGATCCTGCGAGTGGAGCAAACAATACATCAACAGCGGCCAGTCCGACACACAATTATACTAACACCGGAAGTTATACCGTGACGGTAACCGTTACTAACAGCAACGGTTGCACGGATGACCATGCAATCACAACAACATTCAGCGTTACGCCTGCATTGGCTTACCCTCCATTGGCGGCTGTTTGTGAAAGTGTGGCTGGCACAGTCCCCGTTGCCACAGCTTCTGTCACGAATAATGTATCAGGTACAGGGGTTTACAGCGGACCGGGTGTAACTACCGCCGGCAACTTCAACCCCTCGGTAGCAGGGCCTGGCACCCATACAATAACTTATACCTTTACCTCCACCGGCAACTGTGTGAGTACTATTAACAGTACGATCTCCGTGACTGCAAAACCTGGTTCAGCCTTCACAATTACCCCGGGTATTTGCCTCGGACAGCAGGCACTGATTACAGACAACTCATCCATGCCAACCGGCAGCATAAGTAGCTGGCAATGGTTCTTTGGTGATGGTAACACGGCGACCTACACCAATAATACCCCTTTCAATTACCTATACAGCAGTTATGGCAATTACACGGTCAAACTGGTAACTACCAGTGCGGCCGGTTGCAGCAGCGACACGGCAATACAAACCATCACGGTGAATGCAGTGCCTGTTACCAGCTTCACAATGCCATCTTCGGTATGTATGCCGGCCGGCACGGTTAGTTTTACAAATACGACAACCGTAGCTGGGGGATCCTCCCTCACTTATTCCTGGAATTTTGGCGATGGCAATACTTCCACCGCTGTGAGCCCGAGCCATGTTTATGGTTCATCGGGATCTTATACTGTAAACCTGAGAACAACAGGTGGTAACGGCTGTTTTAAAGACAGCGCTCAGGTATTTGACAGGTTTTTTGACAAACCAATCGCTTCATTTGATGTAAACAACAAGACTATTTGCCAGGGTGCCGACAACATCTTTACAGACATGAGTACGGCCCCGAACAGCACCATTAAAAGCAGGCTTTGGAACTTCGGCGATGGCACAACATCCACCGTGACCAACCCGGTAAAAAGGTTCACCAATCCGGGCCAGTACGTGGTGACACTAGTGGTTACAAATAATGAAAACTGTGTTTCGGACAGCTTCTCTCAACTGATAACAGTATACCTGCAGCCGGTTGTAGATGCGGGACCATCTTTTGTAGTTGCGCAGGGAACACAGCTACAATTTCAGCCCACGGCGAACGATTCATCTGCAACAACTAGTTTCCTCTGGTCTCCCGCAACAGGCCTGTCCGATCCGTCGGTATTAAGGCCGGTACTTACAGCTATGCAGGACCAGGTGTATACCTTAACGGCAACGGGTGAAGGCAATTGCACGGCCACCGATTTCCTTACGGTGAAGATCTTAAGGCCCGTGAAAATACCGAACGCTTTTTCGCCCAACGGCGATGGCACCAATGACCGCTGGGATATAGAAAACCTTTCAGATTATACCGGCGTGACAGTGGAAGTGTATAACAGGTATGGCCAGTTGCTTTACAACTCGCCTGGATACAATACGCCATGGGATGGTACCACCAAGGGAAAACCTTTGCCGGTAGCCACCTACTATTACATTATCCAGTTGAAGAATGGCTTTAAACCATTAAGTGGTTCTGTGACCATCATAAGATAAAAGAAACAAAAAAGTTTTTACCAATAAGAAATTGAAAAGCATGAAAAGAAGTTTAAAAACGTGGGTGGTTGTTTTGTTTTTCGGAACAGTTGCCCAGCAGTCTTCTGCACAATCGGATCCTCATTTTACGCAGTACTATGTATATCCTTCCTGGATCAATCCTGCGTTAACCGGCGCTTTTGACGGCCAGTACAGGGTGTCGGGTATCTACCGAAACCAGTGGGGCAGCATCAGTACGCCCTATTCCACATTTGGTGTGTCCGGTGAATTTACCAGCACGAAGAATATGAATTTTGGTGTAAGTGTGCTCAACCAGACTGCCGGTGACGGTGGTTACAACTACACAACCGCCTATGGTAATTTCGCCTATACAGGGATGCGTTTTGGTCCTGCAGAAAATCACCGTGTTGTTATCGGCATCCAGGTTGGCGTTATCCAGAGAAGGTTCGATGCCAGCAAACTTACTTTTGGTGACCAGTGGAACCCCATCAACGGGTATAATCCTGGAACGCCTACGGCAGACTTTCTTAAAAATAACAACACTGCTTCTTTTGATGCAGGGGCCGGCGTTTTGTATTTTGATGCTACCCCCGGCAAAAAAGCTAATTTTTATGCCGGATATTCAGTGGGGCACCTTACCAAACCCACAGACGATTTCAGCGGAACAGGGAATGAAAAATTGCCTATGCGGCACACCATTCATGCTGGCATTAAACTTAAATTGTCTGATGTGTTTTCGATAACACCGAACGCACTCTACCTGCGCCAGGGCACTGCCGAAGAAAAAATGCTGGGAGCATACGCCCAGATGAAAGCCGGTGCTGAAACAGATTTTTTAGTGGGTGCTAATTATCGTTTCGAAGATGCGCTTACTCCTTTTGTTGGATTCACGCACAAAAAGATGGTGCTCGGGGTTAGTTATGACGTAAATACTTCTGACCTGGGTAAAGTGGTAAAAGGAAGCAACAGCTTCGAGATATCCCTATCGTTTGTGGGTAAACGCTCAGTAAAAACGCCGGAGATAGAATTCGTTTGCCCAAGATTATAATTAACCTATTAACTATTTATAAAGTTTGCATTATGCATATCAAAAGATTAAGTTTAGCCGCTGCCTGCCTTTTTTTCGCCGCAATGGCGGAAGCACAGTTTGTAAATGATTACCTGGTAGCAGCAGATAAGTACTATGCCAAAGGAGATTATTATTCTGCCGCGCAGTATTACGAAAAACACCTGGGCCAGGGAGCAGGAAAAAGCAACAGCGCTGGTTTTAACCCTTATGCAGTATCGGCATCTTCCAATAAAAGGGTAGTTATTACCAGCAACAGCAAACAAAAGATCATTTATAATCTTGCAGAAAGCTACCGGAGATTGCATTTTCACGAAAAGGCTTTACCCTATTACGAGCAGGCTGCGGGTTTTGACCGGGCGGCTTTCCCGCTGGCCGGGTATTACCATGCAACCACGCTCAAGTCATTGGGAAAATATGAGGAGGCTGCCACGGCCTTTAACGCATTCCTTGCAGGCTATCCCCAACAGGATATGTATGCTACTTCGGCAAAAACAGGGCTGCAAAGCCTGGGTTTTATCCGGGAACAGATGGCACGCAAAGACCTCGGCCGGTATAATGTGGAAAAAGTAGCAAGCCTGAATGCAGAAGGCGGAACCTATGCCCCCGTATGGTTAAATGAAGAAACGCTGTTATTTACTTCAACACGCCCGGATGCGAATGATAAAAATAAGACGAATACAAACAGGATATACCAGGCGGGCTACAGCAATAATGTGGCCGGGCAGGTAACCAAAATGCCCGTGGAACAAGGCAACGATATCCAGCAGGGTGTGGTATCCCTGGCGGGAAATGGCAACACAATGTTTCTTTCCCGCTGGCAGGTAGCAAAGGAGAAAAAGACGGCAGCTATTTATAGCAGTAAAAAAACCGGCGACAAATGGAGTGACCCGGTTGCCGTGACAGCTTTGAATGTTGCGGGGAGCAACAGCCAGCAAACTTTTGTAATGCCGGATGGCCAGCATATTTTATTCAGCAGCGACCGCCCAGGTGGTGCAGGCGGATTCGACATCTGGATGGCAGACCTCGATGAAAATGGCACCCCTGCAAATATTACCAACATGGGTAGCACTATCAATACTATTTATGACGAACAGGCGCCTTCTTATCATGCGGCATCCCATACTTTTGTGTTCAGCAGTAATGGTCGAGTGGGCATGGGGGGCTTTGATTTTTATTACAGCAGTGGTACATTAAGCGACCTGGCCCCACCTAAAAACTTTGGATACCCCGTTAACTCGGTAAAAGACGAGCTCTATTTCACCAGTCGTGGCCCGGCTACCAACATCCTGGAGAATGTGCTGATGAGTTCGGACAGGGATGACGCCTGCTGTCTTGAATTGTTCGCGCTAAACAAAACAAAAGCGTTGAAACAACTCAGCGGTACGGTGCTGGCATGCGACAGTAAACAACCCCTGGCCGGTGTGAAAGTTGTGATCGTTGACGGTGCTAACAAAACTATTGCAGAAAAAACGACCGATGCTTCCGGCCAGTATTCCTTTACAATTGCCGAGTTTGAAGCCTTAAAGGCAACGGCCAGCAACAAGGGGTATTTCGCCAACAGTATTAATATCACAGGCCCGGCAGATGCCGAAGAAGAAATATTTACGAATCCTGAACTCTGCCTGAACCTGATTCCTGAAGAAGCGATCAGGGTAGAGAATGTTTTCTATGATTTTAATAAAGCCACTTTGCAGGAGAGCTCCTTTGCTTCATTGGATTCACTCGTGCAGTTGCTGAATGATAACCCTACACTGCTGATAGAACTGGGCGCTCATACAGACAGCAAAGGAGCAGATGATTACAACCAAAAACTGTCCGAAGCCCGAGCAAGATCGGTAGTTGAATACCTGGTAAGTAAGGGCATCAGCAAGAGCAGGCTCATGGCAAAAGGATATGGCGAATCAGCACCAGCCGCTGAAAATACCAATGCAGACGGAACCGACAATCCTGAAGGCAGGCAGCTAAACCGCCGGACAGAATTCAAGGTCCTGAAAAATTAATTGTGCGATTGAAAATGTAAAACACCTGATGAAAAAACTAATTTTTTGTGGTATGGCCCTGCTGGCCGTGAATTCGCTTTTCGCCCAGCAGAAGCCTCATTATACACAGTACATCCTGAACCAGTATATTGTAAATCCTGCGCTAACAGGAATAGAAAATTACGTGGATATAAAAGCCAGCCACCGGTTGCAATGGGTGGGGCTGCAGGATGCCCCTGTAACCACCTATCTTACCGTACACGGACCGATTGGAAAATCTGATTATAAAACAACAGCAACATCTTACAGTGTGCCCGGAGAAAATCCCCGTGGCAAAAACTACTGGGAAGAATATGTGCCTTCCAAACCTCACCATGGCTGGGGCGTGCAGGTGATCAACGACAGGACCGGCCCGTTGAACCAGTTTGCAGCATATGGCACTTACGCCTACCATATTGGCTTAACAGGGAGTACAAACCTGTCTGCCGGCCTGGGTCTGGGCATCAACAATATGAGCCTGAACACGGATAAACTACAATTTAATACTGCAGTGGATCCGGCGGTTTATGGAAGCGGCATTCTGAACAATATCAACTTCGACATGAATGTGGGGTTATATCTCTACTCTGGGGATTATTTTGTGGGCGTTTCTGCTCAACAGGTGATGCCTTCCAAAATTGATTTTTCCAATAATGCTATTAAAAAAGCGGAAGGCAAACGCGTTCCCCATTTATTTGCCACAGCCGGGTATCGTTTTTTAATAGGCGATAATTTTAATTTTATTCCGTCACTGATGGTAAAATATATTCAGCCGGCACCGGTGCAGGTGGAAGCAAATGGAAAACTTCAGTACCAGGA
Organism: Chitinophagaceae bacterium; assembly: GCA_043727215.1. Classification (GTDB taxonomy): domain Bacteria; phylum Bacteroidota; class Bacteroidia; order Chitinophagales; family Chitinophagaceae; genus Ferruginibacter. The sequence continues at coordinate 17,446 of JAYSYY010000042.1, read as the reverse complement.
CCTGATGTGGGTGGGCGCCAGTTACAGGCATGAAGACGGCATTGCTGCAATGGTTGGACTGAATGTGTCTAACACTTTTAACGTAGGGTATTCCTATGATTATACAACATCCCGGTTAAATAATTATACAAGGGGTACGCATGAGATCGTACTAGGCTTTACGATAGGGAATAAATTTGGCAGCAGTTGCCCGAGGAATGTGTGGTAGTATTTCTTAACATTTTTTTAACCGGGCCTGTTTGTTGCTGCCCAAAATTGCAGTTGCCCTCTGAGAAGCTAGCTAAATCAGGCTATTATTGGGGGTCTCAAAATATTAAAATTAATTCAATCTCATCACACACGTTATAAACTTTAACCATCATGAAGTCTATCTTTACTTCCTTCTGCTCAGCAGTCTTACTGATTTTTCTTTCAGGCGCCGCTTATGCACAACCTGCAAATGATGAGTGCACCGCTGCTATCAACATTTCTACGGTGCCATATGGTGTTACCTGTTCAGCGTCGGTATCAGCAGTTACTACTGGCGCTACTCTGAGTTCGATCAGTACTAGTTGTGCTCCAACAAGCAGTAACGATGATGTATGGTATACGTTCACTGCGACTGCATCAACTCATTTCTTAAGGTATTCAAATTTTGTAATAACATCAGGAACTGGTACCTTAATAGGATATACGCTCTATAGTGGCACCTGTGCAGCGCCAGTCCAGGTTAGCTGCGTCCTGTCATTTGGTAGCGCAGGTGCCGGATCCACCCCCCTTTCCGGCCTCACTGCGGGAACCACGTACCTATTAAGACTATTTGCCAGTGGTTCAGCGAACTCAGCCACTTTTGATTTTTGTGTGCAGGATCCCCCACCTCCGCCCGCAAATGATGAATGCGCAAATGCTATTGTCCTGACTCAAAATACTACTTGTTCCAATACAGCTGGCACCACGTTTGGTGCAACGGAATCTTTACCGACCAGTACATGCAGCGGAATTTCTGACGATGATGTGTGGTTTTCTTTTGTTGCCAATACAACGGACGCGCAGGTTGTCTTATCTGGTGCTACTGCAGTAATTGGAACCAGTACCACCGTCTATTACGAAATACTTTCGGGCAATTGTGGAGCGCTTACCAGTTTAAGGTGTAACGCTTCTGCAACGGGTATTTTTGGAGGACTTACCCCGGGCGAAACATATTATATAAGAGTATACAGCTCCCTTAGCACCAGCCAGGTAAATTTTAATATATGTGTAAATGAACTTACTACTGCACCTACCAGTTGTGGCACCCTCTCTACACCTGCAGCAGATGCGATTGTTTCTGAATCTCCAACATTAACATGGAGCAGCGTGACTAATGCGACGGCTTATGAGATTTACCTGGATGCTAACAATCCTCCCACTACTTTATACACAACCGTTACCAACGGTACGACCAGCTATACCGTTATGCCTCCACTTGCAGCAGGAGTTTATTACTGGTACGTAAGGGCTACCAATAGTGTTGGTACAACAACAACCAATTGTGCGCTATCAGCAAGGAAATTTACAGTAGTAGCCCCTCCAGCAAATAATGAGTGTGCTACAGCAACTCCGCTTACTATGAACACAGACCTAACCTGTGCAACTGTTACCAGTGGTACTACCGTAGGTGCCACCCAATCCCTGGCTGCATGTTCAGGAAGCGGTGGTGACGACGATGTTTGGTTCAGCTTTGTAGCCACTGCAGCCAGCCACAAAATTAAAATTTCCAACGTAATTGCTACCTCCGGAACCAGCACTGATATAGTACACCAGGTTTTTTCCGGAACTTGTGGCACCCTTACCAGTTTATACTGTACGGATACTCCAGACAGTACCCTGGCATTCGGCCTTACGCCCGGTGCAACTTATTACGTAAGAGTATATACTTATTTTACAACCAGCAGGGTTAGTTTTGATATATGTGCAACCACACTTCCCACGCCACCAGCAAATGATAACTGCGCAGGGGCCATTATAATAGCGACAGAGCCGGCAGGTTCAAACTGTGTAGCAAACGTAGCTGCAGTTACCACCGGAGCTGCCCCAAGTGCCATCACTGAAACCAGTTGTACCACCACTTCTGATAACGATGACATCTTTTACAGTTTCACCGCAACGGGCACATCGCAGATCATCAGGTTCAGCAGCATGGTAGCGACTGCTGGCAGCGCAACAGCCTTGGGTTACCATATATTCTCCGGTCCCTGCGGAACGCTCACCCAACTTACATCATGTGATATCAGTTTTGGTACAGCAGGAGCGGGCGAAAGTATTATTAGCGGCCTGAGCGTTGGCACGGTTTATTACCTGCAATTGTTTACAGCCGGAATTAATAACACCGCCACTTTTAATTTCTGTGTGCAGGATGTGGTGCCAGCGCCCGCCAATGATGACTGTGCGGGAGCGATCACGGTGATGACCCAACCATTTAATGCGATTTGTACATCCCCTACTGCTGCCGTAACTACAGGCGCCACCGCGAGCACAATTACAGAAACTTCTTGCACGACCACATCAGATAATGATGATATTTTTTACAGCTTTACTGCTACTGCCGCTTCACAAAAACTCCAATTCAGTAATATGGTGGCCACTATTGGTACCGCTACTGGCCTTGGGTATCACCTATTTTCAGGTACCTGCGGCGCCCTTACGCAGCTTCCTTCATGCGACATCAGTTTTGGATCTGGTGGTGCAGGGTCTGCTGTGATGACTGGTTTGACGATCGGTACGGTTTATTACCTGCAGCTTTTTACCGCATCGGCAGATAATACCGCCACGTTCGATTTTTGCATCCAGGATCTCCCGGTTCAGGCAAATGACGAATGTGCAGGCGCACTTACAATGCCAATCACTAACAATGGTTCAGCATGTATTTATACTTCAGTTAATACAACAGGAGCTACCTTATCAACTACCACCGGGCAGTTGAATGCATGCACCAGTACAGGCATCAATGATGATGTATTTTACACCTTCACCAGCACCATAGCAGGTCCTTACACATTCAGCTACACGGGTTTAACGCCTACCTTAGGCACAGCGTCTACCGTAGGCCAGCACATATATACGGGTGCCTGCGGGACATTAACCCCGGTATCGCCGTCAACCACCTGCAACAGCGGGTATGGTAGTGGTGGTTCAGGATCTGTAGTGGTAACCCTCGCAGCAGCTACTACCTATACCTTGCGCCTTTGGGTTGGAGCTGCAGATAATATGGGAACGTTTAATTTCTGCATCACTGCCCCGGCACCTCCTCCTGCTAATGATGATTGTGCGGGTGCAATCACAGTCGCTACACAACCGTTCAGTACTACCTGCGTGAACTCAACGTCAGCTAGTACCAATGGTGCTACAGCTTCTGCCATCACAGAAACCAGTTGTTCTACTACCAGTGATAATGATGATATATTTTATACGTTCACTGCAACCTCTACCACCCAGATTTTAAGATTCAGCAACATGGTGGCTACTGTAGGAACGGCCACCACTTTGGGCTATCATATATTTTCTGGTAGTTGCGGCGCTCTTACCCAACTCACGTCATGCGATGCAGGTGTTGGATCATCGGGCTCGGGCTCCACTATGATCACAGGTTTATCAGTGGGTACAGTTTACTACCTTAGGTTGTTTGCAGGAAGCACCAGCAACGCGGCAACGTTTGATTTCTGTATTCAAGATAACCCGCCTGCCCCTGCGAATGATGACTGTGCCAACGCTGTGAGCGTAACACCACAGCCCTTTAACCCCACTTGTGTAGCATCTACGTCTGCTGTTACCAGTGGTGCAACAGCAGCCGCAATAACGGAAACAAGTTGTGTTTCAACCGGTGACAACGACGATATATTTTATTCATTTACCGCAACAGGTACAAGTCAGGTATTGCGATTTAGTAACATGATAGCTTCTGTTGGTGCAACCACCACTTTGGGATACCATGTTTTTGACGCATGCGGCGGGACACAGTTGACGTCTTGCAGTACCGGATTTGGTTCAGGTGGAGCTGGCAGCACCACAATCACAGGATTAACAAGTGGCAATGCTTATGTGCTGAGATTGTTTACCGTTGGGACTAGCAATGCTGCTACATTTGATTTCTGCCTACAGGATGCGGCTCCGCAGCCTGCCAACGACGAATGTGCAACTGCGACTGCCATCACGACCCAGCCCTTCAGCACAACCTGCACGGCGTCTACCAATGCCACCACGAACGGAGCAACGGCAAGTACAATAACCGAAACAAGTTGTAGCACTACATCAGACAACGATGACATTTTTTATACGTTTACAGCCACCAACACTTCGCAGATCCTCAGATTCAGTAACATGGTGGCTGGGTTAGGTACTGCAACCACATTAGGTTACCAGGTGTTTACAGGTGCGTGCCCTGGCACACAGCTTACGTCGTGCAGTACAGGGTTTGGAACAGCTGGTTCAGGTAATACAACAATTACCGGCCTGGTGGTAGGAACAGTTTATACCTTACGTTTATTTACCGGGAGTACTGCCAACAGCGCATCTTTCAATTTTTGCCTGCAGGATATGCCTACCGCACCTGCAAACGACGAATGTGCAACGGCCATTACAATCAGCACACAGCCATACAATATCACCTGTACAAGTTCAACTAATGCGAGCACAAACGGCGCAACCGCCAGCACGATCACGGAAACAAGCTGCAGTACAACCTCAGACAATGACGATATCTTCTACAGCTTTACTGCCACTGGCACTTCGCAGATATTAAGTTTCAGCAACCTGGTTGCTGGTATCGGAACTGCAACACAGTTAGGATACCAGGTGTTTACTGGCGCTTGCCCGGGAACACAGCTTATTTCGTGCAGCACAGGTTTTGGAACTGCCGGAGCTGGTAGTGTTATTATCACTGGTCTAACTGCAGGAACGGTATATACTTTGCGTTTATTTGCAGGTGGCACAGCAAACAGTGCTTCGTTTGATTTCTGTTTGCAGAATTTACCTCCTGCTCCTGCTAATGATAATTGTGCCGGAGCGACAGTTATTACAGGAGGTATTCCTGTAGTCGGTAATACATTGAGTGCATCTCAATCAATGGCCCCCGAAACATGTGGTACAGCAACCGCAACTTCGGCAGTGGATGTGTGGTACCAGTTTACTGCCACCGCCAGCGGATCGGCCATCATTACTGTGAACAATGTTGCGACCGCTTTGGATGCTGTCATCCAGGTTTATTCCGGCACTTGCGGAGCTTTAACAAATATTGGATGCGCGGATGGGCCGGCCGGTGGAGGCACTGAAACAGTTACGCTGAACGGACTTGTGGCTGGGCAATCTTATTACTTCCGCGTGTATGGATTCACTTCAGGTACCGGAAGCTTTACCGTCACTGTGTCCGGCGGAGCAGTTCCGATCACTCTCGAATATTTTAACGGGAACAGGCAAAATAACGGTAACAACCTGCAGTGGAAAGTGAACTGCACAAATACCGGATCTGCAACCATGATCCTGGAGAGAAGTACCAACCAGGTAAACTTTGAACCTGTGCATACCATCACAGCACCGGCAGCACGCTGCCTCCAGCCCTTCAGCTACCTAGACGCCAGGCCGCTGGCTGGAACAAACTATTATCGCCTCAAATCTGTGGATAGTGACGGAAAGGTTACTTACAGTAGTATTATTGCCATTCTCACCAAAGCAAGAGGTATGGAGATCGTAAGCATGATGCCGAACCCGGTGAATAGCCAGGCAGTACTGAATGTAACCAGTGCAACCGCATCCAGGATGCAACTGGTAGTAACAGATATCGCTGGCAGGCAGTTGGAAACAAGATCAATCAATCTTGTGGCGGGCAGCAACCAGGTTTCACTCAATTTCGCCAGGCTGGCTGCGGGTGTGTACTACCTTTCCGGCGTTTCCGAAGACGGCGATAAAAAAACGATCAAGTTTATCAAGGAATAACATTTTAAAAAAAGTAAGAAAAAGGCTGTCTCAAAAGTTGAGGCAGCCTTTTTTTGGTCAACAAACCAATCGACTACCCAACTCCCTTTCCTGTTTACTTATTAAAACCGCATGGCCCCAACCAGGCAATAAAAAACCCTTTAGCCGTTGGGCCAAAGGGTTTTTAATAAGGTAAACTGTTTTTAACTAAGCCAGGTAATTTTTCAATCGCTGGAATTCCCGGCTATTGTCGTTAAAAAACAAGCTGTTGAATGCTGCAGCAATGGATTTGGCCACTGCAGACAGGGTTAGTTGGTGGGGGTCATTTTTTTTCATACAATTGGATTTGACAATTAAGGATATAAAGATATAAACGGTTTTCATGTTGGTCAAGCGTGGTTTTGCTGATTTTGTTTATGCGTAATTTCCACAGGATTTGTCTAAAAACCCGTGATCATCCTGTTTCCCCGCCTTTTCATTCCCTTCTTATAATATTTGATTGGGTAGATGCCGGGTTGTTGTGTAAGTTTTCCAATAAAATTCCTGATTACAAATAAGACCGGATGTGTTGGTTTTGAAGGACTCAGATGATTCATTTTTTACATGTTTTATAAATGGGAAACGCCGGGTGCTACAATTTATTGTGCCAGGTACCGGCGAAGTAATCAAGCCGGATTTTTGTTTGCTGAACGGCCAGTTTTATCCTCCATCGGCCTTCTGCCTGGTATCGGTCAGGGTTTTCACAACTTACGCCAGTCTAAAAGTACCAGTTAGTCCCGGCTTGTTTAGTTTTTCTTTGAATATGGTAGCTGTAGTATCAACGAAAAAATTCTTATGTAGAAACGCTGAACATTTAAAACCCGGGGGTTGTTAGTTACGTAATTGCTCCAATTACTTAAATCAATTAACATTAATCAACAATTATTATGAAAAAGAATTTTTTATCCCTTGTCCTGATCGCGGCAGTATCGGCTACGCTTGTTACTTCATGTAATGACGGCTCAAAAGAAACAACCACTACAAGCACGACGGACTCGGTATCTGCATCTACTATGCCAGCTGATGCTATGGCCACTGAAAAAGGTGTAATGGTTGGCGGCGCTAACATGGTTCCCTCTAAAAACATCGTGGAAAATGCAGCGGCTTCTGCAGATCATACCACCCTGGTAGCTGCGGTTACTGCAGCTGGCCTGGCAGAGACATTGAGCGGTACAGGACCTTTCACCGTTTTTGCTCCTACCAATGAAGCATTTGCAAAACTACCGGCAGGTGCAGTGGACAATTTATTGAAGCCGGAAATGAAAGCTGACCTTACGAGCGTGTTGACCTACCACGTAGTTCCTGGTGCAGCAATGGCTGCAGACCTTAAAGACGGCCAAAAGCTTAAAACAGTGCAGGGAAAAGAATTGACGGTGTCAATTAAAGATGGTAAGGTTATGATTGATGGCGCTACAGTTACTATTGCTGATGTAGTATCCAGCAATGGTGTTACCCATGTGATTGATGCGGTGGTGATGCCTAAAAAATAGATCTATTTGTTTGTTTAATTTGAGAAAAGCTGCCAACCGGTGGCTTTTCTTTTTATTATCCCAGGCTGGTTTGTTACTAAATTCCCGAATGAGTTATACATTCATGAAATGAAATATTTTTTGTTTGCCTGTTGCTGTTTTTTATCTGCAACCTGCATCGCCCAGCCCGATTATTACATGCTGGTGGGTACTTATACTTCCGCAGGGAGTCATGGTATCTATGTGTATGACTTTAACAGCAGCACCGGAGAGGCCCGGTTGACCGATTCTGCAAAGCTGGCAAATCCTTCCTTCCTGGCTGTTTCGCCCAACAGAAAATTTGTATATGCAGTGAGCGAATCAGCCGGTGCAGGTAAAAATGGCGGGCAGGTGGCTTCTTTTTCATTTGACCGCAACTCCGGCAGCCTCAGCTTCATCAACCAGCAATCCTCGGAGGGAAATAACCCCTGTTACATATCCGCCGATAAAACCGGCAAATGGGTGTTTGTAGGGAATTACAGCAGCGGAACGCTTGCGGTTTTACCGGTGTCAAAAACTGGAATGCTCGATAGCGCAGTTACGGCGATTGAACATAGCGGAAACAGTGTGAATTCTGCAAGACAAAATGAACCCCATGTGCATGCCACTGTTCTATCACCAGATAACAAGTATCTTTTTGTGCCCGACCTCGGGATGGATAAACTGATGCATTACCGCTTCGACAGGAAGAAAGGATCACTTCAACCCGCTTCTCCTGCTTTTACAGTGACTAAGGCGGGCGCAGGTCCCCGCCATTTTGATTTTCATCCTAATAAAAAATATGCTTACCTGGTAGAAGAACTTACGGGAACCATCTCTGCCTATAAGTACTTTTCCAAAACCGGGCAGCTTGAACTCCTGCAGAATATCTCCACCTTACCCCCGGAGTACATGGGGTATGCCGGGAGTGCGGATATCCATGTGTCTCGTGACGGTAAATTTCTGTATGCCTCCAATCGTGGTGAAACAAATACCATCGCAGTATTTTCAATTAACGAATCTACCGGGCAGCTTACGACCATTACCCATCAGTCAACCCTAGGCAAAACCCCCCGAAACTTCAGTTTTGACCCCGCTGGAAACTTTCTGCTGGTGGCAAACCAAAACAGTGATGAGATCGTGGTTTTTAAAATTGACAAGGCAACCGGCCTGTTTTCGGATACCGGGAAAAGGTTATCCGTGAGCCGGCCCGTTTGTATTAAATGGATAAAAAAATAAAATACTTGCTGCACAAAAAACCCCGGCAACAACCGGGCTTTTTGCCTGTTCTGTCATGCTGAGTAGGGTAACAGGCACGCCAGGATCGGCCGCAAGTTCCTGCTGGCTTATTGGAAGGGGGCGGGTGGCTTATACCTTTACATGTAAATACTTTTTATGTAAATTAAAAAATATTTACAAAATAATATTTACATGCCCTATAATGCAGATATCGGGAGGTGGGAAAGTCCCTGTTACACAGAAAAACAGCGTTCATGCGAATGAGGCGGAAGCAAACCGCAATGGAGAGACACAAATTGGTGCCTTACCCACTCCCTGGCCAACTAATCGTGTTTACCAAGTCTTCAAATGAAAAACAGTGCGTGAAATTTGATGGGGCAACAGGAATGCTATAAAAAATAAAAGCCGTTGGCAAGAATTAACCATCACCTTACTCAATAAAGAGAAAACAGGCTATGCTTATTGATAAAACTGAAGAACAAAAGTACCTTTTAGCTCTTTTTAAGTGATTTTGGGTGTCCTAATGATGTAGTCAGGAAAAATAGAAAACTGCTGACATAAAAAAACCCGGCAACTGCCGGGCTTTTTTTAAAGGTCAACTTATTTTTTAGTTTCAAGCAACTTGAAGAACTGGTCCAGCTGCGGCAGGATCACGATCCTTGTCCTTCGGTTAGCGGCCCTTCCTTCTGCGGTGCTGTTATCCGAAACCGGGATATATTCACTTCTGCCCGCTGCAGCCATCTTAGCCGGACTTAAACCATATTGTTTTTCCAGTACCCTTACAACCGCAGTGGCTCTTTTCACACTCAGGTCCCAGTTATCAACCACGGGCCCGCCCGGCTTGATGGCAACATTATCAGTATGCCCTTCTACCATAAATTCAATGTCTGGCTGGTTTTTCAGCACTGTTGCCACTTTGCCCAGCACTTCACCAGCTCTTTCGCTGATTTCGTAACTACCGCTTTTGAAAAGCATTTTGTCAGAGATATCAATATAAACTACGCCCTTGTCCACTTTAATGTTGATATCCTTATCATCCAGGTTACCTATGGCACCCTTGAGATTCATCACAAGGGCCATGTTCAGGGAGTCTTTCCGGCTGATTTCGGATTGCAGATTTTGTATATAAATGTCTTTGGAACCGATATTGTCCAGGGACTTTTTGATACTTTCTGCCTGTGAACTGGAGATCACGGAAAGGTTCTCCAATTGTTTGAGCGCCTGGTTGTTGTTGTCTTTGAGGAAGGAGTTTTCCTTCCGGCTATTTTCCAGGTCCGTAGTTAATTGGGCCATCCTTCTTTGGTTTTCAGCCGTCAGGTCATTGCAATCCTTGAGCTGGCTTTGCAGCCGGTTATATTCGCCCTGCAGCGTTTCGTACCGGACTTTTTCTTCCTTGATAACCCTTTTACTCACGCAAGAACCAAACAGCACAACAGCCAGGAGCAAACCTGCCAGATTAATCTTACTTTTCATAACTCGTTTTTTATAGGTGGTAAAGCTAATACTTGCAACAGCAGTTTTCTAAAAAAACCTCTTTTCTGAACCCATAATTTATGCCATCCTTTGCTTCGGCTGCACAAAAATTAAAAAGAGCCGCAGGGTGTGCAGCTTTTTTTTGTGGGTATTCTATTCTATTATTTCACGGTGAAAGAAACTTTTTGATCGCCCCAGGAAAGTGTAACTATACCTGCTTTACTTATATCAAAAGTCATTTTTTCAGCAAACGGGGTTGCTTTCGATGGTTTTACGTTCACCCTCAATACATCATCTGCTTGTTTGTAATCATAAGCTCCCCACTGTTTCCATGTTTTATTAAAAATGATCGTCCAGCTGTCCTTGCCGGAGATGGTAAATAAACCATACTTACCCGCAGGTAATTCGTTGCCTTCCACTATCACCTCTTTACTTGTCTCGAAAACAGTAGCTTCATTGGCGCCCGTACGCCATACCTGGCCCTCTTTTGGTTCCAGGTCTTTTCCAATAGCTCTTCCTTTTACCGAAGGCTGGCTGTAATCAATACTGATTACTGCACCGGATGCAAGGGTTTGCGTGGCGATGACCGGGGGGCTCGGGCGTTTACTTTTATCCTGGTTACCCTGGGCGTGTGCTGCGGAACTTACAAATAAAGCCGCGGTTAAAAAGGCGACTGACCATACTCTTTTCATATATTTAATTTTAAAGTTTATTAAGAATTTCAAATTAATTCAATTTTAGTAATCAATCACCTGTTCTTCCATCACCGGTAAATCCCTCCAACCATATTGCTGGTTCCGGAGTTGTGGTTCGAAGCCCGCTTCGCGGATCGCATCCTGTATGCTGGTACTGGTGAAACGGTGCGGGGCTCCTGCTGCACTTACTACGTTTTCTTCTATCATGATGCTGCCAAAATCATTTGCTCCCCCGTTCAGGCAAAGTTGCGCGACCTGTTTACCAACGGTAAGCCAGCTGGCCTGGATGTTCAGCACGTTGGGAAGCATGATCCGGCTCAATGCGATCATGCGCATGTATTCTTCCGGCGTGGTAAGGTTATGGACCCCCCTGATACGTGCCAGCAGCGTATCCGCATCCTGGAAGGTCCAGGGGATAAACGCAAGAAAACCCTTTGCGTGCGCGGGTTTACGGCTTTGCACTTCCCTGATTTTTACGAGGTGTTCAAATCGTTCCTGCAGGGTCTCCACGTGGCCAAACATCATCGTGGCGGATGTTGTGATATCCAGTTTATGGGCTTCGTGCATAATGTCGAGCCATTCCTGTGCACCACATTTCCCTTTGCTGATGAGCCGCCTTACCCTGTCTGTGAGGATTTCTGCTCCTGCACCGGGCAGGCTGTCCATGCCCGCTTCTTTTAAAGCCATTAGTACTTCCCGGTGCGTACTTTTTTCCAGTTTGGTAATATGGGCAACTTCCGGGGGCCCCAGTGTGTGCAGTTTAATATTCGGATACAGGCTTTTTAACTCCCTGAATAAATTTACATAAAAGGAAAGGCCCAATTCCGGGTGGTGTCCGCCCTGTAACAACAGCTGATCTCCCCCATACTTGATGGTCTCCTCAATCTTTTGTTTGTAAGTGTTTATATCAGTAATGTATGCTTCAGCGTGCCCGGGAATCCGGTAGAAGTTGCAGAATTTACAATTGGCAATGCACACATTGGTTGTGTTTACATTCCTGTCTATCTGCCAGGTAACTTTTCCGTGAGGCACCTGTTTTTTTCGCAGTTCATTAGCCACAAACATAAGGTCAGCAAGTGCAGCGTTTTCAAATAAATAAACGCCTTCCTCTACAGACAGGAACCCAAAGTCCAACGCTTTGCTTAATATTTCGTTTATATTCATGAGCTGTTTTACGAGAAGTAGCCGTGAATCTATTTTTGAAGCCACTTAAATAACAAAGAACAAAATTACATGCATTAGGTTGTATATTTCATTTTCATGCCAGTGAAGAAAATCATTTTACTTTTATTTATATGGCCACTGGCTGTAAATGCCCAGGAGATCATCACCCCCCCCAACCCGGTTTTTCTCGCGCGTTTTCCGTTTAAGCAATACAGTGGAGGCGTGATGGTAATCCGGGCCTGTTTCGAAAACATTAAGGACAGTTTTAATTTCATCCTGGATACCGGCAGCGGGGGCATCTCCCTGGATAGCAGTACCTGCTCAGAATTTAATATACCTGCGCGCCAGACAGACACTACGATCACCGGCATTGGGGGAAGAAAAAAGGTGTCATTTGTTTTTAAAAAAACGCTTCATTTCCCGGAATTGGATGTAAAGGACCTGAACTTTCATGTGAATGATTATTCTGTGCTCACCAGCGTGTATGGCGAGAAGGTCGATGGTATTATTGGCTATAGTTTTTTCAACCGCTACATTGTAAAGATAAATTTTGATAGCCTTTACATCGATATTTTTACGCCCGGCAAGATGAAGTACCCGGCAAGGGGCCACTTGCTGCGGCCGGCTTTTACCTCTATACCCATACAGTACCTGCAGGTGCGTGACCGCAAGCGATTTGATCATAATTTTTATTTTGATACCGGGGCAGGTTTATGCCTGCTGCTAAGTGACCAGTTTGCAGAGGACAGTGCTGTGCTGCATCCGCGGAGAAAACCTTTGCTTACCCAGGCCGAGGGAATGGCGGGCCGCTTACAGATGCGGCTCACGGTGGTGCGGGAATTGAAACTGGGACCTTATAGATTTTTTAATGTGCCCACCTATCTTTATAAAGATGACTTCAATGTAACTTCTTATCCCTTTGCCGGTGGATTGCTGGGCAATGAATTGTTGCGTCGGTTCAACATGACCATCAATTATGGCCAAAGGGAGATCCACCTCCTGCCAAACACCCATTTTTACGATGTGTTCGATTACTCTTACACTGGCCTGGGTATCTATTTCATAGACAACAAAGTGATGGTAGAAGATGTGATCCCGTATTCCCCTGCAGAAAAAGCCGGGTTCAGGGTGGGCGATGAAATATTCAGCATGGGTACCAACTTTTCCCACAATATCCAGCAATATAAAAACATGCTGATGGTGCCCAATCAACGTATAAAAATAATAGTAATGCGGAACGACACGCTCGTAGAGTTGGTCCTGAAGACATCCAGTATCCTTTAGCTTTTTTTCTAAAATAATTAATGGTCGCCCCGACTGTTGGCTTAAATTTGCAAATGATTCGTTTTGAAAAGTTCACTTTAGATAACGGGCTCAGGGTATTGGTGCACGAAGATAAAAGCACGCCAATGGCCGTTGTCAATGTTTTGTATGATGTAGGCGCCCGGGATGAAGATCCCGCTAAAACCGGCTTTGCGCATTTATTTGAACACCTGATGTTTGGCGGCAGCATTCACATTCCGGTGTACGATGAACCCTTGCAGGTAGCAGGCGGCGAAAACAACGCCTACACCACCAATGACCTTACCAACTATTATTGCCAGCTACCGGCAGAAAATATAGAAACGGCTTTCTGGCTGGAAAGTGATCGCATGATCAGCCTGGCCTTTAGTAAGAAGAGCCTGGAAGTGCAGCGGAAAGTAGTGTGCGAGGAATTTAAAGAACACTACATCAGCAAACCCTATGGGGACGTGTGGCATAAAATGAGGGAACTCGTATATACCAGGCATCCTTATCGCTGGATGACGATCGGCAAAGAACTGAAACATATCGAGGAAGCTACCCTGGATGATGTGAAAGCATTTTTTCATAAACATTACAACCCTTCCAATGCCATACTGGTAGTGGCGGGCAACGTAGAACTGGCGGCTGTAAAAGCGCTCACAGAGAAATGGTTTGGGCCCATACCCGCGGGAAACAAGTATGTCCGGAACCTGCCCGTAGAACCGCCCCAGAATGCCCCCCGTTTCATGGAAGTAAAAGCAGATGTGCCCCTGGACGCTTTGTACAAATGCTGGCATATCTACCCCCGCACAGATGACCGTTATTATACCGTTGACCTTATTTCCGACATGCTGAGCGGCGGCGGTTCCTCCCGCCTCTACCAAAGCCTGGTAAAGGATAAACAATATTTCAGCAATATTGAATGCTATCACATGGGAAGTACCGATGCCGGCATCATGGTCATAGAGGGCAAGCTGGTAAAAGGGGTGGATATAAAAGTGGCAGATGCCGCCGTAAATGAGGAGCTGAAAAAGCTGCAGGCAGACGGGGTAGCACCTGCGGAACTGGAAAAAGTAAAAAACAAAACAGAAAGCGCCATGGCTTTTGAAGACATGGCAGTGATGAACCGGGCAGCAAGTATTGCCATGTATGAAGTACTGGGAGATGCTGACCTGATGAACAATGAACTGGATAAATACCGGGCTGTAACGGCGGAAAATATTCTTGAGCAAAGCAGGATCATATTTGATGAAAATAACTGTAGCACCATGTATTACCTGTCCTCAAATTAGGGCAGTGTTTCTTTTTACAAACCTGAAATAAAATTAACCGATCGATATAGCGGTATTATCCCAACAAGATGCTAAATAGAAAAACAGCTCCTCTCATAACTGATGCAGTGCATTTTAACCTGCAGTTAAAACCATACGAACATTTTACACTGGATAATGGTGTGCCAGTTTACAGCATCCATGCGGGTGCCCAGGAAGTTGTACAGGTGGAAATGGTTTTTTATGCGGGTAATTGGTACGAAGAACGGCAAGGAATAGCCGCAGCTACCAACTTCATGTTGAAGAATGGTACTTCCCAAAAAACCGCCTTCCAGGTGAACGAGGCATTTGAATATTACGGTGCATATTGCAACCGGACTTGTTATAGTGAAACAGCTGTCGTTTCCCTGCATACCCTCACCAAACACCTGGAAACACTGTTGCCCCTAATGAATGAAATGCTGACCGATTCCATTTTCCCGGAACAGGAGTTACAGATATTTAAACAAAACAGTAAACAACGCCTGAAAGTAAACCTGCAGAAGCCTGAATTTGTTGCCGGGAGGCTGATCGATTGTTATCTCTATGGTGAACAACATCCCTATGGGAAATTTAGCCGCGAGGAAAATTTTGATGCCTTAACAAGAGAGGAGCTGGTAAGTTTTTATAACAATTATTACAAGCAGGGACAGTGCGCCATCTTCGTGTCTGGCCAGTTACCCGCAAATCTGCAACAGTTGCTTAACCAGTTCTTTGGCAGTCTCAATTTATGCCGGCCTTCCTATGGGTCTCCGATCATTGAAGCCAACCCCGCCGGTGAAAGAAAATTCCGGGTAGAGAATGATGCCAATGCTGTACAGGGCGCCATTCGTATTGCGCAACCTTTCCCTAACCGGCACCATCCGGACTTTAAAAAAGTGGTGGTATTGAACAACATCTTCGGAGGGTTTTTCGGGAGCCGGCTCATGAGCAATATCCGCGAAGAAAAGGGCTATACCTATGGCATTTACAGTTACCTGCAGAACCATATCCAGCAATCAGCCTGGGTGATCAGTACAGAAGCGGGCAAAGATGTATGTGAGGCCACCATTGAGGAAGTATATAAAGAAATGAAACTGCTCCGGGAGGAGCCTGTAGATGACGAAGAAATATTGCTGGTGCAGAATTACATGATGGGAGGGATACTCGGTGATCTTGACGGCCCGTTCCATATCATGGCCAAGTGGAAAAATATTATATTGAATAACCTGGATGAAAATTATTTTTATGAATCAGTGAAGGCCATCAGGGAAACCAATGCCACGGAATTGATGGAACTGTCCAATAAATACCTTCACCCGGATAGGTTTTATGAGTTGGTGGTGTATTGAGTTCAAGGTTTAAGGTTCAAAGTTTAACGTGAGGGGATCGGATTTGAGACAAATAGTTTACGCTATATTTATACATACCAACACTTAAAACAACCAACATGAACTTTATTATTCGATTGCTTATTACGGCCGCTGTAGCCTACGGTCTGTCCATGGTATTAACAGGTGTGCATATCCCTGATTTCAAAGACGCCCTAGTCTTTGCCCTGGTGCTGGCATTACTAAATGTTTTCATCAAACCTTTACTCGTTATCCTCACACTTCCTATCAGCATCGTTACGCTCGGGTTATTCCTGTTCGTGATCAACGCATTGATCATTTTACTGGCTGATAAATTAATGGATGGCATCACCATAGATGGTTTCTGGTGGGCGCTGCTTTTCAGTCTTATACTATCGGTGGTCTCGTCTTTTGCGGCATCCTTACTAGACAAACAAGACTAAACACTCTAGCCTTTTTTGTTTGTGGAAGTAAAGGAATCGACCACTTCCTTCCCCTGCGTTGTTAGTTTATCGCGGGATAAATAGGCTTTGTCATTTTCGCTTATTAACCAGAAATTGCGCACATGTTATTTTCCCAGAAAGACTTGTCTCCCGAACAGCTTAAGGAGCTTTATAAAGCGCTGCTACTGCCCAGGCTGGTAGAAGAAAAAATGCTCGTGCTTTTACGCCAGGGCAAGATCAGTAAATGGTTTAGCGGAATAGGGCAGGAGGCCATTTCTGTAGGGGTTACTGCAGCCCTGCAGCCCGATGAGTGGATCATGCCCTTACACCGGAACCTCGGCGTTTTCACCGGCAGGAACATGCCCCTGCACAAATTGTTTATGCAATGGCAGGGTAATAAAGAAGGGTACAGTAAAGGAAGGGAAAGAAGTTTTCATTTCGGCACCCGTGACCATCATATCTGTGGTATGATCTCCCACCTTGGCCCTCTCCTGTAAATGCTAATGAAACTTTCCCCTCCTCACGAAGTTTATGGGCCAATGCTACCCCATCGGCAATGGCAAGCTGAGGGCCAAGGTGGGAGATCATACCACAGATATGATGGTCACGGGTACCGAAATGAAAACTTCTTTCCCTGCCCTTGGTATATCCCTGCGACCGGCCCTGCCATTGCAGAAACAATTTATGCAATGGCATGTTCCGCGTGGTGAATAATCCAAGATTGCGATGCAAAGGCATGATCCACTCATCTTCTTCTAATGCAAGTGCAGCCCCTACGGAGATAGCCTCCTGCCCGATGCCGCTGAACCATTTAGAGATCCTGCCCTGCCTTAGAAGCACGAGCATTTTTTCCTCGATCATGCGGGGTTTCAGTATCGACTGATAGAAATGCAGGAGCTGATCATCTGTCAGTGCTTTCCTGTCGAAATACATAAATGTCTACTCTTTTTTACCAACTGAATATAAGATCGAAGATACCGCTGACAAAAGTATACTGAACAACAGCGCCCACCAAAATCCGTCAACTTTAAATCCATCGATGAACCTGTCACCCAG
>JAYSYY010000041.1:0-12293 GCA_043727215.1 Chitinophagaceae bacterium | reverse complement strand
CTTGTGCCGGATCGCCCATTTTTTTGCGCGTCTTTGCAGCTTTTGAAAATAGCCATATGAGATCAATACGTCGGGTGCAAACTCTGAAAGCTCCTGTTCAAGCTTAGCCGCATCCAGGTTTTTATCCGGCTGTATCACTTCGTAACCATTCAGGAAAACATGGTCAAACAGATCCAGGTTTAGGTTGTTCCAGCTGATCTCCTGCTTAAAATTTACGTCATTGTATTTTCTATACCCCAGTGCCGAGCCAAAAAACACTTTCAGCTGCACATCCTTATTCTCCGCAAAACTCACGTACTGCGGGCAGAAATGTTGGATAGGATGTGATACAACAATGGCTATTTTCACTGGTAAAGGCAAGTCTGCTTTAATCGGATTTAATTTTGTCCCGTTAGCTATCGGGATTGAAGATTTTTCCGATTGTATCTTTTAATATTAATCTTACCAACTTTCAAAGTCGGAGCTTTTAATTTTTTCGAATGGTGGCTTTAGCATCTTTAAATTTTCAAATTGTTTCATCTTCAAATTTTCAAATCCTCAAATCATATAATTCAAGATGCTCCTCCGCCACCTTATCAAACCCCCTCGTTGAGGGAATTCTTTTTTTTGCGACATCTACCATTCCCGGATTGTCAATGAGCATTTCTAATTTCTGTTTTAGGGAAGCAACACTATTGAATTCAAATAACCAACCATTCACACCATTATCAACCTGTTCGGCATTTCCATATGCGTTACTGGCTAATACAGGTATTCCTGCAGCAAATGCTTCCCGGATCACCAACGGGCTCATTTCCGAAAATGTAGAAGGCAGGCATAACAGGTCATACCCTGAAAGCATGCTTGTGACATTTTCCTGCGGTATCTCTCCTTCCCAGATCACGTTTGTCATACCTGCAGACATCTTTTTCCATTGAGTGGCGTAATCATTATCCCTTACCTGCCCGTAAATATCCAGCTGAATTTTATCTGCCGGCAGCTCCTGCAAAGCCTGTAGTAACAGGTGTACACCCTTATAACGGCTGATCCGGCCGATAAATACAAGTTTTAAGGGAAGGATTACCTGTTCCTGCGCTGGCTCCTGTGTTTCCCCGGCCAAGCCCTGTGCTATATAAACAATTTTATCAGCCACCACCCCATTGGCTTCCAGTATTGATTTGTACCATTTACCAGGCACAACTACTTTTTCACAAATGCCGGCAATCTTTAGCAGATCCCTTTTCTTTTTTTCAATGATAAAAGGAAAACCAAATAGGGTACCAGCGGAAGAATTAGTATTTGTTGTATCTACCCCAAGGCTGTGCAAGAAATTGGCGGTTGTTGCTAAGGCTTTACCAACTACGCCCCCGTTTAGCTGCACATGGTAAGTACAACTGCTGCACCGCCTGACCCGTATTACGCCATCGCATGGAATTTGATCTTTGTAAAAAAGATGACCTGTCTGGCAGCTATACGTACTCAGGTGACAGGTAAGATAAACAGGGATACCCAGCCCTGCAGCACTTTCCATATGAAAAAGGCTGACTCCCCTGCCCTGTGCCAATTCCTGGAAATGTAAAACGTCTGCATTTTCTGTTTGCAGGATGTTTGTAAAATTTGATAAACCGTCTGGCCTGGATTTACCCTGGATCATTGCCCTGTCTTCCACACTACACTCGGCGTAACGAATCACCCGGATACCTTCGTAATAATAACTGTCATTTTCTGATTCGTCAAAAAAAGGGATTATCACCGCAACATTTGCCCCGGAAGACTGAAGTGCTTTTGCAAGATTGAGCGTATAGAGTTCAATGCCTGCTAGCTTCTCCGGTAAAAAATGATTTAATGAAAATAAGATCTTCATGCGCCGGATCCTGATGGGAGATGATCATTATCTCTGTAGGATGAAAAAAATGTATGGTATTTATGCAGTAGATAAAGTTTATAAAATACCCGGAGTTTATAAAACTCATTGGAACCAGCACGAGAATTTTTCAAACCTTTCCTACTTTAGTTAGAGCCTTTCGCTTTTACATTCCGATATGCCGAAGGATGCTTCAGCCCGAGTGAAAACTGCAACAGGTAAAAAGCGATCTTAAAATCCCATTTCTTTTTTAGAAAGGAGCGCATCTTTTGTCCCGCATTTTTATCCCCTATATAATAGCTGTAAATTGTGAACTCCCGCAATTTATTCATCAGCGCCGCATCATAAATTGGATTGACGCCGAAGTGTTTTTTAAGCATCCGAATATCGGCATCGTTCCGTTGTATCGTTTGGGTTAACGCGCGGTCTGCCATCATACTCGTAGAATGAATCCTGTAAAGCAGGCTGGCCTTATTTCGGAAGACCATTCTATAATCCCTGGTCAGGCGAAGCCAAAGGTCCCAATCCTGGAAGATGAGGCTTTCGTCAAAACCACCCACTGCCCGCAGCCGTTCGGCACGCATCAAGACAGTGGATGCTGTGATAAAGTTTTTTCTGACGATTTTAGGAAATAAGGGTTCCTGTATGATGCCATCAAAGCAAATCCTGTCGAAATATCTTTGCTCGAGGAATTCTCCTTTTTCATTGATAAGTGTGACGGGGGAAAACACGGCTGCGGTTTCCGGCGACTGCGTTTCTAAAAAATCAATGTCTTCACTGATTTTCCCAGGGAGAATAATATCGTCCTGGTCCACAAACGTGATATATTTCCCGGAAGCCTCTGCCAGCAGGATATTACAGGTTGCTGTCAATCCTTTATTCTTTTCGTTGCGGAGTAATTTGCAAGGACGGCTACAATTTGTCATCCACGCCCGGCAAAGATCATACGAACTGTCAGTGGAAGCATCGTCACAAATGATCAATTCCACATTAGGGTAGCTTTGATTATGTATACCATCCAACGAGGCCTGCAAATAATTATACCCGTTGTACACAGCCACGCAAATTGTTACCAGGGGATTTTCTGATGCCATCAATTTCTGCTAAGCAAATTTTTTACAAGCTCAAGCGAGGAGTACATGGTCTCATTCATAAGCGATAAAACAGCAGGAAGATCTCTTGTCTGGGCAAGGTATCGAAGCAGTTCTTTTGAAAAACTTTTACCCGCTTGCTTTTTAAGCTTCTGCAGTTCCATTGGCGATAATGGCAGTTCCCCGTTTTTAAAAAGCTCGTTCAGGTAAAGGTAATTATGCTTTATGTACCCAAGCCTGTTCTGTCCTTCCTGCCCTTCATGTATCCGGTAATAAAAAAATTCTTTGGGCATCAAAACAACAGGATATTTCGCAGCGATACGGATATTCAGAAAATTATCTGAGGCCACACCAAACCGCTCATCAAATCTTCCCATGGCTTCAAAACATTCTCTATTAAATATTGTTCCCGAAGGTCCAACGTTGAGCGTACCTTTTACAAAAAAATGATGCGTGATTGTCTTGCCCGGCTTCCAGCAAACAGGCTCTTTCCCGGAAATTTCTTGCTGGAAAAACAAAGTA
Source organism: Chitinophagaceae bacterium (assembly GCA_043727215.1). Classification (GTDB taxonomy): domain Bacteria; phylum Bacteroidota; class Bacteroidia; order Chitinophagales; family Chitinophagaceae; genus Ferruginibacter. The sequence goes on along the minus strand of JAYSYY010000041.1, from coordinate 8,837 downwards.
CCCATACCGGCTTCGGGGAACTGCTCCATAGCATACACGCAATAGGCTAATCCTTCCGGGTAAATCGCATCATCACTATCGAGGTATTTGATGTATTTGCCACTCGCATAACTTGCTGCCTTGTTCCGATTCGGATAGTCTTTCAGGTTATTTTCATTTTGGAAGACTTTTACTCTCGAATCTTTGGCTGCGTATGACTTTGCAATCTCTAAAGTGTTGTCAGTGGAACAATCATCGGAGATGATCAACTCGAAATCCTTGTAAGTAGAAGACAATACGCTTTCAATTGCTTCAGCAATGTAGTCTGCCCTATTGTAAGAAGTCATCAATACGCTCACTATTGGTGGTGGATTGGAGATATCGATTTGCTCAGGGGTAGTATTCAATTTCAAAAGGATGTTATAAAGCCTACCGATGAAATTTAACGATCATGTAATTGCTGGACTTCAGTTCTATTTGAGGGGTTACCAACATTCCATAATTACGTAAAATACTCGCCTGTATCAATGGTACCACAGCACCTGCATCTTCTTTGGTAAAAAAAATACCATACTGCCCGGGTAGGTCCTGAAAAGAATGAAAACGGGTTTTATCATATGGTATATTAGCGGCCCAACCAGAAAAAATTATGTTACCATCACTGAAATTCTTCGATAAGTTAAAAACCGGGTAAAGCTGTACAGTTAAATCATTTCCGAAAGGTAAAATCCGGTTCCCTGGTGTAGCCATATATTGTTTAACTAACAGTTGCTGTTCTAAAAATTTCGTGACCCTGGCTTCCTGCCTTAATTTTCTTAGTGTCCAATTCTCTTTCAATATGAGAAGGGTGAGTACCAGCACAGCGAAAGGCATAATCCCGGAGAACCTATCCTGGTCCCTGGTTTTCGAAAACTCGAAGAAAATGAACAACAGGGGCAGGCATGCAGTGAAAAAGATCCGGTGTTTGATAGAAGCATCAAGGGAGATGTAAAACAATGTTGCAAAAAAAACAAAAAAACTGCTGAGAACTATCCACCTTTCCGTGCCGGGCCCTAAACCGAGCAGCACTCCCCCGGCAATAATAAAAAGTAAGAGAATATGATACCTGAAAGGCCTGAGAAAAGGCAAAAAATGACGCATTTTGTTTCCTAAACTTTCAGACTTTAAAGTTTGCCTGATCTCGGAGATCCTTGATAAATTAACATGGTGCGGATCAGCGAAAAATCCGAGCAGCAGCTGGTAATCACCGTCTGTAATGCCTACCGGTAAATGATCGCGGGCGCTCCCGCCATTCGGGTTGTCATTGATAGCTCCCCGGTTAGCATTGTACGCCTTATAATGTGCCCAGTCCGGATCTGCATTGTAGATTCTGGTGTCTAAATACTTGAAAAGAAATAATATTGACAGGGCTACAAACAGGGTTATCATGGGATTTGCAGTATTCCATTTTTTTTTTGTAACCAGGTACGATAAAAATAGCGGAGCTGTAACCAGTCCGACTAACATAGCTACTTCAAACCGGATCATTCCACCAATAATAAAATATAAAATACCAAGGATACGCTGGTTTGCTGAACCGGAGCGCATGAGAACAAGACCGGCTAGCGCGGATATGGCTGCAGTTGTGGTAAATTCGAAAAGCAAGATAAACCTGAGTTCCAGCGCAATGAAAACGGAAAAGTAAATCCATTTGACAAGCACGCTTTTATTATGAGTCCGCCAGATCTTCCATAATATTGTGGAGAATGATGCAATATGAACGAGTGAAAAAAAGACGGGGTACCATTCAAATGTTGAACTAAGGGTATACATGCCTGCCAGCATATAACCTATAAATATGTTGATGAATACGAGATATGGCTCCGGTGTGCCGGTATATTTTCCTGAAGCGAAAAGCAACATCAGCACATCATCATTCTCCGCAAAACTAATAGGCAGGCTATATGCTGCAACTATAAAAAAAAGTAGCGTGGCTAAAAAAAATAAAACAGGTTTCCTGGTGTCCAATTTTTTCAAAGCTTAATCCCGTCGTTTTGTTTCTTAGTTTTCATCATCCCATTTAAATTATCTATTGAGAAACTTTTCAACCAGGTACAAAGGTCTTTGCTTGATCCCCTCAAAAACTTTTCCCAGGTAAAGGCCAATCACTCCTAAGATAAAGATGATCAACCCGGATAAAAACCATATCGACACAATCAGGCTTGTGTAACCAGCCTCGGTGATCTGCCCGGTGAAATACCTTAGCAAAGTAAAGACACCAAATACAAGCGCACCCAGGGCAAGGAACGCGCCGAGTTTAACTGTAAGCCGCAATGGTTTATCAGAAAAAGCGAGCGAAATATCCAGGGCCAGGTGTAATAATTTTTTAAAATTGTAAGTTGACTTTCCTTCATAACGACTGGCATGTTCTACTTCAATCGCTGTGGATTTGAAACCTACCCATTTGATCATCGTGGCAAATGAGCGTAACGGTTCCCGGAGTTGATTTACCGCTGCTATCGCACTGGAAGAATAAATGCCAAAATTAGCTATGCTCCCATCCTGCGGCACACCTGATAACCAGGCAAACATTTGATAAAACAATCTGGAATAGGTCTTTTTCAAAAATGAATCATGTCGTTCCCGCCTCCGGGCATACACAATGTCATAGCCTAGCTGAGCTTCCTGGTAAAGCCGGGGAATCTCTTCAGGCCTATCCTGGAGGTCGCAATCCATCACCACTACCCAATTTCCCCTGCAATGATCTAAACCTGCAGTAATGGCATAATGCTGTCCAAAATTTCTGCTAAGTTTGATCCCTTTCACTTTTCCATCTAATGCACAGGCTTCCACTATTTTTTCCCACGTGCCATCATTGCTCCCGTCTTCCACCAGGATAATCTCATAATCGGATGTAATAGGTTCAATGGATGTTTTTACACGCCTTATCAATTCATGAACTATGTTACCGGCTTTGTATACCGGTGATACTACAGAAAGGATCATAAGCCTGGTTTAAGGGTTTTGGCAGCCACTAGGAAAATTGTTTCGTTTTATTTTGACGCTTGATTAAAATGGTAAAATCACCAGGGTATTTAACGGGGAATGTTTTGGTTATACCTTAATTCATAAAAGCTATTTATACAGGCAATAATCTTTTGCTGCTCCTCCATTTCCAGTTCAAAATACAGCGGCAACCTCAGCAGCCTTTCTGAATATAAGTCACTGAATATAAGCTTGCGGCCATCGTGCCTGCTGGCATAAAACGGGGACTGGTGTAGCGATAGATAATGAAACACAACCAGGATATTTTCCTTTTTCAGCGTGGCAATTAATTGTCCCCGCTCTTCTACATTCTTACAGACGATGTAAAACAAATGCCCGTTAGTTCCCGCATAGGCCGGAATCATTGGTAAACTGATAAACCCCTTCTCCTGCAAGCCGGCTAATCCTGCCCTATATGCTTCCCAGATCTTTATTCTCCTTTCCTGTATGCGTTCTATTTGCTCAAGTTGTGCATAGAGAAAAGCTGCAATGATCTCCGAGGGCAAAAACGAACTGCCGATATCCACCCAATTGTATTTATCAATCTCTCCCCTGAAAAATGCCGCACGGTTAGTTCCTTTTTCCCAGATAATTTCCGCCCGGTCCGCAAATCGGGAATCGTTGATCACCAGCATTCCACCTTCTCCTGAAATAACGTTCTTGGTTTCGTGGAAAGAAAAAGCAGCGAGGTGCCCGATACTACCCAGTGGAACCTGCCTCCCGGCACTGTTCGTGTAGTAACTATCAATCGCCTGCGCAGAATCTTCAATTACAAACAACCCGTGACGATCTGCTATGGCCATAATCGTATCCATATCGCAGGCAACACCAGCGTAATGTACTACTACAATTGCCTTAGTCTTGCTCGTGACCAGGTATTCTAAACCGGCAGCATCAATGTTGGGATTGCCGGCTCCCGAATCGGCAAAAACTAACCTGGCTCCGCGAAGCACGAAAGCGTTAGCCGTGGATACGAAGGTATAAGAAGGCAAAATCACTTCATCCCCCTCCCCGATGCCGGTGAGTATTGCCGCCATTTCCAGCGCGTCTGTACAGGAAGTAGTGAGAAGGCATTTTTTAAAACCGTACCTGCTGCCCAGCAGATCATGGCACAACCTGGTATATTTCCCGTTGCCACTAATCTTACCGGTCTGCACGGCATCTAAAATATATTCGGCCTCTTTGCCGGTTAAAAATGGTTTGTTAAAGGGTATTGACTTCATTTCCAACGATGGTAGATGTATTTTTTTGAAGAGATAATATAACCGGCTTTCTGGTATAAGTTCATTGCCGGCTGATTTGCAAATTGCGTGCTGACTTCAATTTTATTAATCCCCCCGATAGTGGCCAGGTAATCCACATAGTTCAAAAGCGCTGTACCAATACCCTTTCCCCTGCTTTTTTCATCCACGGCTATAAGGCCAATTTCTAAGAATGTTGAACAATGCTTAATAGTTACAAACCCACGGTAATCATTGCCGTCTTTATACACCACTACATTATCCGCCAGGGACCCATCCAGGCTGCCGGCTATCCACTTCGCATATAATTTTTCAAACTCATTATTCTTAAACCCGGGGTCCTGGCTGAACCTGGAATACAGGCCGGATTGGAACGCCAGTTGCCTGATTTGCTCGTCATTTTTGCTGTCATATTCTTCAATAGCTTCCGGCACGGCGTTAATGGGTTCGCCAGGTTCTTTCTCAAGGCGGGTTTTTATATCCACCAGCACCAGGCCAGGTAAAGAACTGCTTATTTCTTCATCGCTGGTAACATACAGCAACCGGAATTCACCGCTGTTTTTTAGCCAGGCATTGATCTCTTTATCGGTTACACCGCTAACGTCAATGGTCCCCACGGAGTAGCCAAAAAGGTCACTATCAAATTGCAGTTTCTTAATCATTCATTTAGCCGGTTGTATACAGCTGTACTGTCTTATATTCTTCTAACATCGTCTTCTAAGTGATGGTTAGTTGAACCGGTAAAACCATTTGGTACCGGGTATGGGAGAAAGTATAGAATCCCTGACGGCACCACGGATCTTTTCCATAGAGGATGGTGAAGCCACGAAACAATCCACACCCAGCTGCCTGATGCTATCAGCGATATGTTTCCGTTCACTGATATCCAGATCGGATTGGAATATTTTTCTAACGGCATAATTCCTGTCATACACTGCTTTTGGAAACATGAACCCTTCCCCGTCTTCCCTTATACCTGTGCAGAACCAGGGATGAACGCCTGCGGTAGTAGCTGTCTGGCCGGATTGGTCAATGTTTCCCATCATTGCCATCAGCGTTGGTTTTGTGTGTTCAAAATCCTGCTTCACTTCCAGGTACCAATCCTGTTTTGCTGGCCCGGGTAATTCAAAACCCATGGCAAAAAAACCGGGAAATATGATACACATCCATGCAATAAAAACAACTGAACTGATTCGTCGTACGACTCGGTGATGGTGCACATACACCAGGTACAATGCAAAGATCAGCGCAATGATCGTGAGAATAAAACTTCCACCCCGCAGGAACTGGCCCATGTCGAAACTGGCATCAAATAATACCTTCCCGCTGCTATCCACCCCTTTCGAGTCAACAAAAAATCCCGGCAGCGCGCTGACGAACAATGTGAGGATCGCGGCGGGAATTAGCACAAATGCCCTCTTATTGTTTTTATACAGGTCCGCACCCGCAATGATCAGAATTGCAAGCTTGATGCTAAGCCACATGAAAAAACTAATCAGGGCCATCCCGATTAATTTCATTGTAGTACTTCCCCCGATGCCATATTTGGAAGCGAGATCGGTAAAATACTTTTGAAAATATCCATCAATGGTGAATCGGGTTACCAGCACAGAGTCGGAACCACCAATGGTGAACTTATATACTAACAGGCAACAGGGCACTGCGATGAGCAATGCGATGAGCAAATCCGCTTCTTTTTTGAATAACCCGAATACAGCTATAACGCCAAGGACTGCGATAAGCGGTAAAAACAGCGCCAGTTTGCTGGCAGCTGCAAAACTTAGCAGGGCAACGATCCCTGCCTTGTGATAAAGTGTATAACGTGTTTCAGACAGCGCAACTAGTATCGAGATGCCACCCAGGAACATGGCCAGGGCAAATCCAGGGCTGCCCGTCGGCAGCAGGTAGCCTTCACCCAGGAACAGTACTTTCTCAAAGTCGAATTTCACCAGGTTCAAAAAATGAATCGGGCCAAGAAAGAGCAACAACAAGCCAACAAAGAACATTCTTTGGATAAACTGGTTGTTGTTAAGTTGCTGCCGAAAATATAGTTCAAACAATTTTACAATAACGTAAGCTATAGATCCAAAACACATAACAGGGATCAATTTCATGTACATGCCCCAAAGCGCAAACTGGGAAGATATTCCACTAAAATTAGCCAGCTGTGCCGGTGCCAGGAAGGGTAAAGGTGAATACGCGATCGGCAGGCCAATGTGAAAAACCGCGCTTCGCAAGGATTGATTTGTTTTCAGGGACTCTGTAATCGCCGTGTAATAATAGTAATCACCGTCCCAGTGCTCATACCTTATCTCACGCCCGTATACAAGTTCCTTTGATTGAAACAGCAGGACAAGAAATGGCAACAGGCACAACATCCCCTGCCAGTTGACGGCGAAACAAACGCTCCGGTTTTTTACAAGATCTGCAAGAAAAAAGGCAAAAAAAATGTAAAGCACCAGTTTTGATGGGAGTATTATAAAGAGCAGGCCGGAAATTATTCCCCCGAGGATGATATAAACGCCTGACCTTATTAAAAACGGCATCTCCCGGAACGAGTTGATGCGATGAAAAAACAACTGCCCTACAAAAAAAACGCCGCAGAGATAAATGATGATATGGCTGATGTTGAAAAAACTGAAATGTCCCCCCGACAGAGGAAAAGCAATGGCCAGTATCACCCAGAAAAGAAAATCCGGCAGGGAGAAAATTTGTTTTTGATCTATTGTAAGGGGCTGCACTGGCAATTTTATTTGACAGAAAGTTTGGAAAGAAGGCCTTTTTTAAGCGCAATACTATCAACGTCTGTAATACCAACAACAAAGCCCTCTTGCCTTAGTAACCTGATCGCTTTTTTGTAATCCGGCACCGATAAATGTTTATGCTCAAACATCAATAACCCGATATCAAGTTTTTCAAAAGCGATTAATTTCAATACCTCGTAATCATAGCCCTCCGCATCAATATGAACGAGGTCCACTGCCTCCATATGATGCTTTGCCAGCAGTTCCCTGAAAGAAATCGCTTGTACATGATCCTCGATAAGCAGGTCATTGAAATGTGGAATGGCATGTTCATGACGGAGGACAACTTCTTTGTTAAATGAACCTAACTGGTTGTACCATTCCGGCAAACCCGGCAACTCACTTTCTTTAAGGTGGTAAAAGGGCAACTCACCGGTGCTTGCAGCGATGGCACTGTTTTCAAAAACAAGTGTATGTTCATGGCCGGCATAATTAACCTTCAGCCTCTCGTAAAGGTAAGGCACGGGTTCTACAAGTATGCCGGTCCACTGGTCCCTAAGGATATATTCCCGAAGGGGGTCATTGGACAAACCATCGTTTGAACCAACCTGCACAAATCTCACCTGTTTGTTGTAATCAGCATAACTACGCAGGATGTTAAAATGCCAGCGAGTAGGTAGCCAAAACTTTGGAAACCAATACCGCCAATCATATAAGCGGAATAAAAAACGAAACGCCTGGCTATTAGGACTTATTATACTTTTAACTACTGTCCTTATCATATTACTTTTTCACCGGCACTAATTTCCTGCTCCAGGTAAGCTTCCATTTTTGCCCCTATAATATTCCAATCATAGAGCGTTTCCACAAGCTTTCTTGCGCTTGACTGTATGGCGAGCCGCCTGTCCTTATCTGCCAGCAGCAGGGCAACCTGTTTTGCAAATTCCTCCCCTTCATCAGCAATCACGATATTTTTACCATTCGTGTATAAAATGCCCTCCGCACCTTTTCTGGTTGACACAACAGGCACGCCAAGCCCCATTGCCTCCAGTACTTTTAACCGGGTACCACTGCCGGTCTTTATTGGCACCACGGCCACGCAAGCCTGTTCATAAAAAACTTTCACATCTCCCACAGTGCCTGTAAAACTTATTGCAGGTTCTTTGCGGGCCTGCTCCGGTTTAGCAGGAACATTCCCCCCTCCTACAACCAGCAATTTTACTGAAGGCACAAGTTTTACCAGCTCTGGCCAAACCTCCCGGAAAAACCACTCCATACCTTCCGCGTTCGGTGCGTAAGTCAAAGAACCACAAAAAATAATGGAAGTATTCGCGCTATCCCGCACAGCGGCATCATATAATTTTTTTTCAAGCCAAACTCCATTCGGGATCACAACACCGTTTAATTTTTGCCCATTAAGTTGGCGCAATTGATCCAGGTCCCCCTCACTGCAGGCAAAAATGCCATTTACATTTTTGTGTAATGCCTTTTCCACAGCCACGACGCCATCTGCGATCGCGGATGCCTGGTTCGCATTCAATGAACTGTCAACATTATGAGCATCATAAAAAATGGCAGTATCTTTTGCATAATCCCGGATCACACTCACCGCATTTAGTGTATCCAGGTTTTCCAGCACCACGGCATCAAATTTGGTTTCTCCCAAAACTTTTATTAAGATCGGGTAATACTTCAGAAAATTACTATCCGTAGTGACACCAAAACTTTTCTTATACCAACGATAACGCAGGGCATTTTTAATTCTCCCGGGAAAAAAGGAAAACACATCCCTTTTTTCGTTCTCCCCGGCGGTACTATAGCTCCTCACAGACCTTAGCGCAGGATATTT
>JAYSYY010000040.1:0-12300 GCA_043727215.1 Chitinophagaceae bacterium | reverse complement strand
TGAAACACAGTAAGGGTATTTTGAGCGAAGCAGTTTATGGCGGTGCATCTATTGTAATGCAGATACGCAATCTCAAAAGAGGCGTACAAATAGTGGTAGCAACCCCAGGACGCTTAATAGATTTGATAGAAAGAAAAGCTATTGACCTGCAGAAAGTAAAATATGTGGTGCTTGATGAAGCAGATGAAATGCTGAACATGGGCTTCAGGGATGATATTGATTTTGTTTTAAAAAATACCATCAACAGGGAAAGCATCTGGTTATTTAGTGCTACCATGCCACCAGAAGTTAGAGCCATCGCCAAAAACTTTATGGAAAACCCTAAAGAAATTACGGTAGGCAAAAAGAATAGTGGTAACGTAAATATAGATCACCAGTTTTTTGTAGCCCCTGCGCATAGCCGTTATGAAACCTTAAAACGCCTGATAGATTTTAATCCCGGTATGTACGGCATTATTTTTACGCGTACCAAGGCTGATGCACAGGATATCAGCGAAAGGTTAGCCAAGTCAGGATATGAGATCGAGGCCCTGCATGGTGATCTTACCCAGCAACAAAGAGACCGCGTGATGGGTCGTTTTCGTACCAAAGCTTTGCAGTTACTGATCGCAACAGATGTTGCGGCACGTGGTATTGATGTGGATGGTATCACCCACGTTATCAATTACGAGTTGCCGGATGATATTGAAGTATACACCCACAGAAGTGGCCGTACTGGCAGGGCTGGTAAAACCGGTATCTGTTTGTCGATCTGCCACAGCAGGGAAACTTTTAAGATAAGGACCCTGGAAAAAATGGTCAATGCCCAGTTTCATAAACTGGATATACCCAGTGGCAAGGATGTGTGCCGCAAGCAGTTTTTTGCCTTCATGGATAAACTGATTAATGCTGATATTTCCCACGGCGATTATGAAACTTATTTGCCCGACCTGATGACGAAGTTTGAAAATGTGACCAAGGAAGAAGTGTTGCAAAGGGTTGCAGCTTTGGAATTCGACCATTTTCTGAAATACTATGAAAATGCAGAAGACCTGAACGCAAGAGATGCAGGCCGCAGCAGGGAAAGATTTGATGCCGGCCGGGATGATAGCAGCAGGAAAGACCGCACCAGCTTTAACCGCAGGGACAACGGCTTCACCCGCCTGTTTGTAAACCTCGGAACGAAGGATGGTTTTTACAAGGCAAGTTTCCTGCAATTTATCCTGGATGAAAGCAATTTGAAAAAAGAAGTGCTTGGCAAAATAGATATGAGAGACATGAATACCTGGGTGGAAGTGGATAAAGAAAATGCAGGTAAAATGATAAAGGCCCTGGATGGTAAACGGTATAACAATCGCGTGGTGAGGATGAATGAGGCTGACGGTGGTTTTAAACGAGCCAATGATGAAAACGGTGGCGGAAGAAGTGACCGTTCTGAAGGAAGGAAAAGAACCTACGCGCCAAGAGAGAAGAGAGACTTCTAAAATAAAATTCTAAATGAACGGAGCCCCGGTTTTACCCGGGGCTTTTCCTATTTAGCGAACGGTATATAGTGCGTGGGTAGCTGGCATCAAGATTCACGGTGACTCCAGCAGAAATTATGCTTAAAAAATACTGCAGGCCTGGTAAAAGTTGCCATCCAGGAAGGCCTGATATAAAATAGGGATGTCGTATTGGCTTATTTATTGAAGGGTACAGCTTATTACTCACTAAAATTTAATCCAAAATGATACAGACAACCTATAATCGTTTCACGAAAGCACTGAGTGTTTTATTCTTGAGCTTCCTGGCCATTACGGCACAGGCGCAGGATAAAGTAAATCTCGATGCCGAAAAAGTTGAATCCTGGTTTGAACAAAACTGGGTATGGGTGGCTGCAGCCGTAGTAATCCTGATTATCATCGCACTTTTCAGCAGCCGCGCCAGAACAACCAGGAAAGTAAATCAACGAAAAACAACCACCGTGATAAAAGATCCCGAAGGCAACGTGAAAAGTATCACCACCACAGAGGATACTGTATAAATATCTAAAACCGAATGCAGGGTGTGAGGAGAAAGCTGTGTAAAAATTACCACAGTGATTTTTCTTCACACCTCTTTTGTTTATACCAGTTCAATTACCGTAATCTCGGGAAGTACGCCTACCCTGCCCGGGTAACCTATAAAACCGAAACCCCGGTTCACATATAACTTTTGGTTATCCCCCTCATAAAGTCCGGCCCACTGCTTATACATATATTGCACGGGGCTCCACTTAAAACCGGGGAACTCCACCCCGAACTGCATTCCATGGGTATGCCCGCTAAGCATCAGGTTGATGTCGGTATACTTCTGCGTAACTTCTGCATCCCAGTGACTGGGGTCGTGGCTCATCAGAATTTTAAAAGGGTATTTCTCTGTGCCCATATATGCCTGTTCCATTTTTCCATGTTTGGGAAACCTGCCTTTTGCACTCCAGTTTTCTATACCCAGCACGGCGATCTGCTCGTTATTTTTCTCCAGTACCACATGCTCATTCATCAATAATCGCCAACCCATCTCTGCATGTACTTTTTTCAGGTTCTCCAGGTTCTGTAATTTACTCACCCCATCAATCGGCCATTGCACATAGTCGCCATAGTCGTGGTTCCCTAATGTAGAATAAACACCAAGGGGTGCATTCAATTGTGCAAACACATCTTTTAGTAATTCCATTTCCGTGGCCTTATCATTTACAAGGTCCCCGGTGAAAAGGATTAGGTCAGGCTTCTCTTTCATTATCTTTTGCACGCCTGCTTCTACCGCTCTCTTGTTCAGTAAACTACCGCTGTGAATATCGCTGATGTGTACGATCTTTAACCCGCGGAAAGAGGCCGGCAGGCTTCCAAAAGCCATCTGCATTTTTTTTATATCGTAGTTATATTTATTGCTGAATCCATACAACAGGCTGCCGAATAACGTACCACCGGCTGCAATACCCATCCAGCTTAGAAATACAGAGCGGCTAATGCCTTCACCACTCATGCTTTCAACTTCAGTATTATTGAAAAATAATTTCCCTGCCGCCCATTGTATGCCCCGGCGAAGATCATCTGTAAGAAAAAAGATCATAGCGGTGAGTTTGGCCAGGAATAAACCAATAACTGTTGCAAATAAATACGTCCGTAACTTTTTTCCTAAAAATTGCTGGTCTGTGAAAGCGAACAAAAGAAAACCGATCACGGCAAGGATAGTGATCGTCCAGTAAATACTTCCAACCACAATCTTTGTGCGGTAGGAAGCCGCATGGGAGACTGTTCTTATGGCGAGGTAGAAATAATAGTCCAGCCCGAGCATGATCGTAAGAAAAATAATAACCGCTAAAGGTGAACGCATCGTTTTTTTTTGAAAGTAAGATTAAAATTTTAGAAACTCTTCCAATTGTATGTTAATGGCGCCAAGGGTGGCCAGGTCAGTAAAATGATCCTGTTCGTCCATAAGTTTGTCCACCACGCTTATCGGGAGCCGGTTGTAATGTACCTGCATCCTCATATGAAGCAACACGCCACTCAGGTGCTCCATGCCCCGCAGATTGCCTGCCCTGCCTGTAGAAACGCCCGTGAGCAAAACCTTCTTATACCACCATACCTTTTTTATATCCGTATTGTCCATCATTAGTTTAAGAATGCCTGGATAGGAGCCATTATACTCGGGCATAATAATAATAAATTTTTCAGACGGGATCAGGATTTCATTTTCAGATTGTATGAAGAAATCGTTTCTAAGCGTACTATTGATTTCGTCTAATAAAAAGATCTTTGCAGGAATATTTTTGAGGGCCAGGAGACGCTGGTATTCTAACGCCACTTTTTTTGTGTTGTTATCGTCCCGGTTCGAGCCTGATATTATGGTTATCATCTATATACATTTGGTAAAAAAAACAAGGTTTTGGAGTATAACATTAATAGGTGTTGATTGTTCCCAATTTTATACCGATTCACTAAATTTGCCAACTTGGCATTTTAATCGGGGTTAACATTAAAATAATTCCGATGTTTGCCAAAAGAGAAGAAAATTTGGGAGCTGCCGTCAGGTTGGAACCAAAACGCAGATTAAATTCATAAAAACAAATTACCAATAAGACAGCAGATGGCAAGAATCATAGGTATTGCGAATCAAAAGGGAGGCGTTGGAAAAACCACCACGGCCATTAACCTGGCAGCCAGTTTTGCAGTACTGGAATACAGAACTTTGTTGGTAGATGCGGATCCGCAAGCCAATAGTACTACGGGTGTAGGTTTCGATCTGCATAATGTTACAAAAAGCCTATACGACTGTATGGTGAATGAGGCCGATGCCAAAGATGTGCTGTTGAAAACAGACATTCCTCACCTTGACTTAATCCCTTCGCATATTGACCTGGTAGGGGCAGAAATTGAGATGATTAATTTTCCCAACAGGGAAAGCGCATTAAAAAGAATACTTGAACCCATCCGTGACGATTATGATTTTATTGTAATTGACTGTTCTCCCTCACTCGGGTTGATCACTGTGAATGCGCTTGTGGCCTCCGATAGCGTGGTAGTGCCAGTGCAAACTGAATTTTTTGCCCTGGAAGGTTTGGGAAAATTATTGAATACCGTGAAAATTGTGCAAAACCGCTTGAATACTGAATTAAAGATCGAAGGGATCTTAATGACGATGTACGATGGCAGGCTCCGGCTTTGCAACCAGGTTGTGAGTGAAGTGAGAAGACATTTTGAGGAAATGGTCTTCAACAGCATCATCCATAGGAATACCCGGTTAAGTGAAGCGCCCAGTTTTGGTAAACCTGTTATTCTATACGATAGCGATAGCAAGGGAGCCGTAAACTACCTGAACCTCGCTAAAGAGATCCTTCAGAAAAACAATATGACCAAGATCAAGCAGGAAGATAAAGTGTTGGGATAGCGTGAGTGGTGAGTTGGGAGTTGTGGGTTGTTGTGAGTGGGGACAGGAAAACTTGGGGAGGTTTGAGCCGGCGCGAAACAATTACGTTAAATTATTTTAGCTGGACAATTGGAAATACTTACAAACTATCTTGGAAACTCCCGGACCGGCGTGGAAGCTAACTACTCCAATGAACGTTGTGCTCCCCTGAAAGATACCTCCTCCTACAACTGTTTGTTGGGCAAAGAACTGTTATCCTGCCGCTTAATACCATATCAATTGATAAAAGACCGCTTTTAAAAGCGTGCACTGACTAAGAACTATTAACTGAGATTTAAAAATGACGCAACCAAAAAAAAAGGACGCACTGGGAAAAGGCATAAGGAGCCTTTTGCAAAATATTGATGCAGATCTTAAAAATACCAGCGGCGACCTGAAGGCGGACCTGGTGGAAAAAAATACCTCTTCCCACCGGATTCCCCTGGACCAGATTGAACCCAATCCCAACCAGCCACGGAAAGATTTTGATGAAACAGCGCTGAGCGAACTGGCTGCGTCCATTAAATTACATAACCTCATCCAACCATTGACCGTGATGCCGGTCAGCCATGGTAAATACCGGTTAATTGCGGGAGAAAGAAGATTCAGAGCGGCCAAAATTGCCGGCCTGAAAGACGTGCCTGTTTACATACGCGAAACGCAAAGCAGCCAGCTGCTGGAATTGGCTTTATTGGAAAACCTGCAACGCGAAAACCTGAATGCAATAGAAATAGCGCTTAGTTACAAACGCCTGATGGATGACCTCGATTACACCCAGGAACATGTAGCAGAACGGATGGGGAAAGAAAGAAGTACGGTCACGAATTACATTCGGCTGTTGAAATTACCACCGGATATCCAGGTCGCAGTGCGCAACGGTACGATCAGCATGGGGCATGCACGTGCATTGATTAACGTAGACATGGTAGATAAACAATTGTTTATTTTCTCCGAGATAAAGAACAAATCATTGTCCGTAAGGCAGACAGAGGACCTCGTACGGAAAATGTATACCGGTCAGGATGCTGTTAAAACATCGGTAAAAACTCCCCTGCCACCGGCTTACAAAAAAATTGAGGATAATTTAGCCTCCCAGTTCAGCACCAAGGTCAAATTGAATCATTCCAAAAAAGGATCCGGGAGTATTTTATTTGAATATTATTCGTTAGATGAACTGAACGGGTTATTGGATAAATTGAATATAAAAGTAAGTTGAATCCCCGCGTAAAAATAGGATGTTGTTTATTGGTCTGTTGCATGGCCGCACAGGCTGGCATGGCTCAATATGAAACAACTTCTACGGACAGCTCCCTTCGGATGGCTGCGGATACTATCATCATAAAAAAAACGCCGGCCACGGAGAAAAAATATGACCCCAACGTTGCCGTTTTGAGGTCACTGATGATTCCCGGCTGGGGACAGGCTACCAATAAGAAATACTGGAAAATACCGCTCGTGTATGGTGCGCTGGGCACCACCGGCTATCTTTTTTTCCGGAATATCAGGCAATATAAAGATGCCAGAAATGCCTATATACTTGCTACGGATACGATTCCTTCAAACGATAACCAGATCAAACAACCTTATTTCAGCGTGAAAGACCAGCCGGAAAGGATCCGCGTCTTCCGGAATGCGGTCAGGCAAAACGTTGACTATTCCGTCCTGTTTTTTATTGCATTCTGGGGACTGAACGTGGCTGATGCAGCCGTAGACGCCCACCTTAAAACTTTTGACGTAAGTGATGAATTAAGTCTCCTGATCAAAGCCGGCCATAGCCCGTTAGCAAATACTGATGGCCTGAGCCTCGTATTACGGATTGGAAAATAACCCCTAAATATGTTCTCCATGATTAAGAAAAAAGGATTGACATCTCCTGTTACTGGTGAAGAAACCAGCATCACACCTATCTTAACGATTGCATTGATCGGCTATGGAAAAATGGGTAAAGCCATCGAGGCAATTGCTGTGCAGAAGGGGCATACAATCGGGCTGCAGATAGATGCTGATAACCCGGATGATTTCACTGCGACAAACCTGAAAACTTGTGATGTAGCAATCGAGTTCACCAGCCCGCACTCCGCCATTGAGAATATCAAACGTTGTATTGATGCCGGAGTGCCTGTTGTTAGCGGTAGTACCGGTTGGCTGGAGAACTGGGATGAAGTGAAAACATATTGCGGGCAAAACGACGGCGGCCTTTTATATGCCAGCAACTTCAGTATCGGGGTGAATATTTTTTTCGAGATCAATAAAAAACTAGCAGCCCTTATGTCTGCCCATCCCGACTACAACGTGATGGTAGAAGAAATTCACCACACGGCAAAACTGGATGCACCAAGTGGCACCGCTATTACCTTAGCAGAGCAGATCATACAACATAATCCCACAAAGACCAGGTGGATAAACGAACATAGCGAGGAAGAAAATGCAGTCCCCATTATCAGTAAACGTATTGATCCCGCCCCGGGCACCCATTATGTGCGCTACAGTTCCGCGGTTGACGAAATAGAGATCATCCATACCGCTAACAGCAGGCAGGGATTTGCATTCGGGGCCGTATTGGCGGCTGAATTTATGGCCGGCAAAAAAGGAATTCATACAATCAAGGACGTGCTAGGCCTTTAGAAAATCTATCTTGCTCAAAGTGACAGGCCCCTGTTCAGCAATATCAAAGCCTCGGGCAGGATGCGGCCAGGGGTGGTTAGGCCTCGGATAGCCTGGTACCATAAACAATTTTACTGCCTTCAGCAGATAAAAAATGCCGCTTCTTTTATGAGGCGGCATGCTGATTTATCCAGTTTTCAACTTCTTATTCTTTCACAAACTTCAAGGTAGCGGTATTGCCATCGGCCGTTATACAGTAACCTGGTAAGTTCCAACTGAAAGATTTGCCAGTTTAAGGGAACCTGGTTACTACAGGCAAAATTTATTTGCCTACGCAGATGAATACGTTTTTAGATTAAACAAAAGGAATAACAGAAAGGTGACTTTTCACAAGGTTATAGTAAGCATGATGAATCGAATACCTCATCCATATCCCATAGGAAGAATTCATTATCATTATGCCACCTAATCCTATAAATATGCATACTTTTCTAAACAGCACAGTTTTACAAATGAAAAAAATGCTGTCTTAAAAGCGGCAACCTCTTTTGAGACAGCCTCGCCTGTTTACTAACAATTAGGAGTAATAGAAATTATTTTTTCCGGAAAAATAACCGTAACGGCACACCGCTGAATTCAAAATTCTCCCGGAGTTTATTTTCCAGGTAATTCCGGTAGGGTGTTTTGATGTCGTCAGGATAATTACAGAAAAAAGCAAAACTCGGCGTGTGCGTAGGCAATTGGGTGGTGTACTTAATTTTTACCGCGTTCCCACGTACTACCGGCGGATGAAAGGTTTCAATTGCCTTCAGCATTACTTCATTTAATTTGGAAGTGGCCACTTTCCTGTTCTTGTTGTCATACACTTTCAGGGCGGCCTCCATACTCTGGAAGATCCGCTGCTTTTCTGTAACTGAAATAAATAGAATCGGCACATCTGAAAAAGGAGCTAGCCTTTGCTTCAGGTCCTTCTCATAATCCCGGGCACTGTTGGTGGTTTTTTCTATAAGATCCCACTTGTTTACTAACACCACGATACCCTTACCTTTTTTTACTGCCAGTGAAAAAATGGAGAGATCCTGTGCAGTAATTCCTTTGGTTGCATCCAGCAATAGCAAACAGACATCCGCCTCATCCATTGCTTTAATTGCCCTGATAACTGAATAAAATTCCAGGTCCTCATGCACTTTTGCCTTGCGGCGTATCCCAGCGGTGTCTATGAGAATAAATTCTTTGTTGAATAAATTGTATTGCGTGTGGATAGTATCCCGGGTGGTGCCTGCGATGTCGCTCACGATGGTTCGTTCCCGGCCAATCAAAGCATTTAGTAACGAAGACTTTCCTGTATTAGGCTGCCCGATGATGGCAAACTTTGGAATCTTATTTTCTTCATCTGTTTCAGCGGGTTCTTCGGGCATCAGTTCTACGACACCATCCAGTAACTCTCCTGTTCCGCTGCCACTGATGGAGGAGATAAAAAAGATCCGCTCAAACCCAAGGCTATAAAATTCACTCGCTTCCATCATGCGGGTGTGGTTATCCACTTTGTTCACTACCAGGAAAACAGGCTTGGTACTGCGTCGGAGCATATCAGCCATATGCTCATCCAGGTTGGTGATACCTGTAGCTGCATCCACCATAAAGATGATCGCATTCGCTTCGTCAATGGCAATGTGGACTTGTTTGCGGATCTCTCTTTCAAAAACATCATCACTACCGGCAACAAATCCACCGGTATCAATTACATTAAATGATTTGCCGATCCATTCTGCCACACCATACTGCCTGTCCCTCGTTACTCCACTGGTATCATCCACGATGGCTTTGCGCTGCTCCAGCATGCGGTTAAAAAATGTACTCTTGCCCACATTGGGCCTGCCTGTTATTGCGACTGTAAAACTCATAATACTAATTGATAATTCTTTAATTGATAATTGATAATGATAATTATTGGAAGTCCTGGATCCATTAGCTAATTATCAATTATCAATTTTCTAATAACCGTACTCCTTCAGGTACATATCACTGTCCCTCCACTTTGGCCTTACTTTTACAAAAAGTTCCAGGAAAACTTTACTGCCTAAAAATTCTTCTATATCCTTCCTGGCCAATGTGCCCAACTCTTTTATCATAGTCCCCCTCTCTCCCAGGATAATACCTTTTTGCGTTTCCCGCTGCACAATGATGTCCGCCCTTATTTTGATCAGGGTAGTTTTTTCCTTGAACTCCTGTATCAGGACGGTACTATGGTATGGGAGTTCTTCCTGGTATAACTGGAATATTTTCTCCCGGATAATCTCACTCACAAAAAATTTAGTGGGCATATCACTCAGGTCATCGCCCTCATAAAAAGGATGCCCTTCCGGAAGATAAAATAAAATGCGTTTAAGCAAATCATCAATCCCCTGTTTTTTTAGTGCTGAAAGGATGAGCACCTCCTTGCAGTAGTCTTGCTCTTCATAAAACTTTTTAACCGCTGCCACGGCTTCCTCGTTTTTTACTGCGTCAATTTTATTCAATACAACGATTACCGGCGCCTTTAACCTTAGTTTTTTAAAAATTTCATGACTCTCCTCTACAGGCTCCCTGGCATCCGTCATTAAAAGGGCTACATCTGCATCTTCCAGGCTTCCCTTTACGGCCTGCATCATTTTTTCATGCAGTTTGTACCTTGGGTCTATAATGCCCGGTGTGTCGGAAAAAATGATCTGGTAGTCTTCATGAGTAAGAATGGCTTTTATCCTGTGCCTGGTGGTTTGCACTTTATGGGATACGATTGCCATTTTTTCGCCCATGAGCGCATTAAGCAATGTACTTTTCCCTGCATTGGGCTTTCCAAAAATGTTTACGAAACCAACTTTCATGTGCTGTGATATAAGATCAATTTTTTAAATATTGATTATTACATACAAGTTTATACAAAACGAAGGAGGAGATAATCAATTCAACAGCGGTCTAAGGCTGTGAAAAATAAAAAAAGCCCGGAATCCCAGGCTTCTCTTTTGATAGTTGCGAAGAGAAGGATCGAACTTCTGACCTTCGGGTTATGAGCCCGACGAGCTACCGCTGCTCTACTTCGCGATGCAAAAATAGGACTTTACACTTTGGCAGCCAAATGTTATTTGAGAATAAACCTAAAGAAACCCTAATCCTTTTTAGTAATTGAACTTGCACCAGTAGTTTTTGCATTCACCACCGGTACGTTTCCCTTATAATGGATCCGGCTGGCCCCGGATGCTGTGGCATTCAGTTCCTTTTCCACCGCCAGGTCGACATCCGATGCCCCGGACACGGTGACATTGGCGTTTAGTATCTTTAAATCATATGCCTTCAGGTCAGCGGCGCCACTACAATCCAGGTTTAACCATTCTACATTCCCGGACAAGGAGGCTTTGCTGGCCCCGCTCATATCGATCCCGAGCTTTTTTACCTCAAAGACCGCTTTGAGTGTACTTGCACCTGATATGTTGAGGGTCAGGTCGTTCATCGATAATGTGCCGACAGCAGCTACATCAGAGGCCCCTGAAACCTCCAGCCGCGACAGGTCTTTGAAAGATACATAGACCCTTAACTTCCTGTCCTTGCTTTTCCAGTCGCTCCCACCCTTTTGGGAAATCAACAGGGTATAATTCACAACTTCGGTTTTGATATCTTCCTTGTATTTTTCATCAACAGCACTCACCGCCAGGCTTTCTTTATCGGATTGCGTGATGATAACCTTGATGGCATTGCTGATGCGGATCTTGCTGAAAGAACCATTCAGCCGCCGAAGAGAAACATTTGGGTCTACAACCAGGTGGTCTTGTGCGCCGGCGATCGTCAAAAACAAGCAGCATATCCCTGGTAAAATGATCTTTTTCATATTTTTCTATTTGCCCTGCTTTATACTTCCGCCGCTTTTAACCGTCCCTTTATTTACAGAGGGCGTTCCTTTATAAGTAATACCTCCCCCACTGTTTGCAGATCCTTTCAATTCTTTTTGTACCCCGATGCGAATATCGCCACCGCTGTTAGCTGATGCAGTACAATATTGGCTCACCAATTCCAACCCTTTGAAACTTGCCCCGCTGCTGGCCGACACCGTAACCCTGGTAGCTGACCCTGACATATTGAGTTCTCCGCCACTATTAAGGTCGGCTGAAATTGAATTGGCCTTAAACGCGCCGGTCAGATGCGCGCCGCTGCTAACGGACAAAGCGAGGTCAGTTGTGTTAAAAACGTCGGCGATGGTGACTTTGGAACCAGCCGAAACCTTCATACCATCCAGGTTTTTAACTGAAAGATAGGCTTTCAGCTTCCTGTTTTTGTCATTGCTCCAGGTAAGGCCTTTGTTGTCATAGTAGATCTTTAGAACACCATCTACCACTTCTGTTTTGAATCGTTCCCCAAACTTGCTGTCTGAGACACTCACTGCGAGGGAGGTTTCATTCCCCTGGGACAGGAATAGTTCTACGCCACTGGAGACGGACAATTTTGAAAAGTTACCAGCGATGCTCCGTGTTTTGGCATGCGGATCGGTGTAAACCTTAGTTTGCGCGGTTGTGGTTAGCGCAAATAAGATGGTGAAGATTGCTAATAAAAATTTCACGGCTATACTTTTATATAGTGATACGAAAAACGCACTGGTTTTGTTACACCTAAAAAAAATAATTTTTTCTATTATTTAGGTGATAATTTTACATCCTGTTCTTTTTTAAAACCGACTGAATTTCCGGGGTGCTTCCAACTGAGGCTGAGATAATACCCGCAAAACCTGCACAGGATAATGCCTGCGAAGGGAGAAATGTTTCT
>JAYSYY010000039.1:0-4525 GCA_043727215.1 Chitinophagaceae bacterium | reverse complement strand
AAGTTAAAAACAGTTTGCAATCCCTTTGTAAAATAACGCTATAAATCTTACCTGATTCTCCGTATTTTGATGACAAATTCTTTATCATGATACAACATACAATTTCCCGCATAGCTATATGGCTGCTGGCCATCGTAATGATCATTTTTGGAATTTATCATTTGATGCGCCCGGAAAATATGCTCACTTATGTTCCTAACTATCTTCCAGGAGGAATAGCCTGGGTTTACATTGTTGGTGGCGCATTTATCCTGGCAGGACTTGGCTTCATTCTTAACCGTTTTGTGTCAGTAGCAGGCTACCTGCTGGCGGCCTTGCTTGTAAGTTTCGTTTTGCTGATTCACTGGCCACAATTCAGAAACGCAGGCGATCCTGATATGCGGCAATTATCACTGGTGAATTTGTTAAAAGACCTGGCGCTTGCCGGTTTTGCTATGTTCATTGCAGCGAATGCAAAACACCAACACCTTAATACAGATTAATATCCTTCACCATTCCCGGCCGCAAACATATCTTATAATGGGTGACTGCAAATATCACCTGTTCCACTACCTTTATGGCTAAGCCAATCAGCAATATATCGTGCGTGTGAATACCTCTTTTTTCTCAACCAGCTTTTTGTTCCTTTTTTTATCAGTTGGAGCGATACCTCCTGTTCAGGCGCAGCCTAAGGAAACGCCTTTTATCAAACTTGTAAATCCTTTAAAAGAGCAGAACACGGTGACTGCAAGCCGGCAATTTATTGTCGGGAGCACCTGCAAAACCTGTGCGCTCACCATCAACGGGGAATCGGTGAAAGTTTATAATTCAGGTGGGTTTGCCCACGAATTATTGTTAGCGCCCGGCAGTAAAGACAGCGGGTTTACTATGCTGGCTGCCATAGATGGTAAAAAGCCGGTAACTAAAAGACTTTCCTATACATTAACTCCTGTGACAACACCTACAGCAGTTCTTTTGCCAGGCATTGAATCTATCCAGGCGATACCGGGAGAAGATGCAGTGTTAAGGCCCGGGGATCATATCCAGTTTAAGGTGAAAGCGTTTCCGGGATCTGTCGTATCAACTTTGGGCAATACTATTTTGTATGAGTTGCCTGCTGAGATGACCAATGGTATGAACGGAATTTACCAGGGGGAATACAGGGTTACGGAGGCAGATAGTTTTGCGACAGCCCACATCCGTGTAAAACTGGTAACCCCTGATTCACAGGTTATCATCAAACAAACGCCTAACAGGTTTTCTGTTTTATCTGCTCTTGCATCAGATGTCGCCCTCACAACAGGCCGGCTTGCGCACCTGGAGTATGGCCTTGGAACCGACCGGCTTGGCGGAGCAAAAATCGGGTACCTGGATAGCCTTGTACCGCTACGGATTATTGGCAAAGTGGGACAGGATTATAAAATAAGACTTGCGCAAAACAGGGTCGCCTATATTCCGGAGGACCAGGTAAAATTAATGCCAAAGGGTAGCCTGTCCGCTCAGGCGCTCACAGGTTCGTGGAGTGTGTATGGAGACAGTGCTTTTGATTATGTAAACATTGCATTAACCGGCAGGCTGCCCTACCAAAGTTTCCAGGAGTTAAATCCTTCGAGGATCATTGTAGACGTTTTTGGCGCCAGCAACAACAGCAATTGGATCAGCCAGTTAAAGTCAGCAAAGGAAATTGACCATGTAGATTACGAGCAGGTTGCAGATGATATTTACCGGGTAAAGATCCAATTGAAACATTCCCAGCATTGGGGCCACCAGGTTTATTTTAAAGGGAATACCCTGGTGATAAAGATCAGGCAGCAGCCGGCGGATCTTTCGCTGGGGAAATTAATAATTGCCGTAGATGCCGGCCATGGTGGTAGCAACACGGGTGCAGGAGGCCCCACGGGCTCTTTAGAGAAAAATCTCGCGCTTGCCGTTGCTTTGAAATTACAGAAAAGCCTGGCCGCCGAAGGCGCAACTGTATTAATGACAAGGACTACAGAAAAACTAGTCGATAATAAAGAACGTATACTCCTATACAGGGATGCTGCACCAGACCTGCTGGTGAGTATCCACCTGAATTCTGCTGCTGATCCTATCAGGGCTTCAGGTACCAGTACACATTACCGCTACGTGGGCAATAAGAAGCTATCAACTTTTATTAACGACCGGATGCAGGAACTTGGCCTGAAGCAATATGGCGTGGTGGGTTCATTTAATTTTATGCTCAACAGTCCTACAGAATACCCAAACGTGTTGGTAGAGAGTTTGTTTATCAGCAATCCTGCAGAGGAAGCGTTGATTCTCGAGGAGGCTTTTCAGCAACAGATGGCGGATAAAATTTTGCAGGGGATAAAAGATTTTTTGGCGGACGCGGCTAAATAAAGTGTCATTTGTACGCGGAATGGCGTATTTGCCTCTGCTCTTAAAAAACTAATTTTGTAGCCTATGTCACCCGATAAAAAAATTGTATGCATTGTGGAGGATAAGCCAGACCTGAGGGAAGCAATGAATATGATGATCCAGCTGACAGAAACTTATACTCTTGGGGGTAGCTACAGCAATGCTGAAGAAGCAATGAAGGAGATTCCGGGTGTCCAGCCTCATGTGGTGCTGATGGATATAAACCTTCCCGGGGCAAGTGGTATAGAATGCGTAAATGCATTAAAATCCTGTTTCCCTGGTATGCTTTTTTTAATCTGCACTGCTTACGAGGACGATCAAAAGATCTTCGATTCGCTGAAAGCAGGCGCGAGTGGCTACATATTGAAGACGGAAGGTCCCCAGCAGATCATCAATGCCCTGGACGATATGATTGCCGGCGGAAGCCCTATGAGCAGTAGTATCGCCAGGAAGGTAGTGGCAAGTTTTACAAACCTGGCGAAAGCCAACGCTATTATTGAGTCGCTAAGCGACCGGGAAAAAATGGTGCTGGACCATCTTGCAAAAGGACTGATCGGGAAGGAAGTAGCCGATGCCCTGGATATCAGTTGGGGCACTGTGAGAAAACACGTGCAGAACATTTATAAAAAACTGCAGGTGAATACCAGGGTAGAGGCGGTGAATCTCTACCTGAGGCGATAGTGATAACCATACCTTATCTTTATTCCTGTTACCAAATACCCAACAACCAAGGGTTAGTTTTGCTCACGGTATGAATCAATTAAGCGAATACTTTATTTTTTTCTTTGAGAGTGTTGCATTTTTTATGTCAATATTCTTTTTTATACAGTTCAGTATTTTAAAGCGAAAAGAGTATTTATTTTATGCTTTATATCTCTTGCTTTTATCGGTTTATTACCTGCTCGCCATTCCTGAATTATTCTTTTCCGTACGCTTAGACGATACGAAAAGTATAGAGGCTTTCAACTTGTTTAAACGGCCTGTCCAGTTTTTTATCAGTGTCTGTTATTCGCTATTCGTAATGTATTACCTGGGTTTAAAACAGCGCTCCCGGCCTTTGTACCGAATCTTCCGGTTTTTACTTTTGCTTTATTTTGCACTGGCAGGAGCTTGTTTCCTTGGAAATATTTTTCATTTAAATTATGACCCCGTTTATTATATAGTAGGTCTTATATTATTCCCTTTACAGCTTTACGTGGTTACCGCATTATTTAAATACAAAGTGCCTTATTCGAGTTACATAATCTGGGGTAGTATCCTTGTTTTGATAGGCAGTATCATCACCTTGCTGTTATCACTTTACCTGGTAGATCACCCAGGGGGTTGGGTAAATAACTCCAACACTTATGTGCCGGTGATGATAAGTATTGTTCTTGACATCTTTTTGTTTACGGTGGCACTACAAAGAAAAATTGCAGACAACGAAAAATCCCTCCTTGATGGGGCCTATACCCGTCAACAGGCGGTTTTACTGGAAAGGGAGCGGATAATTGCCGACCTCCACGATGATGTGGGAGGAGGTTTAAGCAGTATCAGGATGATGAGTGATCTTATGGTACTGAAAGAAGAGGGCACGGGTGTTGCTTCCTTCGCGGGAAAAATTTCCGACACTTCGAAGGAGATCGCGCAACGGATGAATACGATCATCTGGAGCCTCAATACAGAGAATGATACCCTCCGGAATTTTATAGAATATGTGCGGCAGTACGGGCTATCTTATTTTGAAGGAAGTGGCATCCGGTTTGGGTTTTATACAGCGGGCGACATTCCTTTCAGCAATGAACTGAGTGGTGTGCAGAGAAAAAATCTGTTCCTTATAACCAAGGAATCCCTGCATAATATTTTAAAGCACTCCGGTGCAAGCCGGGTTGACCTGCGGATACAACTCGTTGATAAAAAATTGCAGCTGGAGATCAGTGACAATGGGAAAGGTATCCAGCAGCAGAATGATTTTGGTAACGGGCTAAAGAATATGAAAAAACGGATAGGTGAAATTAACGGTCACCTGGAAATTATTTCCCATGGAGGGACGCTTATCAAATTATCCCTCCCAATTTCCTGGCCATCCTGATGGTTGATTGGATCGCCTGTAGCATGAACGCCTAACTTTACATTTCAAAATAATTTTATGAGCAATCTTGTAAATGAA
>JAYSYY010000038.1:0-99241 GCA_043727215.1 Chitinophagaceae bacterium | reverse complement strand
ATTTAGGGCGAACAAAAACTCCTACAAGCTAAAGAAAAAGGGACTAATCATGATTCATGATGTAGTCCCTTTTTCTATTTAATAAAATCCTACTTTTTCAGTGCCCTCCCGTTGTGGTGGGGTGTTTTTTTTATGGAAAGGTTGAAAAATTCATGCGCTTTTACCCTCCTTTTTAATTAATTTTATAGTTGAGCTTTCGTAAACATTTTACCTGTTACGCCAAAAAATGCCGCTATGATCGAAGAGATTTTGCCAAAATCCACGCTACCCGGGGGCATAAAAATACTTTCACCCGCCGCGGTGCTCTCAAATATGCCGGCTGTGAACAGCCATATTTCATTCCTACCGTTTTTAAACTACCTGAGAGAAAAATTGCCCGCCACCTCAGGCAGCCGCACCCGCTTTTATAAGTTCCTCATCGATAAATTTGAATCACACCCCGCGTTACTGATGCCAATAACGAGCGAAACTGCCCTAACGAGCCACCAGGAATTACTCGAGTTTTTGTCTACCGCCATATTCCCCGTGGTAACAAATGAACAGGAATCCAACTTTACACTTTCTGGTCCTTACGATTTTAATATCTTTTCCTATTCGGAACCTTTCCGAAAATTGTTCATAGATAAAAATGAAGAACACCTGGAGTTACCGGAAGGCATGACCGAAGAAAATCTCAGGCAGATACAATGTTCCATGATCTATGATCATGTGTTGTCAAAATATTATGGTATCAAACTCAACGAATGCCCTGACCTCGTATTTCCTGTAAAAGACGGCAACAACGGGATGAAAAGGTATTACCGGATGCGTTACGACCGTAGGTTCATTGAACTGAATCTAAAAGGCAAACTGCCACTTATACAGGACTGTGCGGTGTGTTTAAACACTTTCCGTATCCTTGACCTGGATCACCAGCTAAAAGCTATGCCACTTGCTCTGTTTGAAGCGCAGGGTTTTGCAGTCTGGATAGCGGAGGATATCACGACCACAGAATCGCTGGAGCGCATAAAAAAAATTTTGCTGCGCCAGGGCGAATGTGATATGGATGCCATCACCGAAATGAAAGATGCCATTCATGCCCTCATTGGTTTAACGGATGTGGAGGTCGGCCTGATGCCTTTCTTTAAAATAAATGACAAGTTTTTAATGAGCGAGGAATGTACACGGCATAGCCTTTTCGCAAAAGACTTCACGGAAAATGATGAACAAAGCCTGCAGGCATTCGAAAGTTTCACCCGTTTTCAAAAAGAAAACCCTGAGCCAATGCCAATCAGCATTGTAGATGAAAGCCTGTTTGGTTTTGCACCCCACCTAAAACCTTTGTATGAAAAGGGCACGAGAAGTTATGTTTACTACCCCATTCAAAACAGTGATGGTCTCCTTGGCCTGCTTGAACTTTCTTCTGCTGAACCAAATCTTTTTACACAGCAGGTGATGGCCGGCCTGGAGCCTGCTATCCCGTTGCTTTCCCTTGCAATGCTCAAAAGCAGGGATGAATTTGACAGCAGGATCGAAAAACTTGTGAAAGAAAAATTCACGGCATTGCAACCTTCTGTGGAGTGGAAATTTTCTGAAGTAGCATGGACCTACCTTCAAAACAAAGAACCGGGTACAGCCAACGCCGGGATAATCTTTGACCACGTTTACCCGCTCTATGGTGCCGTTGATGTACGCAACTCCTCCATAGAAAGAAGTGTCGCTTTGCAGAAAGATCTTAAGAAACAATTAGCTGTTATTGATGAAACGTTGGAAAAACTGCAGGAAAACGTACAGCTTACTTTGCTGGAGGGACTAAAATTCAAAAACAATAATTTCCAGTCGGCTATTTCCGATGGTTTGCTGCCCGAAGACGAGATACATATCAACGAGTTTTTGATAAATGAAGTGGAACCCGTATTCAGTCATTTGCAGAAAGGTAATCCCGGGTTGCAAGATGTGGTAGAATATTATTTCCAGCTTGAAAAAGACAGCGACGGACCGCTGTACCAGCACCGCAATGAATATGAAGCTACACTTGGCAGAATAAACCAGTCAGTGACCAGTTACCTGGAAGAACAGGAGGTAAAGTTGCAAAAATCTTATCCTCACTATTTTGAGAAATACCGGACAGATGGTATTGAATACAATATTTACATCGGCCAGTCTATGGCGCCGGGCAGGCCCTTTGACCTGTTGTACCTCAGGAATATCCGCCTGTGGCAGTTGCAGTCAATGGCAGAAATATGCAGGATCACCCATGCACTGCTGCCCATATTTAAAACTCCGCTGGAGACTACGCAACTCATCCTCATCCATAACCAACCGATTTCGATCAGCTTCCGGAAGGATGAAAGAAGGTTTGATGTAGAAGGATCCTATAATATCAGGTATGAAGTGATGAAAAAGCGGATCGATAAAGCCCTCGTACAACAGACGCACGAACGACTCACCCAACCGGGTAAAATTGCATTGGTGTACAGTAACCAGAAAGAGGTGCAGGAATACGAAGAATATATTGGCTTCCTGCAAAGCAAACGATTACTTCATAAACAAACGGAATATCTGGAACTGGAAGAAATGCAGGGTATCAAAGGCTTGAAAGCGCTGAGAGTGGAGGTGCTCTTTGAGGGGGATGGTTTTAATTAAGAATTAAGTTAAGAGTTAATACTTAGGAGTTATGGAAGAATTTGTGATACCAACCTCGCGCCCATAATTGGAGGCGTCTATGCTTCCACGTCAAGGGTCCATCGTCTAAGGTCCATGGGCTCAGTATTTAAAATACATCTTCATTTTCTTAAAAAAATCCTCCTTTTTCCTGCGGCTTACTTCCAGTTCCTTGCCATTCGAGAGCATGACAGATCCACCTTCTCCCCGCATGTACTCTTTTACATGCTCCAGGTTGATAACGTAGGATTTGTGAATCCTGGCAAAACCGGAATCTCCCAGCAATTCTTCATACTCATGGATCGGGCGGGAAGCACAAATGAATGGCCGGTTGGTGAAATGAATATTTGTGTAGTTACTGCTGGCTTCACAATAGATAATATCCTGGATGTCTATCACCTGGAATCCCTTGACAGATGGGATACACAACTTCATCTTATGCGGGCTATCCTTTTGCAGGATGTTATGCATGAGGGTTTCAATGTGCTGCCCGCTTACCTTTTCTTCTATCCGCCGTTGCGCCCTTTTTACAGCTTCCAGCAAAAGTTCTTCATCTACGGGTTTAAGCAGGTAATCCACCGCACTGAAATGAAAAGCCTGCACAGCATAACTGTTATGCGCTGTAACAAAAATGATCTCGAAGTCTATTTGGTCAAGGTCTTTCAGAAGTTCAAACCCGTTTTTCCCCGGCATGGCGATGTCGATAAAAAGAAGTTGGGGTTTTAGGGCAATGATCTGTTCCAGGGCCTCCTCTGCGCTGCTGGCCAGGCCTATCACTTCCAGGCGGGGACAGTTTATTTGCAGTAACTTTTGAAGAGAGCTGAGGCCACGGGGCTCGTCGTCTACCAGGATTGTTGTTGTTTTTGTCATGATTGATTTATTTCAAGCGGTATTCTTAGTGTAACAATTGTACCCTGGCCCCTTTCTGCAGGAATGTCTTTTTTGTCCTGGATGCTTATACTGCTCTTCAGGTTGTATTTTTCATTTAATAACCGTATACGATGATGAATGTTCTCTATACCTACTGAATGATGAAGATCGTGGCCGTTGATCTTACTTTTCAGCGAAGCGTTTATCCCGATGCCGTTATCAGCGATCACACACGCAAGCTGGTGTTTTTCTTTCTTAAAGTCGATGCTGATATCGATATTTTTTTCTTTGCTGGTGACCCCATGCCAAATGGCATTCTCTACAAAGGGCTGTATAAGCATCGGGGGCAACTCGGTGTCATCCAGGTCGAGTTCATCTTCCGCCAGTATCCTGCAGGTGAATTCGGCATTTCTCACCTGTTCCATTTCTACGTAGCGGTGCAGGTAATCTATGGTATTGCGGAGAGAGATGAATGATTGCCCGGACTGATCCAGCGTGATGCGTATCAGGTGGGCAAACTTGCTGAGAAAATGAGAGGCTTCCTGGTTCTCATTATTCAGGATCATTTCCCGGATGCTGTTTAGGCTGTTGAAAATAAAATGAGGATTCATTTGTGCCCTTAAGGCCATCATTTCAGTTTCTGCCAGTTTCTGTTTTAGATGAGCTTCCCCCCGGACTGCATCGATCCTTTTTCTTGTAAAATAAACAACCGCACCCGCCATTGCCAGTATAGCGGCAAGGCGGAACCACCAGGTCTGCCACCAGGGAGGGAAGATACTAAAACTTAAGGCGGTAATACCATCACACCATTTTCCATCACTATTGGCAGAGCGCAACTGGAAAGTGTAATTCCCGGGTGGCAGGCTGGTGTAATTCGCAAAGTTCCTGTTGCCGCAGTTAGTCCAGTTTTCAGACAAGCCTTTCAGCCTGTAAACAAACTGGTTGTTATTTTGATTCGAGAAATTATTGACGGCAAAAAATAGGGTGACAAAGTTTTGGTTGTGACTAAAACTCAGCTTAGTTGCACCCTGGGAGCCTGCTTTAAAATTCCAGGAGCTATCATTGATATTCATGGCCGTTATGAGCGGATCGGGACTGTAGGTGTTTTCTTTAAGAAACGCGGGGTTAAACTTCGTAATGCCGCCGACGCCACCAAAAAGAAGTGAGCCGTCCGGTGCCTTTAAAGTGCAAGCTGTATTGTATTCCAGGAAAGTGAGCCCATTTCCATTATTGTAGTGCCGCACCGAAAAACTGCGGGGGTCTATCCGGCTGAGGCCATTATTGGTACTCACCCAAAAGAATCCATTATTATCCTTTTGTATAGCATAACACACATTTGAGACACCCGGGCCTGCCAACAGGAAATGTTTTTTTACAAGGTTATTTACCGGGTCGTACAAGATGATACCATTATCCGTAGCCAGCCAAAGAATGTCGTTGTGCGGGAGCAGATGCCGGACATATACGGAGATCTTGCGCACAGGTTCAATAATTGCAAAACTATTTGCACGGTAATTATATTTAACAAGTCCCGCGCCAACCGTGCAGATCCATAGATCACTGTTTGCAGCCTCATACATGTACCGTCCCACAAAACCGGCATTCCATCCAAGGCTGTCGGGAAATGGTTTCCACTCCTGTTCTGCAAGAGAAAAAAAAGCTGGCCCCAGTTCCCCCGTAAGAACCAGGCTGTCGGCGTTTTTCAATTTGATGATCCCATACAGTTTTTTGGCCACCAGCTGGAACCTGTTTTCTTTGTAGACAACCTCTTTTGTTTTCCGGTTTATTTGAATAAGGCCGCCCCAGCTGGCGATCCACATATTATTCCGGTTGTCTTCAGCTATATCATAGATGGTGTTGCTGACTTCGTCTGTTTTAGAAGACGCGGCAAAAGCTTTGAAACTGTTCGTGGACGGATTCCATTCGGCCAGGCCCTTGTTTTGAGTTGCAACAAAATAACTCCCCTCCCTGCTTTGAAATAGGTCAAATACCATGTCATCGGGTAGGGAAGTTTCATTCAGTGGTTGGTTACTGATAGACTCAAACTGGTATTTAAGGGGGTCATATTTAGCTATACCACTTCCGCTGAGCCCGCACCACACAATACCCTGCCGGTCTTTAAAAAGAGACAGCACAAAATTTTTGCCCGGTGACCTGCTGTCATACTTATTGTGGGCGGCATTGATTGTTTTTTGGGTGGCAGGATCATATTGGAAAATGCCACTGCCCCGCGTCCCGATCCAGAGCCTGCCTTTTGCATCTTCAGTGAAACAACCTATTCCTCCTGTAAGAATCGAGAACGGATGAATATTGGCGCTGTCATTTAGTGAACCAAGGACCGAGTAGTAACCCTTGGTAAGCGTACCGATCAACAAAGCGTTGCGGTAGGAGTACAGTTCTTTGATCTCCGGAAACTCGTAACCACGCACCAGCTCTTCGGAATAATAGGAATCTTTGTGAGGGATGAGATGGAAGATGTTGTTGAATAGTGCTACAACCAGTTTCCCATCATGTTGCACTATGCTGCTGACCCTGGACCTGTTCTGGTCATCATCAAAAAAACGCCAGAGCTTTTTTAGACGGGTATTCAGCAGCACCAGCCCATGGCCATACGTGACGAGCCAGTATTCATCTTTGTGAAAGGAAACGACTTTTTTAATGGAGGTTTTTTCAACGGCAGCTGCAAAAGGATAAAGTTCGGCCGCACTTACCAGTGAATCCCTGCCCGGGTCATATACGCAAAAGCCGCCTAATGTGCCCACCCACAAATGGTTTTGGGTGCTGTCAAAAAAAAGAGAAGTGATGTAATTAGACGGCAATTTTTTTCCGATCTGGTTTTGTGGCAAAAAAACCTTGAACTGTTTTCCGTCATAGCGGTTTAACCCATCTTGTGTACCAAACCACATAAAACCATCTCCATCCTGGGAAATGGTATAACAACTGTTTTGGGATAATCCCTGTTCGGAAGTATAGTTTTCAAAAAGAAGCTGTTGGCCATAAGCTTGAGAGAAAAGAATCAATGATATGAATAAAGAAAACCCACGCATTTTCTAAAACTAATAAAACTTTCATAGAGGCCATAACAACAAGGACATTTTTTTGACCCGAAAGCGGGGCAAACTAACGACGTACTCGTCATTTTTTAGAGTAGGGAGTTCCCTCTGCTGATTTTCATCACCTGGCGAATGCCACCGCAAATGCAATAGATGCCACCTTTAGTGAAATCCCAAGGTGATGCCACCCGCAATTTTAATAATTTCACTATTCTTGATCCGGCGCTCAATCCGGTGCTCAATTGGCTTGAAAAATACCCTTGCATCAAAATTAAATGAAAAGCTTCCCCTGGATTTTTTGCAGGAACTAAACGATTAACATGAAAATAGAAATGCTGCCGTCAGAGTCTGCCATTAATACCTGGTCAATATTGTACGTACCACCGGGTGGGGGAAAATACAATGGTAAACTGACTATTACCAATAAAAGATTGTTGTATGATACCCGCTTTGATGAGTCAGCAAGGGGATTGCTACCCGATGAGATGTATGCTAAATGGGGAAAAGATGGGTATGTCGAGATATTTAAATCAGATATCAAAGCCGTCAAAGTAGAAAAATCAGTATTGGTAAAAAAAGCCATCATCACACTGGCAGATGGTACCAGGCACACTTTCAATTATGGCGTGCTAAACATTGATAAGGTGGTTGCCGCCATCGAAAATAACTAAAGCCGCCCATTCCGCATCCTTTTGCCCCTCCTTCTCCCCGGAGTCACTCCCCTGCATTCAGCCTCGCGGAATTTTGCAAAGCCACTTTCCGCTGCATTTTCCGCCTTTTTTTTATAGCCATCGTAGTAAAATCTGCCATCATTACAGTAAAACCTTACATTGAATACCGGGCAGTATGGTTCTAATTTGAAGTTCGGTTTAGAAGGCCTTTTAGAATCAGGGTTTTGAAAAGGCTGCCAGTTGTAAAACGATTGTGTAAAAGGTAAAATTTTGTCGTATGGATATTTCGCTAACCTGTATTGCCAGTTTTCCATTTGTTATTTTTTGTTGTATTCAAACGCTGTTTATTTTAGAACCGGGATCTGTTGAATCATTAAATGGCCCGACCACACCGCTAACATGTTTGTAAAAAAATATTTTGAAGAGTTTGAAGTGAACAGCATTCGCTACACTTTTGGCCGTACTGTTACGGAATCAGATATCGTAATTCATGCCGGGCAGTCTGGTGATTTTTTCCCTCATCACATGGATGCTGAATGGTGCAAGACCCAGCCATTCAAACAACGAATGGCACATGGCACCCTGGTATTTACTATAGCGGTCGGTCTTACCGCAGACATGGTGAATGAGGCTGCAATGACGTATGGCTATGAGCGGCTTCGTTTCGTGAAGCCCGTTTTTATTGGCGATACGATAAAAGTTACGGTAACTGTACAAGACAAAAAAGATCACAAAAAGCCAGGTTACGGCCTGGTTACTGAAATTGTTCAGGCTTTTAACCAGCATAACGAAGTGGTGATGGCCTGCGAACATATTTTATTGGTAAATAAAAACGATAGCTAATATTTACAGGAATGGCAGCAGTTTTATTAAACGGCATCACATGGGGACATAGCAGGGGCATCACACCATTGCTTGCGTCGTCCCAGCGGTATACAGAATTGAATCCCGAAGTTGAGATACGTTGGGCCAGGCGAAGCTTGCAGGAATTTGCAGATTACCCAATCGAGGAACTTACAAAAAGTTACGACCTCCTCATCATCGATCACCCCTGGGTGGGTTGCGCGGCCGCCACAGGATGCGTGCTTCCACTGGATGAAAAATTGCCGCCGGATTTTTTGCGCGACCAGGCCGTAAATACGGTGGGTCTTTCCCATGAAAGCTATCATTACAAAGGCCATCAATGGGCGTTAGCGATTGACGCTGCCACCCCGGCGGCGAGTTACCGCCAGGATCTTCTCAGCCGGCACAATGTTGCCATCCCTCACACATGGGAAGAACTGAAAAGCCTCGCTAAAACGGGCAGGGTAGCAGTGCCTGCCATTCCAATCGATCTCCTGATGAATTTTTATACTTTTTGTATCGTTCACGGAAATGAACCGTTCCAGGATGAAAAGGAAGTAATTGATAAGGAAACGGGTTTAAAAGCGATCGCAACGATGAGTGAGCTTTATTCGTTTGTAGATAAAAAAATGTTTGAATGCAACCCTATTGCGGTAGCAGAATTAATGAGCAGTACCGACGATTACTGGTATTGCCCTTTTGCTTATTGTTACTCCAATTATTCCAGGACGGGATATGCAAAATACCTTTTGGAGTATGGTGATGTGGTCAGTTACGATGATATTAAACTTAGAACTACAATTGGGGGCACAGGTCTCGCTGTTTCATCCTTTGGAAATCACCAGGAAGCTGCCCTGGATTTTGCTGCTATGGTTGCCGCCCCGGATATGCAACAGTCGTTTTATGTTCAACACGGCGGACAACCGGGGCATCGTGCTGCCTGGCTGAACACAGAGGCAAACACTTTAACCCATGATTTTTTTACCAGCCTGCTGCCCGTTATGGATAATGGTTACATGCGGCCGAGGTACAACGGTTACCTGCATTTCCAGGATCACGCAGGGTTACCCCTTCAACAATGTTTCCAACAGCAGTTAGCACCCGGAGTTGCACTGGATGAAATGAACAAAATATACCTGCAAAGCCTTATTCACAAAAAGACCGTCGTTAACTCATGATGCAACTTCCTTTAGATGGCTTAGTGGTTTTGGAGTTCTGTCAATACCTTTCAGGTCCGTCTGCAACCTTGCGCCTTGCAGACCTGGGCGCCCGGGTGATCAAGATCGAGCGGCCTGGTACAGGTGATGCGGGAAGGAAACTCGCCATCAAAGATTTGTGGGTAGATGATAACTCATTGCTGTTTCACACAATTAACAGGAACAAGGAAAGTTTTACAGCGAACCTTAAAGATACAGCAGACCTGGTTTTGGTTAAAAAGCTAGTCGCCAAAGCCGATGTAGTATTGCACAATTTTCGCCCGGGAGTGATGGAAAAGTCGGGTGTGGGGTATGGTACGCTGAGATTAATTAACCCGCGGCTGATTTATGCAGTGATTTCGGGTTATGGTATTGAAGGGCCATGGAAAGACAAACCTGGACAGGACCTTCTTTTACAGGCAATGACCGGCTTAGCCAATACTTCGGGTAATGGGTCAAATGGCCCGGTTCCTTTTGGGATCTCTATAACCGATATTCTTTGCGGGGCGCAGCTGGTACAGGGTATTTTAGGAGGACTTATCCGTCGGCAAAAAACGGGCGCAGGTGCTTTGATCGAAATAAGCCTCATGGAATCGCTGCTTGATTTTCAGTTTGAGCTCTTAACGACTTATTATGCCAGCCAGCAGCAGCCGCAGCGAAGCAAGGTAAACAATGGCCACCCGCTGCTGGGCGCTCCCTATGGGCTCTACAGCACAGCAGATGGTTTTCTCGCCCTTGCCATGATGGACATTCCATTACTGGCAAGCACGATCCGCTGTGAGCAGCTTCTTCGTTTCAAGCAGGCGGAGGCTTTTGCAAAACGCGATGAGATCAAGACGATTTTGGCAGCACACCTTCTCACAAAACATACGGCCGATTGGCTGGCAGCGTTGCAGGAGCAAGGATTATGGGCCATGGAAGTATTGGACTGGGAACAAATGCAGAAGCAGGAGGCTTACCGTGTTTTGCAGATGGAACAGACGATCCAGGCAGGAGACAAACAAATTGTCACTTCCAGGTGCCCGATACGGATTAATGGTGAAATGTTGTTCGCGGGTAAGCCGGCTCCGCAATTGGGAGCAGATAATGAAAAAATAATTCATGAATTATTGATGGCTTAACACGGAATACCCTAAAATAAAATGAAATTACTCGAGGAGATATTAGTCATTGATTTCAGCCAGTTTTTGTCTGGGCCTTCCGCAGCATTGCGCCTGGCAGATATGGGGGCGCAGGTGATAAAAGTAGAAAAGCCGGGAGCGGGGGATATTTGTCGCCAATTGTATGTTTCGGATACAATGATCGAGAAAGAATCCACAATTTTTCACGCCATTAACCGGAACAAAAAGAGTTATGCGGCCGATTTAAAGGACCCCGTGGACCTGGAAAAGGTGAAACAGCTACTTGCCGTAGCAGATGTGATGTTACATAATTTCCGTCCAGGTGTCATGGAGAGGCTGGGATTGGATTATGACGAGGTAAAAAAAATAAATCCTTCTATTGTCTATGCCTCGATTAGTGGCTATGGCGATGAAGGCGAGTGGAAGGATCTCCCCGGCCAGGACCTTTTGCTCCAGGCGGCATCAGGGCTTACGTGGTTAAGCAATAATCATGACGAATCTCCCACACCAATGGGGGTTGCAGTAGTGGATATTCTTGCAGGCACCCATGTTTGCCAGGGAATACTGGCGTCTCTGTACCGGCGGGGCATCAGTGGCGAAGGCGCAGTGGTGCAAGTGAGCATGTTTGAAAGTATCCTTGATTTCCAGTTTGAAGTGCTCACCAGTTTTTATAACGATGGAAAGCAGCTGCCACTGCGTGGTGCAGTCAATAGCGCACATGCTTATATTGCGGCACCTTATGGAATTTATAAAACAAAGGATGGGTACATTGCATTGGCAATGACAGATATTTTGTTACTAGCCCGATTACTGGTATGCAGACCGTTAGAGCAGTTTTACAACAGCAATGACTGGTTCAGCCAGCGGGATGTGATAAAAAAGATATTGGCAGATCATCTCCTGCAGGATACTGCTGCAGGCTGGCTTGCTGTGCTGGAAAAAGCCGACGTGTGGTGTGCGCCCATTATGAACTATGATGAACTGGTACAGCAGGAGGGGTATAAAGTATTGAACATGGAAATTACAGTGAGAACGAGTAATGGCTTGTTGGTGAAAACCACCCGCTGCCCGATTAAAGTAGACGGTAAAGTGATGGTCTCAGATATAGGTGCCCCGCAATTAGGAGAACACAACACAGAAATCGAGAAAACATATTTGCACGAAAAACTAACAGTTGAGAAGTAAATATAAAAAAATACCTTTTGCAGCAAATTATTGATACCCATATTCATGTCTGGAATTTTGACAAAGCGACCTATCCCTGGCTCGATGGAAATACGTCTGTACTTAACAGAACTTATCATATAACGGAGATAGAAGCGGAAAGAAGAGATGTTAATATATCCGCAGGCATATTGGTACAGGCCTCAAACAACGTGGAAGATACAGACTGGATGCTACAAGTTGCAGACAGCACCGAATGGATAAAAGGGGTGGTGGGATGGCTGCCACTGACCGATCCGGCAGCAACGCAACAATTATTAGAAGAAAGATATTTGCCGCACCATTTTTTCAAAGGGGTTCGCCATCTCATTCATGACGAAGCAGATCCAAAATGGCTATTGCAGCCCACGGTTCTGGAAAGCCTGGCAATCCTGGCTGCGTTTGATATCTCGTATGATGTGGTAGGGGTGTTTCCGGAGCATATACGCACAGTTTTAAAGGTAGCAGATAAAATTCCCGGACTTCGCATGATCTTCGACCACTTAAACCAGCCACCTATTCAGCAGGGGGAGCAATTGGGAGAGTGGGGCGATTTGATGAAATTTGCTTCCTTGCACCCCAATTTTTATGCAAAAATATCAGGCCTGGGTACAACTACCGGCTGGGGAGCTGCAGATATCAAACCATATGTAGCATTCATCCTGGAGCATTTTGGGGACAGTCGTTGTTGCTGCGGGGGAGACTGGCCCGTGTCATTGCTGGCGGCTAATTACGCTGATACCTGGATGGCATATAAAGATGTCATGAATCAATTGACAAACGGAGCGGACAGCAATAAAATATTTTTTAGCAATGCAGAACAGTTTTACAAACTAAAACAATAATTTAAACTGATCATGGAGGTTATAAATGGTGTTTTATTTCATGCAGCAGGAGCCTCCAGTGCTGCATTGTGTTATACGCCACAAAAAAAAGTGAGGGGCTGGAGCTGGCAAACCTATTGGCTCACCCAGGCCTTTATCTGTTGGTTTCTTTTGCCACTGGTTGTTGCCTACCTCACCATTCCACAATTATTTACTGTGCTGCAGGAAGCGCCAGGTGATGCGATGCAAAAATCGTTTTGGCTCGGGATGGCATACGGTATTGGTGGTACTGCTTTCGGTATTGCGATCCGATACGTAGGCCTTTCGCTTACTTATGCGATAGCGGTTGGTATTAGCTGTGTATTGGGCACGCTGTTGCCGCCACTGGTGCATGGCACGCTTGCCGAGGTGCTGAATGGTTATGGCGCTTCTTACCTGGTTGCAGGAATCGGTATGGGGGCAGTGGGTATCGCACTATGCGGCATCGCCGGGCGACAGAAAGAAAAGGATCTTGAAAGGCAACAAAACACTAAAAGCGGATTTTCCTTGTCCAAAGGATTACCACTGTGCCTCCTGGCAGGGATATTGTCTGCCTTATATGGTTTTTCGCTGGATCAGGGGCAGCCAATCGCTGATGTTGCATATAAATGTGGTGCGGGGAATTTCCAGGGCAACGTTATTTACATTTTTTCTAATACCGGTGCGTTTGTAGCTACGGTATGCTATTGTCTGTACCTCCACAATAAGGAAAAAACATTTCACCAGTTTTTTGCACAGGACAATACAGGCCTGGCTAAAAATTACCTGATGGCTATGTTGACAGGATTTCTTTGGTATGGTCAGTTTTTCTTTTACGGGCTTGGCCACGTGCGGATGGGTAATTATAAATTTAGTAGCTGGGCTATTCACATGATCATGCTGGTATTGTTAAGTGCTGTGGCGGGCTTGCTGATGCGTGAATGGAGAAACTGCAGTAGCCGGACGATGCAGGTACTGTGGATAGCTTTGGCTGTATTAATATCCGCTGTCTTATTACTTACCTACGGGAACTATCTTGGTAGTTCAGAATAAAGCAAGATCGTTATTTACAGATTGCTTGAAAATATTATGCAGAATAATTTGTCATTGCCAGCTTTACTATCACCGGTTTATATCATCGGGGCCGGCGGTATTGTCAATACTGCCCACTTGCCGGCCTATAAGATAGCGGGATATGATGTGCAGGGAATTTACGACCTGGATTTTAGCAAAGCTTCAGCCACTGCCGGTAAATTTCAGATCCCGAATGCATTTGAAAGCATGGAGCGTATGATACAACATTTGCCTGCAAATGCGGTAATTGACATCGCTGTTCCTGGTAATAAGATCATCGCTGTGCTGGATAGACTCCCAGACGGAGCTACGGTCTTATTGCAAAAGCCCATGGGTGATACTTTTGAAGAAGCAAAGCAGATCCTTTCAATCACACGCAGGAAGAAATTACTGGCGGGTATTAATTTTCAATTGCGTTATGCCCCTTACATCCTTGCAGCAAAAGATTTGATCAGCAAGGGGCTGCTGGGTGAGCTGAATGATATTGAAGTGAATGTAAACGTGTACACACCCTGGGATATGTGGGATTACCTGGTCGGCTCTGAGCGCGTGGAAATATTATACCATAGCATTCATTACATCGATCTGATAAGAAACCTGCTGGGTAATCCAGAATCTGTTTTTGCTAAAACAACGAGGCACCCGTCCATGCCCAAACTGGCTTCTGTGAGAAGCAATATTATCATGGATTACGGGGACATGATCAGCGCAAATATCCTCACCAATCATTGCCACATTTACGGCACCCCTAAACAACAGTCTTACATTAAGATTGAAGGAAGTAAAGGTGCAGTGAAAATAAATTTTGGCGCGTTGATCGATTACCCGAGGGGGACTGCGGACAGTTTTGAATATATTTTATTGGATGGCAGTGACGCCCCCCGGTGGCAGGAAATGAATATTGAAGGCAGCTGGTTTCCCCATGCATTTATTGGTAGTATGCAACAAATGATGTTGGCTGCAGAAGGTAAATTGGAGCAGCCAGACAATAGCGTGGAAGATTGTATAGAAACAATGGCCTGCGTGGAAGCAGCCTATCTGAGTAATAAAAGAGGGGGCGTTACGCTGAATGATATCCATCAGCAAAAATATTTGGTCAATAACGCTTAACATTATCTAAAAAAAATATTTGCAACAGTCATCATGAAAAGCACCTTAATTATCAGATGTGATTATTGGAGGGAGTTAGGTAGTGGAAAACGTGCGCGTGCCGTTTTCCTCTTTTTACTTTGCTGTATATCTCACAATGCTTTTGCACAACTGCCTGCATTTCCGGGTGCCGAAGGTTTCGGAAAATATGCCACAGGTGGCCGTGGGGGGCAGGTAGCAGCCGTTACCAATTTGAACGATGATGGCGACGGGAGTTTCAGAAAGGCATTGGAAAAATTTCCCGGTGATCCGCTTACGATCATTTTTAAAGTGTCGGGGATCATCGATTTAAAATCTAAAATACAGATCAAGCGAAGTAACCTTACGATTGCCGGCCAGACTGCTCCCGGGGACGGTATATGTCTGAAAGGGTATTCGCTCATCCTGAACGGCGCTTCGGCAAAAGGGAATCATGGTAATATTATTATCCGTTATATACGGTCACGCCCCGGGGGTACTTTAAAGACCGGGCTTTATGGTTTTGATATGGAAAACTGTCACGATGTGATGGTGGATCATTGCAGTTTCAGTTGGGCCAATGAAGAATGTGCAGCGATGTATGATACCAAAAATACAACGGTGCAATGGTGTATTGTGAGTGAAGGATTGTATGAAGCGGGCCATGCCAAGGGACATCGTTCGTATGGGGGTGTATGGGGTGGGCAGTATGCCAGCTTTCACCATAACTTAATTGCGCACCAAAACAGCCGGGCGATCCGCTTTAACGGGGCGAGGGCACATGATACCGTCGCGCTGATCGACTACAGGAATAATGTGATCTATAACTGGGGAAATGCTAATGCTGCTTATGGCGGAGAAGTGAACATCGCCGGCGGCGTGTCACAGGTGAATATTGTAAACAATTACTACAAGCCGGGGCCTGCAACACCCGCTGCATTAAAGTTTGTTCGCGCTTCCTTCCAGCAGGAGAAATCCAGGGGCACTGGTGAGTGGTTCCTCCAAGGAAATATTATGAAAGGCGATAAAATACTTTCAAAGAAAAATGAAAGGGGATTGGATTTGTCAGAACAAGGTTATCCTAAAAAAGCAGCAGCAAAATCCGCGTTTGTTGTTGCCGCCTCATTGCCAGAACAGTCCGCGAGAGAGGCTTACGAGGTGGTTCTAAAGTACGCGGGCGCAATATACCCTAAAAGAGACGCCGTAGATGAAAGGGTGATCCGTGAAACAAAAACAGGTACAGCAAGTGGCAAGGGCGCTTTTGGAAGACGGGGTATCATTGATGACCCAATGGTTGTCGGGGGCTGGCCCGA
Organism: Chitinophagaceae bacterium; assembly: GCA_043727215.1. Taxonomy (GTDB): domain Bacteria; phylum Bacteroidota; class Bacteroidia; order Chitinophagales; family Chitinophagaceae; genus Ferruginibacter. Next base: position 83,305 of record JAYSYY010000038.1, on the reverse strand, counting down.
GTACAGATCAATAGATGCGCCGGCTGATTCCGATTCAGATGGTATACCCGATGAATGGGAAAAAAAGAACGGCCTGGATCCAAACGATGCAGCCGACAGAAATAAACTGGATAAGGCTGGCTATACGATGCTTGAAAATTATTTAAATGAACTATCACCTGGGAAATAAATACTATGAAAAAAAGCGTCCTCATTTTATCCATATTTTTTCACCAGCAGGTAATCGCACAGGTTCGCATCGAAAACAATTATCAAACAGCCCGTACAAATTTTGCTGTCCGGAAATTGCAGGCAGTAATTACAGAAACAAAACTGGATAGAATAAAACACTTCATAAAAATTGATACTGCCATAAACCACCGGAAGGAAAGTTTTTCTATCTCTGTCAACAATGGTTCTACTGTCATCACCGGTAATGATGAATCCGGCATTCTATACGGTTGCCTGGAACTCGTGAACAGGATCAAAAAAGCCAAAGCTTTTCCTCTAAGCTTAAATATTACGGATGCTCCCGAAATGGTGCTTCGGGGCACTTGTATCGGTTTGCAAAAATCAACTTACCTGCCGGGCAGGAGCGTGTATGAATATCCTATTACCCCGGAAACATTCTCCTGGTTTTATGATAAACAATTATGGCTGCAAGTACTGGATTCCATGCTGGAGAACAGGATGAATTCCCTGTATCTATGGAACGGGCATCCTTTTGCTTCCCTGGTTAAACTGAAAGATTATCCTTACGCCGTGGAGGTCGATGATGTGACATTTAAAAAGAACGAAGAAATGTATCGTTTCCTCACCACGGAATCCGATAAACGTGGTATCTGGGTGATACAGATGTTTTATAATATTATCGTATCCAAGCCTTTTGCCGAATACCATAAAATAAAAACACAGGAAAGAGAACGACCCATTGTTCCGTTGATCGCAGATTATACAAGAAAATCTATTGCAGCTTTTGTAGAAAAATACCCGAATGTCGGCCTGATGGTTTGTCTCGGGGAAGCAATGGAAGGTGTGGGCAAGGATGATATTGCCTGGTTCACTAAAACCATCATTCCCGGTGTAAAAGATGGCTTGAAAACTTTGGGAAAAACAGAAGAACCTCCCATCGTTTTGCGTGCACACGATACCGACGCAGCTGCTGTAATGAAAGCCGCGTTACCCCTTTATAAAAATTTATACACGGAAGCTAAATTTAATGGCGAGGCATTAACCACACCAAGGCCACGTGGTGCCTGGGCAGAACTACACCAGACCCTAAGTAAGGCAGGAAGCGTACACATTCAAAACGTACACATCCTCGCCAACCTCGAGCCATTTCGCTACTCAGCCGCAAGTTTTATCCAATTATGTGTACAGGGTATGCATGAAGTGATGGGTGGCAATGGCCTTCATTTGTATCCCCAGGCATCTTACTGGGATTGGCCCTACTCAGCAGATAGTATCAAAACCACCGGGCATCTCCGTGCTGCTGCGGTGGGCAAAACAACGGCAGGTCCGGGCAACAGGTTATTACAAATAGAGAGGGACTGGGTGTGGTATAAGGCATGGTCCAGGTATGCATGGGCGGCCAACCGTAATTATTTTGATGAAGTAGAATACTGGGGAGGCTTAACGGCAGCACAATTTGGCTGCAGCACCGAAGATGGAAAAAAAATAATGGATGCCAGTGAAAGTGTCGGTGAGATTGCGCCTAAATTACTCCGCCGATACGGTATCACGGATGGCAACAGGCAGACGCTCACCCTGGGCATGTTGATGACACAGCTGATCAATCCTTACCGATATGGATTGTTCACTTTATTGTATGAAAGTGAAAGCCCGGAAGGAGAGATGCTGATTGAATATGCAGATAAAGAATGGAGAGGCGAGCCGCATATAGGCGAAACGCCGAAAGATATTATGATGCAGGTGAAAGGGCACGCAACCAAGGCAGTTGGCAAAATAGAGGCGGCGTCGGGGCGTATCACAAAAAATAAGGAGGAATTTCTCCGGTTGAAAAATGACATCCGGTGTTATCGTGAATTGGCTTTCCACTATTCCGAAAAAGCAGAAGCGGCCATCGATATATTACGCTACAAATACAGCAATGATATTGCCGACCTGCAAAAAGCCCTTCCGCACCTTGAACAGAGCGTTGCACATTACAGGGAGTTAGTCAACCTTACCAGGGGAACCTACCTCTACGCTAACAGCATGCAGACGCAGCAGCGAAAGATCCCTATGCGTGGGGTGGATGGTACCTTTAAAACCTGGGCGGAAGTGCTGGTTCCTTTTGAAAAAGAGCTGGCCACTTTTAAATTCAGTATCGATTCATTAAAAAATAACGTTGCAGCTGGTGATAAAAAAGTTGCCCTGTTAAGAAATGCATCTGTTAATGTTTCCATTAACGGGTCACAATTTTATACGGTTGATTCTCTGGCAAAGATTTATAGCGATACAAGTGTTGTGATCCGGCAATATGCAAATGAGCTAAAGGGATTAAAAGGGATACAATACGGACTCAGGGATCAGGTGAAAGCGGCCACAGCCATCAGCTGGACCAGCAGCAGAGCCGTAAAAGTACTGATCGGGTATTTCAACCCAAAGCAGGCAGCATTTACAACCGACAGCATCTTCTTAAAAGCCCCGGAACTGGAGACAAATGCAAGCGCGAATGATTACGGGCAGGCGGAAGTTAAAATTGCAAATGCAGTAGTGATAAACGGGATGCCGCCGGTCAATATTCATGCCTATAGTTTTAATGCCGGTAAGAATACCTTGAAGCTGGCTAAAGGTGCCTTCCTGTTCCTCGGCTTTGTAGAAGGCGACCAGGTGATACGCATGTATGATGCGGGCTTAACAGAAAGTGGCATGAAAAAACAGGTGGATTGGTTGTTTGAATAGAAGGTTTCATTGTTGAGGCGCTCAAGGCTTCTCCATGGGACTAAAATCCCGTGGAGAGTGAGAGATTATTCAACCCAGCCCTTCAGGGCGAGGGAGATAAATTGGAGATAATTTCCAAAGGACTTTAGTCCAAAACAAAACACAATTGTTTTTAAACATTTGCAGAAAAAAACCGCATGACAATAACAAAACTAAAGTATCTCCTCAGCTGTCTTTTATTGTTGTGCATGCGCAATGCTTCTTCCCAGGATCTTAAACTCTGGTACAGCAAACCCGCATTTAAATGGACAGAAGCCCTCCCCATTGGCAATGGAAGAATCGGGGCCATGATTTTCGGAGGAATTGCCCAGGACCGGATCCAGTTCAATGAAGAAACATTGTGGACCGGTGAGCCAAGAAGTTACAGTCGCCCCGGCGCTTACAAATACCTGGATTCCATCAGACAATTATTATTTACCGGTAAACAAAAAGAAGCAGAAGCTCTGGCAGAAAAAGAATTCATGGGATTCAAAAGCAATGAAGGAAAAAAAGGAGGCTGGATTTCTAAAATCTTAAAGCCGGATAACGAGTGGAGTAAAGCCGCGTCAGCAGATTTTGATGACAGCAACTGGAAGAAAATGCAAGTGCCGTCCTACGAAGGCTGGGAGGCGGCTGGTTTCGAGGGGCTGGATGGAGCCGTATGGTTACGCACCAGCTTTGAATTATCCGCAGCCTTGGAAAGTAAAGATCTTATTCTGGACCTGAACCGCATTCGTGATTATGACCTCACCTATGTAAATGGAAAGCTGGTAGGCACACAGGATAATACCGAGGCAAGAAAATACAAAGTGCCCAAAGAGCTACTTAACAGCGGAAAAAATACGGTCGCTGTTTTGGTAATCAATTACACCGATAAAGGCGGCATTGCTGGTTTTAAAGATACAACCAGGCACATCGGCTTGTACCCGGCAGGCGAGGAGGCTGCTTTGATGTCATTGAACGGGTTATGGAAATATGCAGTGCAGGATGATAACCCGCCGGCTGTTGGTGCTTACCAGGCGGCCTACCAGCCATTCGGTGACCTGTTCCTGGAATTTAAAAACGCTGAACAGGCAACCGGGTACAAACGGGAGCTTAACATCCAGAACGCAGTGGCTTACACATCTTATTCCCTTAACGGAATAAATTTCAAAAGAGAATATTTTGTAAGCCAGCCCAGCCAGATGCTGGCAGTGAATCTGTCGGCATCAAAAAAGTCAAGTATCAGTCTCGATGTTTTGTTGAGTAGTCCCCACAAAAACTTTACTATAAAGAAAATTGATCCCAACACTATTGCTTTATCCCTGAAAGTGAGGAATGGTGCTTTGCGCGGGGAAAGTTATTTGCAGGTAAAAGCTACCGGGGGCAAAATTTTATTAGATGGTGAAAAAATACAAATAGAAAATGCGGATGAGGTAACCTTGTACCTGGCGGCAGCAACTAATTATAAAAATTACCAGGATATAACTGCCAACCCGGCTACCGCCTGTATCAATGTATTGAAATCTATAATAGGCAAATCTTATACTCAAATAAAACAAGCGCACACAAAAGAATACCAAAATTATTTCAATACGTTTTCGCTTTCACTTGATAAATCTGCAAATGAAAATCTGCCCACCGATCTTAGGTTGGAAAAATTTGCGACGGCCGCCGATCCTTCTTTTGTCTCGCTGTACCTGCAGTATGGAAGGTATTTATTGATCTCGTCTTCCCGCCCGGGCACAAGGCCGGCCAACCTGCAGGGGATATGGAATGATCTGCTTATACCGCCGTGGGGCAGCAAGTACACCACCAACATCAATGCCGAAATGAATTACTGGCCTGCAGAATTATTAAATCTCTCGCCGATGCACGAGTCGTTGTTTGGGATGATCAGCGACCTGGTAATAAGCGGTGAACAAACAGCCAGAGACCATTACAATGCACCTGGATGGGTACTGCATCACAACACAGACCTGTGGCGGGGCACTGCGCCGATTAATGCCGCCAATCATGGCATATGGGTTACAGGTGGGGCATGGTTGTGCCAGCATTTGTGGGAGCGATATCTATTTACACAGGATAAAGTATTTCTACAAAACAAAGCTTATCCTATCATGAAAGATGCGGCGCTGTTTTTTAAAACCTTCCTTATCACAGATCCCAAAACAGGTTTGTTAATCAGTACACCATCTAACTCGCCCGAGCAGGGCGGCCTGGTTGCGGGCCCTACAATGGATCACCAGGTAATACGAACCCTGTTTAATAACGTGATCCAGGCCAGCGAGGTCTTAAAAACAGATGCGGCACTTCGGCGAACATTAAAGGAAAAAGTAAAAAATATTGCGCCAAATAAAATTGGAAGATACGGACAATTGCAGGAGTGGATGCAGGATGTTGATGATACCAGCAACAAACACCGGCATATTTCACATTTATGGGGTATGTACCCGGGAAGCGAGATCAATTGGGATGAAAGTCCGGGGCTCATGAAAGCTGCGAGACAGTCATTAATTTATCGCGGTGATGCAGCTACCGGGTGGAGCCTTGGCTGGAAGATAAATTGCTGGGCCAGGTTTAAAGATGGTGATCATACTTTTAAGATGATACAGCTGCTGATGAGCCCGGTGAAAGGGGGAGCCGGTAGTTATCCAAATTTGTTTGATGCGCATCCGCCTTTCCAGATTGATGGAAACTTTGGTGGTGCAGCAGGCATTGGGGAAATGCTGGTGCAAAGCCATACAAAATACATTGATATCCTTCCGGCTTTACCGGAGGCTTTGTCTAATGGAGAAGTGAAAGGCATCTGTGCAAGGGGAGGTTTTGTACTTGATATGAAATGGAAGGATGGTCGACTGCAGCATTTGACCGTTTTATCCAAAGCAGGTCAGCTATTGGTACTGCGATACAATAAAAAGATCATAAATATTTCAACAACTAAAAACGGGTTATACAAATTTGATGGGTCGCTTAAAAAAATATGAACAGTTCTTTGGCTTCCACCGGGGACAAAAAGAGACAATGGAGTTACCGCGGAGAGAGTCTGCGTCACTTCTGCTACTCCTTTTCTTCGCGGCGAAATTGAGCCGCAGGGAGAGGGAGTTAATGGCGTTACAGCAGAGACACTCTGCGTTACCCCTGCCGTTCATATTCTCCGCGGTAAAAAAATATTCCCTTCTTATAACTTTTTTATTGCTGGCTCAACTTTCTTTTACCCAGGCGCCAATCCGACAGGACATATCTCTGAATAATAACTGGCAAACGACAGCCACGAATGATGATATTCTATTGCCTTCAAACTCATACGAAACACCTATCAATAAAAACTGGAAAAAGGTAGACATTCCTCACAACTGGGATGGTTATGATGGTTACAGGCGACTCTTACACGGTAACCGCCATGGGGATTCCTGGTACCGGAAAACATTCAGCATTACACAATCCAAAATCAGCAAACGTTTTTTTTTATTCTTTGAAGGAGTGGGGTCTTATGCGACCGTGTTTTTGAACGGGAAAAAAATCGGCGAACATGCAGGCGGCAGAACAACTTTTAGCCTGGATATAACAAAGGAAGTAAAAACGGATGGAACCGGTAACCAGCTAGCAGTAAGAGCGTACCATCCTGCCAATATCAGGGACCTGCCATGGGTATGCGGTGGCTGCAGTGATGAAAGAGGATTTTCAGAGGGTTCCCAACCCATGGGGATTTTCCGTCCTGTACACCTGGTTATCACCAACGATGTTCGTATAGAACCCTTTGGGTTGCATGCGTGGAATGATAGTACGGTTAGTCAAAAATCCGCAAAGGTTCATGTAACCAGCACCCTAAAAAATTATAGCAGCCAATCAAAATCGATATTGCTCATAAACCAGCTGCTGGATAAAGAAGGCAGGACTATCTCAAAACAAACCAAACAGCTAAAATTAGCACCCGGCGAAACAAACAGTTTACAACAGTTGCTATCTGTAACCCGTGACGTGCAACTTTGGAGTCTGCAAAATCCCTATCTCTACAAAATAAAAACAAGTATCATACAGGATGGAAAAACGGCAGACGTGTTAGTCACGCCTTACGGCATAAGATGGATCAAATGGCTCCATACAGCTTCACATACCTCCAACCAGTTTGTATTAAATGGCCAACCGGTTTTTATAAATGGTATTGCGGAATATGAACATCTGTTGGGGAAAAGTCATGCTTTTAGCAAAGAACAAATTCTTGCCAGGGGAAAAATGATTAAGGCAGCCGGCTTTAACGCTTTCCGGGATGCGCATCAACCGCATAATTTAGATTATCAAAATTATTGGGACAGTGCGGGTCTTCTCAGCTGGACACAACACTCCGCTCATGTCTGGTATGATTCTAAACCCTTCCGGGAAAATTTTAAAATGCTTTTAAAAGAATGGGTAATTGAAAGGCGCAACAGTCCTTCGGTAATATTATGGGGTTTGCAAAATGAAAGTAAACTGCCAAAAGATTTTGCGGAAGAATGTATGGAACTTCTTCGTTCCCTGGATCCAACCGCTTCATCGCAAAGATTGGTAACCGCATGCAACGGCGGAGAAGGCACCGATTGGGACGTGCCGCAAAACTGGACAGGCACTTATGGCGGCGATCCTGCTACGTATGCTGATGACCTGAAAAAACAAATACTGGTGGGAGAATATGGTGCGTGGCGAACATTGGAACTCCATAATGAAAAAAATACGGATGAGCCCGCGGTTTATTCCGAAGAGCGGATGACTGCCTTAATGGAAACTAAAGTCAGGTTATCGGAAAGTGTGAGGGATAGTGCCGCGGGTCATTTCGCATGGCTGCTCACCTCGCATGATAATCCTGGCAGGGTGCAGGGAGGGGAAGGATACCGGGAGCTGGATCGTATCGGTCCTGTAAATTATAAAGGATTGCTTACGCCATGGGAAGAACCATTGGATGTGTTTTATATGTACAGGAGCAATTATGTGCCCAAAGAAACATCTCCGATGGTTTATATTGTTTCACACACATGGCCGGGAAGATGGATTGAGCCGGGAATAAAAGATAACCTGGTTGTTTATTCCAACTGCGATGAAGTGGAATTATTCAACGATGTAGAGGCTGCTTCTCTTGGAAGAAGAAAACGCAGTGGCATTGGTACCCATTTTCAGTGGAACCAGGCAGATATTCGTTACAATGTGTTGTACGCTGTAGGTTATGTAAATGGAACAGCCGTTGCAAAGGATACGATTTTGCTACAGCACTTGCCACAAGCCCCGGGCTTTCATAAATTATACAGCACAAAAAATTCAATCACAAAACCCCAACTCAGTTATAACTACATCTACCGTATCAATTGCGGCGGTCCCGATTACAAAGATGAAAACGGAAACACCTGGTACGCAGACCGTGCCACACCCAACCTGCAACCCGTCACCCGCACCCCGCAACCCTCAACCCTCAACTCACAACTCCCAACTCAGCATTTTCAACTCACAACACCCGGCTCACTTTCCTGGACAGAAGCCTTTCCGGAAATGCCCTCATTTTTTGCCAGCCAGCGAAGGACATTCAATCCTGTAAAAGGCACTAAAGATTGGCCGCTGTTTCAGACATTCCGGTATGGAAGGGAAGAGCTCAGTTTTGCCTTACCAGTGCAGGATGGTGACTACCTGATTGAGTTGTATTTTGCCGAACCCTGGTGGGGTGTTGGCGGCGGTATCGATTGCGCGGGTTTCAGGCTATTTGATGTGGCGATAAATGATAAAGTCGTTTTAAAAAACCTGGATGCCTGGAAACAAGCGGGGACCAATACGGCATTGAAAAAAACGGTGAAAGCTTATATCACTGGCGGGCAATTAAAAATATCATTTCCAAATGTACCTGCCGGACAGGCCATCATCTCAGCGATTGCTATTGCAACGCCGGATAAAAAAATGAAACCCATTTCTTCTCTTGGTTCTTTGATAAAAAATGGGAAGCCTATGCCAGCGATCAGCTATGTAGTTGAATCCTGGCTGGATATAGGTGTCAATCAGTTTACCGGCGGTGACAAAAAGATCGCTGCCCTGCCTCCAAATCTTTTTGGCGCAGATTATATAAGACTACCGGAAAACGCAAAGGGTAACCTGAGTTTCGAAGTAGGAGAAGACGCCGATGTTTTTTTAGCTATGCATCAGGGTACAATTGATCGCCCAGGTTTTGTAAATACTAAAACGGTTCTACGAACCAATGGGAAAACAGGTAATATTTTTTCACTTCATAAAAAACGTTTTGCAAAAGGGGAACGCATTGACCTGGCGATCGACTCCGTCAAAGGGATATATGTAGTGCAGGCTTCCGGCATGCAGCCTGCATACGATCTAAAACCGGTGGTTGCCCATAGGCCTGCAACTGCTATCAAACAGGGCGAGGGAGTAGTTGCAGGCGATGTAAACGGAAGGGAGACGCTAAGTTTCGGTCAAAATGAAACCGCCATCCAGTGGAATATCAATATCGGGGCAGCAGATATTTATTCCCTGACTATCCGGTATGCCAACAAATCAGATAAAAATATGAAAGGAAGAGTTGAAATAATAATGGCTGATGGAATGGTAATTAAAAATGAAAAGTTTGTTTTTACGCCATCCAAACCAGGAAAATGGAATTATATCACGACGAATACCGGTTCTATGATTAATGCCGGGAATTATAGTATAAAAATAATCGCTGAAGATGCTGTTGGAGTAGGTATTTCAGGGCTTGATATTCAGTAAGCCCAGCGACTATTAAAGAATAATGTATGAAGATATTGATATGTACAAGGCCGGGGGAATTTAGTTATGCTGACAAAGACCGGCCTGTATTACAGAAGGACCATGCCATTATCAAAATAAAACGGATTGGCATCTGCGGTACAGACCTCCATGCCTTTGAAGGCACCCAGCCTTTTTTTGAATATCCGCGCGTGCTGGGCCATGAACTCGCAGGTGAGTTAGTAGAGTTTGATAATGCGCCGGGTTTTGTGGACGGGGAAACAGTAAGTTTTATTCCTTACTTCTATTGCGGAGAATGTATAGCCTGCAGAAACGGTTTGCCTAATTGTTGTGCGGCGATAAAAGTTTGTGGAGTGCATATTGACGGCGGTTTTGCAGAGTATCTGCAGGTGCCCTCTTATTCGTTACTGCATGGGGAAGGGCTTCCATTTGATCAGCTTGCCCTGGTGGAGCCGTTGGCCATTGGTGCACATGCAGTAAGAAGAGCGGTAGTAAAACCAGGTGAATTTGTGTTGGTCGTTGGTGCCGGGCCGATCGGTTTAGGCATTGCAGAGTTTGCCCGGATAGCAGGCGGACAGGTAATTATCATGGACATCAATGATAATCGTTTAAATTTTTGCCGGGAAAAACTAGGCATAAATTTTACCATCAACCCATTGCAGCAGGATGTTTTGATAAAACTGAAGGAAATTACCGGCAACGACATGCCCACCGTAGTCATAGATGCATCCGGCAATCAAAAAGCAATTATTAATACTTTTCAGTATATGGCGCATGGGGCCCGGTATGTGCTGGTTGGTTTGCAGAAGGGAGAGTTGAGTTTTAGTCATCCGGAATTTCATAAACGGGAAGCCACACTCATGAGCAGCCGGAATGCAACGAAAGCAGATTTTGAATGGGTGGTGAAATCTATAAAAGAGGGGTTAGTAAAACCTGCCAATTATATTACCCACAAGGTGAGGTTTGAGGATGTAAAAAAAAAATTTGCGGGCTGGTTAAACCCGGCAACGGGTGTTATTAAGGCAATGGTGGAATTGAATTAAAATAGGCGGGTTGAAGAATGCGATATGTATAAACTATTTTTTTTAATGGGACTTTTATTGTGTTGGATTGCCGGCATTGCACAAAACCTGCGCGTGGTTAACCTGCAATGCGAGTCGAAAAGCAATCCTCTGGCCATCAACACGACGGCGCCAACTTTCGGCTGGCAATTGTTATCTGCCCGGCGTGGGGTCACACAGGTGGCTTATCGCGTGCTGGTATCAGACGATGAGAAACTGTTGCAGAAGGGGGTTGGAAATGTCTGGGATTCAAAAAAAACGCAATCCACGCAATCGGCATTTGTGAGGTATGCCGGTAAACTCCTTGAGCCGGCTGTAAAATATTATTGGAAGGTAACGGCCTGGGATAATAAAAATAATAGCGCCTCTGGTGAAACCTCCGGTTTTTCAGTTGGTTTACTTAGTGTTAAGGACTGGTCCGGGGCAAAATGGATCGGCTATGAAGAAATGCCCGATACGCTCAGGACCGTACCCGGCGTAGCAAATGTAGACACAAAGAGAAAGCTTGGCCCTGATAAATTAAAGCAACGAACGATCATTCCCTTATTTCGTAAAACCTTTAACAACACTAAGCAAATTTCCAGCGCTATTATTTATATCAGCGGTTTGGGGCATTACGAGTTAAGCCTGAACGGGGAAAAAATTGGCAACAGTTTTCTTGCTCCCGGCTGGACTCATTACGACAAACGGGTATTGTACAATGCGCATGATGTTACAGCTGGAGTTAAAAGAGGTGAAAATGCAATTGGGGTGATAGTCGGCAATGGCTTTTATAACATCAATCGGGAACGGTATATTAAAATGGCTATCGCTTATGGATACCCGAAAATGATCTGTAAGCTATTACTGACATACGTTGACGGCTCTTCCTCGCAAATAGTAAGCGATGCTACCTGGAAGATAAGTACTTCCCCTGTTACATTCACAAGCTTGTTTGGCGGGGAGGATTATGATGCCAGCCTCGAAAAAAATGGCTGGAACAATACTGGCTTTAATGATGCTGCCTGGCAAAAAGCGGTGCCGGTTTCGGCACCGCAGGGTCTGTTGGAAACTGAGATGGACTACCCGGTTATGGTAAAAGATGTGTTGGGGGTGAAAAGCATTGTAAAACCCAAAGACAGTGTTCATGTCTACGACTTTGCGCAAAACCTTTCGGGAATTGTAGAACTCAAAGTGCAGGGAAAAAAAGGGCAGGTGGTTAAACTGAGCCCAGCAGAATTGGTGTATGCCAATGGCCTGGTAAACCAGGCTGCAACGGGCAGGCCTTATTATTTTTTGTATACCCTAAAAGGTGATGGGATTGAAACATGGCGGCCGAAGTTTACCTATACCGGTTTCAGATATGTACAGGTAGAGGGCGCCGCGCCGGATACAACCAGCAATACCGGGGATTTCGCCAGGATCATTAGTTTACAATCTTTGCATACTTCCAACTCAGCTCCATCCAATGGTTCCTTTGAGTGTTCAAATAAATTATTCAATGGTATTAACGGCCTGGTAAAATGGGCCATTCAAAGTAATATTCAAAGCGTGGCTACGGATTGCCCTCACCGGGAAAAACTAAGCTGGCTGGAGCAGGACTACCTGATGGGCAATTCGATCAATGCCAACTATAATGTTTACCAGTTGTTCAAAAAGATTGTGTACGATATGATGGATGCACAGACCCCAGAAGGACTTGTGCCGGACATTGCACCGGAATATGTTTTCTACGATGACAAGGGTTTTGGGTTCAGGGATTCACCGGAGTGGGGCAGTGCTTGCGTAATCGTTCCATGGCTGCTCTATAAATGGTTTGGGGATGCGGCTTTACTGGAAGAGGCGTACCCAATGATGAAAAAATATGTGGCCTATTTAAAGTCAAAGTCTGCCAATAATGTCCTGGATTACGGGTTAGGCGATTGGTTTGATAATGGACCGAACAGGCCTGGTGTTGCACAACTGACGCCGAGAGCATTGACAGCGACAGCTATTTATTATTATGACGTAAAGTTGCTTTCACAAATTGCCGCCACTTTACATAAAAAAGCGGATGTTTCTATTTACTCAAACCATGCAGTGGAAATCCATAAAACCTTCCAGGATACTTTTTTTAATGCACAGACGAAAGTCTACTCTACTGGTAGCCAAACGGCCATGGCAATGCCATTGAGCCTGGGTCTTGTGACGGAAAAAGACCGGGCGGCCGTGATGAAAAATATGGTTGATTCCATCACTGCTTCAGGCAACAAACTTACGGCCGGAGATATTGGCTTCCATTTTCTGATTGAGACTTTACACAATGGGGGATCTTCCCAACTAATCTATGATATGAATTCCCGGGACGACGTGCCGGGTTACGGATACCAGTTGAAAAAGGGGGCTACCGCATTAACGGAATCATGGGCCGCCCTTAAGGAAGTTTCCAACAATCACCTGATGCTGGGTCATATCATGCAATGGTTTTATGAAGGGCTGGCAGGTATCAGCCAATCTGCAGAATCAATCGGATTCAATCATATAATTATAAAACCCGAAATTGTAGGCGATATCAGTTTTGTAAACGCCAGCCATGAAACGGTATATGGAAATGTAGTGTCCAGGTGGAAGAAAACCGCGAAGACCTTTGAGTTAAAAGTAGCAATTCCTCCAAACACGAAAGCAACTATTTATTTACCCGCAACAAAAAGGGATTTGATAAATGAAAATAAAATGCCTGTTGCCACACAAAAAGATTTGACGATGCTTGGGTTTGAGAATGGGAGGGCGAAGATCGCAATAGGTTCTGGAAATTATACATTCACAGTTATATCAAAATAAAATTAATATTTACAACCCCAAGTACAGAAAAAAATATGTTTAGTTTAAAAAATAAAACGGCAGTTGTGACGGGCGCAGCAAGCGGTATAGGAAAAGCTGTCGCATTGGTTTTTGCAAGGCAGGGAGCCACAGTACATCTACTGGATATGAATGAAGATGGATTGTTTTCCGCGGCAGATGAAATTAAGGCTGCCGGCGGTATTGCAGACGGTCATTTGGCAAACGTAACCAACCAGCAGCAAATAAAATCACTGTTTGATCAATTTGGCCGGGTTGATATTTTGGTAAACTGTGCGGGTATTTCTAATATTGGAAAAGCAGACACCACTTCCGAAGAAGATTTTGATAAAGTGTATAATGTAAATGTGAAAGGCATTTACAACTGCCTGTTTTCAGCCATCCCAATTATGAAGAAAAACGGGGGCGGTACTATATTAAATATGGCCTCCATTGCCAACAACGTCGGTATACCAGACAGGTTCGCTTATAGTATGAGCAAGGGTGCTGTGCTGGGTATGACGCTGTCGGTTGCCAAAGATTATCTGGCAAATCATATCCGGTGCAATTGTATTTCACCAGCCAGGGTACACACTCCTTTTGTAGATAACTACCTGGCAAAAAATTACCCGGGGCATGAAAAAGAGATGTTTGAAAAGCTTTCGAAAACACAGCCCATCGGCCGAATGGCTTTACCGGGGGAAATTGCTAACCTCATCCTCTACCTTTGCAGCGATGAAGCAGCTTTTATCACGGGATGTGATTACCCGATTGATGGAGGCTTTATAAAACTGAATAACTAGTTCTGCCGGGGACATGCTAAACAAAAATAATAATCATTATAAGTAATAAATATAGATATGAAACTGATTCGCTTTGGAGAATTAAATAAAGAAAAACCAGGGGTGAACATCCATGATAAAAATTATGATGTTTCCGGGTTTATTCAGGATTATAATGAAGCATTTTTCTCAAACGGCGGATTGTTGCACCTCGGTTGGATGCTGGAACAATATAAAGGTATGCTGAAGGAAGTTCCACCCGGCACCCGCATAGGATCACCAATTGCAAGGCCATCAAAAATTATCTGTATCGGCCTCAACTATGCGGATCATGCAAAGGAAACCAATGCCACACTACCAACAGAGCCTGTTATCTTTATGAAGGCAAGTTCTGCATTGTGTGGTCCCTTTGATAATGTGATTATTCCGAGGGATTCTGTAAAGACTGACTGGGAAGTTGAACTGGCAGTTGTGATTGGTAAGAAAGCAAGTTATGTAACGGAAGACGATGCGATGGATCACCTGGCCGGCTACTGCTTGCATAATGATGTGAGTGAGAGGGAATTTCAACTGGAAAGAGGTGGCACATGGGACAAAGGAAAAGGCTGCGACACTTTTGCGCCCATCGGCCCCTGGCTGGTGACAAAAGATGAAGTGCCTGATGTAAATAATTTAAAACTGTGGTTGACGTTGAATGGTGAGCAAATGCAGAATGGTACTACCGCGAACCTAATCTTTAATATCCCGGTGTTGATCTCTTATGTAAGCCGTTTTATGACACTTTTGCCCGGCGATGTGATATCTACCGGAACACCGGCAGGTGTGGGGCTTGGATTCAATCCACCAGTTTACCTCAAGCCGGGAGATACCATGGAACTGGGCATTGATGGATTGGGCACCAGCAAACAAACTACAGTAGCCTTTACGGCAGCATAAAATTTAAAGATACTAAGCATGGACCTGGATTTAAAAGATAAAGTTATACTGGTAAGCGGTGGTGCAAAAGGGATCGGTGAAGCGATAGTAACACTGCTGGCTAGCGAGGGCGCTATCCCCGTGATATTGGGTCGCAACGAGAAAGATAACCTTAAAGTGGTCCACGGAATTGAATTGGCAGGTGGTAAGGCGTACCAGGTCATTGCAGAGTTGTCAGATCCTGCTTCTTGTGAAAGGGCCGTAAATATGGTGATTGATAAATTTACCCGTATCGATGGCCTCGTTAATAATGCCGGCGTAAATGATGGCGTCGGATTAGAAAATGGCAACTATGAAAAATTTATGGCCTCGCTGCATACGAACTTGGTACATTATTATTTGCTGGCCCATTTTGCTTTACCCCAATTGATTAAATCGCAGGGCCCAATAGTGAATATAGCATCCAAAACAGCCATCACAGGCCAGGGTAACACATCAGCGTATGCCGCCAGCAACGGCGGGCGGATCGCCTTAACGAGGGAATGGGCAGTAGAATTATTGAAATACAATATCCGGGTGAATGCTGTGATCGTTTCAGAATCGTATACACCTGCATATGAAAAATGGATAAAGACCCTGGCCAACCCGGAAGAGAAATTAAAGCAAATCGAATCAAAGATTCCTCTCGGCAACAGGATGACCCAACCGGGGGAGATCGCAAATGCAGTGGTTTTCTTATTATCATCCAAATCCTCGCATACTACCGGCCAGTTGGTGTATGTAGACGGCGGTTATGTACACCTGGATAGAGCGCTGGCAAATGCGTAAAGTTCCTGCCGGTTTCACAATCTAAACCCTCTAATAATCTGTGGAATTCGTGCCATCCATCCGGGTCATCAATTCGTGCAGCTAAATCACAAAGAATTCCTGAGCGTTAAATAAAACCTGGCTTCAATGTGTTCCACTGACTTGTTCAGGATCAGTTCCGCAGCTTTTTCGCCCATCATTTGGAAGTCAGTGGAGATAGTGGTGATGCCATCCAGTATTATTTTTTTAAGCGCGGTTTCATTGTAAGAAATCACCCCAACATTTTTCCCGACCGTAAGTTTTTTATCAATTATTTTTTCAATCAGCACCACCAGGTCGTCTTCCATCAGGTTGATGTAGACTTCGCCCTCGTTGATATTCGCCTTCCGGATATTGTGTACAATATTGTGGTTGAATGCATATTCCTGGCAGAACTTTGTGAACCCCGTTGTTATCTCAGAAGGGTGATAAGTGTATTCCGGTACAATGATGTTGATCGTGTGGTATTTGGCCAGTTGCGGCAGCGCTTTCTCCAGCGCATTATAAATGTCCTCATCGAAATTTTCGAAAACGGCACCGTATTCCCCCGTTACCCCCGGCACAAGTTTGTCCAGCAATAAAAGCTTTTCCTTCGGTATATTGTTAATTACATTGTAGGCGTTCTCGCTTCCTTCCATAAAATGAGGTACGATCACGTAGTAATTATAATCCTCGCGGCTGTTTTGCAGCAGGTTTTTGAATAACGAAAAGTTATTATTGTATACATAAAAGTCAATGGTGGCAGCTTCACCCAACTTGCTCACAAAGGAGTCGTAGATGATCTTCTTGTGGGAGCTTAGTTTATTGAACATCAGGAATATTTTGATCTTATGCCCCACATCAGCATTTTTAATAAAATACCCTTTGCCCGGTACCGACCCGATGATGCCTGTTTTTTTAAGGTACCGGTATCCTTTTTCCGCGGTATCCCTGGAAATCTCAAATTCAAAACTCAGTTCATTGATAGATGGAAGTACATCATCCAATTGTAATTTCTGGCTTCCTATGGCTTTGATAATGCAGTTGGCAAGTTGTTGGTATTTCGGCGTGGCGGAGAACTCATCGATATAAATTATCTTATTAAAGGAGGCTATCATTGCGACGATATCTTGGATAAAAATCAAATATACCTTAAACAAAAAACATTTCCTTTTCAATATACATAACAGTGCATGATGCCTCAGACTTGAATTCATCATATTTTACCGTTTAATTGCTTTTCATATATAAAAAACAGCTTTTTATGGGTGTTATTTTGGGTGTATTATTTCATTTTGTGGGTGGGTTTGCGTCGGGTAGTTTTTACATGCCATACAAAAAAGTAAAAGGCTGGAGTTGGGAAAGTTTCTGGATCGTAGGAGGTTTGTTTTCCTGGCTGATCGTACCACCACTCGCGGCATATCTCACCATCCCGGGTTTTATGGATATTATCCGGTCAGCTTCTTCAGAAGTACTGATTACCACTTTTATCATGGGTCTTTTATGGGGAATCGGGGGCTTAACCTATGGGTTGGGCGTTCGTTATCTTGGTGTATCATTGGGAAGTTCCATCATCCTGGGGCTTTGCTCTGTTTTTGGCGCCCTTGTTCCCGCAGTATATTATTATTTTAATCCCAAAGATGGGAAGGATACGATTGAGGATCTCTTCGGTACTTCGTGGGGTCTTACCGTGATGCTCGGCCTGCTGCTTTGTGTAGTGGGAATTATCATTTGTGGTAAGGCTGGCGCTATGAAGGACCGTGACCTGGAGCTAAAGGGCGGAGACATGGCAGGGGAAGTAGTGCATAGTACCGGGGCACACGGTGAAAAAGTGATTAAAAATGCTCATATCGACGCTTCGGGAAGTGAGTTCCTGCTGGTAAAGGGATTGATCCTCGCAGTGATCTCCGGCGTGCTGAGTGCGTGTTTCAGTTTTGGTATAGAGGCAGGAACGACTATGGGCATCCAGGCCAATGAATTGTGGAAAGCCGCTAACCCTGGGGAAACAGGCGAATTTTTATTTCGTAATAATGTAATTTTTGTGGTGATACTGTGGGGAGGATTGACCACCAATTTTATCTGGTGCATGATATTAAATGCGCGGAACAAATCCTTCGGGGATTATACCAATTCCAAAGCACCCTTGGCAAAAAATTATTTGTTATGCGCCCTGGGTGGGACCATGTGGTTTTTGCAATTTTTCTTTTATGGTATGGGAGAAAGTAAAATGGGCAATGGTGCCAGCTCATGGATCCTGCACATGTCTTTTATTATCCTGGTAGCCAACATGTGGGGGATATTATTAAAAGAATGGAAAGGAGTAAGTAAAAAAACGGCCTCTACCATTATCCTTGGAATAGTAGTGATCATTGCTTCGGTATTTATAGTGGGCATCGGTAATTCGCTGAAGTAGGCAGAACCTATTTAAAAATTTAAATTACAACGTCTTTTAAAATACTTTAATGATTATGGGAACCGAAAAATTAACTATGAACCCTGCAGGGGAAAAGGAATTTAAAAATGTGAGTTATCTCTGGGATGATGCCAAGGCAGCCTTCATGGAAGGAGATGAAGTGGCTTTGTTGATATACAGGTCTAATTTGTTGGGGGCAGATTTGCGGCTGACAAATTACGGAGGTGGTAACACTTCCTGCAAGGCCATGGCCAAAAACCCCCTGACGGGCGAAGAAACTGCAGTAATGTGGGTGAAGGGCAGCGGTGGTGATATTGGTACGTTGAAAAAGAGCGGCCTTGCTGCCTTATATGTGGACAGATTACGCAGCCTGAAGAACGTGTACCGTGGCCTGGAACACGAAGATGAAATGGTGGAACTTTTCAATCATTGCATTTATGATCTTGCGTCTAAAGCGCCTTCTATAGATACCGCATTACACGGTTTCTTACCATTTAAACATATTGACCACCTTCACCCCGATGCAGCTATCGCTATCGCTGCAGCAGAAGATGGAAAAAAAATCACCCGGGAACTATTTGAAGGTACCGTAGGATGGGTAGAATGGCAGAAACCAGGGTTTGATCTTGGGCTGCAACTAAAAGAATGCCTGGATGAAAACCCGGGTATCCGGGGGATCATGTTGGGCTCCCACGGTTTGTTTACCTGGGGCGATACAGCATACGAAAGTTATGTGAATACATTGGAAGTGATTGAGCGTTGTGCAGACTATTTAAACGATAATTACGGCAAAAAATCGCCCGTGTTTGGCGGGGCTAAAATCCAGTCCCTTGCAAAAGAAGAAAGACTGAAACAGGCCGCTGCACTTGCGCCGGTGCTTCGTGGATTCTGCTCTTCCCAGACAAAAATGATCGGTCACTTTACCGATGACGACAGGGCGCTGGAATTTATCAATTCAAAAGACCTTGATACGTTGGCTCCTTTGGGCACAAGCTGCCCGGACCACTTTCTTCGTACGAAGATCAGTCCACTGGTACTGCCATTAACTGCAGGCGAAGATTTGAATGATGTAGCAGCCGTCAAAGCAAAACTTGCACCGGAGTTTGAGGCATACCGTAAAATGTATGAGGAATATTACAACACCTGTAAACATCAAAACAGTCCGGCCATTCGTGATGCGAATCCTGTGGTGATCTTATACCCTGGGGTGGGTTTGTTCACCTTTGCAAAAGATAAACAAACGGCGAGGGTGGCAGCAGAATTTTATATCAACGCAATCAACGTGATGAAAGGTGCAGAGGCAATTTCTAAATACACTTCTTTACCACGGCAGGAAGCATTTAATATCGAGTACTGGTTGCTGGAGGAAGCAAAACTTTCCCGCATGCCAAAACCAAAAGCATTAAGTGGAAGGATCGCATTAGTTACCGGGAGTGCAGGTGGTATTGGTAAAGCTATTGCGAAAAAATTTGCAGAAGAAGGCGCCTGTGTCATTATCAATGATATCAACGAAGAAAGATTACAGGCCGCAACGGAAGAGTTCCAGAAAACATTTGGAAAGGATAATGCTGCTGCAGTAAAACTGGATGTTACTAATAAAGAAACTATCACCAAAGCGATGGATAGCGCAGCATTGGCATTTGGTGGTGTGGATATCATCGTGAATAATGCCGGTATCAGCACATCCAAATCCATCGCCGATCATAGCATCGAGGATTGGGACAGGTTATATGATATCCTGGTAAAGGGACAGTTCCTTGTTTCCCAGGCGGGTATTGCAGTAATGCAAAAACAAAATATAGGCGGAGATATTATTAATATCGTTTCAAAAAATGCGGTGGTTGCAGGGCCAAATAATGCAGGTTATGGTTCTGCAAAGGCAGCGCAGGCGCATCTTACAAGGTTAATGGCTGCAGAGCTGGGAACAGATAAGATCAGGGTGAATACGGTGAATCCTGATGCGGTTATTGCAGATAGCAATATCTGGGCAGGTGGCTGGGCAGAAGGACGTGCAAAAGCATACGGTATTACCGTAGAAGAGTTGCCGGCTTATTATGCCAAGCGCACTTTACTGAATGAAACAATACTGCCTGAAGATATCGCTAATGCGTGTTTTGCATTTGCTGGTGGCTTACTGAATAAGTCAACCGGCAACGTGCTCAACGTGGATGGCGGTGTAGCAATGGCATTTTTACGTTAGTTTTTTATATGGCAATAAGCAATCTAAAAAGGTTGATGATTTTCTAATCTGTCAACCTTGTTTTTTTAATTTTTTAAGGAGTCTTACATGGCGAGAGTAGCATTCAAAATGCAGTTGTTTGCAGATCAAAAAGAAGAATACAAAAAAAGACACGATGCTCTATGGCCAGACCTGGTAAACTTATTGAAGGAAACAGGTGTAAGCGATTACTCCATTTTTCTGGATGAAAAAACCAACATTCTTTTCGGGGTATTAAAAATCGAAGATGCTTCCTGTCTTGATAACCTGCCTGCACACCCGGTAATGCAAGAATGGTGGGCCTATATGGGCGACATTATGGAGAGCAACCCTGATAATTCACCAGTAAGTAGCCCTTTGGAAGAAGTATTTTATTTACCTTAAACAAAATTGGGGGGATGTATCCACCTATCGGAACCCCGGTAATTATAAAGTCATACACATGTTACTAAATAAACAATTGATTGCAGACGCCAACAAATCGCTGCTCGCCGCCCAGGAGCGTAAATTTAATTTTATCGCTGAAGACATCCCGGGAGTAGAAGACATCATTGAAAAATTGACTGAGTTCCAGGTAGCCATCCCGAGTTGGGCGTTGGGTACCGGAGGCACGAGATTCGGCCGTTTCCCGGGAGCCGGCGAACCAGGAAGCCTGGAAGAAAAAATTGAAGATGTAGGATTATTGCATGCACTAAATAATTCAAGTGGCGCGATTTCCCTCCATATACCATGGGATATTCCATCGGATGCCAATGCCATTAAATCATTGGCTTCCCAGCATGGCCTATTGTTCGATGCCGTAAACTCCAACACTTTTCAGAACCAGCCTGGGCAGGAAGAAAGTTACAAGTTTGGTTCTCTGCAACACGTAGATAAATCGGTTCGCAAACAAGCCATTGCTCACAATATCGATGTGATCAAACATGGTGTGGACATCGGTTCAAAATCGCTCACTGTCTGGCTTGCAGATGGCAGTTGTTTCCCGGGCCAGTTGAATTTTAGAAAATCATTTGAGAACACGCTGGAAAGTTTGCGCGAGATCTACGCTGCATTACCGGGAGATTGGAAAATGTTTGTAGAATATAAGGCTTACGAGCCCAACTTTTATTCGATGGCGGTAGGGGACTGGGGACAATCCCTGCTCTATGCCAACAAACTTGGCGACAAAGCATACACTTTAGTAGACCTTGGTCACCATTTACCCAACGCTAATATTGAACAGATCGTTTCATTATTATTGATGGAAGGCAAACTCGGTGGTTTCCATTTCAACGACAGCAAATATGGCGATGATGACCTGACCGTAGGTAGTATGAAACCTTACCAGCTCTTCCTGATCTTCAATGAACTTGTAGAAGGCATGGATGCAAAGGGAATGAACCACGCTACAGACCTGGGTTGGATGATTGACGCCAGCCATAATGTAAAAGATCCCCTTGAAGATCTTTTGCAATCTGTAGAAGCTATCATGATCGCATATACGCACGCGTTGCTGGTTGACAGGAAAAAACTAAACGAAGCACAAAAAAATAATGATGTAGTAGCTGCACAGGAAGTGTTGCAAAATACTTTCCGCACAGATGTTCGGGCCATTGTTGCCGAAGCAAGACGGAGAGCAGGGGCTGCTATTGACCCGGTATCATTTTTCAGAAGCGGCAACATCAGGCAACAATTGGTAAAGGAAAGAGGAATGAGTACGGTGGCGACGGGGCTGTAATTGTGAGTAGTGAGTAGTGAGTGGTGAGTGGTGAGTAGTTGCCGGTTGCAAATGGATAGTAGATAGTTTATATTTATGTATTAACCATCATTTGTACCTATAAATACCACACTATGTTCTTACAATCATCACACATAAAACTGAATGTTTACCAGTTCTCACAGGAATTAGCACTCGAATGTTACAAGCTCACCAAACGTTTTCCAGCCGACGAGAAATTCTCAATGGTCTCTCAAATACGAAGGGCTGCCATCTCAGTGCATCTGAATATTGCAGAGAGGTGTTCCAGGAAAACACAAAAAGAACGAAGCAGATTTTTTGAAATAGCAAGAGGTTCCGTTATAGAAGTGGATAGTGCAATTGGGATCGCTTTTAAAATAGGGTATTTCCAAAACGAAGATGTTCAAACTTTAGGGGAATCTATTGTAAAGACTTTTAAACTATTTAGTGGTATGATAAAACAAAGTCCACTCACAACTGACAACTGACAACTCACAATCCCACTGACAATTCACAACAATGCCCCCAATCCCCGTCATAGCGATCTTCGATGTTGGTAAAACCAATAAGAAGCTGTTCCTCTTTGATGAGCATTACCGGATCGTATTTGAAAAGACTTTGCAATTCCGGGAAACAGTTGACGAAGACGGAGATGCATGCGAAAACCTGGAAGCGCTGACTGCATGGGGCAGGAATTCATTGAAGGAATTGATGGAGCTGGAAAAGTTTGACATCAGGGCCTTAAACTTTTCATCATACGGTGCCAGTTTCGTACACATTGATGAGCAGGGCAAACCTGTAACTCCATTGTACAACTACCTGAAACCTTTTCCCGAAAAATTAAGGAATAAATTTTATAAAGATTATGATGGGGAAGTAAGTGTTTCTATTAACACCGCTTCGCCTGTACTCGGCCACCTTAATTCCGGTATGCAGCTTTACTGGTTGAAATACCAACAGCCCGAAGTTTTTGAGAGAATCAAGTATTCGCTTCATCTTCCGCAATACCTCAGTTTTTTAATCACCGGAGAAATGTACAGTGACATCACCAGTATTGGCTGCCATACCAACCTTTGGAACTTTCCACAAAATAATTATCATGACTGGGTGATAAAAGAGGAGATCGCATGGAAACTGGCGCCCATCTATTCAGCTTCGGAAGTTGTGGAGGTAAGGGCATTCTGGAAGGATTTTAAAGTGGGCATTGGTCTGCATGATTCATCAGCAGCTTTAATTCCATACCTGGCCTGTTTTTCGGAGCCTTTTATTTTGATTTCCACCGGTACATGGTGTATCACCCTGAATCCATTTAACAGCCACCCGCTCACAGAGGCCGAACTGAGGCAGGATTGCCTTTGTTACATGAGCTACAAGGGAGATGCAGTAAAAGCAAGCCGTCTTTTTGCAGGCAACGAGCATGAAATAGAAACAAAAAGAATTGCCAGGCATTTTGATATTCTTCCAGGCTTTTATAAAAACGTGGCGTACAACGAAAAAATAACCAAGGAGTTGACTGGTGACAGTCCCACAGTACCTGATATTAAATTCGGGGAAAGAGACCTGGGTTTATTCAAAAATTATGAAACAGCCTACCATCGCCTCATGCTGGACATTATGTGGCAACAACTGGCTTCCGCCAACCTGGTGATCCAGGATGATAAAGTGAGCCGCATTTTCGTAGATGGTGGCTTCAGTAAAAATTCTATTTACATGCACTTACTTGCTGAAGCTTTCCCTGAAATGGAAGTGTACGCAGCCTCCGTTGCACAAGCCACTGCAGTAGGGGCCGCACTTGCCATCCATAAGCATTGGAACAGCCTTCCTTTACCAGGCGATATCATCGCCCTGAAATTTTACACCAAGCCTTCTATCGTTTAATGTTTGTAGGATTATTTATACCATGTTATGTGAACCAGTTTTATCCCCGGGTAGCCATTGCTACTTTGGAGCTACTGGAAAAGTTTGGTTGCAAAGTGGATTACCCGCTTAACCAGACCTGCTGTGGACAACCCATGGCGAATTCAGGTTATGAAAAGCTGGGCCAGCCCTGCAATGAATTATTTACTGAAAACTTTGCAAAGTATGATTACGTGGTTTGCCCGTCCGGCAGCTGCACCTTGCATATCAAAGAACATTTACATAGTGAAAAGGATGAAGCTGCTGCGGGCGGGATCCGGAAAAAAGTATTTGAGCTCACTGAGTTTTTAGTGGATATCCTTAATGTCGAAAACGTGGACGCTTCCTTTCCATACCGCGTGGGGGTTCATCAAAGTTGCCATGGCCAGCGAGGCTTGCTTACTGCACAAATGTCAGAGTTGGTAAGTCCTCCTTTTTCCAAGGGAGATTTTTTATTGAAAAAAGTAAAGGGCCTGGAACTTGTACCTTTAGACAGAACCGATGAATGCTGTGGTTTCGGCGGCACCTTCTGCGTGATGGAAGAAGCAGTAAGCGTAAAGATGGGAAAGGATCGCGTTGCCGATCATGAGAAAAATAAAGTGGAAATAATCACAGGTGGTGACATGAGCTGCCTGATGCATTTAGAGGGTGTATTAAAAAGAAAGAAAAGTAAGATTGAAATAAGGCATATAGCGGAGATATTGAATAGCTCATAGTTCATGGTTTATCGTTCATAGTTATACGGTGTCCCCTGCTATGAACTATGAACTATGAACCATGACCATGAACCATGATCAATGAACGCTCAACTAAATAATAAAACACCAAATGTCATCTCCATCCACTGCAACACATTCTGAACTTTCCACCATCTTCAATAAAGACGAAGCAAGGGTAGAATGGCATGATGAGACTTTATGGTGGATCAGGCAAAAAAGAGATAAAGCAGCCTGGACAATTCCTGAATGGGAACAACTGAGAGATACAGCGTCTGCGATTAAAGACAATGTACTAAGTAACCTGCATGAATACCTGCTTGAATTTGAAAAAAAAGCTACGGAGAAAGGTATCGTTATACATTGGGCGGCAGATGCAAAAGAGCATAACGAGATCGTGTACTCGATTTTACAGCAAAACCAGGTAGAGCAGATTGTCAAGAGCAAATCCATGCTCACTGAAGAATGCGGTTTGAACGAATTCCTCGCCACCAAAAAAATAGATGTTGTTGATACCGACCTGGGAGAAAGAATCGTCCAACTGGCAAACGAACACCCCAGCCATATTGTATTGCCCTGCATCCATTGGAAGAAAGAAGAGATCGGGGAGTTGTTTCACAAACATTTAAATACCCCCAAAGGGAATGCCGACCCACAGTTTTTAACCAACGCTGCACGAATACATCTCAGGGAAAAATTTCTTACACGACGCATCGCCATTACGGGTGTGAATTTTGCCGTGGCAGAAACAGGTGAATTCGTCGTTTGCACCAATGAAGGTAATGCCGACATGGGGGCACATCTCGCCGATGTGCATATTGCGTGTATGGGCATAGAAAAAATTATTCCAAAGCGGGAACACCTGGGCGTTTTTCTGCGCCTGCTCGCACGCAGCGCAACGGGTCAGCCGATAACAACTTACAGCAGTCATTTTAATAAACCTATTGCCGGCCAGCAGGTACATATTATTTTAGTGGATAATGGCCGCACCGTTCAGCTGGGACGTGAGTCGTTTCGCAACTCCTTAAAATGTATTCGTTGCGCAGCGTGTTTCAATACCTGCCCTGTGTACAGGCGAAGCGGGGGACACAGTTATCATACCGCCATCGCTGGTCCGATAGGTGCTATACTTGCTCCCAACCTGGATATGAAGCAATACGCGGATCTTCCATTTGCATCCACGCTTTGTGGTAGTTGCAGCAATGTATGCCCCGTGAAAATTGATATACACCAACAGCTGTATAAGTGGCGCCAGGTAATCACGGAAGAAGGGTATTCTCCAAAAACAAAAACAGCGGCAATGAAAATGATGGCTGCCACCTTATCCAAACCTGCGATATTTAATTTCGCGGGTGCGGCCGGCAAATGGGTTATGAAATACCTTCCTTTTATCGTGGGTAACAAGTGGAACCCCTGGTTTAAGCAAAGAGAGATGCCGGCTGTGCCGAAAGAATCATTTACGCAGTGGTATAAAAAAAACAGGCATGAATAGCAGGGAAAAGATTCTTCAGGCTGTAAAAAATAACCAACCCGCGCTGCAGGAATTGCCGCCGCTGGTGGGTGCTGAGTCGATACAATACGAAGATAAGTACGCCCAGTTTGCAGCGGTGTTAAAAGGCATTGGTGGCACGGTTGTGGAAATTACCAGCACAAAGGAGATCGTTGATTATGTTAACTATACATTTCCAAATCATCAAAACTTTGTGACTACTATTCCTGGCCTTGAGGGCATAAAAATGCTGGATGATAAACTGGATCCGCATGTTTTGGAAAATATAGAAGTCGCTATTTTAAAGGCGGTTTTTGGCGTTGCGGAAAATGGATCGGTCTGGATGACTGATGAGCAAATGCGCATCAGGGCATTGCCTTTTATTTGCCAGCATCTTTCCGTAGTCTTAAACAAGACTGATTTTGTCAATAATATGCATGAGGCCTATAGCCGGATAGGACACGACAATTATGACTTCGGAGTGTTTATTGCCGGCCCCTCCAAAACGGCCGATATCGAACAATCGCTGGTATTGGGTGCGCATGGACCCAAAACTATGACGGTATTTATTTTAGTTTAATTTTTCAACCATAGTGTAATGCAGCCAACAGAAAATAAAAAGCCATCCACAAAACTGGCGCTGGTATTGATCATCAGTTTGTTTTTTTTATGGGCTTTAACCGGCAATCTTTTGCCGTCACTTATTCCACATTTAAAAAAAGCCTGCCAGCTGAATGACTTTCAGTCGGCTTTTATTGACTCGGCATATTGGATCGCCTATTTTTTGGTGGCAATACCTGCTGCAATGGTTATGCGCCGTACGAGTTATAAAACGGGTATCATCGCAGGACTGGTTATGGCCGCTTTTGGTGCCATTTGTTTTTACCCTGCAGCAGAAACACGGCAGTTTGGTATGTTCCTGGGCGCCCTATTTCTGATAGCCTCGGGGATGACTTTTTTAGAGACCGCCGCCAACCCGTACATCACTATTTTAGGGGATGAAAAGACCTCCACACAGAGACTCAATTTTGCCCAGGCATTCAACGGCCTTGGTGCATTTGTTGCTGCGTTTTTTCTTAGTAAGATTGTTTTGTCCGGCACAGAGTACACACCGGAACAAATGGAAGCGCTGGCCGCCAACGGAGCCCTGCAGCAATACCTTGCCTCAGAAGCTGACCGTGTTAAAATGCCTTACCTTGGCATTGCGGCGGTATTGCTGCTGGTAGCCCTAATGATCTACCTGGTAAAACTTCCCGAAGTAAAAGAAGAAAAAGATGTTTCCTTTAAACTCGATTTTTCAGTTTTCCGCATTCCCCACTTCCGCAACGCTGTGATCGTCCAATTTTTTTACGTGGGCGCCCAGGTTTGCATTTCCAGCTTCTTTATCAGGTATAGCAGGTATAGCGCCAACATAGCAGAAACGGAAGCCACGAACTATCTTGGTTATCTTCTACTGTCTTTTATGCTGGGCCGGTATGTCGGAACCTTTTTAATGCAAAAAATTGCCCCGCAGACGTTACTGGCCATTTACAGCGCAATTAATATTTTACTGATGATCTACATCGTAATGGTGGGGGGACGCATCAGCGTTTACGCGTTTATGGGAGTTGAGTTCTTTATGTCGATCATGTTTCCCACTATTTTTGCATTAGGCATTAAGAACCTCGGATCACATACAAAAATGGCTTCTTCCTATATGGTGATGAGTATAGTGGGAGGGGCGCTGATCCCATTGGCTTTGGGCTATATATCTAACGAGGTAAACATACAAGTGGCCTATGCAGTGCCGCTGGTTTGTTTTTTCGTGATCCTCTATTACGGGTGGAAAGGATATAAAGTAAAAGAAGCAATACCAGCGGATGTGACCACGGAAAGACTGGTGACAGTCGATTAGTTTATAATTTTTTCTGACCTTCGAACTTGTTGCTTGCTCATCATGATAATTAATACCCATCAAATACGACATTCAGGAAAGACCAAACTTACCGCTTGGGCAGTATTTATGCTGCTGTGGTTAATGTTGATAGTTCAAACTTCTTTAGCACAGGTAAGGCACACACTGAATTTTAACAGCGAATGGAAATTTTACCTGGGCAATGACAGCCTTGCCAGCAATCACAATTATAACGACGCAGGCTGGCGTTCAGTAATACTTCCGCATGACTGGAGCATTGAATTGTCTTTCAGTGCGACCGCGCCGGCCACAAACCAGGGCGGAGCACTCCCCGGAGGGTATGGCTGGTACAGGAAAAATTTTAGCCTGCCGGTTTCTTCCAAAAACAAAAATGTTTCTATCAATTTCGACGGTGTGTACCGTAACAGCGAAGTGTGGATCAATGGACATTACCTGGGTAAACGGCCCAACGGTTATATCGCCTTTGAATATGACCTGACGCCCTACCTGCTGTTCGGCGCAGCAAAAAATGTTATCGCGGTAAAAGTTGACAATTCGCAACAACCAAATTCTAGGTGGTACACCGGCTCCGGCATTTACCGGGACGTAATGTTGGTGACTACAAACAAAATTTACATTGAACAGACAGGGGTATTTTTTTCACCCGCACTTTATAGCTTGAAAAACAATAAACGGGAAACTTATGATCCCGCAGTCAAAACTTCCGTTTTTGGTGACCTCCGAATCCATTCCCTCAGTTTCAGAAATACAACCGGGCGGGAGCAAAAAATCACCAGTACTGTGGTCATACTGGATTCCGCAGGTAAAAAGATAACAACATACGAATCAAACAGCATCCTACTGGACACTTTCTCCTGGGGATCTCCCATTGGCGTAGATAAAACCTATGCGGTCTGGGGTGTAAAAGATCCCATACTTTGGTCACCCGACCGGCCCTATCTATATAAAGCCATCACTACAATTTATCAGGATGGAAAACCCCTGGATGAAGTGAGTACTAATATTGGCTTCCGGAAATTTGCTTTTGACAGGGAAAACGGATTTTTTCTCAATGGCATACCAACCAAGATAAAAGGCGTTTGCCTGCACCACGATCTTGGCGCATTGGGAGCTGCATTTAATTACCGGGCTGCCGAAAGGCAATTAGAGATATTGAAAGCCATGGGATGTAACGCTATCCGCACAGCCCACAATCCACCGGCAGCGCAGTTTCTGGATCTATGCGATAAAATGGGATTCCTCGTAATGGATGAATCCTTTGACATTTGGCAGAAGCGAAAAAGCAAATTTGATTATTCCGCGGATTTTAAACAATGGTACCGGCAGGACCTGGAAGATATGATATCGCGCGACAGGAATCATCCTTCTATTTTTATGTGGAGCATCGGTAACGAGATCCGGGAACAGTTTGACAGTACGGGTCTAACTATTACAAAAGAGCTGACGGATATAGTAAAGAAACTGGATAACACGCGTCCTGTTACTTCAGCCCTGACAGAAACAGATACCACTAAAAATTTCATCTACCAATCCAACGCCCTGGATGTAACAGGCTGGAATTACAACCAACAAAATTTCCCGGAATTTTTAAAACGTTCCCCGGGCAAAATATTCATAGGCGCGGAAACAACGTCTGCACTCCAAACCCGCGGACATTATGATATGCCTTCAGATAGCATCAGGGTATGGCCACCAAAAGGACAGAAAGAATTAAAGAACGGAAATATCGACTGGACCGTATCAGCTTATGATAATGTAAAAGCCAACTGGGGCAGCACTCACGAAGAAACCTGGAAGATCATTAAGCAACACGACTTTCTCTCAGGTTTGTTCGTGTGGACCGGGTTCGATTACCTTGGAGAACCAACTCCCTACCCATGGCCGGCACGCAGCTCCTATTTCGGTATCATCGACCTGGCAGGTTTTCCCAAAGACGTTTATTATATGTACCAGTCGGAGTGGACTGCGAAACCAGTCTTACATATTTTCCCTCACTGGAACTGGCAGCCGGGAAAGATAGTAGATGTCTGGGCTTACTATAATAATGCAGATGAAGTGGAATTATTTTTAAATGGAAAATCGCTTGGCATCAAAAAAAAGGGGTTGGAAGACCTCCATGTGATGTGGAGGGTTCCTTTTGCAACCGGTACACTAAAAGCGGTGTCGAGAAAAAATGGGAGCATTGTTTTAGTAAAAGAAATTAAAACGGCTGGTAAACCATTTAAACTGGAACTGGTGGCAGACCGGCAGCATATAAAAGCCGGCGGTAAGGATCTTTCTTTCATCACGGCACGGGTGGTGGACCAGGATGGCGTGCTTGTGCCTGGAGCAAATAATACCCTGCATTTTTCCACTTCCGGCACTGCAACTATCGCAGGGACCGACAACGGCTACCAGGCGGATACTACCTCCCTGGTGAGCACCACAAGGAAGGCCTGGAAGGGCATGGCGCTGGCCATCATCAGGTCATCTCCAAAAAAGGGAAATAATACATTAACTGTCCGTTCTCCCGGGTTGGTTCCGGGTAAGATCCGGCTTATAGCGGATTAATATCATCCCCTTTTTACTAAAATAATTTATTCTAATACCCCGGCACAAATAGTAAAATCTTACATCTTTTTAGCAAAACCTTACATTGTTGTCCCTTATGGCTACAAGTACCTTTAGTGGGTAAATTAGGCATGGTCGAGATACATCCTTAATTCCTTTTAAACTGTTCGATAAAATATTTTTTGCTTGTTTCATATGCATACACAAACGGTAAATAGTTTTACGTTTATCCCTGGCTTGATCGCCTTTTATAAATATCTGAAATTTGGTATCAATTCGCCGGGCATGTTGATAATGGTTCTAATGTTTGTAAACCTGGGATGTGTGTATGCGCAGCCGGGAGATACGGCCTATCAGAAAGTCCTCCTCCACCGCTCCGAAAAGATAGTTGCAGGGTTAGGGATTAGCGATACCATCATAAGTAATAAAGTGACCAAGCAGATAGCCCAACAATATTACCAGCTCAATGCTATTCATGATAAAAGTAAGGCCGCTGTAACAGTTATCAAGACTGGTAACCTCTCAAAGGAGCAAGCAGAGGAACAATTAAAACAGGAGGTGGATAAAAAGGCTGCCGGACTAAAGCAACTTCACAATCATTTTATTGCTCTATTAGCAAAAAGATTAACGCCCGCCCAGGTGGAGAAAGTAAAGGACGGCATGACCTATGGGGTGCTGCCGATCACCTGGGCTGCTTACCTGGATATGCTGCAAAACCTTACACCCGAACAAAGAGATAAAATGTATGTCTGGCTGGTGGAAGCCCGCGAGCTGGCAATGGACGAAGGTTCCAGTGATGCCAAACATGCTGTATTCGGAAAATATAAAGGAAAGATCAACAATTATTTATCTGCTGCCGGATATAATATGAAGAAAGAAGGTGAGGAGTGGGCAAAAAGGATAGCGGCAGCAAAAAAAGCCAAACAATAATCAAACCAACGAAACTGACAGAGACTTTTCATTTTTATTTTTCTTCAAAACAATGCCATATGACCAAGTTATTTAAGCAGGCGCTGCTCCTTCCGGTTTTATTACTATTGAGCCTGATAGTATTTGCGCAGGAAAAAACTGTGACCGGTACGGTTATCGACTCCAGAACCGGGAAAGGTATAGAACGAGCCACGGTGCGCGTAAAAAACGGCGCACAAACAGCCGTCACTGATGAAAATGGTCGGTTTTCGATCCAGGTGCCCTCTTCCCAGGCGATTTTGCAGATATCTTTTGTGGGGTATGGGGTGTATGAAAGAAAAGCCACAGAGTCTGTTGTGAATGCGCAATTGGTATTGGTGGAAAACAAAATGGACGAAGTGGTTGTTGTAGGGTACGGTACCAAAAAAAGAGTAAACATACAGGGAGCGGTATCAACCCTAAAAGCTGCAGATATTGAAGACCTGCCAACGGCGAACCTGCCTTCACTTTTGGTTAACAGGGTGCCGGGTGTTAGTGTGAACTTCAGTTCAGGTAAACCAGGTTCAACAACCAGCGTCAATATCCGTAACTCAATTACATTTCCTGGGAATGTTGATGGGGTTACGTCCCAACCATTGATTGTAATAGACGGCATTATTTCCAACCCCACACAATGGTCCCAGTCATCCAACGCAGATTTCTTTGAGAATATCGATGCGAGCCAGATAGAAGACATTACTTTCTTAAAAGATGCGTCCGCAGCCATCTACGGTGCCGCGGGTGCCAAGGGCGTAATCCTGATTACAACCAAAAAAGGCCGGGTAGGTAAGCCTAAACTTTCTTATTCGGGATATTTCGGTACATCAACTGAAGCTGTTAAAACCAACACGCTTAGTGCGTATGAGCATGCGCGTTATTTAAATGATGGCTTTGAGGCAACGGGTGCACCGGATAACCAGCGTTTTTCACAGGCAGACCTGGATTCTTTAAAAGGCATTCCGGGCAATTCATGGTATGATCATTTTTGGAATCCAGGGAAAGTGCAAAGGCATACGCTTACTGTGTCAGGAGGTTCCGAGAGAGTTACCTTTTTTGCCGGCGGTAGCTATTATGACGAAAAAGGAAATTACGGTGAGATAAGAAATAATAAATACAGTATTCGTACGGGCATGAATGCTACAATCGTAGAAGGCCTTACTGCGAATGTTAGTTTTTCATCAGACTTTAACCAGGAAAAAAGCAATAATCATAAAAACGCAAGTAGCGAAACGGATGATTTAACAATAAGGTCACTTTACCTTACGCCCAAATGGGTCCCGGTGGAACTGCGTGGATTGCCTGTTGCGTTTAGCGGCCCTAATCCTCCGGGTAACTGGAGTTTACTCGGCGTGCACAACTCAGGATCGTACAGGTTGAATAAATCACAGGGCTTATCAGTAAATACTTCTTTGGATTACAAACCTACATTTTTACCGGGGTTGAATGCAAGAGTTCAGTTCGGTAAGAACAACAGGAACGCAACCGGCAAAGAGTATTATGCATCTTATGAAGTAGGTAATTTTGTAAAGAGAGGACAGAACAGTCTGCTGTATTCAACCGTTCTGGCATCAGAAGTGCCGAATGCACCATCAAGCACTAATCCAACCGTTAGAATAACAAATAACGACCAGATTTCAGAAGGGACCACCATTTCAGAAAATTACCAGTTGATTGGTACATTATCTTATGGAAAAAAAATAAAAGATCACGACTTCGATGTAATGGTAGGATTTGACCAGGGCGAAGCCTCGGGAAGAAATATTTTCTTAAGTAAGTTTCAGCAGCAGGTACGGGGGGTCGATGAATTCTGGGCATTCAGCAATGACCTTTCTACCCTTGGTACCATCCAGGATGCCATCCGAAACCCGCAGGCCATTCAAAACGCAAAGAGGTCTTATATAAGCCGTGCAAATTATTCATTCAAAAGCAGGTATTTTTTCGAGTTTATAGGAAGGGCCGATGCCTCATCTAACTTTGCCCCTGATAACAGATGGGGATACTTCCCTACAGTGGGATTGGGATGGAAAATAAGTGATGAGAAATTCTTCTCGGGTATCTCATTCATCAATAACCTTAAACTAAGGGCCACTTATGGATTAGTGGGAGAAGACCGGGTGTCTGGCCGTTTGTGGGAATCAAGGTTTACCACCTCCGCCGGATACCTGTTTGGAAATGTTTCAACAGGTGGGTTAGATCCTAATGTTTATCCGAATCCAGACATCAGCTGGGAAAAATCAAGAACGTTAAATGTTGGATTTGATGCTGCTGTATTAAATAATAAAATTAATATTTCAGGTGATTTTTACCAAAGGTATACCTATGATGGATTTGATAAATACGCAGCTAACGTATTTCCTCCAACCGCTGGGATTCCTCCACCAACAATTAACTACGGCCGTCAACTTAGCTGGGGTTCCGAGTTTGCAGTAGGATACCGTACTAGTTTGAGTAAAAACTGGGGCTTTAATCTAGATGCCAACTTTGGCTGGAGTAATAGTCAATTACTGGATGTCTTTTACAATGAAAGCTTACTTGGCCAATACGGTAGCGACCCGTTAGAAATTGGGATAGGCCGCGACCCCCGCAGATACAATGGCAGTAATATCGGCTACATCGCTAAAGGAATCTTAAGGACCCAGGCAGATGTAGATGCGCTACTTGCTAAAAATCCAAACTATTTGATTGGAAATGCAAAGCCCCAGGTTGGTTTCCTGAATTTCGAAGATATTAATGGGGATGGCAGGATCGATGATAGAGATGAAACATTAATGTTCGATAGAACGAGTGCTGTAATTGGTTTTGGCTTTACGATAGGGGTCACATATAAAGACTTTAAACTGCAGACGAACCTGAACCTATCGATAGGTGGTAAACGCTTCTATGACACTGAAGCCAGAAAAGCCCCTACCACCACCCAGAATGCTCCTGAGTTCTGGGCAGATCATTGGACACCGCAGAACCCTAACGGCAAATATCCAAGGGCCGATGCACCACTTGCCAGGGAGAATTCTACTTTCTGGGCCGTGAGTGGAACGCAGAGCCGGATCAACAATGCAGTGCTTTCCTACCAGATGCCGAGGACAATTTCTGCAAAGTATAAAATACCAGATTTACGGTTGATGATTACAGGCACAAATTTGTGGAGCCTTAAAAATCCTTTGCAATATAAAGATCCTTATACATCCAACTTCGCAAGTTATCCAACACTTAGAACTATTTCAGTGGGTATTAATGCAAGTTTATAATTCTGATAATGGGTAACACTAAAAATCAAAGTATGAAATATATAAAAAATAGAGGGATACTGATGCTGGTTTTCATGATCGCGCTTATGGTGATCGTGCTACCTTCCTGTAAAAAAGACTTTTTTGATATCGAGGATCCCCAGGGAATAGATTCTGATATCTGGAATGATCAAGGAGCAGTAGGGCTGTTCCTGAACAGAACTTATGCCTTAGTTATTCCGCAATGGCCAGTATTGGGCGGCATTCACAATACATCAGATGAGTTAAATAACGCAAACACGGCATTTTTATATGGTACGCTCACTGAAAATTCCGTGCTGGACATCGGTTCCAGTTCTGGTATTACCTCCAACCGCTATTTTGATATCCGTCGGTGCAATATTGCCATTGAGGGCATAAACGGAAGTATGTCAATTTCTGATAGTACAAAGAAATCATTAAAAGGTCAGTTTTTCTTTTTGAGAGCTTTCACCTACTTTAAGCTGGTTAATTTGTATGGAGGGGTACCCCTTGTACTAAATTCGCAGGATTTAAGTGGCGAGGACTTAAACTTGCCAAGAGCTAAGACCAGTGAGTGTATAGCTGCAATTGCGAAAGATCTTGATTCCGCAGCAGCTTACTTGCCTGGCAGATGGGTTGGCAATGCTAATGTTGGAAGAGTTACCAGGGCTGCTGCCAAAGCTGTTAAAGGTAAAGTGTTAATGTACTGGGCAAGCCCGCAATTTAATCCCGCCAATGTAAGCAGCAGATGGGAGGAGGCTTACCAGGCGAACAAGGACGCCTATACCCAAAGCCTCGGAGACGGATATGCGCTATTGGGAAATTATGCCAATATTTTTACAACAGAAGATCATAATGAAATTCTGATTGTGAGGAAATACAATACTTCAAGAGACCTCGGCACTAACCTCGAAAATGTTACACGCCCTTTTTCAGAAACGATTGCCGGTAGCGGTTCAAATCAACCTACCTGGAATGCGGTCCAGGCCTATACAATGAGTAATGGATTACCAATAACACATGCTTCATCAGGGTATAACAGTACCATGTTCTGGCAAAACAGGGACCCAAGATTTGATGCGTCCATTGCGTACAACGGAGCATCATGGCCATTAAGCGGTAAAGCAACCAGGAAACAGTGGACTTACACAGGAGTCCTTGATGAAACTGCAGGTTCCATGATTACAGGATTTTATACTAAAAGATTAACTAACCCTACGCTAACTCCTGCCCAGGCAGTGTATAACTCAAACACAGGTGGTGGCAGTGGGATGGACTGGATAGAAATGCGTTTTGCCGAAGTAATACTGAATCTGGCAGAATGTGCTAACGAAACAGGGAGATTATCAGAGGCCAAAGATATGGTTCGAATTACCCGCCAGCGTGCTGGAATAGCAGCAGGTTCATTTGATTATGGTTTAGCGATCGCGACTGACAAAGTTTCGATGCGCAGCCTTATCCTGAACGAAAGGCAAATCGAATTTTTGATGGAAGGTAAGCGTAATTTTGACCTTCGCAGAACCCGCAACTTCAGCCTCATTACCGCACGTCAGGCCTATAAAGTGGCGCCAAAACCACCTTACTATGCTGGTGTAGGTACCACCGCAGGGCGCATCTACCTGGATATGGCGAATGCTGCCGGAACAAAACCAAGAGACACAGCCAATTTGAATAACCAGGCAGTGTATACTGCGATGTTCAACACCCCAACTATCACCTCCCTGGAAGGGTCGAACGTGATAAATATTCCGGGCAATTATTACTTTTATGCACTACCCAATTTCTTTAACCAGAATGCTTTTGTAGTACAGCAAACCTTAGGGTGGGTTAATGGTACATTCGATCCTTTACAGTAATAGAAGTTCAATTTAAAATGACATTAATATGAAAAAATATATAATCGGATTTGTGATTGTACTGGCTGGCCTCACGGCTTGCGAAAAAAAAGTGGATGCTGTGGATACTTATTATGTAGCAGTTGATTTCAAAAATAGTGGCGGCAAGGTCATCAGCGGTGACGTGGAAGTGAATCCTAAAGACAGTATTTATCTTGATTTTACAATTACCTCAAGAGATGATATGGCTTATGTTGAAATTCAAAAAAATGGCCGGCGTATTGACACTTTCCGCCTGACCAATGCCAGTAACAAGAAAACTTTCTCCTTATTGAAAGGTTATATCGCGGATGCTGCTTCTGGAAGTTACACTTACCGGGTACTTGCCCGGGATGCGGGAGCGATATTTATGGGTGATGGAGATAAAAAAATAACGGTAACGGTAAAGCCTGATTTCACTTTCTGGAGTTATCGCATATTACAAGTGCCAGATACAGTCGCCAAGGTGAATAAAGCTTATTATTCCACTTCAGAAGGTAAAGTGTATAGCTATTCAGAAGCTGCGGCCAATTCAGCTAAAATTGATTTTGGCTATTACTGGGACACAACAGGCAGGGCTACTCCGTCTACCAGTGATGATCTTAAACATAGTTTCTATTCGTTGAGTGTACCGCAAGGTCAATTGAGTTTCTACGATATTACCACATGGACAAAGAATGTCACGCTCTTTAAGAAAATGCCATCGTCGGTCAATTTTGTTAACGGGTTAACTTCCGGGGGGGCTATCCAAACTTTGATCGGTGGAAACATGGCATCAGGTACAAGTACCAAAATTTCAACCATTTCGGCTTCAAGCCCCAATAACGTAATCGGTTTCAAAACAGCCTCCGGTAAGTTTGGCGCCATCCTGGTCCGGTATGTTCAGGGCGATTCGCCTAATGCGACCACACAAATAGAAGTGGACGTGAAAGTACAAAAGTAATTTTTATAAGATAGGGCTGAACAAAGAGAAAGCGCTTTAAACTTTCTCTTTTTTTATTTTAAAATCATTCTCTAAGACAGTTTCGGTAAAAAGAAATCATCTAACAGACTTAAAATGAGACAATGAAAAATACCTTTAAATTTTTGGCAGGTTGCGTTATGATATTTGCAAGCGTAAACACCCTGCAGGCTCAATATCCAGACATCCCATCTGATGTTCAAAAAGCATCCGATTCTTTAATGAAAGCTGCCACACGGCATTCAGACAGTGCCTGGGCGATTGCCTATCCCATCATACAAAAAGAAGGAAGGGAAGGCAGGCCTTATATTCCCTGGGCATCGCGTTTTGATGAATTGCCGCAGGCTGACATTCCCGCTTTCCCTGGTGCCGAAGGGGGTGGCAAATTTAGTTTTGGTGGTCGTGGTGGTAAAGTAATTGTGGTAACTAATTTAAATGATGATGGTCCGGGTAGTCTGCGCTGGGCCTGTGAGCAGGGTGGTGCGAGAATAGTAGTATTTAACGTGGCCGGTATTATACGATTAAAGACACCGCTGATGATAAGAGCCCCTTTTATTACAATACAGGGACAAACAGCCCCGGGTGATGGTGTGTGTGTTGCTGGGGAAAGTGTTTGGCTTAATACACACGACGTGGTCATCCGTTATATGCGTTTTCGCCGAGGCGAGACCTGGGTGGGCAGGAGAGATGATGCCATCGGCGGTAATCCTATTGGTAATATCATGATCGATCATGTGAGTGCAAGCTGGGGCCTGGATGAAAACATGAGCATGTACCGCCATATGTATAACGACAGCACAGGAAAAACCGAAGATAAATTTCCAACAGTAAATATCACTATCCAGAATTCCATTTTTGCAGAAGCATTAGACACCTGGAACCATTCATTTGGTAGTACATTGGGTGGAGAAAACTGCTCGTTTATGCGTAACCTTTGGGCGAACAATGCAGGGCGAAATCCATCGGTGGGCTGGAACGGTGTTTTTAATTTTGTAAACAATGTTATTTTCAATTGGGTACACAGGAGTATTGATGGCGGTGACTATCGGGCACAGTTCAATATCATTAATAATTATTTTAAACCTGGTCCTGCTACTCCCAAAAATGATGTGGGGCACAGGATACTAAAACCGGAGAGTGGAAGGAGTAAACTAAAATACCAGGTGTACGGCAGGGCATATGTTATCGGCAATGTAATGGAAGGCTATCCTGCCATTACAAAAGATAACTGGAACGGAGGTGTGCAGTTGGAAGATAAACAAAACATAAACACTTACGTCGCGAACGTTAAATGGGCTAAACCATTGCCTATGCCTCAGATCACCATGCTTTCTGCAACTGCCGCAAGGGATTATGTGCTGGCCAATGCTGGTGCTACCTTGCCGAGAAGAGATCCCGTAGATACGAGGATCGTAAAACAGGTACAGACCGGAAAAATAGAATACCTCCCAAATGTAAAATTACCGGAGTCTCAATTCAAACATCGTCGCTTGTCCCCGGATTCTTATAAGCAGGGCATCATCACCGAACCTTCTCAGGTTGGCGGTTACCCGGAATACAAGGGTAGGCCTTACTCTGATACAGACAACGATGGATTACCCGATAGCTGGGAAATTAAGAATCAATTAAATCCAAAAGACTCAGCTGATGCAGCTAAAATAACAGCAGGAGGGTACAGTAATATTGAAGTATATTTAAACAGCGTGGTGGATATTAAAAATGTGAAACCAGTTACAGCTGTCAAAAAATGATTTCATAATATGCCGGTATGTGACCAGTAGATACTTTAAAACAAAATAGGAACAGTTTGTAGTGAAGAACCAACAGTCATATCAGTTTTTATTTTTCTTACTATTCGTATTTAGTATTTCGCAGGCTTTACAAGCGCAAAAGACTGTAAAGCCTGTTTTGCCTTTGTACGTTGAAAAGGGGAAGTTGATATACACTGCTGACCCACAGGGTAACCGTATTCCTGATTTTTCTTACTGTGGTTACAAGGCTTCGGAACAGCCCATCCCACATGTTGCTGTAAAAATTGTTGTACCCCGGTCCAACGGAGACGCCACGAAAAGAATCCAGGCTGCATTGGATTATGTAGCGGGATTGCCTTTGGATCAAAACGGTTTTCGAGGTGCTGTTCTTTTACAACAAGGGACGTATGAAATATTTGGCCAGTTAAGGATTACTGCATCCGGCGTAGTGCTTCGGGGCATGGGGATGCGCCGCGGCGAAACCGTGCTGCTTGGCGCAGGAACAGGAAGGCTGGCCGTGATAAAAATAATTGGAAAAAACACGATCTCCCGGGATGAGCCGGGCTTAAGGATCACTGATGCCTATGTACCGGTAAATGCAACCAGCTTTAACGTGGATAGTTCGCTTTTAGTAAAGGAGCATTCCAATAAAATTATCATCCGCAGGCCTTCAACTAACCGCTGGATCTCAATTTTGGGTACAGAAGTTTTTGGCGGTGGCATCTCTGCCCTCGGCTGGAAACCTGGTGACAGGGATGTATTCTTCGATCGCACTATCACAAAAATAGAAGGCACCACCATCAGCATTGATGCACCCATCACCACTGCCTTGGATTCTAATTATGGTGGCGCCACAATTTCATTCTACAAAAATGATGAAAGAATAAACAATGCGGGCATTGAAAATCTTCGTTTTGTTTCAGTTTACAATAAAAACAATCTCAAAGATGAGGACCACCGCTGGAACGGCATCAACATAGAAAATGCAGAAGATGCCTGGGTAAGGCAGGTAAGTTTTGAAAACTTTGCAGGGTCTGCAGTGAGTGTCCTGGAAACATCAAAAAGAGTTACGGTGGAAGATTGTATTTCGCTTCATCCTGTTTCAGAGATTGGCGGCCAAAGGCGTTATACTTTTTTAACCGCCGGACAGCAAACACTATTTCAACGTTGTTATGCAGAAAACGGTTACCATGATTTCGCCACCGGGTATTGTGCGCCCGGGCCAAATGCTTTTGTACAGTGCGAATCTGTGATGCCTTATAGTTTTAGCGGTACCATCGATAGCTGGGCATCCGGTGTTTTATTTGATGTGGTAAATGTAGATGGCAATGCACTCCGCTTTGTTAATCGCAGCCAGGACGCGAATGGTGCTGGCTGGGCTGCAGCCAACAGCGTATTCTGGAACTGTTCCGCTGCACGGATAGACTGTTACAAACCTCCCACAGCACAAAACTGGTCATTCGGCAGCTGGAGCCAGTTTGCCGGCGATGGTTACTGGGGAGAGTCAAATAATACCATTAGCCCAAGAAGTTTATATTATACCCAGCTGGCACAAAGACTAAATAAAAATGTAGACCAACTGGCACAAATTTTAAACACGCCTACCGAAGCCAGCAGCAGTCCATCCGTGCTAGTGGCAATCGAATTAACAAAACAGGCGGTCCGTCCGCGAATGCAACTGAAGGAATGGATTGAAATAGCACCAAAAAGAAATCCAATATCCGTAAATAGTACAGACATAAATTTAGTGGTAATAAGCGCTGATGAGTTCAATAAAGTTATTGGAAACAAACTGCTTAATAGCCGGCCTGCAGGGCTTTCGGGGCGCTTTGAAATAAAAAATGGGTTGCTGGTAAGAAACAATCAAATTTTATCCGGGAAAAGATTTGGGGTACAGTGGTGGAGTGGGGGAGTGCAGGGCAAGGACCTCCAAAATGCAAAAGCGCACATTACGCGCTTTGTTCCCGGGCGTTCAGGAAAAGGATTGACGGATAATTTAAGAGCTGTTGCTGATGAAATGAAAGCCACTAACACAATCGCGATTGAGCATAACTATGGCCTGTGGTACGACCGCAGGAGAGATGATCACCAAAGGGTGAGAAGAATGGACGGCGAAGTGTGGCCACCTTTTTATGAACTCCCCTTTGCAAGGAGTGGGAAAGACACGGCCTGGGATGGCTTGAGTAAATATGATCTCACCAAATACAATCCTTTTTATTGGGGCCGGTTAAAAGAATTTGCTGACCTGGCAGACCAGGAAGGATTGTTGCTCGTACACCAGAATTATTTCCAGCATAATATTATTGAAGCGGGTGCCCATTACGCAGACTTTCCCTGGCGCACCGCGAATAATATAAACAGCACTGGTTTTCCCGAGCCTGTTCCTTATGCAGGTGATAAAAGAATTTTTATGGCGGAGCAATTCTACGACATCAGTAATCCTGCCCGCAGGGAACTGCACAGTAAATACATACGTCAATGTTTGAATAATTTTAAAGACAACAACAGTGTCATACAATTAATTGGAGAAGAATTTACAGGTCCCACCCATTTTGTAAAATTCTGGCTGGATGTAATCAGGGAATGGGAAAAAGAGACAGGTAAGAAGCCCATTATAGGATTAAGTGTCACCAAAGATGTGCAGGACGTCATCTTAAGTAATCCGGCTTATGCAGCTGTGGTGGATCTGATTGATATCCGTTACTGGTACTACCAGGCTGACGGTATTGCGTATGCGCCAGCAGGAGGACAAAACCTGGCTCCGCGCCAACATGCACGGTTATTGAAACCAAAAAAGACAAGCTTTGAGCAGGTCTACCGTGCAGTAAAAGAGTACCGGGAAAAATATCCGTCAAAAGCCGTGGTCTATAGTGGCGATAATTATCCTGAATTTGGTATGGCCGTTTTCATGGCAGGAGGAAGTTTACCTGTTCTTTCCAACAATCTTGATAAAAATTTGGTAAAAGCTGCTACAACCATGAAGCCCGTTGATTCGCCGGATAAAAATGAATACATCCTGAGTGATGGCAAAAATAAAATTGTTTATAACATTGAAACAAGGAGACTGGAGAAACGATAAGATGAAAATAATCTTGCTGATCGTACTACTGGGATCGTTTTTTAGCGCTGAGGCGCAACTGCCTCTGCTGAAAATATCCGCCAACAAAAGATACTTTGTTACTGCCGGTAATAAACCTTTTTTCTGGCTGGGGGATACAGGGTGGCTGTTACTGGTAAAATGTAAACGGGAAGATGCCATCAAATACCTTGATGACAGGCGAGCAAAAGGATATAACGTGATTCAGGTAATGCTTATGCATGATATTAACTCCGGTGTAAATGCTTACGGGGATTCAGCTTTGCACAACAAGGATGTCTCCAGGCCGGCAATAACGCCAGGCAATTCTTTCGGTAATACAGACGCATATGATTTCTGGGACAATGTGGATTTCGTAGTTGAAGAAGCGGCGAAAAGGGGGATATACATGGCACTGGTTCCGGTTTGGGGTGGTAATGTAAAGCACATTAATGTAACACAGGGAACAAAGTATGCTGCCTTTTTAGCCAGCCGGTATAAAAATAAAACCAATATTATCTGGCTGAACGGTGGGGATATTAAAGGTACTGATGGGCTCGATGTATGGAATGCAATTGGAAGCACTATCCGCAAATTTGATAAATATCATTTGATCACTTTTCATCCAAGAGGAAGAAATTCTTCTTCTGCGTGGTTCCATAATAAACGCTGGCTGAATTTTAATATGTTCCAAAGCGGGCATAGAAGTTATGCGCAGGATACCTCTGCTAATGAGACCCTGCATTATGGGGAAGACAACTGGCGTTATGTGAATGTTGATTACCATTTAAAACCCGCCAAACCCACTATCGATGCGGAGCCGTCTTATGAAGGTATTCCATATGGTTTGCATAAAGAGGACGAACCTTACTGGCAGGATTTTGAGATCAGGCGATATGCGTATTGGAGTGTATTTGCCGGAGCCTTTGGTTTTACTTACGGACACAATTCAGTAATGCAATTTTATACACCCGGTGATTCAGGAGTCTCATTTTTTCCGAAAATAAAATGGCAGGAAGCAATGGACGCGCCAGGAGCAACACAAATGCAGTATTTAAAAAAACTCATGTTGGGCAAATCTTACCTGGATAGGGTGCCGGACCAATCCCTGGTACCGGACAATGGAGAAAAATACGAACGCGTGCTGGCCACGAGGGGTAAGAATTATGCAATGTTTTATACCTACAACGGCAGAGCATTTAAAGTTCAAAACAGTCAATTAAAACTTTATCCAAGCAAAGCCAGTTGGTTTAATCCTCGCAATGGTGAGCAGGTGGGCATCCCGGAATTCAGCTTGGCAAGTAATAAAGCTTTTAATCCTCCAGGTGAACCTAAAAATGGCAATGACTGGGTATTGGTCTTAGAAAAATGATAAAAACAATTGTTACGATATTTATCCTGACCGGGCTCCTGGTTTCCTGTACAA
This sequence comes from Chitinophagaceae bacterium, assembly GCA_043727215.1. GTDB lineage: Bacteria > Bacteroidota > Bacteroidia > Chitinophagales > Chitinophagaceae > Ferruginibacter. Next base: position 39,113 of record JAYSYY010000038.1, on the reverse strand, counting down.
CAAAAACTTATTTGTTTACATCATTCCAGGAACCTGCAAATCAAGGGTTACGATTATTACACAGTAGAGACGGGTATCATTGGAAGCAATTTGGGTTTGTTCTTTTAAAACCACACGTTGGTAAAGATAAAATTATGCGGGATCCCTCAATGCTGCAGGGGCCTGATGGAACCTTTCACCTGGTATGGACAACGGAATGGAAAGGAGGAAATGGTTTTGGCTATGCATCATCCAGTGATTTGATTAACTGGAGTGAACAAAAATACATACCCGTGATGCAACATGAGGCCGCGGTGGTAAATGTTTGGGCACCCGAGTTGTTTTACGATGAAGTAAATAAACAATACATTATTATATGGGCTTCCACAGTTCCTTTCCGTTTCGAAAAAGGGATTGAAGAGGAGAATAACAACCACCGGATGTATTACACAACAACAAAGAATTTTAACAGCTTTTCCGAAACAAAAGTATTTCTGGATCCCAGGTTTAGTGTAATAGATGCCGTGATTGTAAAAGAAGCAACCAACAAATATGTGCTGGTATTGAAAGATAATACCAGGCCGGAGAGAAACATTAAGGTGGCGTTTTCCAGCAATCCCTTGGGACCATGGCAAAATATGTCCAAACCCTTCACAGAAAATTTCACGGAAGGGCCGGCTGTTGCTAAAGTAAAAAATGGCTGGCTAATCTATTATGACGTTTACGAAAAGAAAAGGTATGGCGCTTCTTTTACGAAGGACTTTAAAACCTTCTCAGTTGCTGATAGCTTAATCAGTGTGCCGGAAGGCCATAAGCATGGAACCATAATAAAAGTTAAACTGCCCCGGCAGCGGTTGAAAACCATGTCGCCGGCCAGATGAGACATTCGCCCGGCGGTGGTTATCAAGCCCGTCGGCGGTTTGAAGTTAGTACCCCTGACAGCGGTTAGCAACAATATCTGCGGGTCAATACAGATTTAAAGAATGAATAAATGAAAAAACTATTAAAAGCAGGACTACTAATCATAACGCTGGGTAGTGAACAGCCGCTCCTTGCCCAGGATACAGTTCGTTACGTTGGCAGCACCCTATCAAATGTGGACTATCATCACGGGCAATTATCACCTGCGAGAGGTGTGCACAATATTCAAACCATGCGGGCTAACAGGGCGGATGCCGGGCCGACAAGCTGGACTTATAACCATGCTTCCATGCTTGCTTATTGGAACAATACTTTTTACCTGGAATTCCTAAGCAACCCGGTGGGCGAACACATTGCACCAGGTCAGACACTGTTACAAACTTCCAAAGACGGGTACAGCTGGACCAGACCTGTGATCATTTTCCCTACTTATAAAATACCGGATGGATTCGTAAAGTCAGGAAAAAATGATACAGCGAAAAATAACTTTGCAGTCATGCACCAGCGGATGGGTTTTTATACCTCAAAAAATAGAAAGTTATATGCGCTTGCATTTTATGGCATTGTGCTGGGGCAAAAAGATGACCCGAATGATGGCAATGGGGTGGGAAGAGTGATCCGGGAGATCAAAGGAGATGGTTCTTTTGGTCCAATCTATTTCCTTCGGTACAACCATTCGTTCAGCGAAAAAAATACTTCTTATCCATTTTATAAATCTTCCCGGGATAAAAATTTAATTGCAGCATCTGAAGAGATTTTAGGTATCCCACTATTAATGATGCAAACGGTGGAAGAGGCAGACCGAAATGATCCCCTGGTACCGCTAAAAAAGGACTTTAAAGCGTTTAATTATTATCATCTGCCCAATGGTAACGCAGTAGGCTTTTGGAAGTCTGCATTAACAAGTATAAGTAAAGACGAAGGACGAACCTGGCAATACAACCCAACAAGAGCACCGGGGTTTGTAAATGCCAATGCAAAAATATGGGGGCAAAAAACATCGGATAATAAATATGCAACAGTTTACAATCCCTCTGAATTTCGCTGGCCGCTTGCGTTAAGTGTGAGCGACGATGGATTAAAATATAAAAACCTTTTACTAGTAAACGGCGAGATCACTGCTATGCGCTATGGAGGTGCTTACAAAAGCTATGGGCCGCAGTATGTTCGCGGAATCCAGGAAATGGATGGTACACCACCTGGTGGCAATATGTGGGTGACATACAGCATGAATAAGGAAGACATGTGGGTAAGCAGGATACCCATCCCTGTAAAAGACGGTGAGATCAACGATGTAAATGAAAGCTTCGCCGACCCTGCCAGCTTAAACAATTGGAATATTTATAGCCCGCTCTGGTGTAAGGTGGGACTGGAGAATAATACACTCGCCCTGCATGACAGTGATCCTTTTGACTATGCAAAAGCTGAACGGGTGTTTCCTACCGCAAAAAAAGTAGCAGTAGAATTTTCCCTTACTCCCGGCCAGGATAACCATGGTTTGCTGCACATTGAGATGCTGGACGCCAAAGGTATCCCCTGCCTTCGTTTGTTGCTGGATTCTTCCGGCATCATATTAACCAAACAGGGGTACAGGAACAAGTCGTTGGGTAAATACAAGTCGGGCGAAAAATTAATTTTCAAAATTCAATTGAACACGACGACGAGATTCTATACAGTCAGCATCAATGGGGGCAACCCCGCAAATAATCTATGTTTTGCTCCGGTAGCCAGCGTGGAACGCATTGTATTCCGAACCGGGGAAGTACGCAGGTTTCCGGATGCCGATACTCCAACGGACCAGGACTATGATCTGCCGAATGCAAACAGTCGCGATAAAGAAGCAATTTATACAATTGAATATCTAAAAACGAATGCAGTAAGATAAATTATGCTAAAAGGGGTTACTATATTATTTATTTGCCTTTCCTGCTGCGATGGCTTCTCCCAGCCTAAGGGGCAAACTGTAATACTTAAAGCCAGCAGTTTCAAACACTATGCTGATTATTTCAACAAAATGGAGGATGAGAATATAAAGCAGGCTATTCCAAATGATAGTTCCTGGTCATGGATGCAAAAAAATATCCCGCTCTTCGAGTGCCCGCAGCAGAACTTTGAAGAAATATTTTATTATCGCTGGTGGACCCTGCGCAAGCATATCAAAAAAACGGAGAAAGGTTTCGTGTTCACCGAATTTTTAGTGCAGCGTTCTTATGCCGATAAATATAATCTGATTTCCAGCGGTCTCGGCCATCACATATATGAAAGTCGCTGGCTCCATGATAAAAAATACATGGACGATAACATTCATGTGTGGTATCGCGGTAATGACGGCAAACCCATGAAGAAATTGCGCTTTTACAGTAGTTGGAACATCGACGCTATTTATAACAGGTACCTTGTGAACGCTGATAAAAGATTTGTTCTCGATCTGTTGCCCGACCTGGAAACCGATTTTACAGAATGGGAAAAAGAAAAAAAAGGGGCTAGTGGTCTGTATTGGCAATATGATGTCAGAGACGCCATGGAAGAGACGATCAGCGGCGGTCGCAGAGAAAAAAATGCCAGGCCAAGTATTAACGGGTATATGTATGGTAATGCAATGGCATTGGCAGCATTGAATACTATGGCTGCTGAAAAAGAAGATGCAATACGATACAGGTTTAAGGCCGATTCTATAAAGCACCTAACACAACTAAAACTCTGGAACAGGGATCACCAGTTCTTTGAGGTGTTAAAAGAAAATGATACAAGCGCCAATGTAAAAGAAGAAATAGGATTTATTCCCTGGTACTTTAACGAGCCGGATAGCCAATACAATGTGGCCTGGAAAAGTTTAATAGACACCAAAACATTTTGTGCTCCGTTTGGTATCACCACTGCAGACCGGAGCCATCCTGAGTTCCGTACACATGGCTGCTGCAAATGTGAGTGGGACGGTGCGGTATGGCCTTTTGCAACAGCTCAAACATTAACCGGGATGGCCAACCTGCTTAACAATTACAAACAGTCTTATGTGGCAGACAGTAATTATTTTGACCTGCTGGAAACTTACGTCGAGTCACAATATTATCGCGGTCGCCCCTACATTGGTGAATACCTTGATGAAAAAACGGGGTACTGGTTAAAGGGAGATGAGGAACGCAGCAGGTATTACAATCATTCCACTTTTAATGACCTTGTAATAACGGGGCTTGTTGGTCTACGTCCAAGGACGGATAATATTCTTGAAGTACATCCTTTGCTGCCTGACAATAAATGGGATTGGTTTTGCCTGGACAATGTATTGTACCATGGAAAAATTATCACGATCGTTTGGGACAAAACGGGAGTAAAATATAAGAAGGGAAAAGGGCTGAGCCTATGGGTGGATGGAAAAAAAGTGGCAACTTCCAAAGAGCTGCAACGTTTGACAGGGCGTCTTTAACTCAAGCCCCGGAAACACAAACCGGTCTGTCATTATTTCTATCCTTATGGGGCCTTTGCACCTCTCATGGATAAAAACAGTTGCCTAACCTAAAAAAAGAATCATTCCTCTTCGTGGCCTTTGTGCCTCTGCGGGATAAAACATAAAAGCACTGCGATAATAAATTCAATTGAAAAAAAAGATCATCTATATCCTTTTTGTAATGTTTTTTACATTCAACGTTTTTGCACAGCAAACAGAAAAAGTATACCTAAGCGGGAAGGGAAGTGATGATACCAAACAATGGGAATTCTTTTGCACTGCCGGGATGAATGCCAATAAATGGACCACCATCGCCGTGCCTTCCTGCTGGGAATTGCAGGGTTTTGGTAAATACGACTACGGTTTTGCGAAAGATAGCATCCGGGGAAAAGAGAAAGGTTTGTATAAATATTCCTTCAACGCTTCATCCACATGGAAAAATAAACAAGTTAAGATTGTGTTTGAAGGAGTGATGACGGACGCTGAAGTGAAAATTAACGGCCAGTCTGCAGGTGAAATTCACCAAGGTGCTTTTTATGCCTTTAAATATGATGTCACCAAATTATTAAAATATGGTGCTCAAAACCTATTGGAAGTCACCGTTGCTAAACATTCCGAAAATCCATCAGTTAATGAAGCCGAACGCAAAGCTGATTTCTGGATTTTCGGCGGCATTTTTCGCCCTGTATACCTGGAGGTTCTGCCGCAGACGTTTGTAGAAAAGGTTGCTATTAACGCCAAAGCGGACGGGAGTTTCAGGGCCAATGTAAATATCGGAGGAAGCGCCGATAAGATCGTTACACAATTGTATACAAGCAACGGGGTAAAGTTTGGCAATGCGATCACTTCAACATTTCCAGGCAATGTTGCAGGTAAATTCATCGACCCCAAATTATGGACAGCAGAATCCCCTGCTTTATACAAAGCTGTTTTTTCTATTTATCGAAGCGGCCGGTTGCTTCATACCACGGAACAAAGATTTGGTTTCAGAACGGTAGAAGTAAAACAGCGGGATGGTATTTATGTCAATGGGATCAAAGTCAAAATGAAAGGAGTGAATCGTCATTCCTTCAGGCCGGAATCTGGCAGGACAACCAGCAAAAAAAATAGTATTGATGATGTGCTGCTGATTAAAGATATGAACATGAATGCCGTGCGTATGGCACATTATCCGCCAGATGATCATTTCCTGGATGTATGCGATTCGCTTGGTTTATTTGTGATGGATGAACTCGCGGGATGGCACGGAAACTATGATACCCAAACAGGCACGAAATTATTAAAGGAGATGATTAGTCATGATGTAAATCATCCCTCCATCATTATCTGGGCCAACGGCAATGAAGGCGGCCATAATTTAGACCTGGATAAACACTTTACTGAATTTGATATTCAGCAACGGCCCGTGGTTCATCCCTGGCAGTTATTTGGTGAGATAGAAACGCAGCATTACCGGGAATACAATTACGGCATTGGAAACTATGAGAACGGCAGCGAGATCGTGATGCCCACCGAGTTTCTACATGGTCAGTTTGATGGCGGCCATGGTGCAGGACTGGAAGATTACTGGGAAAAAATGTGGTCCAATCCGCTCAGCGCCGGTGGTTTTCTCTGGGACTTTGCAGACCAGGCCGTGGTAAGAAAAGATCTGAATGACTCACTGGACACAGATAAAAACCGGGGCGCTGATGGCATTGTTGGCCCTCACCATGAGAAAGAAGGAAGTTATTATGCCATTAAAGAAATCTGGAGTCCTGTGCATTTTGAGCGAAAAGAAATTACGCCGCAGTTTGATGGTACTTTGAATATTGAGAATCGTTTCCATTTTACCAACACCAATCAATGCACATTTACCTATCGTTTAAAAATACTAACAGCTCCGCATCTTCCGGAAAAAACAGGAACTATTTTGGCACCCAACCTTCGACCCGGCGAAAAAGGGATAGTAAAACTTAACCTACCTGCCGGCTGGAAAGATTATTATGTTTTATACGTCACGGTTAAAGACCCTGCTGGCAAAGAAATACTCACTAAAAGTTTTCCATTACTTCGCCCTCCCAACTTAGTATCCAACCTGGAGTCAGCAGAAGGAAAGCCAGCACCAGTGCTGACCCAAGCCGACAGCTTATTTACTGTTAAAGCAAATGGAATTGAAATGTCTTTTCATACAAGAACCGGCTTACTTACGCAGGTCAAAAATGCAAAAGCTGTAGTTCCGTTTAATGGTGGACCGGTTTTACAGGAGGGACAGAATAATTTCAGTGCCTTCTCTGCAAAACAATCAGGTGATAATATCATCATCAGCTCATTGTATGACAAACAACATTTCAATACATTAGAATGGACCATCTATCCTACTGGAATTTTTAAGATGCGGGTTAGCTATTTTCCGGCGGCTTATTTTACTGCTTTAGTGGGTGTGAACTTTTCTTACCCTGAGCAAAAGATAGAGAGTGTCACTTACATGGGAGACGGGCCTTACCGGGTTTGGAAAAACAGGATGAAAGGAACCCGGTTTGGTTTATGGACAAAACAATACAACAACACAGAAACAGGCGAAGCTCCCTGGGTTTATCCTGAGTTCAAAGGTTACCATGCTAACCTCTATTGGTCTGTATTTAACGGAGTGGATCATTCTTTTACGGTAACTACGCCCAACGAAAATGTTTTCCTCCGCCTCTTTACCCCTGCATGGAAAACTGACCAGTGGCACAATTACGAGCCCATTTTTCCCAACGGTGATATTTCATTTATGCAAGGTATCAGCAGCATTGGTTCTAAAACCCAACGAAATGAGACCACCGGCCCTATGGGTACCAAAAATATTTTTTACGACTACGAAAAAGATCCTACAAGGGCCTTAGAACTAATATTGTATTTTGATTTTAGTGTTAAACAACCACGATGAAAAACCAACTTTTTATATTATTGTTTTCCTTCTTTTCAGGCCAGCTTGCACTCGCACAGGTTTCCATCATTAATCCCAGGTGCGAAATGATGGTAAACCCGCATGGTATTGGTGTAACAATACCCAGGTTCAGCTGGCAGTTGCAAAGTCCGCTTAGAAATGTAAACCAGTTGGGTTACGAAATACTCGTTAGCAGCAGTGAAGAAAAGCTCAGGGCAAACCAGGGAGATGTATGGTCGTCAGGGAAAATCAATTCATCAACCTCGCATCTTGTTGCTTATGGGGGCAAGGCATTACAATCCGCAAAAAAATACTTTTGGAAGGTGCATTCCACAACAAATAAAGGGGTAGCTAAGCTTACAGAAACTTCCTTTTTTTCAACAGGAATACTCAATACAAAAGACTGGAAGGCTAAATGGATCGGTTATGATAAGGCTTCCCCATGGGACAGTGTCACTCAATGGTCAAGATTATCTGCCCGTTACATGAGAAAAGAATTTCAAAATCCGGGGAAAATAAAAAGAGCTACGGTATATATTGCCGGGCTCGGTATGTATGAGTTGTACATCAATGGTAAAAAGATCGGCGATCAGGTATTGGCGCCCAATCCAACTGATTATCGTAAATCATACTTCTATAACACGCATGATGTTACGGCACAGGTCAAAAAGGGGCCTAACGCAATAGCAACTGTTTTAGGGAATGGCCGTTTTTTTACTATGCGCCAAAATTATAAGACGCAAAAGCATAACACTTTCGGCTACCCGAAGTTGCTGTTGCAGCTGGAAATTGAGTTCGAGGATGGCAGCAAAAAAATAGTATCCAGCGACAATACCTGGAAGCTCAACGTAGACGGGCCAATACGCACCAACAATGAATACGATGGGGAAGAATATGACGCCCGGAAAGAATTTGGAGAATGGACAAGTCCGGGATTTAATGACAGCAAATGGATAAAACCCCAACTCGTGTCTGCCCCTCCCGGAAAGATTCTTGCACAGTTTTCTCCTTCCATGAAAGTGAAACAGACCATATTGCCTGTATCTATCAAAAAAACTCCCGGCGGAAAATACATTCTTGATATGGGGCAAAATTTTTCGGGTTGGATAAAGCTGCAAGGCATTAGTGGAAAAAAGGGAGACAAGATCACCTTACGTTTTGCTGAAAGCCTGCAAAACAATGGTGAGTTATTTACATCGAATCTGCGCGACGCGAAAGTTACCGATGTGTATACTTTCTCCAGCTCACCCCTTGGAGTTGGAGGCTGGGAACCTTCATTTATCTATCATGGTTTCAGGTACGTGGAAGTCAGTGGGTTCCCTGGTGAGCCTGCAACAAAGAACTTTGAAGGCAAATTTGTATACGATGATGTTGAGACCACCGGTTCTTTCCAGACTTCGGATGAAACCATCAATGCCATTTATAAAAATGCGTGGTGGGGAATTGCATCTAATTACAAAGGCATGCCGGTAGATTGCCCGCAGCGAAATGAAAGGCAGCCATGGTTGGGCGATAGGGTGACAGGTGCCCAGGGGGAGAGTTTTGTATTCGACAATGCAAACCTTTATGCCAAGTGGGTAGACGATATTGAACAATCTCAGAGAGCGGATGGAGCTATACCCGACGTTGCCCCCGCATTCTGGAATTATTATTCAGACAATGTTACCTGGCCCGCGGCATTTATCACCATCAGTAATAACTTGTATAACCAATATGGTGAACTTACCCCCATCAAAAAGAATTACGCCGCCATGAAAAAGTGGATGGGATACATGAAGAGTAAATACATGGTCGACTATATCGTTACCAAAGACAAATATGGTGACTGGTGTGTGCCACCGGAAAGCCTGGAACTGATTCATGCCAAAGACTCTTCCAGGCTAACAGATGGAAAACTGATCGCCACTGCTTACTATTTTAAGTTATTATCCTATATGCAGCGTTTTGCGGGCCTTACTGGAAATACGTACGATATTAAAGGATATTCTATGCTGGCAGACAGTATCCGGATTGCTTTTCAAAAAAACTATTACAATCCGCAGCGGCAATTTTATTCTAATAATACGGTAACAGCAAACCTGCTTCCCTTATATTTCGGCATCTGCCCGGATTCATTGAGAGAAGTTGTGGCACAAAAAATAAAGGACAAAATACTTATTGATAACAAGGGGCACATCAGTACCGGCCTTATCGGCTGTCAATGGCTGATGAGAGGATTAACAGAATATGGGTTTACAAACATTGCTTACCAGCTCACCTCACAAAGAACTTATCCCAGTTGGGGTTACATGGTAGCGAATGGTGCCACCACCATCTGGGAGTTGTGGAATGGTAACACCGCTAACCCGGCAATGAACAGCCAAAACCATGTGATGATGCTGGGAGATCTCTTAACCTGGTATTACGAAAACCTCGCGGGCATACGAACAGATAAAACGTCGGTAGCGTTCAAAAAAATTATTATGAGGCCTGCTTTTCCCCAAGACCTTGCATTTGTAAATGCATCTTACAAGAGCGCACATGGACTTATCAGCAGCCATTGGAAAAAAGAAAAGGATGTACTGGAATGGAATATTTCTATACCGGCGAATACCACAGCTACAGTGTATATTCCGGCCCAAAACATGGAAGCCGTAACAGAAGCCGGCGGTTCGCTTTCTGCTACTGAAGGCATGAAGATCATTAAATGGGAAGCTGGCCATCACGGAGACCCGGTCGGATGGGGAAACCTCATTGTGCAGGTACCCAGCGGTAACTATCAATTTAAATCAATCATTAAATAAAAATACCGGATGAAAATAATTTTTGGCTGTTTGATCATATTGATTTTTTGGACATCGCCGCAGGCAGCGGCCCAGTCCACTCCCGATAATGAACTTCAAAACAAAGCTGCCAGTTGGGTAGCTTCACTCCAACTGGCTGATAAAGCAAAATTCGCCCGCGTGCAGGATGCGATCTTAACTCATCTCACAGCCGTTCGGGACTGGCACAACAGTCATCCGGCAACAGAAGTGCCTGCCGGAATCAATCCCACCACGGGCAATGCTTTGTCCGAGTTAGATAAACAAGTGATTATCTGTTCTGCTAAACCAAAAGCCGTGCGCGAAAACCTTTTCTCAGCCCTCAAGACAAACCTTGATTCTGCGCAGGTAGCAATGATCCTGGATAAATATACCGTTGGAAAAGTAGCGTTTACCCTGCAAGGTTATAGGTCGATAGTCCCCGACCTTACTGACAAAGAAGAAATGGAGATCCTGAAAAATCTCAAGCAGGCGAGGAGCCAGGCTATTGACTTTAAAAACATGAACGAGATTTCTGCTATTTTCGAAATTTACAAAACCAAGTGTGAGCAGTGCCTGAATAACAATGGGCGCAACTGGAGACAATTATTTAAGGCTTATGTAGACAAAGTAAAAGCAGACAAAGAAGCCGCTAAAAAAGAGCAATAAAAATTTACCGATGAAAAAAACCAGATTAATATATGGATTGTTTTTGTTTGGATCTTTACTGGGAGCGGGTAATGCAGGCGCACAAACAAAATGGAAAAGGGGCATCCTCGTGCATGAATTTATTTTCGATACAGCATCTTTTCCTCAAAGCCATGCCAGCACCATTGAAGAAACGCCTGATGGTCTAATTGTAGCCTGGTTTGGTGGCACAAAGGAAGGCAACAAGGATGTATGCATCTGGACCAGCCACCTCGTAAAAAATAAATGGACCGCACCCGTCATGGTTGCTGATGGCGTTATTAGTGATACCACACGTTATGCCTGTTACAATCCGGTATTATACTATGCTAAGAACAAAGAGCTGTTATTGTTTTACAAGATCGGTCCCAATGTTGGCGGCTGGAAAGCATTTATGATCCGTTCCACAGATAATGGAAAAACATGGGGAAACAGGGAAGCCTTGCCGGAGGGGTACTTAGGTCCGATCAAAAACAAACCAGTCTTGGTTGGCAATACATTGATCTGCCCTTCAAGCACGGAAAAAAATGGCTGGAAAGTACATTTTGAATACTCAGAAGATAATGGAAGAACCTGGTGGAAGTCTGGCCCCATCAATGACGGAAAAACTTTGTCTGCTATTCAGCCGAGTATTTTAACGTATAAGGATGGCAGGTTACAGGTCTTGTGCAGGAGCCAGAACAGGACCATCAATGAGAGCTGGAGCAACGATGCCGGCAAAACATGGGCTGCAATGAAGCCTTCTGCATTACCCAATAATAATTCAGGTACAGATGCTGTCACACTCACAGACGGCAGGCAGTTACTGGTTTATAATCATGTAAGGCCTGTGGATAGTTTGCCAAGAGGAAAAGGTGCAAGAACTCCTTTAAATGTTGCGATCTCAACCGATGGTAAAGAATGGTATGCGGCGCTTGTTCTTGAAGATTCTCCTATCAGCCAATACTCTTATCCGTCCGTGATACAATCTGCGGATGGCATGGTGCACATCGTGTATACCTGGAGAAGAGAAAAGATAAAATATGTAAAAGTGGATCCGGGTAAACTGAAATTGAAGAAGATAAAAGCCGGCATGTGGCCGGGTGTAAAAACACTCAGTAACTTAAAACCTTCCACAGACGATTAGCTATGCAAAACCTGCCGCTGATAGATATAACCATTGTTTTTATTTACCTGGCTGCCATGGTATACATCGGTTTTTACTTTTCCCGGAAAAATAAGAACAGTGACCAGTTTACCAAAGCATCAGGATCCATTCCAGGCTGGGCAATAGGGTTGTCTATATATGCAACATTCTTAAGCAGCAATACTTTTTTAGGAGTACCTGGCAAGGCTTTCGGGAGCAACTGGAATGCATTTGTGTTCAGTATTTCAATGCCTTTTGCAGCATGGGTGGCATCAAAATATTTTGTGACGTTTTACAGGAATACTGGCGAGGTCTCAGCATACACCCATTTGGAAAAACGTTTCGGCCCATGGGCCAGAACCTATACTGTTATTTGTTTCCTGCTTACACAGTTTGCACGGATGGGTTCCATTTTTTTTGGGATGGCGCTTACACTGCATGCCCTCACAGGATTTTCCATGCCTTCCATCATGATCGTGATGGGCATCTGTATTATTTTATACACGGTGTTGGGGGGTATGGAAGCAGTGATTTGGACGGAAGTCGTCCAGGGGATTTTAAAAACACTGGGAGCATTGCTAATACTCTTTCTCATCGTACGTGAACTCCCGGGTGGGGTGGAGCAGGTATATAAGATCGCAATGGACAATGATAAATTCAGCCTGGGTACTACAGCATGTAATTTTTCACAAAGTAGCTTCTGGGTGGTATTGCTGTATGGGTTTTTCATCAACCTAAATAATTTTGGTATGGACCAGAATTATATCCAGCGGTACCACACTGCAACTTCCGCTAAACAAGCGGTGAAGTCTGTCTGGTTATGTGTATTCCTTTATGTGCCGGCATCCCTGTTGTTTTTTATTATAGGTTCTGCGTTATTTTCATATTACCAGGTAAATCCGGAAATAGCTAACGCGTTAAAACAGTCGGTTGCCGTTGAGCAATTGGGTGCGCAGGCTTCTGCCGCACAAATGGCACAGTATGTAGCTCAACTACAACCTGCAGATTATGCAGATAAAGTAATGCCTCATTTTATGGTAAACAAAGTACCTACGGTTTTCCTGGGTCTGATTGTAGCCGCCATACTTTCTGCGGCCATGAGCACCATAAGTTCGGGCATGAATGCTTCCGCAACCGTGTTTACCAAAGACATTTATAAAAGGTATTTCAATAAAACCTTGTCCGATAAAAGGGAACTCAGCGTGCTTTACATTTCTACCGTTGTTTTTGGCCTCATCGGCCTGGGCACGGGCCTGGCAATGATCGGTATAAAAAGTATTCTCGATATATGGTGGGAACTTTCCGGAATTTTTGCGGGAGGTATGCTCGGACTATTCCTGCTCGGCCTCATCAGCAAAAAAACAAAAAGTCCGGAAGCAGCCATCGCAGTAGTTATTGGCGTGATAGTAATTTTGTGGCTCACTTTTTCAGGGAATATACCTGATGAATATGCTTTCCTGAAATCGGGACTGCATAAGAATATGATCATTGTTATCGGCACATTAGCAATTTTTTTAACGGGGATAATTATCACAAAACTTACGGGAAAGATACCAGGCAATCTTGTTGAGCCGGTCGTGGAATAGTAAATACTTTGGTTGATTAAAACTCTTGAATTCAACCTAACCTTGTATGGTAAGTGGCTCATTATTGGCCTATTGACGCGAGGTAGTAGATTGAAGTAAATACAAGAAAAAAATATATTATGACAAACAGTTCAAAGGAAGTTACGCTTGTAGCCTCGGGCGATCTTCGCCTCTCAGCCAATCAAAACTGCTGGGCCGCACAGGAGGAGATGGAACAACAATTGTCTGCAGCCTTGGCAAAAAAGGGTTATAGCATCAAGCGAGCCCACGGATATGATCCTCAAAAAAAGCATGGTCTTATCGATTCACAAAAAATGGGCATGGATATTTTCGCAACCATCGATGAAAATGCATCACTGATTGTGGCGGAAAGTTTGTGGCAATACAGTCATCATGTGTTAGCTGGCTTAACCACACACAAGGGGCCAATCCTCACAGTTGCCAATTGGAGTGGTCAATGGCCGGGACTGGTAGGGTTATTGAATTTGAATGGTTCACTTACAAAGGCTGGTGTGGCGTACAGTTCTACCTGGAGCGAAAACTTTGATGATCCTTTTTTTGAAGCGTGCCTGGCTGAATGGTTACAAACCGGGAACATAAAACACGACCAGGGTCACGTAAAAAGTTTTGACCTCGTGAAGATTCCTTTGGAAGAAGAAACCACAGGAAGAAACTTTGCAAAAAAGTTCAGGAAGAATAAGGCCATTATGGGTGTGTTTGATGAAGGTTGCATGGGGATGTACAATGCGATTATTCCCGATGACACACTGCATGCCACCGGTGTTTTTAAAGAACGGCTCAGCCAGTCGGCTTTGTATGCAGCCATGCTGCAGGTAGAAGATGAAGAAGCAAATGGAGTGTTAAACTGGCTGTTGGCGAAAGCGATGAAATTTAACTGGGGCACCGATCCTAAAGAGGAACTTACAAAAGAGCAAACACTGGAGCAATGTAAAATGTACATCGCGGCAGTAAGAATGGCGGATGATTTTGGCTGCGCTACCATTGGCATTCAGTACCAGCAGGGCTTGAAAGATATTTGCGCCGCAAGCGATTTGGTAGAGGGCTTGCTGAATAACACGGATCGCCCACCGGTTTACTCAAAAGATCACAGGGAATTATTTCCAGAAGTAGCTTTGCCGCACTTTAATGAAGTGGATGAATGCGCGGGACTGGATGGATTAATTACTTATAGATTATGGCAGGAACTCGGTATGAGCGGCGAAAATACTCTACACGACCTTCTCTGGGGTGAACATTACAAAGGGGATGGAGTGGATGATTTCGTGTGGGTATTCTTAATCTCCGGTGCGGCGCCACCTGCTCATTTTATTGATGGGTATGCAGGTGCTTCCAGCGACAGGCAGCCTGCTATGTTCTTTCCAAAAGGCGGAGGCACTTTAAAAGGTGTGAGCAAGCCTGGCTTTATAGTCTGGAGCAGGGTATTTGTGATCAAGAACAAATTGTATGCAGATCTCGGCGTAGGAGAAGTAGTGAAATTACCGGAGGAAGAAACAAATAGGAGGTGGAACCTAACCACACCACAATGGCCAATTATGCATGGCGTAATCAAAGGTGTTTCCCGCGATCAGATGATGGCGAAACACAAAGCCAACCACCTCCAGGTAGTGTATGCCAATGATGAACCATCAGCGCACAAGGCCTGCAGGATAAAGGCTGCAGCCCTGGCCGAACTAAATATCGAGGTAAACTTTTGCGGGGACGTACATTTCAACGGATAGAAAACAGTAAGATATTACAGGATTTAAGTTCTTTACTACATCCTGTTTCACTAAACAAACACGAACTTTTCACCATTAAAAATGATCAGATATGGAAAATAAATTTGTACCGGTGATGATCACCCCGTTTGATCTTAAGGCAAAAGTTGATCTCGCAGTCGTCAGTAACCTGATTGATTTTTACCTGGCTGCGGGTGTAAAAGGCTTTTTTGCCAATTGCCTCAGCAGCGAAATGTTTAGTATTACCGAAGACGAGAGGCTGGATCTAACGGAACATATCGTGAAATATGTAAATGGTCGTGTGCCCATTGTGGCTACCGGATCATTTGGCTTAAGCATTGAGGACAAGGCTTCTTTCACAAGAAAGATATATAATACAGGTATAGATGCCGTGATCCTTATCACCGGCCATTTTGCCAAAATTGAGGACAGCGATGAAACATTACTCGAAAACTTTGACCAGTTTTTTAACCTCACTGGCAACATCCCGCTTGGTATGTACGAATGCCCAGCGCCTTACAAGAGAATTATAACAGCCAATGTTTTTAAACAGTTGCTTTCTGCCAACAGGCTGGTGTACCACAAGGATACTTCTATTGAACTGGAACAGGTAAAAGCCAAACTGGATATTTTGAGAGAAACAGGCAACAAGCTGGAGTTTTTTGATGCACATACACCAAACACGATGTACAGCCTGCAGATGGGCGCAACCGGTATGTCTTCTATCAGTGGGAATTTTTATCCTGAAGTATTGGTGTGGATGGTCAACAATGCAAACACCCCGGATAAAAAAGAAGAGATAAAGTGGTTGCAGGCAGAACTGAGTCGTGTAGATCCCCTGATCCATATCGCATACCCTATGAGTGCAAAATATTTTCTGCAGAAACGCGGGCTCCCGGTTAGAATGATTAGCCGTGCTGTTGCATTACAACTAACACCCGATCAAAAAAAGGTGCTGGATGGTATCCATGAAAGTTTTCTGCATTGGTGTGAAAAATTAGGCATACAACCCGTAGACATAAAAGCACTGAAACTGCCGGAGTATTTCGAGGATAAAATTTATTAGAGAGAAAATGAATCTACCAATGCAAATAATATTTCCGGGCAAATTGATTTTTGGAAATGGAACTTTCAATCAGCTGGCAGCTGAAGTGCTGGAGCTAAAGCCATCCAAAGTTTTTATCACAACGATTGCTCCGCTCAAAGGACAAATTGCAGGTTTCCTTGCAGCATTGCAACAAGCCGGTATAAAAACCCTGGTGGACGAGTCAATTGTGCAGGAACCAAGATTTAGTGATTTTGAAAAATTAATGAAGGTTGTTGATCCTTTTGATCCTGATGTGGTGATAGGCATTGGTGGTGGCAGTGTGTTGGATATTGCAAAATTAGTAGCGGCACAGTCAGGCAATGAACAACAAATTAAAGATTATGTAGGCACTGGATTATTAAAACGCCGGCGTAAAAAATTGATCTGTGTTCCGGCTACAAGCGGTACAGGCAGCGAAGTGTCACCTAATGCTATATTGGTGGACGACGAAAACCAGAAAAAAGGCATCATCAGCCCGTACCTGGTACCTGATATTGTTTACGTAGATCCATTGCTAACTGTATCTGTGCCTCCCGCAATCACGGCAGCCACGGGGCTGGATGCATTGACCCATTGCCTGGAAGCTTACACCAATAAATTTGCAACGCCCTTCATTGACATGTATGCATATGAAGGCATGCGCCTTATTGCAGCAAATATTATTGCAGCTGTTACTGATGGTGCTAATACCGAAGCAAGGGAAAAAGTAGCTATGGGAAGTATGTTGGGTGGATTTTGTTTGGGTCCCGTAAATACAGCTGGCGTGCACGCCTTATCATACCCCCTGGGAAGTTTGTTTCATCTAGCCCACGGTTTATCCAATGCGTTGCTGTTGCCTTACGTGATGGAATACAATATTCCCGCCGCAGCAAGCCGGTATGCAGATGTGGCGATAGCACTTGGATGCGCCCGGATGAAAAGTGACAAACAAACTGCGAATGCAGGCGTACAAAAAATAAAGGAGCTGGTAAGAGCTTGTGGCATACCTTCCTCTTTGCGGGAAGTGAATGTACCGGAATCGGCCTTTCCACAAATGGCGGTGGATGCTATGAAGATCCAGCGGCTCCTGAAAAATAATCCAAGGGAAATAACCGAAGCAGATGCTCTTGCAATTTATAAAGCAGCTTATTGATGGATACAAATAAAAAATATAAAGGGATCATTGTTCCCGCTGTCACACCTCTCACCCCAGATTTCAGGCTGGATACTGCTGCGGTGGAAACGTTATTCCAGAATTTTTACAAACATGAAGTGTCGCCTTTTATTCTTGGCACAACCGGCGAATCTGCTTCTTTGCCAATGGCAGTAAAATCGGCTTACTTATCGGCTGCTGCAAAAAACAAACAGTCTGGGAGTATTTTGTATGCTGGAATTTCATCCAATATCCTGGAAGAGTCAATCGAATTTGCAAAACAATGCGCAGACAATGCGATTGATGCGGTGGCTGCAACGCTGCCTTCCTATTATGCACTGACGGAAAGCCAGGTAAAGAAATATTTTGAGGACCTTGCCGATGCGATTCCTTTACCCCTGATCATTTATAACATCCCCGCGACTACACACATGAGTATTCCGCTAGAGATCATTGAGCATCTCAGTTATCACCCCAATATCGTGGCCACAAAGGATTCTGAACGTAACCAGGAAAGGTTGGAGCAATCACAAGACCTTTGGAGTGAGAGAAGCGACTTTGGACATTTCCTCGGATGGGCAGCTAAGTCTGCAGAGGGGCTAATAGGAGGTAGTGACGGGCTGATACCAAGTACGGGTAACCTTGTGCCGAAATTGTACCAGAGCATGCTGAAGGCGGTAGAAGATGGAGATTTCGATGAAGCATTTCAACTACAGGAATTCAGCGATGCCGTAGGCGATCTTTACCAGAAAGGAAAGACATTGGGCGAGAGTTTGTGGGCATTAAAAGTGCTGATGAAGCAAAATGGTTTATGTGAGGCAGTGGTGATGCCGCCTTTGCAACCCATGCCAGCAAAAGACGAACAAAAATTGATTCAATCATTTAAAGAAATTTATTAGATCGTTATGGCATTCTTACCTATTATAGGAATTACCATGGGAGACCCGGCAAGCATCGGACCCGAGATAGCAGTAAAAGCATTATTGCAAAAAAATATACATGACATATGCAGACCATTAGTTGTGGGCGATGCAAAAGTATTTGAACAGATCATAAGCATGCTCAATTTAAAGGCCGATGTAAATGCGGTCGACAAAGTAAGCGAGGCAAAATTTGAGTTAGGGGTGGTAGATGTTTTTGATTTAAAAAACGTGAAAGCGGATCAACTTGTTTTCGGAGAGATCAGTGCCATGTGTGGCGAAGCTTCATTCCAGGCAGTGAAAAAAGTAATAGAGCTGGCATTAGCGAAAGAGATTGATGCAACCGTTACCGGGCCGATCAATAAAAAATCAATCAACCTTGCAGGCCACCATTTCGCAGGACATACAGAAATATATGCGCATTATACCGGTACCAAAAAATATGCGATGCTCCTGGTAGAAGAAAATATGAAAGTGATCCACGTGAGCACCCACGTATCGCTTCGGCAGGCCTGCGATCTGGTAAAAAAAGACAGGATACTGGAAGTGATTGATCTCCTCCAAAATGGGATGAAACAACTGGGTGAAACAAATTTAAAGATCGGTGTGGCAGGGTTAAATCCTCACGCAGGCGACAGCGGTTTATTCGGTACAGAGGATGATCTGGAAATTTTACCGGCAGTTGAGGAAGCAAAACGACTGGGATATGATGTGGAAGGGCCGGTTCCGCCCGATACCTTGTTTGCAAAAGCAAGTACCGGCGCATACGGCGGTGTAGTAGCCATGTACCACGACCAGGGGCATATTCCTTTCAAGCTTGCCGGGTTTAAGTGGAACGCAGCAAAAAAAATGATGGATAGTGTGAAAGGGGTGAACATCACCATGGGCCTGCCCATCATCCGCACGTCAGTAGACCATGGAACAGCTTTTGAAATTGCAGGGAAAGGAATTGCCAGTCCGGATGCTATGGTGCTGGCCATAGAAAGCGCGGTACAACTAAGTAAGAACAAAAAATGATTGCAGTAATTGCCGATGATTTTACAGGAGCAGCAGAACTGGCAGGTGTTAGTCTTCGGTATGGCTTAACAGTAGATTTATATTTAAGGGAGGTACAGGCAACAACTGCTGATGTTTTAATCATCTGCACAGACAGCCGGTCATTGAACCTGGAAGATGCAAAAAGAGTAACCGCAGCTGCAATCGGAAACATCCTTACACTTCAACCCACATTTATTTATAAAAAAATAGATTCGGTTTTGCGGGGTTATGTGATGGAAGAAATAAATATACAGGTGAAGTTGTGTGGGGTTGAAAAAGTCTTGATCATCCCTGCAAACCCTTCTTTAGGCAGGACTATCAGCAGCGGCGAATATTTTGTAGACGGAAAACCGATTACCGAAACGGGATTTTCGGCCGACCCCGAATTTCCAATCAGGAGTTCAATGGTAAAAAGAATGATCGGTGACAATGCTGTGTTTGTTTTGAAAAACCCAGATTCACTTCCGGTTAGCGGCTTTGTCATTGGCGAAGCCTTGTCAGGCGGCGACATTGCCCGATGGGTTAATGTTGCCGGTAATGGTTGGATGCTGGTTGGGGCTGCAGATTTTTATTCAGCTATTCTCGATAAAGAATTCAGCACAATCCCGCAGGCCCCGGTTAAAATGCAGTCGCCACACCTCTACGTATCTGGTACCGCATATAGTGAAAGAAAACAGTTTATAAAAAAGCTGAATGAAGATCAGGATTGCGTGGCTTACATGCCCGGAAGGATTGACGATGAATGGATCAGCAAAGCCTGCGCACAGGTACGAAATGAAAAAAGGCTGCTGATAGCTATTCACGAGTCCAACGATGATGCTGCATTGTTAAGAAGTTCAATGGCAAAAGCCACCAGGGAGATTGTAGAAAAAGAAAATATTAAAGAGGTTTTCATAGAAGGCGGGTCAACTGCTGCAGCGGTGCTGAGAGAAATGGGTATTAAAAGACTTACGCCCGTGAATGAATTGCAACGGGGTGTGGTAAGGATGAAAACAGGAGATTTATTTATAACAGTAAAACCGGGTAGCTACGAGCTCCCTCCGGAAATAAAAGATTTATACAACTAATGCAGATTATTTTTTGCCGGCATAGTAATTTATCCAACCATTACCATGAACCATCTACAATTTATTGATTACTTCATTATACTGGTTGTGCTGGGCATAACGCTTTATCTTGGCTTTCGTTTTGCCAACCGGCAAACGACTACTGAAAATTATTTTCTTTCCAAGGGAAACTTCCCTTCCTGGGCGCTGGGTCTGTCCCTTTTGTCTACGCTCATCAGCAGTGTAACTTTTCTCGGCTATCCTGCGCAGGGATTTACCAGCAACTGGATCTTATTGGTGCAAGGCCTGATGGTGCCTGTTATTTTGCTCGGCACCATCTGGTTTATAGTGCCTCTTTATAGAAAAGTGATCGGGTTAAGCACGTATGAATATTTTGAAAAACGGTTTGGGCCGTTTGCCCGTTACTACAGTTCATCGTCCTTTATCCTGCGACAATTTGCAGGTATGGGTACCGTTTTGTTTTTAATAGCTGTAGCCATCAATAAAATGACGACCATAAATCCGTACCTGATCCTGGCGATAGTCGGTGCTATTTTGGTTATGGTGAATTTAAAGGGTGGTATGCAGGCGGTGATCTGGCTGGACGTGTTCCAGGGTTTTATGTTATTTGCAAGCGGTATTATTTGCCTGGGTGTTTTATTATTTTCAATCAAAGGCGGAGTACCGGAAGCCATTAAGGTAGCCACGGAAAATAACCGGGCAGGCTTTGGACCCTACAATATTGATTTCAGGAAGCTCACATTACTCGTGATGATCATCAATGGTTCGTTCTATGCCATTCAAAAATACGGTACCGATCAGACGGTAGTGCAGCGTTACCTCACTGCAAAAACGGATCAATCTGCCATTAGGGCTTCTTTTATAGGGATATTATTAACTGTTCCCATCTGGACTATGTTTATGTTTATCGGAACGGCTTTGTTTGTATTTTATAAACAACAAGGTTTGCCACAAGGGATGACAGCAGAAGCGGTTTTTCCCCATTTTATCATGACGCAGTTGCCTGTTGGCGTTATTGGTTTTATTGTGGCCGCATTAATTTCTGCAGCAATCTGCAGCCTCAGCGCCGACCTGAATTCCCTCGCGGCAGTAGGTGTAGAAGACTACTATAAAAAGATCAGGCCTCACCAACCAGATAAACAATATCTTTTTGCCGGTAAAACCCTGGTGGTTATTTCAGGCTTCCTATCCATCATGATCGGTGCCTGGTATTTAAGTACAGGTAGCGAAGGCGTACTGGGTGTGGTTTTTACATTGTACGCAATTTTCTCCGGTGGTATCGTGGGAATATTTTTACTAGGACTTTTTAGTGCGAGGGCAAACAGGCAGGGTATCAATATCGGGATAATTGCTTGTATCATGTTTACAGCATATGCATTGTTAACCTCTACGCCCGTAGGGCTCAAAAACCCGAAACTCTTAGTGGATTTTGGTAATTTTAATTTTACACATCATAAATTGATGTTGGGGGTATACAGCCACATCGTGGTAATTGTTGTAGGATACATCGCCAGTTTATTTTATCCGAAACCTGTACTACAGAAAAACCTGTTGTACAGCAGCTGGAAAAAGAACCGGCATAATTAAATGCTTTATTATGAAAATCGCAAATCAAATACCTGGCCATCCCTTTCAAAACACAACGGATTCTTTGCGTTTTACCCCTACTTTGCTTCTTTGCGTGAAACCCTTCCTCCTCATTTTTTTCTTCATTATAAACTTACACGATCTTTTCGCACAACCCAACACCGACAACCAATTCGCCAAACCCCTCAAAGAAGTGCTCGCCGACATTCAAAAAAAATACGGTGTTACTATCAAGTTTGTCGACAGCATGGTAACCAATAAAAAAGTAACCTATGCCGACTGGAAATACCGTCCTGATGTGGAAGTAACCCTCGAAAATATTCTGAAGCCCCTGGAGTTGAAAGTAAAGAAAGAAAAAGACAAACAATATAAACTGAGTTATTATGAATATTACCGATGGCCGGTAGAGGAAGGCTGGGCAGAATTAGATCGCATCGCGTCACAATATAAAAATGTGAGCGAATGGGAACAACGGAAAGCGGCGCTTCGGACCTGCTTGCGAGAGGCCCTGCAACTACAACATTTGCCGGCTTCACCCAGGACCGCACCTGTTCGCGCTAATTTCAGGAAGATGGATGGTTATACAATTGAAAACCTTGCCTTAGAAATATTACCAGGTGTTTGGGTAAACGGATCCTTATACAAACCTGCAAAGTACAAAGGGAAAATTCCTGTGATCCTGCATCCGCAGGGCCATTGGGACAAACATCGTTACCGCCCGGACGCCCAGTATACTTCTGCTGCGATTGCAAAAATGGGGGGCATGCTTTTCAACTACGACATGTTTGCCTGGGGAGAATCATTGTTGCAGTTTAAATTTGAGGATCATCGGCGTAGCCTGGCGATGACATTGCAAACCCTGGCCAGCATTAGGATACTGGATTATTTCCTGGCACAAAAAGATGCAGATACCAGCCGTGTAGCCATGGTAGGTGGCAGTGGAGGGGGCACGCATGCTGTTTTTATGACGGCGCTGGATAAACGCATCAAAGTGTCCGCACCTATTGTAAATCTTTCTTCTTATTTCTATGGCGGTTGCCCTTGCGAGAGCGGAACTGACGTACACAGTTGCGGTGGCCGCACCGATAACCTGGAGATAGCCGCCATGGCCGCACCACGGCCGCAGCTGGTAGTTAGTGATGGCGGGGACTGGACGGATAGGATGCCGGAACACGATTTTCCTTACCTCCAAAAAATCTATAACTGGTATGGCAAAAACGAAAACCTCGTAAATGTTCATTTGCCCAACGATAAACACGACTTCGGTTTTAACAAACGGAAAGCTGTGTACGAATTCTTTGCAAAACATCTTACACTGAATCTGAAAGCAATTGCAAAAATAACCGGCACTATTGTAGATACATCGATAATTGTAGAACGGGAAAATGCTTTTTATGTCTTTGGAGATCACGGAGAAAAATTACCTGCACGTGCGGTGAAAGGCTTTGAGAATATAGAAAAACTATTTGAGCAGGAAATTCATGAAGCCAAAACAAATCAACGGTATAAAATCGGGTTGATTGACCTCATGTTATTAAAGCGGCAGAAACTGGGGGCCATCACTCTTGCGGGCGAACTGAAAGCAGATGGGGTAGAAGTGGACATGGGCGGATTAGGTACCCGTCCCACATTTGATAACCAGTTGCTGATTGATTCTGTCAGGAATAAATTTATGCAAACTGCTCAGGAAAATAACGTTGAAATATTTTCATTAGCGATGACTGGTTATTACGCACAGTCTTTCTGTAACAGGGCTGAATACAAAAAAAGTATCGAAGATTGTATAAAAACCATGCAAGGCATGAATGTAAAAACAGCCTTCCTGCCGTTAGGTGTTCAGTGCGATCTCAAAAAAAATCCTGCTGTCAGAGATTCAGCGGTTGCAAGATTAAAAGTTGCCGGCAAAATGGCGCAGGATGCAGGTGTGGTGATCGGAATTGAAACAGCCTTGTCCGCCAAAGAAGAAGTACAATTATTGAAGCAGATCGGTTCCCCTGCCATCAAAATCTATTTTAATTTCTCTAGCCCCCTGAAAGAGAGACGCGACCTGGTTACAGAATTGAAAATCCTCGGCAAAGAAAGGATCGCTATGATCCATGCCACAAATAAAGACAGCGTTTGGTTGCAAAATGATCCCCAGATAGATCTTTATAAAGTAAAAAAGGCGTTGGATGAAATGGGCTGGAGCGGCTGGTTGGTTATTGAGCGCAGCCGGGATGCCAAAAAACCTTCTGATACCAGATTTAATTACGGCGCTAACACTGCTTATTTGAAGGAGGTTTTCCAATAGAAACACCGGCTAAAGCCAACATTTCCCCCCTGTTAATAGTAAAATCTTCCATCTTTTTAGTAATTCCCTACCTTGTCCAGGCTCTGGTATCTGGGTAAATTGAGTATCCTAATGCCATATTGGTTTAAGGTTGCTTTAAACTTTAAAATAGCACAGATGAATCGATTGCCCCAATGCCTCCTGGCATTGCTCTTGCTTACTGGTTTTCCTGCATGGGCGGTGGATATTTTTGTAGCTAGTAATGGCTCTGATTTACATGACGGTTCAAAAAATAAGCCGCTGGCATCTGTGGCGGCAGCACTTAGAAAAGCAAGGGAGTTGCGGCGTTTGAAAGATCCGGCGATAAAAAATGGCATTCGTATTATCTTGAAAGGAGGGTTGTACAAACTGTATGAGCCAATCTTTGTTCGGCCGGAAGATGCAGGTACCCCCGGAAGTCCTACCGTCATCGAAGCTGCTCCAAACGAACTGCCTGTTTTAAGTGGCGGGTTCAAGCTGATCAATTGGAAAAAACCAGCAAAAAATATTATCGGTCTTCCCGCTGCTACACTAGCGAAGGTTTGGGTGGCTGATGTCCCACTTACCGGAGGAAAATTGTCCGAATTCCGGCAACTATGGGTAAATGGCAAAAAAGCGGTGAGAGCGAAAAGTACGCATGGCGAATCAATGAGCCGAATTCTGAGCTGGGATAAAAAAGAACAGACCTGCTGGATACCCACACCGAAAACGCTCCCACTCCCAAAGGAGCGAGGCATAGAAATGTTCATTCATCAATGGTGGGCCATCGCCATTCTCCGCATAAAAAAAATGGAAGTGAAGGGAGACAGCACCAAACTATACTTTCATCAGCCCGAAAGTAAAATACAAAGCGAACATCCCTGGCCGGCTCCCTGGATCTCCAAAGAGATCGGGAATTCTGCTTTTTATTTAACCAATGCCATCCAATTTTTAGATGAACCCGGGGAATGGTTCCTGGATATACCCGGTCAAAAAGTTTACTACTGGCCGCGTGCGCAGGAGAATATGGCAACGGCGAATATTTTTGCGCCAGTACTGGAAACCCTCGTGAAAATAGAAGGGTCAATCGATCACCCGGTGAGCAACCTGTTTTTCAAAGGGATTTCCTTTCAGCATACTGGTTGGTTGCGCCCCTCGCATCAGGGACATGTGCCGCACCAGGCGGGCATGTATATGACAGAAGCTTACAGGCTAACGCCAGCGGGTACACCTGATAAAAATACATTGGATAACCAGGCCTGGGTGGGCCGCCCCGCAGCGGCAGTAGAAGTGTCTTTTGCCAATCAGACTGGCTTTGAAAATTGCAGCTTCGAACATTTGGCATCGACAGGCTTAGACTATCGCGAGGGCGTACATGAAAATGTCGTCAGGGGAAACCTCTTTAAAGACATTGGCGGCACGGCCATACTCGCCGGCGTGTATTCCCATGAGGCGAGTGAAATTCATTTGCCTTATAATCCCAAAGATGAAAGAGAAATCTGTGATAAAATCGTGATCAGCAATAACCTGGTGACCGATGCCACAAACGAAGACTGGAGTTGCGTAGGCATTGGCCTTGGGTATACGAAAAATTCAACTGTTGAATTTAATGAAATTGAAAATGTGTCTTACACGGGGATTAGCATGGGCTGGGGTTGGAGCCCGACAGCAAATGCCATGAAAAATAATACGATCATAGCTAATAAGATCCATCACTTCGGGAAACACAACTATGATTGCGCGGGTATTTATACGTTAAGTGCACAGCCCGGATCGTTAATCAGCGGGAATTATATCGATAGCATTTATAAAGCGCCGTATGCACATTTACCAACGCACTGGTTTTATATCTACACCGATGAAGGATCTTCTTTTTTCACTATAAAAAATAACTGGACACCAACGACTAAATATTTGCAGAATGCCAATGGTCCGGGTAATGAGTGGAGCAACAATGGTCCCCTGGTAAATGGCTCAATCAAACAAAATGCAGGGTTACAAAAAAAATACCAATCCGTGCTAACGAATAAAAATCTTCCCAGCACTCCACTGGCTATTAATACGGAACGCAACGAGGTTATTGAAATAATTGTGGACCAAGGTGAAAGCCTGGACCTGCAAAGGCTGAGAAATATTTTACTCCAGAATCAGATGGACACATCCGCCATATACCAATGGCAAAATCATTACGTGATCTTTGACAAGGTGCAGGATATTGGCGTAATGCAGGGACGTATTCAGAATAATTTCCCCAATGCCAGGGTTAAAGTTTACCATGATATGTTCTATGAATTTAACCGGAAATATTGCACTGATAAAACTACCGCGAAGGAATGGGATCATGTCTTATTAACCACCAATTTAGTAGCCCAGGCAAAACAACAGCAGGAATATCTCGATTACCATGCGACTCAATTTAAGAAATGGCCGGAGATTGCCAAAGGTTTTTGCAACGCCGGTTTCCAGCAATTAATGATCTATAAAAATCAACGGCAGTTGATACTGGTGATCAGTATTCCGAAAGGCGAAAGTCTCGACAGGCTTAATCCCAAAACAACCGAAAATAATCCCAGGGTAGATGATTGGAATAAACTCATGGGCAAATACCAGGAAGGCATCGAAGGAACCAAAAAAGGAGAGACATGGGTGCAGCTAAAATTCCTTTACCCTTAAAGAGGGAAGCTGTTCGTAAGAATTAAAACCTGGTTTTATTATTTAAGCTTTAAAGAAACAATGATGGATAAAAAAGCAGAGACAACAACTCCTGGTTCCCCTTTAGGGCACAGGGGCCCCGGCGGCACCCCTGGCCGGCTGTTGAATTTGGGTATCCTTGGTGTTGGGGAAGGCCGTAGTACGATATCTGCTGCTTTACAAAGCACCAGGCTCAACCTGAAAATGATCTGCGATATAAACCTTGACGCCTGCCGACAGAGAGGGGATGAGTTTAAAGTGTTTGATTACACCACAGACTACCAGGAGATGCTGGATGATCCCGGGATTGATATTATTGCTATTTATACACCGGATCATTTGCATGCCGAACATATCAAACTGGCTTTGCTGCATGGTAAACACGTGGTTTGCACTAAACCGCTCATCGATGACCTAAGCAAGGCTAAGGAACTAATAGAGCTGCAAAATGAATCCGGTAAAAAAGTATTTGTCGGGCAGAGCTCAAGATTTTTTGAGCCTTACATCAGGCAGCGGCAGGATTTTGAAGCCGGGTTAATCGGGGAACTGATGACCATAGAAAGCCATTACAATGCAGACCATCGCTGGTTCCTGGAAAAAAAATGGGCCCTGGAGCCATCCTTCAAATGGCTGTATGGAGGCCTGAGCCATCCTGTGGATTTCATCCGCTATTACTTACCCAAGATTGAAGAAGTAATGGGTTATGGAATGATCAGTCCCAATGGTAAAACTGCCGGGCTGAAAAATGAAGACAGTATGCATTTTATTTTTAAAGCTACGGATGGCCGGATAGCACGGGTTAGTGGCAGCTACACGGGCCCCACCCAGCCAACCGGTCGCGACAGCGGCATGAGCTGTGTGCTCAGGGGGACCACAGGAGCCAGCCAGGCTGATTACCATGAATTACGTTATGCAATCACAACTAAAGACCGCGAGGAAAAAATAATTACCTGGGGAGATGCTAAACTAAAATACTATTTCCGTTTTGAAGGCCAAAGCCACCACGCCGGGGAATACCAGAATTACCTGGAATACTTTGTTGATTCCATCGAAAATAATTTCACCGCGTACCCCGATCTTAAAGAAGGCATAGGCACTATTGCATTGTTGCAGGCCATGGATAAAAGCCTGCAAACCGGTCTGCCCGTAAAAATCAAAGACATTCTAAATGAGTATGGCTTGTCCGAATCACAACTCACAACTTACAACTCACCACTCACAACTCACCACTCACATTAATGGATAACATCTACGATAAGCTTCAGCCGATCGACTTTGTTATTGTAGTGGCGTACCTGTTGGTATTATTATTCATCGGCTACCGGGCGAGTTTCGGAAAGAAGAAAAAGGATGAAACGCTTTTTATGGCTGGTAATTCCCTGAACTGGTACAATATCGGGTTCAATATGTGGGGTACAAATGTGGGGCCTTCCTCTTTGCTTGCATTTGCAAGCATTGGGTACAGCACTGGAATTGTGGCGGGTAATTTTGAATGGTATGCATTCTTGTTTTTATTATTGCTTGCCATGGTCTTTGCGCCAAGGTACATCGCTTCTAAAGTTTCTACTATGCCGGAGTATATGGGGAAACGTTATGGCGACAGCACACAGAATATTTTAGCCTGGTATGCACTCATAAAAATTTTAATTTCCTGGTTATCGCTCGGACTGTTCTCTGGTGGTTTATTGGTGAGGCAGGTTCTGGGCATTCCCATGTGGCAATCCGTGATCGTGCTGGTAGCTTTTGCAGGACTCTTCACTTTCGCGGGCGGCCTGAAGGCAATAGCGAAAGTGAACGTATTTCAAATGCTGTTGTTGATTTTCGTTTCCCTCACATTGTCTTACCTCGGGCTCCAAAAGGTCGGTGGGCTGCAGGTGTTGATTGATAAAGTGCCTGCTAATTACTGGAATTTAATTCGGCCGGCTGATGATCCAAGTTATCCGTGGCCTGCAATGTTACTGGGTTACCCTGTTGCAGCTGTTGCATTTTTTTGCACGGACCAGGCAATGGTACAATCCGTGTTGGGCGCAAAAAACTTAGAGCAGGGGCAGATGGGCGTAAATTTTATCGGTTGGTTGAAAGTGTTAGCGCTGCCATTATTTATCCTCCCGGGCATCTTATGTTTTGTGTTGTTTCCTGGGCTGGAGAAATCTGACCTGGCCTACATGACCATGGTAACCAGTCTTTTTCCACCTGGTATGAATGGGTTGGTGATCGTGGTACTGATTGCGGTGCTGGTTGGTACGATTGGTTCATCCCTCAATGCCTTAAGCACGGTATTCACAACAGATCTCTACGTAAAGAAAATAAATCCTAATGCTACGATTCAACAAAAAATAAAAGTGGGGCGTATCAGTATCGCTGTAGGCTGTGTGTTTGCAGTTTTAATGGCAATAGCGATAGATAATATTAAGGGGCAAAACCTGTTCAATATCTTCCAGGCGGTATTGGGTTTCCTCGCGCCGTCACTGGCAGTGGTGTTTCTCTTATCCGTATTTTGGAAACACACAACCAAATCTGCAGTGAACACTATTCTTTCCTATGGGTCAGCATTCAGCCTGGCCATTGGTGTATTATACTTATGGATCCTGCCTGCGGATAGATACCCGCAATGGCCACATTTCCTGTTACTTTCATTTTACATTTTTGCATTTTTATTTTTGATAGCTATTCTCATTTCACTGACGGACAAAACACCTGAAACCAATAGCCAGGTGATTGCTGCGTCAGATATGCCCACCACAACAAGACTGGTAAAATGGTTATTTACCCTCTTAGCATTAGTTATCCTCACATTGTACATCATTTTTAACGGACATTAATTATGAAGAATATTATTAAATTTATTTCACGCAAACACGCCAAGAGTTTCAGTCAACAGACGCAAAAAGCATTTGTGAGCAATCTTAATTTCTTTACGTTGCCTTTGCCTCTATGCGTAAAACAAATCGCTCTTCTTTGTGTTCTTTGCGTTTCAGGAGGACACATAAGGGCCCAAACCTGGATCTGGTATCCTGGCGATTTTGAAATAAATCTCTCGAACAAAGTACAAAACCGGCGTACAGAAAGAGGTACCTTCTTCCCTGTCTTCTGGAAGATGGATAACCACTATGTATTAATGGATTTTCATCAAGTATTTACGGTGCCTGCACAGGAAACGGTTAGTATTAACGTTGAAGGAGAATACAACGTAAAGTTGGATGGCAAAGCCTATGAAGGAAGCCCGAAGCAAATTGTAGTGCCGGCTGGCAAACACAAGATTAACATCAAAGTATTCAACCAGGCCAATGTGCCTGCTGTTTTTGTAAAGGGTAAAACTATCTTTTCCGATTCTACCTGGCTCGTCACCTTTGAAGATAAGGAGTGGATCGATGAAACCGGGAAGACTTCCGATATCTCCGCCACCGAATGGCTGAAAGCCGGGAGCTGGAATTTCAATTCTCCGGCACAATTGCCCTCGCAATTTACCCTGCCCGTTGTGAAAAAATCTGCTGTTGCTGCAGTAAAAGCGAACAAGTCCATTCTCCTGGATTTTGGAAAAGAAACCCTGGGGTTTATAAAACTGCATGGGCTGAACGGTAAAGGAAAACTATCGGTTTACTACGGTGAATCAAAGGAAGAAGCTTTATCACCAGAGCATTGCGAGGCCTTGGATAGGGTAGACGTGAATAATTCAATAAAGAAAGATCAAACAATGAAATTGTCAAAAGCGTTCCGTTTCGTAAACGTGCAGTATGATGGTTCGGTGGGCCTGGATTCTGTTTCAATGTTGTATGAATATGCTGATGTAAAAGAACGCGGAAACTTTACCTGCAGTGATGCGGAGATCAATAGGATCTACGATGTAGCAAAATATACTTTTCAATTAAACACGAGAGAATTTTTTATTGATAGCATCAAACGTGATCGTTGGGTATGGAGCGGTGATGCTTACCAGAGTTACCTCATGAACTATTATTCTTTTTTCGATAAGGAAACGGTCACACGAACTATGCTGGCCCTTAGGGGAAAAGATCCTGTGACGGGCCATATCAATACAATTATGGATTATACATTTTACTGGTTCCTGGGTATCTATGATTATTACCTGTACACTGGTGATAAATCCTTCATCACGCAGTTTTATCCTCGCATGCAAACGCTGATGCAGTATTGCCTCAACCGGCGCAATGCCGATGGCCTGATGCAGGGTCTGCCTGGCGACTGGATATTTATTGATTGGGCAGCGGGCCTAAGCAAAAAGGGAGAAGTGAGTTTTGAACAATTGTTATTAGCCAGGAGCCTGGAAACTATGGCGCTCTGTGCAGACATTGCTAATGATGCAGCAAGCGCGGCTAAGTACAAATCCTTATCCGATGAGTTAAGAAAAAAACTTTTCGGCATTTACTGGAATGAAACCAAACAGGCCCTGGTGCACAGCCGCGTAGATGGTAGACAAACAGAGAATGTGACCCGGTATGCGAACATGTTTTCTATCTTTTTTGATTATTTTGATGAAAAGCAGAAGCAGGCGGTAAAACAATCGGTATTGCTCAACAACAATATCCAGAAGATCACTACTCCTTACATGAGGTTTTACGAGTTGGAAGCCTTATGTGCCATGGGCGAACAGGATTATGTATTGAAAGAAATGAAAGATTATTGGGGCGGTATGCTCAAGCTGGGTGCAACAAGTTTTTGGGAAGAATATAATCCAGAAAAAAAAGGAGCAGAACATTATGCCATGTACGGCCGGGAATTTGGTAAAAGCCTATGTCATGCATGGGGCGCAAGCCCGATCTACTTGCTCGGTAAATATTACCTTGGTGCAAAGCCAACCTCAGCAGGTTATTCCACTTATTCGGTTACTCCAAATCTCGGAGGGTTACAGTGGATGCAGGGCAAAGTACCCACGCCAAAAGGCGATATTGAAATGTATGTAACTAAAGAACAAATTAAAATTAAAAGTGCGGAAGGGGACGGAATTATCCACATCAGGAGCAAAATTTTACCTAGGGGAAAGAATGTCAGTGCTATATTAAAGGGGACGGATCTTTACGAGGTCAGGATCAATCCAGGTTTTGAATATGTTATCACCTACAAAGCTGAATAAAGAAGAGTCTGTATTGTGATATCGACCGGGAGGGACAGTAATTCTGCTTATTAAATAAACTTAATGATGAAACGAATACTTGTAATAGGTGTGATTGTACTATTTGTGATCAATCTTTCAGCACAAAACAGCCTGGTGAATACCACTTCCAGCCCGCATGCTAAATTAAATAGCATCGGCTTAAGTGAGGTGCAATGGACGAAAGGATTCTGGGCAGAGCGTTTCGCGGTATGCCGGGATGCGATGCTTCCGCAATTGTGGCAAACTTATACTAGCAAGGATAGGTGTTTTTCCTTCCAGAATTTCAGGGTGGCAGCGGGACTGGATACAGGAAGGTTCAGGGGGCCGTCTTTTCACGATGGGGATTTTTATAAAACACTGGAAGGAGTAGCAGCTATGTATGCCATCACAAAAAACAAGCAGCTGGACGATTGGATGGATGAAGCCATTACAGTGATCGGCAAAGCGCAGAAACCGGATGGATATATTTATACAAAAAATATCATTGAACAGAATAAAAACGGCAAGGAAAAAATGTTCGATGACCAGTTGAGTTTTGAAGCATATAATTTCGGTCACCTGATGACCGCCGCTTGTGTGCATTATCGTGCCACCGGCAAAAAATCCATGCTTGACATTGCCACCAAAGCTGCCGATTTTCTTATCGGTTTTTATGGAGCGGCATCGCCAGAACAGGCACGAAATGCTATCTGCCCTTCGCACTACATGGGGCTCACAGAACTGTACAGAACAACTAATCAAAAAAAATACCTTGAGCTTGTAAACCATCTGATCGACATTCGAGGTACTGTAGAAGGCACGGATGACAACAGTGACCGGGCTCCCTTCCGGCAGATGAACAAGGTGGTGGGCCATGCAGTAAGAGCAAACTACCTTTTTGCAGGGGTGGCGGATGTGTATGCAGAAACCGGAGATAAAACCCTGATGAATACCCTGGATAAAATGTGGAACAATGTGATCAACACTAAAATGTACGTTACCGGCGGCTGTGGTGCATTGTATGATGGCGTGTCGGTTGATGGAACGGCTTACAAGCCGGACACAGTACAGAAAGTTCACCAGTCTTACGGGCGGGATTACCAGTTGCCGAACTTTAGCGCCCACAATGAGACCTGCGCAAACATCGGGAATGTGTTATGGAACTGGAGAATGTTCCTCTTAACAGGTGATTCAAAATATACAGACATCGTTGAACTCGCCTTATATAACAGTGTACTCAGCGGAGTGAGCATGGATGGATCAAAATATTTTTATACTAATCCGCTCGCGGCAACCGCCAGCTATCCTTATCACCTGCGATGGGAAGGCGGAAGGGTTGCCTATATCAGCAAATCAAATTGTTGTCCGCCCAACGTGGTACGCACCATTGCGGAAGTGAGCAGTTATATGTACAGTATTGGAGAAAAAGGTTTGTATGTAAATATGTATGGCGGCAATACCCTGAACACGGAACTGCATGATGGCACAAAATTGCACCTTGAACAAACGACAGCATATCCCTGGGATGGTAAGATCCTGCTTGCCCTAAAAGAAGCTACCAGCAAACCGGTTGACATTTTCCTGAGGATCCCCGGCTGGTGCAAAAGTTATACCTTAAAGATCAATAACACCAGCGTCGGTATGATCAGCAAACAGGAAGGATACATTACTACCGGGCGCAAATGGAAGGCAGGGGATAAAATAGAATTAATCCTCGCCATGCCGGCCACGCTTATTGAAAGCAATCCTTTAGTAGAAGAAACAAGAAACCAGGTGACAGTCAAACGCGGGCCCGTTGTGTATTGCATTGAATCTTCGGACATGCCGCAGCAAAACATTTTTGATGTGGTAATTCCTTCTTCAATAAAATTTCAGCCCGTACCTATGAAAGTAGGTAACGGGAATGTGATGGCTCTGACAGGGGAAGCAAGGGTACTGGATAGAAATAACTGGAACAAAACATTGTACCGGGAAGTGAACACTAACCTGAAACCTGTAAACATTAAACTTATTCCCTATTATGCCTGGGCCAACCGCGGAAAATCAGATATGACGGTGTGGATGCCTTTATTGAGATAAATTAAATGGAAAGAATTACAGCAACATATTACATAGAAACGCCCTTTGCGCCCGAAAAAGCAGCCGAGGTCCTAGCTGTTGAGCAGTCGTCGGGAACCTTTGTAGCTGTTCCGGGGGAAACAGAAGAATTGAAACAACGTTTTGCCGCAAGGGTGGAAGCTGTTGAGTTGTTGGAAACGGTAGCCGAACCTGCTATCCCGGGTGCCACAAGTAAGGTCGGGAAATACCATCGTGCGATTGTAAAAGTGTCCTGGAGTATCGAAAACTTTGGCTACAGTCTTCCTGTCATGCTGTCCACGCTGCAGGGAAATCTTTACGAGATCACACAGTTCACGGGATTAAAATTAATGGATATTGATTTGCCTGCCTCTTTCTGCGAAAAATACCGCGGGCCGTCATTTGGTATCAAGGGTTGCAGGGCGTTAACAAATGTTGAAGGCAGGCCGATGATCGGAACAATCATAAAACCATCTATTGGACTATCAGTTGAACAAACTGCAACAATGGTGAACACACTGGCAGAAGCAGGGATTGATTTTATCAAAGATGATGAACTGCTCTCTTCTTCGGCCAATTCAAATTTTAAGGATAGGGTCGAAGGTATAATGAAAGTGATAAACACGCATGCTGATAAGACCGGAAAAAAAATAATGTTCGCGTTTAACCTTAGCGGGGAAATGGATGAAATGCTGGAACGCTACGACAGCATCGTCCAGGCCGGCGGTAGCTGCGCCATGGTTAGCATCAATAGTGTAGGCCTCTCTGCAACCAAAAAAATTTGCGACCAGGGTAAACTCGCTATTCATGGCCACCGTAATGGGTGGGGTATGCTCACCAGGCATCCTTTACTGGGCATTGATTTTAAAGCTTATCAAAAGATATGGAGGCTGGCGGGTGTGGACCAGTTGCATGTGAACGGCATTCAAAATAAATTCTGGGAGAGCGATGACAGCGTGGTCAGTTCCATGGAAGCATGCTTAACACCACTGTATGATCATAAAACACCCCTCCCTGTGGTTTCATCCGGCCAATGGGGCGGCCAGGCATTTGAAACTTACAGGCGCACAAAAACGGTAGATCTCTTATATGTGGCCGGTGGCGGCATCATGGCTCATCCAATGGGGCCCGCGGCAGGAGTCAAAGCGCTACAACAGGCATGGGGAGCGGCCGTTGATGGATTAACTTTAGAAGAGACGGCCACAACATACGCGGAGTTTAATGCATCCGTAAAAAAATTTGGAAGGCTAAGAGCAGGGGCAGACAAAAAGAATTACAAATAAAACGATACTAATATGTACGATCAATTATCAAAACATGAAGAGTACCTGGCTAACCGGATAGTAGACATCGCTATCGGTGTGCACCAGTATCTGGGCCCGGGTCTCACCGCAGGCGTATATGAACAATGTTTTTGTTATGAGTTAAGAAAGAGGGGCATCGATTTTAAAAAACATGTAAACGCACCGATCATTTATGATGACCTGACCATCGACGATGGATTAAGGATCGACATCTTAGTGGATGGCCTCATTATCGTGCAGGTAAAAACACAGGAAATTGAGCATTCTATCTGGGAGCCGCAAGTGCTAAGCTATTTAAAACTGACCAAACTTCAATTGGGATTTGTACTGAATTTTCATGTCCCACTCATGAAGGATGGAATTAAACGCGTGGTTTTAAAGCCCGCCTAGGTCAATGAAATGAAACAACTATTATTAGCTTTTTATGGCGACGATTTCACAGGCAGCACGGATGCCCTGGAATTTATTTGCCGTGCCGGTGCTAAAGCAATACTGTTTATTGAACCGCCAACCAGTGAGCAACTGGAAAAGTACCCGGACCTTGATGCATTTGGCGTAGCAGGAATCACACGCTCATTACCTCCCCGGGAAATGCAGGCCATATTGCTACCCGCATTTAAAAAAATTAAAACAACCGGGGTCAGGCATGTGCATTATAAAGTTTGCTCCACTTTTGATTCATCACCAACGGTTGGAAGTATTGGCGAAGCCATCGATTGCGGCGCAGCCATTTTTCATAATAAGACTATCCCGATATTAGGAGGAATGCCGGCCCTGGGCCGCTATTGTATTTTCGGAAATTTATATGCAAGGATGGGGACCGCGGGTGCAGGAAAAATTCATCGCCTGGACAGGCACCCTTCCATGAGCAAACACCCTGTTACACCAGCCAATGAAAGTGATCTGCGGATGCAGCTTGCAAAACAAACGGATAAAGCAATAGGACTGATCGATGTTCTTCATTTACAAAAATCCGTGAACGACATGAATGAAGACAATTCGGAAGAAGTGGTATTGATAGACGTTGTGTATGACGACCAATTATTAAAAATAGGAGAATGGATAGATAAACAAGCTGGCGGGAACGGTACATTATTTTCTGTAGGCTCCTCAGGGATTGAATTAGCGCTTGGTAAGCACTGGAATAAAATGCAATTATTGAAGCCGCACAATGAATGGGCTCCGATCCGGGAATCAAGCCCGGTTTTGGTTGTATCGGGAAGTTGCTCGCCTGTTACTGCTGCGCAAATTAATTATGCAAAGCTGAATGGTTTTGAAGAACTGGTTATAGATGCGGCAAAGATTGGTAATGACGAGGTTTTAAACCAAACGATCATCAGCAAGGTAGATAAACTGTTGCAGGAGCAAAAAAACGTAATCGTACATACCGGGCATAAACAATTACAACAGCTTTCTTCGGCAAAATTGGGAAAAGCCCTGGGAACGATAGCAAGGGTAGCAGCCGAAAGGTCTCTGGTGCACAGGGTAATTGTGGCAGGAGGTGATACCAGTAGTTATGCAGCCCGGGCAATGGAAATAGAGGCAGTGGAAATGATTGCCTCTGTTGTTAGTGGCGCTCCTTTGTGTAAAGCTATTTCTTCAAATCAGGCTATGAATGGCCTTGAGGTAAATTTTAAAGGAGGTCAGGTAGGAGGGGAGGATTATTTTGTGTTAATGACGGGAGTTGAGAATTAAGAGTTGAGAATTAAGAGTTGAAAGTTAAGAGTTGAAAATTAAGAGTTAAGAGTTAAGAATTATGAGTTGTGAACGTTGCTGGTAGATGCCGTCCACCATGAACGATGAACCATGAACTATCAACTATGAACCATCACCCATTAATAATTTAAACTAACCATATGCAACAAAAAACCCTTGGTCTCATTCACACTTCTGCTACGCTTGTACCCTTGTTTGCAGAACTGTGTAATAAATATTTGCCAAACCTAAAAGTGTTCAACATAGTAGATGACAGCCTGATAAAAAATACGATTGCGTGTGGCGAGTTGACAGCATCTACTTCACGCAGGGTTGTGAATTATGCTGGATCGGCAGAAGAAGCCGGCGCGGATTATATTCTATTCACCTGTTCATCCATTGGTCCTGCGGTTGAAGCTGCTGCAGCCTTAACCGGCGTCCCGGTATTAAGGGTAGATCAGCCGATGGCTGACATTGCTGTTCAGACTGGAAAAAGGATAGGAGTGATTGCAACCTTATCAACCACGCTGGAACCCACAAGTGACCTGGTACGAAGAAGAGCCGTGGCGGCTGGGAAAGAAATGGAGTTAGTTCCTGTATTGTGTGAAGGCGCATTTGATGCTTTGATGAGTGGTGATGCTGCCACACATGACGCTAAAGTAGGCGCTGCATTAAAACAATTGTCAAAACGGGTGGATGTTATTTTATTGGCACAGGCCTCTATGGCAAGGGTAGTGGATACATTAGATGAAGCAGATAGACAAATTCCAATACTCGCGAGCCCGCCGATAGCAATGCAATACCTGGCAACTTTGTTGAATAGCAAATAAAAGAATGAAAAAATATTTTTTATATGTTTCGGGTTTGTTGACCATCGTCCTGGTCATTGGCATTATTATGCAACTGCCGTTGGTCTATAAACCAGCCGCCTTAGCAACTGCAGTCTGCCTCGCCATTGGTTTAGGTTCGTTACCATCATTAAAGGGATACCAGTATACTGCATGGATTATAAGTGCTGTGGTGGCCGGTATGATCTTTCCGGAAGCATTTAAAAACTGGGGCGGTGTAAATCTAAGAGACAAAACCTTGATCCTGGTTATCATTCAACTCGTGATGTTTGGGATGGGTACTCACATGAGTTTAAAAGATTTTAGCGGACTGGCATCAACAGGTAAGGGCGTTTTAGTAGGCTTGTTCTGCCATTTTTCCATTATGCCCCTGATGGGCCTGCTGCTAATTAAAGTTTTTGATTTTGAGCCGGAAATTGCTGCCGGTATTATTTTAATTGGTAGCTGTAGCAGCGGGCTGGCCAGCAACGTAATGGTGTACCTCGCAAGGGCCAACCTGGTATTAAGTGTGATTGTAACAGCCATGGCAACGCTGGTGGCACCTTTACTTACCCCTTTGCTCATGAAAATATTAGCCGGCACATTGATAAAAATAAATTTTGTGGACATGATGCTGGAGATCGTAAAAATTGTGCTGGTTCCGATTGGTGCAGCCTTGCTGCACGATTTCTTAAAAAGAGCAACTGCTTCACAAAAAAGAAAAATTTACATACTCGGTATTTTGTCCGCGGTATGGATAATATTTGTCGTAGCTGTGTTACAAAAAAATATCATCGATCCTGCGTTGCTGCAATCAGTAAACCTTTCTGCTTTTTTTGCCGGGGCAGTTATTGTTGGTATAGGTTACAATTTTTTATACAGGCAATTTCCCACACTCGATAAAATAATTCCATTGGTGTCGATGATGGGTATCATATATTTCACCACTGTGACCACCGCTGCCGGCAGGGAAAACCTCATGAAAGTGGGTGTACTTTTATTCATCGCTTCAGTGATCCATAATGCGGCCGGTTACTTTTTTGGATATTTTGTGCAATAGCAGGAGTTGCCGGCCGGGTGGAATATTATCGCTGTTGTATTCATCCATCACATAAGTCCTGATGGTTCCGTCCGGGTTG
>JAYSYY010000037.1:0-164471 GCA_043727215.1 Chitinophagaceae bacterium | reverse complement strand
GCATATTGTGGGTAACAATTACAATAGTGAATTTAGATTTTAATTCATAGATCAGGTCTTCGATCTTGGCTGTGGAGATAGGATCCAGGGCAGAGGCGGGTTCATCCATCAGCACCACGGTAGGCTCCACAGCGAGTGTCCTTGCTATACAGAGCCTTTGCTGCTGCCCGCCCGACAAGGAAAGTGCCGATTTATTGAGGTCATCTTTTACTTCACCCCACAGGGCAGCATTACGCAGGGAAAGTTCTG
The DNA here is from genome assembly GCA_043727215.1 of Chitinophagaceae bacterium. Lineage (GTDB taxonomy): Bacteria > Bacteroidota > Bacteroidia > Chitinophagales > Chitinophagaceae > Ferruginibacter. The sequence continues at coordinate 164,222 of JAYSYY010000037.1, read as the reverse complement.
CTCTTTCATTTAAAATATCTTTATCCTTAATGCCATTAATCCTAAGCCCATACACTACATTTTCAAAGATAGTTTTAGGAAATGGATTGGGTTTCTGAAAAACCATGCCTACTTTTTTTCTCAACTCATAGACTTCCGACTTCTCATAAATATCTTTTCCATCCAGCAGGTAAGTGCCTTCAATTTTTGTGTTATCTATAAGGTCGTTCATCCGGTTAAAGCACCTCAAAAAAGTAGACTTTCCACAACCCGACGGGCCAATAAATGCAGTAACTGTATTGGATTCTATCCCGATCGAAATATCTTTCAAGGCTTGTTTTTCCCCGTAGAACAGCGTGGCGTTTTTAGTTTCAAGTTTAAACATAATTAATACTTCATTTTTTTATACCATTTGTTACGAATGTAAATCGCGATCCCGTTTAACAAAAAGGTAATGAGCAGCAGGATAATAATTCCGGCAGCTGCGTTTACAATAAACCCTGCCTGCGGGCGGGATACCCAGTTGAACACCTGTATCGGTAAAGTGGTAAACTGGTCGTTTGGCCCTTCAGGTATAAAAGGCACATACACCAGCGCCCCGATCACCAGCAATGGGGCGGTCTCCCCGATAGCTCTTGAAATAGATAAAATGATGCCCGTTAAAATTCCACCCAGTGCAGAAGGAATCACTACCCTGCTAGTGGTTTGCCATTTGGTAGCACCCATTCCATAGGAGCCTTCCCTCAGTGTACCAGGCACTGCCTTCAATGCCTCCCTGGTGGATACTATTATGATAGGCATTATCAGCAGGGCAAGGGTGAATGCACCGGCCAGCAGGCTGTTCCCCATTTTGGCCATACGCACAAACAACTGCAGTCCCAATATGCCATATATAACTGATGGCACACCGGCGAGGTTCGCAATATTTATTTCGACTATTTTAGCAAAGCGGTTTTTTGCCCGGTATTCCTGCAGGTACACCCCGGCAAGAATGCCGACCGGCAATGCAATGATGATGGTAAAGAACAAGAGGCTCAGCATACCTGCTATGGCTGTAAGAATACCCGCGTTCTCCGGATGTCTTGATGGAAGGTTGCTGAAAAACCCCCAGTTCAACCGACCAAATCCACGCCAGAAAATGTCGGCGAGCAGCACAAGCAAAATGAGCAGGGCAAACACGGTAAGACCGAGGGCTGTTATGCGGAAAAGTTTATCTTTTGATTTTGATATGGCTAAATGCTTATCCATTATTCATACTGATTTTGGTATTTTTTGCGAAGCCAGAAACTAATATTGTTCAGGATAAAGGTGAAAACAAATAAGGTCATGCCTGCAGCAAAAATAGTTCTGTATTCCAGCGAATCCTGGGGCACGTCCCCCATACTTACCTGGACAATGTAGGTTGTAATGGTTTCCACAGACTCTAATGGATTAAAAGTCAGGTTAGGCTCCTGGCCTGCTGCAATCGCTACAATCATTGTTTCGCCCAATGCCCGGGACACGGCTAGTATGATGGAGACTAATATGCCTGACGAAGCGGCAGGGATCATCACCCGCAGTGCAGTCTGCAATTTTGTAGCGCCCATTCCATAAGATGCTTCCCGTAAGGATTTGGGCACTGCCCTCAGTGCATCTTCACTCAATGAAGTGATATAAGGAATGATCATGACCCCCATAACAAGACCCGGCGATAAGGCATTAAATCCTCTTAAACCTGGGATAATGCTTTGCAGCAGGGGCGTAACAAACTGCAGGGCAAAAAAACCATATACAACAGTAGGTATAGCGGCGAGTATCTCCAATACAGGTTTTACGATAGATGTAAAACGGGGAGAGGCATACTCATTTAGATAGATAGCTATGATTAAACCTATCGGAACCGCAAATAAAATGGCGATCGTTGTGGTTAGCAGAGTTCCTGATAAAAGAGGCAGAATACCAAAATGTTTGTCAGAAAATAAGGGGGTCCACTGCGTATCAGTAAAAAAATCAATCACAGAGACTTCCCCGAAAAATTTGAAAGTATCAATTGCCAGAACGATAATAATACTTATGGTGGTAAGGATAGTAACAAAGCTGCAAAGCATCATTACTCCTTCAATCAGTTTTTCTTTTGTGCGCCGGTTAACCATATTATTTATTGAGGGTCTTTCATTAATTTTTCCAGGTCGGCCCCAACAGTGGTTGTCTTTTCAAACATAGATCCCTGGTTATTTGTCAGCAACCTTTGGTACGCCAACTGGTAAACGGCTGCCGGGAGTGGCACATATCCCACTTCTTTTACCAATTGTGGAGCGTGCTCAATATAAAATTTTATAAAATCCCTTACGACAATATTTTTGGCCGAGGCAACATTTACATAAATAAATTCCGGCCTCGAAAGAGGAGCATACACACCATTCGTTACGGTGCTGTCACTGGGGAAGATGGGGCCGGAACCATTATCAATCCCTACCAGCTTTAACTTACTTTTGTTTTCCATATAATAAGCCAGGCCAAAATATCCCAGTCCTCCTTTATCAGAGGAGACACCCTGCACCAGCACGTTATCATCTTCGCTGGCCGTATAATCACCCCGGGAGGACTTAGCCTTACCCACAATGGCTTCCGTAAAATAATCGTAGGTGCCAGAGGAGGTGCCGGCACCATATAACCTGAGGGGAATGTCCGGAAACCCTTCCCTGACCTGTTGCCAGGAAGTAATTTTTTCCTGGGCTGCAGGTTCCCATATTTTTTTAAGTTCTGCTACGGTTAAGTACTTTACAAAATCATTAGATAGGCTAACAACAACTGCCAGGCCATCGTAGGCTACAGGTATTTCTATAAAAGTGATGTTATTTGCTTTGCAGGCGGCTATTTCTTTTCCCGTGATTGGACGGGAAGCATTGCTGATGTCTGTTTCTCCCCTGGCGAACTTTTTAAATCCGCCACCGGTACCCGACACCCCCACCGTGACCCTTATATCGCCATGGTCTTTCCGATATTCCTCGGCCACCGCCTCTGTAATAGGATACACAGAACTACTTCCATCCACCTGGATTTTGCCCTTATATTGTTTAAAACATGAAGAGAGCACTATTGAGCAAAAAAATGTTATCGAAATAAGGGTTTTCATTCCTGCGTTTGTTTAACCCTAACAAATACACTACCATATTGAAAAACCCGGTCATTTCTCCTGGCACGTGGAAAAAATATATCCGATTTTCCGGGGTAAATGTTTTATTAAAGAAAGAAATGTAACTTACCTGAGAAGATATGGGCCTTTTTTAGAGGATCATATTTCCCTATGTTAAGAAATCATTACCAAATGGAAAGCTGCCAAATGAGTATTCATTCAATTTACTTTTGCGAAAAAATTAACCAGCATGGGCCTTAATTCGATTTTTAAAATCTTTCAACCTAAAGACAGGGTCTTTTTCCAGTTATTTGAGAGTGTGGCAGAAGAGCTGGTAAAAATGGGAGCAAAATTAAAAGAGGTTGTAGGTGAGCCCGACTTTGACCGCCGGGGGAAATTGATCAAGGACCTGGAAGATATGGAACATGTGAATGATGAATATACCCATCGCATCTTTACCGAACTGGGTAGAAACTTTATCACACCCTTCGACCGGGAGGATATCCACTACCTGGCGAGTGCATTGGATGATATTGCTGACTACATCTATGCCTCAGCCAAAAAAATAAATTTCTACAGGGTAAACCCTGACGATATAGGTATCCAGAAATTTGGCGACCTGATTGCGCTCGGTTGTATCCATGTGCACAAAGCGGTGACTGAACTTCGTAATATGAAAAATATGCGCCAGATCACGGATGCCCTTGTAGCCATCAACAGCATTGAAAACCAGGGTGACGATATTTTTGATATGAGTATTGAAAGGTTATTCGCTACAGAACCGGATGCAAAAGAGGTGATCAAAAAAAGGGAAATCTACCAGGTGATGGAGATCGTTACAGATAAATGCGAGGATGCCGCCAATGTGATAGAATCCATTATAATTAAGTACGCCTAATTGATTTGATGATTTGGTGATTTGGTGATTCAACATCTAAGATTCTTTAAGTCCTTACCAACACCGCCACCTGCATCTTCTATGGACCATGAACCATGAACCATGAACAATGAATCTGTGATATAATTAGATGAAGTTCCGGGACTAACAACAAGATTAACTTTTAAAGAATTAGCTGATTACCTGCTTAGCTAAATAGCCAATTAAAAAAGTATGACCACTTTACTCATAGTAATCATTGCGCTTGCGCTGGTATTCGATTACATAAACGGCTTTCATGATGCTGCCAATTCCATTGCCACCATCGTAAGTACAAAAGTGCTTACGCCCTTCCAGGCCGTTATCTGGGCCGCTTTTTTCAACTTTGTGGCATTTTTTATTTTTAGCGACCATGCAGTAGCGAACACTGTTGCTAAAACTGTAAAACCTGAAGTGGTCAATAGCACGGACGGGATGATCATCATCTTAGCCGGGTTAATTGCCGCTATTTTCTGGAACTTATTGACCTGGTGGTATGGCATTCCTTCTTCTTCTTCACATACATTGATCGGCGGTTTTGCCGGGGCGGCTATTGCTGCTGCGGGTTTTACCAGTATCGATACGGCCATGATCATGAAAACGGTCATTTTTATCGTGTTGGCTCCGATCATAGGTATGCTGATCTCTGTGTTTATCACCGTCATCACCATACAAAAAAGCTTCTGGCTCAAGGTCAGCATCATTACAGGGGTAGTAGCAGCATGTGTACTGTTTATTCCATTTAAAAAAGATTTTGAAAAATGGGCGCTCTTAGGGATCGGTATCGTTTTTATAGGATCGTATTTTTATAACTACCTGCGCGGTGAAACGGCTTACCGAACCGGGAACATGTATAAAAAATTGCAGTTGGTTTCATCGGCAGCGTTTAGCATTGGTCATGGCGGTGCAGATGCACAAAAGGTAATGGGTATCATTACTGCAGCACTGATCGCAGGCGGCCAGATTGAAAAGTTCAGCCAGATGCCTAACTGGGTGCCCCTGGCCTGTTATACCGCGATTGGTATTGGTACTATGAGTGGTGGCTGGAAGATCGTGAAAACCATGGGCACAAAGATTACAAAAGTTACCCCCTTGGAGGGTGTGTGCGCAGAGACTGCAGGTGCCATTACCTTATTTACTGCAGCGAGTCTGGGAGCGCCTGTCAGCACCACGCATACGATCACCGGTGCCATTATCGGGGTTGGTGCTACCAAAAGGCTGAGTGCTGTGAGATGGGGCGTAACTGTCAGCCTTATATGGGCATGGATCCTGACTATCCCTGTAAGTGGTGCATTAGCTGCTTTGGTTTTCTACCTGCTTAAAGCAATTCTTTAGCAGGATCCCATTAAAAAAATTGCCTGAAATCACTCTAAGCTATTGAGTGATTTTTTTGTTTTCTTTGCATCATGAAAAAAATACTGGTTACAGGCGGATGCGGGTATATCGGCTCGCACACTATTGTAGATTTGGTGCAAAACGGATTCGAGGTAATTTCTGTAGACAATAACAGCCGGAGTAACCCGGCGATACTTATTGGCGTGGAAAAAATCCTTGGCCGAAAAATAAAAAACTACCCGGTCGACCTCTGTAATTTCGACGACACCCATGCGATCTTCCAGGAAAACAGGGATATAGTGGGCATTGTACATTTTGCTGCGTATAAGGCCGTAGGGGAGTCTGTAGAAAATCCCCTGATATATTTTGAAAATAACCTGGCTTCCCTGGTAAACATTTTAAAATGTGTAATGGAGTTCCATGTACCGCATTTCGTATTTTCTTCTTCCTGTACGGTGTATGGAAATCCCGACAGTATACCAGTGACCGAATCTACTCCTCAAAAAACCGCAGAAAGCCCTTATGGCAGTACTAAACAAATGGGGGAGGCCATTGTGCAACAATCACTCAACAGCCTTAAAAACCAACATGCCATCCTGCTGCGGTATTTTAATCCCGTAGGCGCTCATCAGTCCGGGCTCATCGGCGAAGTACCCATCGGGCGGCCTGCGAATCTTGTTCCTGCGATCACACAAACCGCCATCGGCAAACTGCCGCAGATGCAGGTTTGGGGAAATGATTATGACACGAAGGACGGTAGCTGCGTGAGAGATTATATTCATGTGAGCGATATAGCCCATGCACACACGCTCGCTTTGAACTACCTTATAGAAGGAAAAAACAAAACCAATTGCGATGTTTTTAACCTGGGTACCGGCAACGGCTATACGGTGCTGGAGGTGATCCATAGTTTTGAAAAGGTAAGCGGACAACAATTAAATTATGCCATTGGCCCCCGCCGCTCCGGCGACGTAATTGCTATTTATGCCAATAACGATAAAGCAGTAAACGAACTCCACTGGAAACCGGAAATAAGCCTGGACGAAATGCTGCGCACCGCCTGGGAGTGGGAACAGAAATTGAATGGGGTGAAAAAGGTGGAAGGAGAACCGCGGAAGGTGGAAGGTGGAAGGTGAACGGTTAACGGCAGAAGTTGAAAGGTTGAAACGTTGAAGGGTTGAAACGTAGTGCGACTCACCACTCACAACTCACCACTCACCATCCGCAACTCATAATTCATAACTCATAATTCTTAACTCTTTTCTTATCTTGCGCCACAAATAAAAAAGCGATATGCTCAATACGATAGAAGTTACCGGGAACAAAGATACCCGCAGCGGATTTGGGGATGGTATACTGGAAGCCGCCCGGGCCAACGACAACATTGTAGCTCTTACTGCAGACCTTGCCGGCTCACTGAAGCTGGGTGGCTTTATGAAAGAATTTCCTGAAAGGTTTATCCAATGCGGAATAGCAGAAGCCAACATGATTGGTATTGCGGCCGGCCTCACCATCGGCGGAAAAATTCCTTACACCACCACTTTTGCGAATTTCAGCACTGGCCGGGTGTACGATCAGATCAGGCAGAGCGTGGCTTACAGCAATAAAAACGTAAAGATCTGTGCTTCTCATGCGGGACTTACCCTGGGGGAAGATGGCGCAACGCACCAGATCCTGGAAGATATCGGGTTGATGAAGATGCTGCCGGGTATGACGGTGATCGTGCCATGTGATTACAACCAAACCAAGGCTGCCACCAAAGCCATCGCTCATTACGAGGGGCCCGTTTACCTGAGGTTTGGCCGCCCGGTATGGCCCATATTTACCAAAGAAGAAGATTTTGTGATTGGAAAAGCCCAGGTTTTAAACGAGGGGAAAGACGTCACCCTATTTGCCTGTGGCCACCTGGTGTGGATCGCCGTGGAAGCGGCCCGCATCCTGGAAGAAAAAGGTATCAGCGTGGAACTTATCAATATTCATACGATTAAACCGCTGGATACGGAAGCGATAATAAAGTCAATTCAAAAAACAGGTTGTGCCGTTACAGCAGAAGAGCATAATGTGCTTGGTGGACTTGGAGATAGCATCGCACAGGTAGCAGCTAAAAATCACCCCATACCGATCGAATACATTGGCACCAATGACACTTTTGGCGAAAGTGGCAAACCAACCGAGCTGCTGGTAAAATATGGGCTGGATAGTAACCATATTGTAGCTGCAGTGGAAAAAGTAATAGCAAGGAAGAAATAAAGTTTCGAATTTAATGTTGTAGAAAGCCGGTGTAATAACCGGCTTTCTTGTTGGATGGTTATTAGTTTTTCTTATGCAGTCCCAGCCTTTCCATCACCGCTTCTTTCCTTGATTTAGAAACAACAAGTTCTTCCCCGGTTCGCATTTTGATGTAACCACCATCTGCCTTTACAAAATGTGTAACGTCATTAAGATTTATAACAGTAGAATGATGGATGCGTTGAAAGATATCATGCGGCAATAGTTCCTCGATATCACCCAGAGTTTTAGATACCAGTACAAATTTTTTGTTTTCTAAAAAAACCCTGGTGTATGCTCCCTCTGCCTGGCAATAAATAATGTTCGAGACTTCAACGAACTCGTAGCCATCTTTATAAGGCAAGGCTATTTTCTGACGGGCAGCTGGCTGTTTAATATTCTCCAGTAGATTTTCAATATGTGCCTGCCCGTTTTGCTGCTCCATTTTTTGCTCCACTTTTTTTATGGCATCCCTGAGATCGGCAGCTGCAATAGGTTTTAATAGATAATCAACGGCACTCAGGCGAAATGCTTTGGCGGCAAACTGGTCATGAGCAGTGGTAAAAATAATATTGAAACCAATATCACCAATCACTTCCAGCATTTCAAACCCATTCATCCAGGGCATTTCAATATCCAGGAAAACGAGATCAGGTTTTTCCCTTTTTATCGCCATGATGCCTTCCTTTGCAGAATAACATACAGCCACCACCTGCACATATGGGCAATGGGTTTGAATGTCTATCCGCAGCGAATCGGCATTTTGGTTTTCATCATCTATGACGATTGCTTTAATCATTACTGCAAATTAAATTGAATGATCACCTTAGTGCCCGTAACAACACCGTTTTCATGTTTATCTATAATCTGGATGTAATTTTCTCTCTCATTTAACTTTTTTTCCAGGCCAAGCCGTGCTTCTGATAAACGAACGCCTTTAGATTCATGTAAGAGTGAAGTCACTGTTTTATTTGTTTTAGAAAGATGTCGCCCTATTCCATCATCATCTACTTCGCAAATAATCTGGTCGTCATTACCGTAAACGGAGACAATTAAATTTCCGCTTTGTTCTTTGGGAACTATTCCATGCCAAATCGCATTTTCTATAAAAGGCTGGATGATCATTGCCGGCACCATCACTGATTTTAAGTCTATATCCAGGTCAATATCAAATTGATAATTTAGCTTTCCCTGCAAACGCATAGCTTCCAACTGGAGATAAAGCCTGCAGGTCTCTATCTCCTCGTACAAGCTTATGTGGCGTTTATCCGAATTTTGAAATAAGGTACGAATCAGTTTTGAAAAAGTGGTTAAATAGTCAATAGCCTTTATTTTCTCATCATTTTGAATCAGGGACTTTATTGAATTCATGCAATTATAAATAAAGTGCGGGTTCATTTGGGCACGAAGGGCTTTGGCCTCCAATTCCATTAACTCTTTTTCGTGCTTAATTATTTGTCTTTCTTGACTGCGGGCAGTGCTCACCCTCCATTTCACGATAAAGTAAATAAGGGAACCAAGACTCAATAACACTATTACCCAAAACCAAAGTGTTTGCCAAAAAGGTGGATTTATGGTAATGCTCATTTTAGCTTCTTCTTTGCGCCAATCTTCATTCCCCACCTTCACTTTCAATTCAAATAAATATTTCCCGGGTTTCAGATCCTGTAATAGGGCAATATTTGCACTATCCAAATCCATTGTTGGCATTATGACCCACCCGGACGTATACCCGTCCATTTTCCAAGCAAACTGAACTTTGCTTTTATCTCCAAAATCATTTACATCATAAAAGATATAAAAGGAATTTTCATCGTGTTTTAAGTTGAGCTCCCTGAGGCGTTCCGGGTTATATCTTATGGATGCTATTTCTTCTCCATTTAAATAGCTTACGGACCGGATAAAGGGTGCCAGCAAAGTTTTATCTGGCTCTATGCTACTCGCAAGTTTCACATCAGAGGAAGCCTTACATGTATATAAAACGCCTCCCTTAATGACCAGGAGATTGCCAAGTTTGTCTAACTTAATATCAGTAGTGCTATCTACAGATTTCCTTAAAGATGGATCATTAATAAAAGCATAGGCTCCATTTACTGTATTGAAGATTGCAGGGAATGAATCCATAACCGCTACAAAAAGATCATTCTCGGTTTTATAGCAAAACGTTTTGATCGGATATCTTGTTGAGGTATTGCTGTTTTTTTTGGGATATGGAAAAAAATCGATGTTTTTTTTTCCCTGGTCATAAAACCCCATGCCTTTTTCCAGTGTACTAAACCAAAGATTACTTTGTTTATCGTTTTCAATATGTGTTACGGTATAACGAAGGTTGCTTGTTTCATTTTTAGCCCTCACCCTTTCCGATTTGAAAGTTCTTTTGTTGTAACTAAATAATCCATTATTTGTACCCAGCCATATTCTGTTTTTATCAATTAGGTCTTGTGCAAAAGCAAACACTCCTGATCGGGGATTGATAGCAACTTTAAGTACATATTTTCCCCCTTTATCGGGGACAACTAAGCTATCTACAATTTTATTTTTTGTGCCTATATAGCTTTTTTTATTTGCTCCTTCCTTTATCCAGTAAAAGTTATCTTCATTTGTACCAATGTATAAATCGCCAACGTCGTCGATGTAAAGTGAAGATATCCTATCAGATTTTTCTCCCTTCGGGGGAAAAAGGAAAGGAGGCCAACCAATTCCACTTTGTTCTGAATTAGGCGTATAAAAAAGAAGATTATCATAAGTGGCATAAAAGAAGATACTGTCTGGTCCCTCAGCCATAGCCCTAAGACTATCTTCTGCCTGGTAACTTCTGAAGTTTTTAATCCCGGGCATACCTGAATAAGAAACTGAGGGACCATCAATTTGCCGGCCCTTTAGCCTCCACATTCCTCCGGACGATGTAATCACAGCACTTCCACCTTTTGTACACAATATTTCGTAAAACTTTACCCCGATACTATCCAAGGGGCATCTCTTAAACAATGGCTCTTCCTGTGCAAATATCTTACACAGTGGTATAAGCATGAACGCTGATACTAACACAAGTTGCCATTTGTAAGATTTACCCATACTAAATTATGAACCTGGTTTTGACAACAGGTAAAATCAGATGTTGCTGAGCCCTTCTAAAATTAATGCCTGCTAAGGGGAAATATCCTATCAACCAGCAGTTATACTATACGGGTTGATAAAGTAGCATTCTGATCATATATCTGGCGCCGGATCCGGCAAAAGAAACCAAAAAAGGATAGCTCAAATTCAGTGGATGTCAAATTGAAGCACAACCTTCGTCCCTATGGCTTTCTCCCCTTCATACTTGTCAATGATATCAATAGAAGCTTCATTATCATTCAAAAGTTTGTCGAGGTTGATTCTCGCTTGTGATAACCTGACTCCTTTGGATTCGTGAACAACCGTGCTCACAGGTTTATTCTTTTGCGAAAGCGTTCTGCCGATCCCATCATCATCTACTTCACAAACAATTTTATTGTCAATAGCTTTGACGGAAACAAGAACCCGGCCCCCTGTTTCTTTGGGTACTATCCCATGCCAGATGGCATTTTCTATAAAAGGCTGGATAATCATTGCCGGTATCAATACCGATTTTAAGTCAACATCGGGATCAATGTTAAATGAATAACTGAGCTTATCTCCCAACCTCATTACTTCAAGTTCAGTATAGAGCCTGCAGGTTTGTATTTCATCATATAAACTAATTTGCCGTTTATCCGAATTGTGGAAAAGCGTACGAATAAGCTTTGAAAATGTAACTAAATACTCATTAGCTTTTTCATGATCCCTTGCCTGCACAAGGGCTTTGATAGAGTTAAGGCAATTAAAGATAAAATGGGGATTCATTTGAGCACGCAAGGCTTTTGCTTCCATTTCCGACAATTCCTTCTCGTGAATTGACTTTATTTTCTGCTGGCTGCGAACCTGGTTCACTTTCCTTCTCATCACAATATAAAAACCTAAAAGAATTATACCGGCAATCGCCAACCAGAACCACAGGTTTTGCCAGAAGGGTGTTGAAACCACTATTTCCATTTGTGCTTCCTCCTTGCTCCACTCACCGTTACCAACCCTGACTCTTGCCCGAAAATTATACTTTCCAGGTTTCAAATCAGGTATTTCAACAGTATTCATATTATTGGGACCGGGAAAGAACGATGGCATGTCTACCCAGTTATTTAGTCCCGGCTCCAACGTCCAGGAAAATTGTGATTTCTTATTCCCGGAGAAGTAATTAGATGTTAGGTATACAATTATTGACCTTTCAGAATAGTCCAGTGTAAGCCTTTTTAATAATTCTGGCCGCGTGAGGTGATTTGTAATCTCATTTTTCTTAAAATCGGTGACACCATATACTAAAGGAACATAACTGAATTTTGTTGAATCAGTATGAAGCCAGTCCGGGTGATCTGTAATATTTGATGAAAAGAGGACCCCACCTTTAATTATGTATAAATTTCCTGTACTATCGAGTGTTACGTCTGTGGTTTTATTTATTGACTTAGAAAAGGCAGAGTCATTTATGAAACTGTAAATGCCGCTTTTACCGCTGAAAATGGCTGGAACAGAATCCGCTATCGCCACAAAAAAATCGCCGTTGGGAATTACACAAAAATCCCTGATAGGGTATGATAGTTTTTTAGCATCCCGCTTTTTAGGGTAGGGATAGAATTTAAAAGTTTTTGACACCCGGTAAAATACGCCCATGCCTTTTTCCATCGTACTAAACCAGACATCCCCATTATCTGCTATTTCTATATGAGTGACAGTAAGTTTTTCATCTGTGTCTGATATTCTTGTTACCTCTCCTGTATTTTTAGAATAGTTGTATAACCCATTCCCGGTGCCCACCCAAACTAGATTTTTATTTCCCGGTGCATCTGCAAATGCATATACTCCGTTGCAAAGAGAGATCGGTTTTAATTTAACACCGAGCTCCCCCTTCGAAATCATCATACTTTTATCTTTCGCTCTTCCAATGGTATATTTGGAAGGATCCAGCACTTCTTTGTTCCCGGCACCCTTTACGAAATAAAATTCATTGGAAGTGACCCCAATAAACAGATTATTTTCAGTATCAAACCAAAGCCGGGTAATTTCCTTTGCCGGCTCTCCCCTGGGCGGAAAGTAAAATGGAGGAAGATCGCAGATACCTTCTTCCAGATTATGAAAGTAGGTAATCTGGTTTTCGAAAGTAGAAAAATACTTAACATGGTCACTACTTTCTGTGATGGTTTTGATTGGCTTTCCTGTAAATATTTCTTTAAGGTTTTTTATTCCATAATCCTGGCGGTCTAATCCAATTGTAAAAGCAGCAAAATTCCCCCCGTTTATCATCGCGAAGGTGGCTTCTGATATTGAAATTAATACATAGCCATCTCTGGAAGCCAGGATCTCATCAAATTCCATATCAGGAATCTCCTGCATAATATAGGGCTTAAACAATCTCTTAATTAACTGGCCGGATACTGACTGCTCAACTGTAAACAGGAATATAATTACCAGGATAATTTTAGTCATCGAACTGCAATTTTAAGCCTCAGTGAATTAAATAACCTTTATGCAAAAAGTAATGGAAAAGAGTATCGGAACAAAAAGAAGTAGGCTATGATTTGAATACTGTGGTCATAAAGATAATCCTGAATCGTAAAATTCCAAACAAAACGAATAGAAGGAGCCTTCTGGTTAGCAATTGGAAGCTTTCACTGATTAAATAGCTTTAATGCAAAGGAAATTAGAATATAGACACAGATACAAGTTGAAAGCAACGAATAAGAAACTCAAAGCTGTTGCCAACCAAATAGCTGGATTGAGCCCGAGGATGCTTCCTATTTTGTTTTACAATGAAAATATATTCAATTCTTCTCCTGTTATTTGTTTCCGGCTTCTGCATTAACAATTCATTTGCCCGAACCATTACAAATGACCCGGGTTACAAAGTAACCCTCTATACAAAAGAGGGCTACAAGCTCGAAGGTCTATTACTATCGGCTACGGATTCACAGCTGGTAATCTACCCGGGGAAATATAAAGAATGGAAGAAAAAGGTGAAGTACAGACCAGTCTATTATCATTTCAGTAAAATACAAAGACTCCAACTAAAAAAGACCGTCCGGTTGCTGGCAAAATACCCGGAAAAGGACAATAAAGAAAGCATCTTCATGGTGAATGGTGATATAGAATCCTTCCGGTTGTTGAGAAAATCATTATTACAATAACAAACTGTATTATCATGAAATACATTTATCTTTTACTCCTCATTACAATAGTCAACAATAATCTTGTGATGGGAAATGTCATCCCTGGGAAAGTACAAGAGACGAAGTATCAAAAAAGGATCAACTTTTTTATCTCCTCAAAAACTAAAACGTTTGATCCTGCTATGCAAAGTGCACAGGTGCAGGCTTATATAAACAGCTTGGTGAACAAACAATTCGTTTTCCTGATCGTGGATTCGGCGGAGGACTTAAAAAATAAGATTCTTCCCATTCTAAAAAGGCACCATGCCATGATCGGCTCAATCTGGTTCGATAGCCACGGGCATTTTTCCAGGCGTTATTCCTCCTTTGAAACGGGAACAACGGAATTCAGTTATGCAAAAGTAAAAAATGGTAGCGCGGCCAAAGCGCTGGCGTTCCTGGTGAGTTTTTGTGACTCACTGACAAGGGTCGGCATAGGATCCTGCTCGGGTGGCGCCAGCTTTACTTTACCGGCAATAGATGAGTTTAAGGAACAAAAGATGAACGGCGACTCGCTAACAATTGGGCTGGGAGATATTCTGAATGGCGCAACGGTCTATTCAAGTGAAAGTTTTGTCATCAGCAGGCCGGGAATGTTTTCCGGTATATATGCCCTGGCCGGTTTCCCCCTGGCTAAAAAATTCTCAGATCCGATCTATAGCACAGTATGGAAAAATGTGGGAAGGTGGAATCTATACAGTAAGTCAAGAGGCTATATTAAGTCTGTAGGAACGATTTACCTTGACCGAAAAGGAAACATCCATTGTCAGCCCGTTGAATACCTGTCCTCCAAAAGTGCCAAAAAAAAGCTCGATAAAAAACTAAAAAAACTCCGCAACGGCAATTATAACCTTGCCTATTTTTATAAAGCTTCCCCTGTTGAAAACCAACCCTGAAAAAAACAAATGGACATAGCTGTATTTCTTTATACAATTTAAGTACGGGCAGCCTGCCAAATAAACAGCCAACCGGACAATGGCCTTATGCGGAACTGCTACCAGAGTAGTATTTCTTCGGCGGACCATGTAGGGAAAGACAAGGTGCTGTATGTTTGTTTTCTAAGGTTTCTGTTTTTTTAAACTGGCCATAGGTGATTCGCGTACCTACTAAATGTAGCTGGCGTGGGGCCGTAACATTCTCTTCACTGTTTCATAACCCAACCATAACACTGGTTTTCAATAGAACGCACATTACCGAACTACTTTAGTGGTATAAAAATTAATTATAAATGACCACCAGACAACTGTTCTTATTGGGAACAACGGTAGTGCTTTTAGCGTGCTGCAAAAAATCGATTGATACGGAAACTGCTCCAACTTTTAACGAAGCTGCCGGGGTTAATTCGGCAGCCGGCGGCAAGGAAAACCCAAGTTCTTTTGCGCTGTTAAGTTCAACGGATATTGGCGGCCGGGGAGCGGCGGAGATTTCCGCATTCGACAAAAAAACAAATAAACTATTTGTTGTAAACAATACGGGCGGTAACAACCGGATCGATGTACTGGATTTTTCCGATCCTGCCCATCCCCTTCCATTAGCCAGCATTGCGGTATCTTCTTATGGTGGGCTGGTCAACAGTGTTGCAGCATATAACGGACATGTAGCAGCCGCCATCGAAGCAGTTCCAAAAACCAATGCCGGAAAGGTGGTTGTTTTTGATGCTGCCGACTATTCAGCAATCGAGGTGATCGCAGTGGGCGCGCTGCCGGATGACATCAAATATAGCCCCGATGGAAAATTGATAGTGACCGCTAACGAAGGTGAACCCAGCACCGATTATACGATCGATCCGTTAGGGACTATCTCGATCATTTCAGTAAAAGATAATTACGCTGTGGTTACCCTCGATTTTTCTCCCTTTGCTTCACAGGAAAATTCCCTGAAAGCCAGCGGCCTTCGTAAGTTTGGGCCGGGTGCGTCTTTTGCACAGGATATGGAACCGGAATTTGTGACCATATCTTCTGATTCAAGGACGGCCTGGGTTACCCTGCAGGAGAATAACGGTATTGCCAGGGTGGACCTGCTGAATAAGGTCATTGAAAAGATTTTTCCACTCGGCTTTAAAAATTATAACAGTGCAGGCAATTCCATTGACCCCAGCGACAGGCCCCTGGGCACAATTTCCTTTAATAACTGGCCCGTATATGGCATGTACCAGCCTGATGGGATCGCGGTGTTGGATATGAAACCGGGAGACGACGAAAACGAACAATCCCTGTTGTCTGCCGGTAATAAAAACGGCAACCGTATGCCATATCTTTTTACCGCCAATGAAGGTGATGCAAGGGATTATGCAGCATTTGCGGAAGAGGTAAGAGTGGGGTCTGCCAATGTAGTGCTGAACCCCGCAATTTTCCCTAATGGTTCCTTCCTGAAATTAAATGAAAATCTCGGTCGCCTGAACATCACCAATACAATGGGCAGAACAGGTAACGGAAATGAGTACAATGCACTTTACTCATTCGGTGCCCGTTCCTTCAGTGTATGGAATGGTAACACTGGTGCGCTTTTATATGATGCTAAAAATTCGCTGGAGCAAAGAGTGGTGGCTGCTGGTCGATATGATGACGACAGGAGCGACAGCAAAGGCGTAGAACCCGAAGGTATAGCCATTGGGCAGGTTGGTAAAAAAATGCTGGCTTTTGTTGGGCTTGAGCGGGTAGATGCTGTGGCAATTTACGATGTGACCGATCCGCTGGCGCCAATTTTCCTGCAGCTTTTGGCAACGGGCGATGCGCCGGAAGGTGTTTTGTTTATTTCAGCAAAAGACAGTCCTGTCAAACGAAGCCTGCTGGTAGTAAGTTCAGAAAATGATGGGCTTGTAAAAGTGTATATGCCGGCAATTTACTAGGCGCGTGGCAGATTGCAGTTCGCAGAGATATCAAAAAAGATTGAAAATATTTTTCTACGCCCTATAACCCGATACAAATACACAAAAAAAAGGTGCCGCAATAAAATGCGGCACTTCTTTTTTTTATAATGATTAATGGAGGGGTAATGTTATGACGAAATAAATTCACTGTACCATTTGCCGGAAGCTTTTACAATTCTTTTCTGCGTCTCAAAATTGACGTGCACCAAACCGAAGCGCGGATGAAACCCTTCCGCCCATTCAAAATTATCCAGCAGTGTCCACACAAAGTAGCCGTTCACTTTCACCCCTTCCTGTTTGGCGACCAGCACCTGGGAAATATAATCCTGCAGGTATTTAATTCTCCCCGCATCATTCACACTATGATTGATCACTTCATCTTTAAAGGCCGCACCATTTTCCGTGATGATGATCTCCTTCACGCCGGGATAGTTATCTATTCTTTTTAATGCATGATATATGGAGCGTGGATACACTTCCCAGTTCATGCTGGTTCTTTCCACCTTTCTTTTGTCGGCGGGAATAATTTTTGCCTTTATAAAAGGCATAAACGGCGCATAACTTATTACTTCCCGCGTGTAATTTTGCAGTCCGACAAAATCCATTTGGAAGGCGAGTTTTTGTTCATCGCCACTGCGCATAAACTTTTGTAAACGTTCCAGCACTTTTAATTCTGCTGCAGGATAGCCCATTCCCAGCAGAGGTTCGATGAAAAGCCGGTTGAGTAAAACGTCAATTTTTGCTGCCGCTATAATGTCCTTATTGCGATCGCTTACGGGATCAATATGGGAGTAAGAAAATGTAGTGCCGATTTTAGCATCGCTGCAATGATCCCGGATCACCCGCCCGCCTTCTGCCTGGCATAATGCGGCATGATGGGCAGCTGCCAAAAAATTGTTGAGACCTTTTTTACCCGGGGCATGTACACCTAAAAAATACCCGGCACCTGTAAACACCATTGGCTCATTCAGTACCATCCAGTGTTTTACCCGGTCGCCAAAATGGGTGATGCAACATCGCACGTAATCACTGAACCAATTCACGATGTCGCGGTTCGTCCAGCCTCCCGTGGCCTCCAGCCTGTCGGGCAGGTCCCAATGATACAAAGTGATCCATGGCGTGATATTCAACTGCAGGCAGAGCTCAATCACACGGTTGTAAAAAGCGATCCCGGCTTCATTCACCCGGCCTGTGCCTTCGGGAAATATCCGGCTCCAGGAAATAGAGAACCGGTACTCGCGGATATTTAACTGGTCCAGCAAAAGAATATCCTCCACATACCGGTTATAAAAATCGCAGGCGATATTGCCGTGGTGATTGTCGGCGATATTTTTTCTTTTCTGGGTAAAGGTATCCCAGATCGAAGGGCCTTTACCGTGCAGATCATGTCCGCCCTCTACCTGGTAAGCTGCAGTGGAAACGCCCCATTTAAAGTTATTGCCAAAACTGGCCGTCGTCAGCTTCATTTACTTATCTCCCGGTTTCTTTTAAAATTTTTCCTAGGCTCGCTTCTTTTAATTTTTTCACAGAAACAATCCCCTTGCCCAGGGTGAATGTATCGGCTGTTGCCTCGGGATCATAGTGTTTGCTGATCATTTCATCTATTATGGATTCCGTAATATCGGGATAGTCCATACACACGGTGAGTGCCGATGCCGTCCACGCGATGATCATATCTAAATGTTTTGCCTTCAGTTTTTTTATAACAGGCACGCCCAGCGCCTGCAAAGCCGCGGCATTACATTGCTGTTCATACTGGCCCTTCATGGGGATCACCATTAGTTTCTTTTTCAGGAACAGCGCTTCAGCAGGGGTCTCAAAACCTGCTCCACACAAAACGCCGGTACAGTTAATAAAACTTTCAATGAAAGCCTCATTGTTTACGGGCTGTATAAAAACATTTTTTTCACGATAGGTATGTGTGCTGTGCTTACTAAATACCTGCCAGTCCACATGACCGGCCCGCGTAAGTATTTTGATGATGCGTTCATCCGAATAGGCCGGCAGGTAAACGGTAAAATGAGGAGCTGTGCGCGGTATGGCATCCCGCACCTGGCTCCTGATCACAGGGGTAAAAACATCCGGGTGGTATGCTTTAAAATGGAAACCGTAAGCACTGGATACAGGCGCATAGTTGTGCAGGATAGCTTTGCCCAGCGGATCTGCTTTTTTGGGTTTCGGGCTTTTGGTGTTCATCACAGCAGCCTGGTGGCTGAGGCCGATGCACATTTTATGTTTGATCTTACAGGCCCATGCGCTTACCGGCTCAAAATCATTGATCACGAGGTCATAATCCTCTATTGGTAGGCTTTTAATTTCTTCGTAGAGCCTTTTCAGGTTCCCTTTGCGGTAAGTGGCCAGCAGGTCAATGCCTCCTTTTTTGCCGAATATAAAACTCAGGCCCTTGAAAGTATATTTAACCGGGAAGGGTAATACCAGGTCGCCCTGTATCCCGCTTACAAGGATATCCAACTCCCCTTTTTGTTGCAGGATCGGGATGATCTCCATTGCCCGGCTCAGGTGTCCGTTACCGGTGCCTTGTATGGCGTATAATATTTTCATTAGTTCCTCATGGAATTAAATTCTGCCAGCATATCCTGGAAAATTTTATTGCTGTCCGGCTCATCATCTGTGGCAGATCCTGTTTTCATGCTGACCCTTTCATTCTCATCAAACCTATACAGGCGCCACTCACCGTTTGCATATTCAAGGGCGGAGAGATTTTCTATCCAGTCGCCACTGTTCAGGTAAAGTATTTTTCCATTATCATTTTCAATCTCACGAATTTCCGGCTGGTGAATATGGCCACAAACCACATAATCATACTGGTTACTAATAGCAATGTCTGCTGCTGTCTGTTCAAAATTATTGATAAACTTTACCGCAGATTTTACACTGTTCTTTATTTTTTTAGACAAGGATAGTTTTCCCTTTTTAAATATTTTTTCAGAAACAAAATTTACCATACGATTGATCAGTATAAGGCTGTCATAACCGATCGCTCCCAGTTTCGCCAGCCATTTACTGTGTTGCATGGTCACATCAAATACATCCCCGTGAAAGAACCAGGCCTTTTTATCTGGTCCTATATCCAGCACCAGTTTATTCACGATCCTGAAGGAGCCCATTTTGAAACCTACAAACTTTCGCAACATTTCATCGTGGTTGCCGGTGATGTACCAAATCTTTGTGCCTTTGCTCATCCAACCCATGATGTGCTTCACTATTTTCATATGGCTTTTTGGCCAGTAGCGTTTGCTAAACTGCCAGATGTCTATAATATCACCATTTAATATGACCGTCTTAGGCTTGATCCTTTTGAGATAGTGAAGTAACTCTTTGGCATGGCAGCCATATGTGCCAAGGTGCACATCAGACAATACCAGGATGTCGATCTTTCGTTTTTTTGTTTCTTTCATCCGGCCGGGTTCAGGTACCTAAAGGGGGAGCCAAAGGAAGCCATGCGAAACAGGAAGATCCGGATGAACAGCTCGGTAAAAAAAAGGATAATTTCTTTCATTGTACATTATTTATAGCAGGTGAGATAATGATATCAACGTAAAGCAATGTAAAGGACGTAAATGAATAAGAAGGAATTGTTACGGAAAGATGAATAGTATGTTATGAATTGGGAATGCTTGCTTGCGGCTGTTGGCGGGAAATGCGGATCGGTGCCCGATGTGATTGAAGACTGATCGCTTTGTTTTTAATTTTTTTGTCAATTGCTCAGAGCTGGATATTTACTGTGTTTCGCGCTTTTGTTTTTTTACCGGGCGATGCAGTTTTCTTTGATAACCAGCCATTTTTTTCCGGGTTTGCACCTGCATCTTTTTATACTCCGTTATTAATTTTTGTATTTCCCTGATCTTACCCCGGTAATCTGAATATAGTTTTTCAATAGTATCTTTTTCTGCTGATAGTGCGACTTCCTTATAACAAAGCATCAACGTTTCTATGGCTTTGCAAAACTGTTCGTGTTCGGCGGCTTGAATAGCAGTCATCTTAGAAATATTTTCTTTCTATTTTCCTGGTAAGTGATGGATGAAGTGGGATGTTTTGGTAATTGGACCCAACAACTTTTTAATAAAAATAACAGATAAATATATACCTGGATAATTCAATGCAATTAGTAATACAACCATAACATTTGCATAACGTAGCGGCAACCGGTAAAACCTACTTTTACGAAATGATAGTATGTTCTGCTATCCCTTAACAAACTGCTGCAAGCCTCCCCGACTTCTTTAAAAGCATGGGTATAACAATGAAGCAGAATAATGCTGCATATAACAGCATATATGTAGAAAAAAATGGAACCATCTATAAAAAAATTAACTGTATGAAAAATATCTTTACTACCATCCTCGCCTTTCTCTGGGTAACAAGTTCTGCACAGATCATTGCGGACCCTGCCGTAAGCCAGATGTCAACCATAGTTCCCGGTGGCGTGCCGGTGATGCCTACCGATCTGGCTATGGATTTCACTGTACAATTAAAAGTGCCCGTCTTCAATAGAAACCTGGTAAACAACCTACCGTCGGGAAGCTGCAAAATAAAAATTGGATTAGGTTCCAAAATGGAACTTTCACCCGGTTTCAATTTATCCACAATTAACACCAGTACTTACTTTAATTGGACGGCAGTATTCACCGGTGGCCAGGTGCAGATAACCGGGGACCTGGTTGCGCCACTCCCTGCCAATTTTAATGACACGGCTATATTTCTTGTGCGGGGTAGAATATTAGGTAACTCAACGATAACAACTAATTTTTTAATAACTAATCACAATACCCCCGTCAACTTGTCTGACGAAAATCCTACGAATAATAATACATTTTTGGCTTATACAGTTGTTGCCGCCCAAACAGTTCCGGTTACATTCACCAAAGTACAGGCATCCAGGGAAAGCTGTAATATCAGGGTAAATTTCGATGCAGAAAACGAGATAAATGTTGACAGGTTTGAAATAGAAACCAGTAAAGATGGCATCAACTTTCAAAAAGTAGCACAGCTGGCTGCCAATGCGGGAATTTATTATAGCTATACAATCCCGATCTCTGAAGACATTACAGCGGCAACGGTTTTTGTAAGGATAAAATCGGTAGATAAGGATGCCAGGTTTCAATATAGTGAAACCAGGCAGGTGTCCGGCACATGTGGCGCTTCAGGAGGGCCCTATCAATTATTCCCCAATCCGGCAAACGACCAAACAAACTATCTCACTGTAAAAAAATATGCCGGGCTCTTTAAGGGTAAATACAAGATCGCACTGTTGGATATTTCCGGAAGAGTTTTGTCACAAAAAGATATTACCATTATGAGCACCCCGCAATTCAATTACGAAATCAGCGGGTTGCCGGTAGGTGAATACATTTTAAATATCAGTGAATACGGTGGAAAACCGGTAACCATAAAGTGGATAAAGTTTTAGTTATTAATTGTTGTTTAAGAACCTGCATTTCACCGCTATGGACAACTCCTTTATCGACTCAGCAATGCGGTACTAAGATTGCGGATAACCCCAACATCGCGGATGAAAACCAGGTGTTGAGCGCCGGGTTGTTAAGAAACACAACAATGAGACTGTTGAATGGTATATTTTTTTATTCAACAAATGTAGTTATCCGGCTTCCTACCCGCATACCGTTTTTCAGTATTGTGTATGCGGTAAGCCTGTTACCACGGAATGCTTCCCTTCTGTTGGCATTAATCTGCTGAAAACACAATTGAATTAAAATTATTGGACAGGTCCGTTTCTCCATTAGCCTGCCTTAACCTTGCACTTAATGTAAATGTTGAGATGTTAGCGCTGTACCTTGTGATCGTAATCGCTACTCTTACCAGTTGATTACAAAGTAAAGTACCCGGAACGGAAACATCAGACGGATCAGTTAAGATGATCGAAACAAATGCCGGGTTGCTGTTATCGAGCTTCCACCTTGGGTTATCCAGCGCAAGAGGAGCACCCGTGGCACTTGTAGAGAAGATCGTAGGATTAAGGTTGATGGTAAAACCAGCCACCTTAGTGATCCTGATGGTATCTCCAACGGCAACATTCCCATTGATTTCCGCAACATTGTACACGATCGTTTGCGTTACGCCCGGGCTGGCAAACAAAGCTCCTGAAATGTCAGATCCAAGGGTGATATCCGGTATGCCAGCCACCGGCTGTGTAATGCTGATGCCTGCCACGGGCGTGGTAACGGCACAGCCATTGTTATCCGTAACGGTAACCCGGTAAGTACCTGCGGGCAAACCGATAAAGGTTCCATTGATGGCACCTGTAACATTTGCAGGCACAAGAGGAGATGGATCAGTTCGAAAGATGGTGTACCGATAAGGCGGTATACCCCCTGTTGCAACAGCAGTAAGGCTTCCCCCGGCAGCATTAAAACAGTAATTGTTAGTACTGCTGATGCTGTTGGCAGGAATGGCTAACATTGGCGGCTCAGTAATGATTACTGTACTAGCCGTGCTGCAACTGCCAGGACCGGCATCACCCGTTGCTGATGCAGTAATCGTGTAGGTACCAGGCGCAAGACCGGAAAGTGTAAAGTTATTTACACCGGAAGCTAACCCGGTGGTATTGGAATACCCGCCCGGACCAGTTGTAAAAATATTTGTCCCAGACGTGGCAGTGAGATGAATGATGCCGTTTGCGGCAGCATTACAGGTAACATTCACCTGAGTTTTGGTGAGTGTTACCGGGAATGTATATTGAAGGGTTGCTGAATTGTTCAGCAGGTTATCATCCGTGAGTACCTGCAATTGATTCGTGATATCAATTGCGGAAATAACATTAGACGTGCAGGCAGAATCGCCTTTTACCGGGAAGACAGCAATGCCGTCAAAGTCAGCAGGAATAGGCATTGAGACAGACTGGGTACCTCGAAGGATGACATTCCCGTTTTCAATAGCCTGTGTCCATGTAAAGTAGTTGCTTAGAGGAGCAGTGGCCAGGTTAAAGCCCGGAGCAACCACAAGTTTGGAACCAAGGTTGACCGTAAGCCTGATAGTACCGGCCGGAATGGGGTCAACCTGGTTATGATTGAAGAACGGAATATTAATGTCATAAAGGTCAGCGTTAGGAGCCAGCAATAAAGTTTGGGCATTCTGCACAGCACCACTTGTTGTGGTGAAGTACATCTGGCCAATGGCGGGGTCGCCGGCTATTACAACGCCATTCACTAAAGCGACAGTATTATGCCCTACGGGCGAAGAAACGGTACCTATACTGTTTAGGAACGCAGTATTGTGTCCACTACCTGGCATAGCGCAGGCGGGGGCTTCATCCCATACGGTATTGACATGTAAAAACAGGGAGAAAAGTAAAACGATGGCAGCCGTCATTCCCTGGTGACCGTTAAGTATCGTCGCTAAAAATAGGCCCATAAAAAGCTGATTTCAGAAAGCAGTTATAAGTGAATAGCATCTTTTTGCGGCGAATAACAAAAATAAAGGCTGCTCCCTGATTATATAGGGTGATGGTATCAGTGTGGATTTAGATCAATGAAAAAGTTACCGGCAATTAGCAGGCTTTTACAAGGGGGTACAGTTTACGCGTGAATTGAACGTATCCTATAATTGCAACACAAAGTAGATAAGGAAGGTTACTTTAATATTATGAAATTGTCAACTTAAGGTTGAATATTTCATCGGCCAAAATGATCGGCTGGTAACGGCCGTGCGAATACCCTATACTTTGCTTCTTGTATATATAATCAGGAAGTTGTATTCCAGGATCAATGACATGGATTCAATTAAAATAGAAATTTGGTGATAAAAAATAAAACAAAAAAAACATGCGCAGGATATACCCGGCATGTTTTTTTTAAATAAAGGAATAAAAAGTATTTACTAACCCGTTTTATAACTTTTCAAACTTCAGCACACTTGATTCGGTGCCACTGGCATTTTTTACGGTTATCAGGTATTGGCCTGCAGCTATCGTTCCAAAATCATAAACAAAATTGTTTACAAGATTTAACTGCAACTCTTTAGCCTGAACTAATTTTCCTGACATGTCGTATAAGCTAATTCTGTATTTACCGACCAGCTTGCCTTGCAATACACTGATGTTAACAGCTCTTACATCTTTGGCAGGGTTAGGAAAAACACCCAGTCTAAGATTACCGTCTGCTATTGAAGGATCAACAGGTAACTTCTTACCGATTTTATAGGAGATAGCACTCCCGTTATTAGCACTATTTTCATCAGACAAAACTTTTGTGCTGCTATGATTGGTAATTAAAAAATTAGCCGTGATAGCAGAATTCCCTTCTTCTTTCACTTTAAGCCCGAAAGAAAGGTCGACAGTGGTCACATTTGCCGGGAGAGTATTGATTAGCTCTCCTGTCACCTGCAACTGCCCGTTATTTTCTGCGGCTGTCCACCTGAAATAACTGCCCAGTCCGGCGTTGTTCAGATCAAAACCCGGGTCAAGCATCAATTTGGAGCCAAAACTAATTTTGATTTTACAACTTCCTGCCGGCAGGGCTTTACCATGATTATCAGAACTTACAGGCAGTTTCAACCTGATCAGCTGATCAGCCCTTAAGTTTGCTGGATCTAACGCATAGCCGGTATAATCAGAAAGTTCCATTCTGCCAAGGCTGGCATCAGCAATAACCGCTAATCCGCCCTGGCTGATACCGCTCAGTGAAGCCAATAGCAAGGCCGAAGCCAGGAGCCCTTTTAAAGGCAGTTGCTTGTTTTTTAAATTAAATTTCATACTAATGATTTTAGATATTTTGTTGAATAACAAAGGGGAATGGGTACCCCTTTGTTGTTTAAGAGAACTAATCAGCTGCAAATACAATTGAATTGAAGTTGTTAGCCAGGTTCGTTTCACCATTTGCCTGTCTTAACCGTGCACTCAAAGTGAAGGTCGATATGTTAGGTGTATTCCTCGTGATCGTGATCGCTATTCTTACCAGTTGGTTACAAAGCAATGTACCTGGATTAGAAGTATTAGAAGGATCAGTTAAGATGATCGAAACAAATGCAGGGTTACTGTTATCAATCTTCCACCTTGGGTTGTCAAGGGAAAGAGGAGCACCAGTAGCCGTTGTAGAGAAGATAGTAGGATCGAAGTTAATGGTAAAACCAGCTACTTTGGTGATCCTGATAGTATCTCCCACTGCAGATGTACCGTTAATTTCAGCAACATTGTATACGATAGTCTGCGTTACACCTGGTGTGGCAAACAAACTTCCGGAAATGTCTGATCCAAGGGTAATATCAGGTATTCCTCCTACGGGCTGAGTGATTACAATTCCTGCTCCCGGAGTAGAAACAGCGCAACCATTATTATCGGTCACTGTCACCTGGTAAGTACCTGCCGGCAAACCGGTAAAGATACCTGTAATCGCACCTGTTGTATTGGCAGGAGCCAGGGCAGAAGGTGCTGTACGAACAAGGGTATAGGTATAAGGCTGTGTGCCACCGGTAGCCACTACAGTGATCGTTCCTGCATTTGCATTAAAGCAATTGTTGCTTGTGCTGCTAACGTTTGCGGCAGGAATAGCTAACACTGTTGGTTCGGTAATGATCACCGTTGTACCAATGCTGCAACTGCCAAGGGTTGGGTCACCTGCTGCTGAGGCAGTGATGCTGTATGTACCCGGTGCAAGGCCGGAAAGTGTGAACCCATTCACACCGGAAGCCAGACTTGTGGTATTGGTATAACCGGAAGGCCCTGTTGTAAGAACACTCACACCTGAAGTTGCAGTAATGTTTATCACACCATTCCCTGCAGCATTACAGGTAACATTCACCTGTGTTTTGGTAAGGGTGATTGGTAACGTGTATTGCAGCGTTGCTGTATTGTTCTGAAGATCATCATCAGCGAGCGTCTGCAATTGGTTAGTAATAATAATGTTGGAAACAACATTAGACCTGCACGCAGAATCGCCTTTCACCCTAAAGGTTGCGATGCCATCAAAGTCAGCAGGAATAGGCGTTGAAAGAGATTGCGTACCGGTAAGGATAATATTTCCATTTACGTTAGCCTGTGTCCATGTGAAGTAAGTACTCAAAGGAGCAGTGGCTAAGTTAAAGCCCGGGGCAAGTACCAGCTTGGAACCAAGGTTAACCGTAAACCTGATAGTACCTGCTGGTACGGGGTTCAACTGGTTAAGGTTGTAGAAAGGAATGTTGATGTCATAAAGGTCTGGATTGGGAGCCAGCAATAAAGTGTTGGCATTTTGCACAGCTCCACCGGTAGTAGTGAAGTACATCTGGCCTACTGCCGGATCTGCTGTTGCAACACCTGGATTAGACAATACAACAGTGGCTGTTCCTACACATGAGTTGGCATCAGTAGCAGTGAAAGAATAGCTGCCTGCTAATAACCCGGTGAACACACCTGAGCCCGCACCGGTTGTGTTAATGGTGCTACCAGCTGTAATTACATATGTGATGGCACCCGTGCCACCGGTGGCACTTACTGTGATAGTTCCTGTTCCGCCTGGCACCGCGATAGGCGTTGTAACAGCGGCACTGGATGAAACTGTTGCGGGTTGTGTAAGTGTTCCGCTTGCGCTTTGCGTACAAACAGGGTTACTTACTTCTCTTGCAACAATTGAGTAAGGTCCTGCTGCAATGCCTGCAAATACATTGCCAGCCTGGAAGGCGCCGCCATTCAGGCTGTATTCGTATGTTGGTCCAACGGGCGCTGCGGTTGCCGTTAATGTAGTTGTACCGGCATTACATGCTATTGTTCCTTCTGCCACAGTAACGCCTGTAATGATACATGGTGCCGGATCGCTTAATGTAAGCGGTGCGGTAACCGCAGGGCAGCCTGCTTTTGTAATGGTAAATGTATAAGTGCCTGCCAATAAACCGGTATAAACTCCTGTTGCATCACCGCTGGTGTTACTACTTGAAGTTCCGCTGCTGATATCATAAGTTGTTGTACCTGCTGTACCTCCTGTTGCGCTTACCGTAATGGTTCCGGTACCACCGATTGACGCTATAGGCGTTGTGATGACTGCTGTTGCTGCTACTGCTGTTGGTTCAGTAATTGTTACCGGTGCAGCAGTGACTGTACATGTGGTATTAGACACTTCCCTGGCAGTAACAGTGTAAGGGGAACCCGCGGCATTTACAGTGAAAGTATTGCTTGCCTGGAAAGGAGCACCACCAGTGATGCTGTATTCAACAGCTCCAACTGCACCACTTGGGGTTGCAGTAAGCGTAGTTGTACCACCATTACAAGCGATAGTGCCTGCAGATGCAGTTACGCCAAGGGCGCAGGCAGGAGCGGCAACAACCGTTACAGAAGAAGTAGCATTGTCATCTGCTGTAACGTTTCCACTTGGAGCAGCGCCGGTGAGAGCACAACTTGTTCCACCAAAATTCAACTGACCTGAAAAAGTTGATGGACCACCGATGGTTACCCCTTGCACTTTGATTATAATCGTACGTGAATCAGAACCGGCAATAACATCTAAACCGTTACAAATGCGAATTTGTGATCCAGTATTAGAAACTATTGACCAACCAGCAGGTAAACCTGTCTGTTGTGCATCAGGTAATATTGTTACTATGGCTGGCACAGTAATTACAGGTCTTAATTTATAAGCCACAATGTTAGCAGTACCTGTATTGCCTACTACTACCTGGAGATCAAGTGTAGCCCCCACTGGTACTTCTCCCGCATTTAACGGGTTAGTGGTACCCAAACCTATAACACTGATAGTTGGGTTTGCCTGCCCTATTGCATTAGATGCTACAAAAAAAGCACCAATGCAAAAAAGCATTAATAATTTTATAATTTTCATTATTGTTATTTTAAAATAATTATAAATAATTCTAAGTTTTTATTAGTTAGCGCCTAAACCAGTAAGTGCACCGTTATTGCTGGCATCAACATCTCCTCCACCACTAACCGAAACAGATAAACTTTGGTTAGTTCCGGCTGGTGTAGCAGCATTTCTTTTCACGGTAAGACCTATGGATGCAGAACCACCTGCTGGTATGCTATAACCTACTCTAGAAGTAGCTCTGAAGTTTCCACCTGAGATGCTGAAAAACCAATCTCTGTTATCGAAAGGGGCTCCGCCATTACCTGCAGAAGAACCAAAAGCAGTACCAAGTACACCTGTAATAGGCTGGCCTCCTAATAGGCCAATAGTCCAACCAGATATAGCATTAACGGGTATTGTAACAGTAATAGTACCGTTAGAATTACCAACGCCATTTTCAAATAAATCAACCACAACTTCCGCAGTTTGGTTAGGTGTAAATAAACCGGTTTCTATTTGAATACCAGGCGCTAAATCAGTACCTGACAAAGTGCCACCAGAACCTACGCTATTTGGACGGAAATCAGGATTTAAGAAATCCCATGCATTTACCAAAACATCGCAAGGGGTAGTTATAATGGTATTTGTGTTTGCTGCGGCAGTTAAATAAGCAGCAGTCTGGGTTGTTTCTCCGGCTAAAGCAGCTCCCGCATAACTACCAGTCCAAACTGTGGTTAGATCCATTGCGATGATGTTATTTTGAAATACAGCAGGGCCGTCTAAAGCAGTAGCATCCATTAATAAACCTCTCCAGTTGTTCATGAAAATGCTATTGAATATTTTTAATTCTGTGTTCACCCTTAAGCGTGCACCTCTTCTAAATGTTGGTGCAGTTGGTTGAGTAATGCCGCCTGCATTACTGCCGCATCTGAAAGCACCAATTTGTGTAATGTTGTAAAATGATGCAGTAGTTTTGGGAAAAACTTCACTACCCGCTGCATCGTTATTAGATTCAAAACCTTCTGAGGACTGTCCTGTAGAAATATCAGAAACAGTAGGATCTTTAATAGTCAATCCAAATTGCACCAATCCACTATAGCCAAAGTCGGTATCAAAATCATCATCCAAAGTTCTGTATGCAACCAAATGCTTACAATTAACTGCACCACCAAACCACTCAAATGCATCATCATTACCAAATGAGGTTTGCACATAGTCAACCGTGGTACCGCTACCTACCCCACCAAACGTTAGAGAGTTCAGCTCATTGTTTGCAGCAACAACAAAACCAGCATATTCAATGCGCACATACTTAATAGAACCTGAATTATCGGCGTTGTTGTTACCACCATAACGTGCTCTATCTTCGTTACCTCCAATGCCTTCAATAGCTACATTATTACCCTGATTTGTAAGACCTCTACCCAAAATAGTTAAGCCACCCCAATCTCCCCTGGCTCTGGTGCCTATAGCTTTGCTTGATGTAAAAACAATGGGGTTGCATTCTGTACCATTTGCTATAAGGGTAGCTCCCCTTTGTATTACCAAAGAACTGATAACGGTAAGAGCGTCGCCACGAATTACGGTACCTGCTTCAATAGTAAGGGTCACTGTACTATCTACATAAACAATACCCTGCAGTAAGTAAGTATTATTTTTTGTCCAGGTGGTGTTAGCTGTAATAACCCCTGATACGTTTACTGTAGGTGCAGGATAAAAAGTGTTTTGAGGATCCCAGTTGGTCCAATTGTCTGTCCACTGTTTTACAGGAGCAGGTGCAAATGCGCCACGGTAAGTTGTTGGTTCCTGTGCATTAACAATTACTGTTGCAAACAACAGTAAAGGCAAAATAGATAGAATTTTCTTTTTCATTTTTTAATTTTTTTAGATAAATGTGTGTTTGTCTTTTGTAAAGCTGTTGTTGATCTGAATTTTTTTTCAGGAATAATTTTTAGTTGGTTAAAAAATTGTGTTTGTGGTGATTGTGTTTTAGTTTAATTGCTGATAATAAATCGTATGCGGAGTGTTTGGTTTTGGCTTGTTCAATTAAAAATCTTACGACCGTCACCTGAAGAAAAAAACAGGTAGAAAGTGATGGCAAAAAGATACCGGGTGCGAAGCATTACATGGCCGGAACGAATTTCTAAAAAAGACAATTTTGTTTACCGCCTGCAAAACGTCGGTTGAACATATTTTTTCAAGGCTGTATGTACCTGAATTTTTTTGTAGAGTTAATTGCATAGTTCTCCTGTTTGCCTGGTTTATCAACCAGTCAGCCTGTAAAAAAATAAATTGTCAGATAGTTTCCTGGTACTACTATTTCAGGAAGAGTAACATCGGTATTCAAAGGGACTATTGGCTCTTATCACTTATGAAAAAATACTTCATGCGTGAATCTGGTATCAAAACTATGTTAATATTATTTTTAATGACGTTACCAAATCTTCATCAAATCATTAACAGAAGATAATACCTAAATATTCAACATTGATTTTTCGACTAACTGTTAGGGGTAGGTGAGATTAAGCCCGTTTTTTTTACCCTTCCAGTTTATATTTCCCACTATCTTTTTCCGGTCGTAAAACTAATAGGAAAAAACATTCTACTGTGTTAACCTATGTTTGTCTTATTATTATCTCAATATATTTTTAATGTTAAGAATCACAATAAAAGCTGAAAAAAATTGGCGTGAAGAGATATGTAGAGTTGAAAGGATGATAGAAAATCCAAACAGATTGATTGCAGGAGGCAATTCGCCTGCAATTATTAAGAGAAGACAAACCTTAGAAAATACAAAAAGGGTTTGTTAGCCTCTGGGGAAGCTAAATAGCTTTTATTCCAGCAATTAAAATTTAAAACTTGCAGTAAAAGTAAATACCCTTGGAGCTACATAGGATGAAAAAATTCTATCCTGTTCTGTAAAAGATTTAGACTTATCGAAGTCAAGATAAACTGCTATCCGCTGTGCTAATAAATCTCTCGCATTTAGTTTTAGCTCTACCTTGTTCTCAAAAAAAGATTTTGCTATCTGAAAATCAACCACCGTTCTTTCTACATCATAGAAATCCGGTCGATCTTTATTGCCTGCGATGGCCAGCCTTTCACCAATTCTGTTAAAAGATAAGGTAGAGGACAAACCGGCTTTATCATCGTTGAAACCCAATGAAAGATTAATAATGTAGGGTGATTGCCCTTGCAAAGGACGATTAATTTCTTTGGCTTCGGGATCTTTGGGCACATTAGATTTCATGTAAGCACCATTACCAGCGATTGTAAATTTGCTTAGAAGACCATCCTCTTTTGAACCAAAAAGTGTTGATAACAATAACCTGAATTCAGCTTCTATACCCCAAACAGTTGCAGTAGGGTGATTTTGATAAGTAGCCTCGTTAATATTAGTAGGTAATGTAACAAACTCAATTGGATCAGTAAATTTTTTATAAAAAACTGATGTAGAAAGCAATTGTGCCCTGCCAGGATAAAATTCATACCTGAAATCATAATTATTTATCTTGGCTCTTTTAAGGTTTTCGTTACCAAACACAAATAATCCGGAAACATACTCATCGAAACCAAATGGTGCCAGCTCCCTAAACTCAGGCCGGTTAACCGTTTCACTATATGATAGTCTTATGTTTGTTTTTGTTGTAAGCGCATATACCATGTTAGCAGAGGGCAGAAAATCAGCTTTCGTAAAGTCTAACTTAATGGTATCCAAACCTCTCTGAGGTGCCTTTAACTTTTGATTAAAGCTTTCCATTCTTACGCCATATATAAAGCGGAATTTTTTAAAACGCTGATCGTTCATTATATAGGCATGAGTGGTGGTGGATGAAGCCTCATATTCAGAGTTGGGTACCGTTGCATCTCCAACTGATACACCTGCTTTGCCGTTAGACATTAGACCGAGATACTGACCTAAAAATGCCTGGTCTTCCGGAAGATTGTAAATAGATTCATCAGTCTGATAAGTTGAACCACCATATTTTATTAGTCCTAAATTCCTGCTGGTAAAATCCCTTTCTCTAACAATATAACCAGCTCCAATTTTCAAAAGATTCTGACTGCTCTTAAATAAAGTGTAGGGTTGTGTTAAATCTATCTTGGCGTTTTTTAAATTTTCCTGTGAGTTGGTTTTTATAATACTGCCATTAAACGTTCCGGTGGAAGCCACAGTTGGTAAACCATTGTTATTACTGATCATTTGATTGGGAATTTGCCTTGAAACTTTACTGTAGGCAGTGAGCCAATTAATTTTTGTTTTTTTGGTACCCACCTGGTGCTCGCCAGCGAGCTGACTGGTGTAAATTTTATTCTGGATAAAAGACCTGTATGTTTCTGTAATAATTGTGTTTGGTTCAACAGCGAAATCAAAACTGCCCACACGGCTAACCAGTTTGTTGTCTGTGTTAACGCTCAGGTTGTTTTTCCAGCTTATACTGTTTCTGTTATTAATTTTTATTGAAATATTTCCTAGCGCACCCCAAATTATTTCTTCGTTATAGATAGAGTCTCTTACTTTTTTTAGTTGTATAGGGTAGTAGCCGGAGGCCGGATCAGTTGAATCTCCCATAAAAGTACCCGGGCCCTGAAAACTGTTTCTGTCACCATTGGAAAAAGTAAAACTCCTGTTGTAAGTGATAGAGAAAATAGACGAAATAAAATCTTCTTGTTTTTTATTTATATTAAAACTTTTGGCCAACTGAAAGCTGAGATTGGGTCTTGTTTCAATATTTCTTACACCCCACTTGTATTTTTCAAAACCTTTAGCAAGTTTTAATGCGTCATTAAATCTGTCCGGTAAATTTATAAATCCATTTTTATCTGGCAGGCCAGCCGGCAAAGCCCTTGAGCCATCATCTAAACCAAGCCAGTCTCTTTTACCCTCCATTTCGGTAGCATACCGGTTATTGCCTGTTATTAGTGAATTGTATCCCTGGCCAATCGAAATTATCCCGATAGGTTTGGCGGAAGTAGATTTTGTGGTAATCTCAATAATGCCTCCTCCAAATTCACCCGTTTTGTCTGGGGTAGCCGTTTTATATATCACGAGATTGTCGAGAATAGCTGATGGAAAAATATCAAAAGCAAATGCTTTTCTATCGCTTTCAGTACTTGGTAATGGGGCATCGTTTATAAAAGCAGCATTGTACCGGTCGTTCAACCCTCTTATCACTGCAAATTTATCATCCTGTATGGTTGCCCCACTTACTCTTTTTATAACATCACTGCTGCTCCTGTCGGGTGTTCTTTTAATAGACTCTGCAGTAATACCGTCGCTTACATTGGCACTGTTTTTTTGAGCAATCAACAAGGAAGCTACTGTTTCACCCGCAGCTTTTATCCTTCTGGAAGTTACTACCACTTCGCCGGATAATTTGCTGTCTAATGAAACAGTAATATCTGTGTTTTCATCTGCCTTTACTACTATTTCCTCTATTATTTTATCTTGAAATCCCGCATAAGTACATTTGAGAGAATAGGTACCGGGTGCCAATTTGCTAAAAGAAAATACACCGTTTAAATCAGCAGCCCTTGATATAGATTTTTCTATTAAAATTAAAGTAGCACCGCCCAAAGCCTGGCCGGAACTGGTATTAATGACTTTGCCGGTGATTTTTCCTGTCTGCCCGAAAGAATTATTATTCAGAAACATTACAAACAACAAAAAACATAAACTCTTCATATTACAGCAGTTTCCGCAAAGGAAATTTATTATTGCTTAAACCGTGTAAACAAAATGTTATGCAAACATTAACATTCTACCATAATCCGAATAATAACGGATGTTGGTAATAACATTTAGATAACGATTAGATAATCTGTTACGTACAATTTCTAATGACCATATTTCTAATTTCGCCGAATACAACTATAGCTTAGGTCAGATATGTTTCCCACGGTTACTGCAAACTCTATCTATAGGATAAATTTCAAAAATTTGATGAAAAATTTATTACAATTTACATTTGTGGTACTTGCTATTTTAAATTCTGCGAACTTGTTTTCACAGAATGTATTGATCAATGTGCTTACTAGAAATTCAGGCATAGCAAAAAAGGGTGAAACAATTTTTTTTGAAATTGCTATAAATAATACAAGCCCGACTAAGTCAATCTCTGCACACAAACTAAAACCTCAAATCAGTTTCCCCACGGCACTTGTAGATGTGCCAAAAACAGGTCATGTCTTACCAAAAGGCTGGGCGATAATTTCTAATGTTAATGGAGTTTTATTGATGACTAATGGTTCAGATATTATTTCAGAAAACGAAAGCCGTATCATTTTAATAGCCATCAGGGGAAAATCAAAAGGTGGCCCCGGTACTATTACTGGTAATTTGAATTTCTCGAATGGTATTGCACCAGGCTCTGCTGCGGGCAGTGCACCTCTAGGAGATAATATTGCAGCTAACTCTTCAACTTCAAGCATAAGGGTAATAAAATAGCACCGAGAGTAAATTCATTAACTCAACATCTTAAGCTAAATGAAAATTAATAAATTTTGGATATTTTTTTGTATCCCTATTTTCTGTATGAAAACAGTTGTATGGAGCCAGGCCAATCCCGCTATCGCAGTATTACCCTTAAATTCTGGCTTGGTTTCCTTAGGCTCTACACTTGATCTTCAAATTTCGATAAGTAACTCCGGTGTTTCAAACATTCAAGCTTTTAAATTAAGGCCGGTAATTACGGTTCCTTCTATCGTAACTATTTTGCCAGACATTCAACAAACAGGCTTGCCTGCGGGTTGGTCTATTGTAACAAACAGTGGGTCACAAATTCGTATTTGTAATGGAACTGACCTAATTGGCGGATCATCCTCACGTACGATACTTATTAAGGTTCAGGGAGTTGCCATAGGTGGCCCTTCAACATTTCAGGGACAAATAAATTTTGCCAACGGAGTAAATTGTGCGACTCCAGGAAGTGCTGTAGCTGGAAATAATATAGCCGATGATGTTTCTACATCTACTGTACAGGTAGTGGCGGGTTGCAGCCTTGGCATAAATGCAACCGCAGGCACTATTTTATGTAATGGCGGTTCAACCACTATCACAGCCTCAGAAACGTCCGCTACCGGTCCTGTAGAATTCAGTATAACCGGAGGTGCTCCTTTTCAAACAGCTAATGTATTTACTAATGTGCTTGCGGGAACATACACTGTAACGGTGAGAGAGGTGAATAATCCATCAACATGCGTGGCTTCCACAATATTGAATGTAACAGAACCGGCACCAATACCATTGCCTTTTGTAAATATTGTACAACCAACCTGTACTGTGTCTAACGGAATAGTAACTATTGCTTCGGCCACTACAGGCTTAACTTTCAGTATAGATGGAGGATTATTTTCCGCATACCCTGCAGGTGGGTATTTACTAACAGCCGGATCCCATGCTATAACTGCACAAAATATCAATAACTGCATCTCGCCCACAGCCACTATTATTGTGAATCCACAACCTCTGTCACCATCAACCCCGGCAATAGGTGCTGTTACCCAACCCAATTGTACAATATCTACCGGATCAGTTGTTCTAAATAATCTACCGGCTGGTGCATGGACAATTGAGCCCGGAACTGTCTCAGGAAATACTACCACTACCACGGTAAACAATCTTGCAGTTGGTTCTTATTCATTTACTGTTACCAATTCTGCAGGCTGTACTTCTCCTGCTTCTGCCAATGTAAATATAATGGCAGTAGGGGGTGCACCATCTGCACCTTCAGTTTCTATATCTCAGCCAAGCTGTACTGTGGCTACGGGCACCATAATAATTACGTCATCCATTACTGGATTGACTTTCAGTTTAGATGGAGGTGGGTTTGCACCTTATCCTGCAGGCGGTTTTACCGGAATTTCTGCCGGAACACACACTTTAATTTCACAAAATATAATTGGTTGCTTATCTCCATTTACAAATATTACCATCAATGCACAGCCGGCTTCCCCAACTGCACCAACTGTAAGTGTTGAGCAACCCAGTTGTACAGTTTTAACTGGTACAATAAGAGTTTCTTCATTAACTACAGGTTTAACTTTTAGTTTAGATGGTGGCCCTTTTGCTCCTTATCCTGTTGGTGGTTATATAATAACAACAGGTATTCATTCATTAGCGGTACAAAATCTAAGTGGATGCACTCCTAACATTACAAATAATATTGTAGTAAATGCACAGCCAGTTACCCCTTCGTTAGTGTCAGCATTTACACCAATTACCTGCTTTGGTGGTAGCAGTGTAATAACCGCATCCGCTTCTGGCGGCGTTTTGCCTTATAAGTATAGTGTAAATGCAGGTGTATTTCAAAATGCAAATATTTTCACCGTTGGTGCTGGTTCTTACACAATTTCAGTAAAAGATTCAAATGGATGTATTGGGAACAGCAGCGTTATATTAATTACACAACCACCTGCAATTACTGCTACTGCTTCTGCTTCCTCTATAGCCTGCAGTGGGGGTAATACTACGCTTACGGTATTGGCCACCGGTGGTTTAGGTACTTATGAATATAGTTTAAATAATGGTACTTATCAATCTAATAATACATTTAATGTAGTAGCAGGAACATATACAGCTAAAGTAAGATTAATAAATAACCCTACTTGTTCTACATCTGTAAATACAATTTTAACTGTAGTACAACCTGGTATTCTGAAAGCATCGGCTACTTCAAAAGCGATAGACTTTTGTGGCGGGAATACGGTAGTAAACGTAACAGCTACAGGCGGGACCACCCCCTACACAGGGGTAGGTAATTTCGTGAGAGGGCCTGGCACCTGGAACTTTATAGTACTAGATTCAAATGGATGCCGCACATCTGTAGATTTACTTGTTTTCCCCCCCGGATGTGTAGACATAAAAGTGTTCCCAAATCCTGCCCATAATAATATTACTGTGAACCATTCAGCATCTGTTGGAACGGCATCCGTTTTGCAAATTTTTTCAGCAAATGGTGCTAAAGTTTTGACGCATTATATACCAAAAAATAGTTTTATAACCACTCTTAACATATCCAGGCTTTCCAGTGGGAATTATGTAATTGTTTATATCAATGGAGATGAAAAAAAGGAAACAAAATTTATAAAAATGAATAAGTAAAATTAATATTTAAAAGTTAAGTCGGGATTTTTAACCATTCAAAAAAAACAAAATGATTCAATACAAATCAATTTTCATCTTTTTAATATTTGCTTTTGCCACAACAAAAGTATTAGCGCAGGCAAACCCAACTATCAGTGTTATAGGTTTGGGTACTACTAACCCCAATAATGCGGGAGAAGTACCATTAGGCTCTACACTTGATCTTCAAGTAGTAGTAGGTAACACAGGTACTGCCAACATTGTGGCTTTTAAATTAAGGCCGGTAGTTACCCTACCAGCCATAGTAACATTTTTGCCTGATGCACAACAAACTGGTTTGCCTGCCGGTTGGTCAATTGTGTCTAATAATGGAGCACAACTTCGTATTTGTAATGGTACCGATGTTATTGCAGGTAACGATTCCCGTACAATTATACTTAAAGTACAAGGCGTAAGTATTGGTGGTCCATCAACTTTTTCGGGTCAGTTGAATTTTGGTGGAGCAAGCTGTGCTCTCACCGGCCCTGCTCCCAGTGGTAATGTTACAGCAGATGATAATGCTACTTCTACCGTTACAGTTGTTTCGGGTCCCCTTCCTTTAACTCTTCTAACTTTTAAAGCTGCATTAATAAATTGTAAGCCTTCTTTAACCTGGGTAACGGAATCTGAAATAAATACAGATCGTTTTGAAATTGAAAGAAATGATATAAGTAACGCTAATGCAGGTTGGAAAACTGCAGGCGGAGTAACTGCTCATGGCACATTATCGAAATCTACTTACAATTTCGCTGATGCGAATCAAAATGAGACTTCGGCAAGGGTGTTTTACAGGCTAAAAATGATTGATAAAGATGGCAGCTATAAATATTCCGATGTACTCCCCGTAGTTATTAATTGCAAAACGATACAGGTGCAGGTTTACCCTAATCCCGTACAGGATGGCAAATTGTATGTAAGCCTTACAGGTACAAACGGAAAAACAGAAGCTACTTTAATGTCAATTTCAGGCCATGTAATATCAAAAAACAAAGTAACTAATGGCACCAATTACCTGGATGTTTCTGCCGTTGCAAATGGATCCTATGTATTGAATGTGAAAGATGCCAATGGGGTTGATAAGAAAGTAAAAGTGATCATCCAGCGATAATTACTGCAGAAAAGGTTCCGGATAAATTATTCGTGAGTTCAGCAACAAGTGGATACCCTAAGCCCATAAAATGTCCGCCTGGAAGCAGGCGGCATTTTTATTGGTGGTACACTTCAACAAAAAAAGCTGTCTGCAGCATATTACCATAATATGCCTACTTGAGTTACCCTCAAAAATGCTAAAACGATCATTGTGGTGCACGACCCTCCTCCTGCAACAGTATTCCTGAATTTGCCGTAAGCCCGCGATTACGTTTATCTGGGGCAGTTATATTTTATCAAAAGTCATCCAGGCACCTAACGGGAAAATGAGTTAGTTACAAGGGCGAGGAAGATACGGCAAATCTTAACCATCCACGGTAACAAAGGGCAGCACACGCCCTGTTCAGCAGCTGCTATGTGGAACGCACGCGGAGCGTTGGCTTTCAGTACCTACACAAGCAAAAAAAACTGTCTGCTCAAATGCAGGCCTGGCTTAGTGTGAGCAAGTTGATATTTAAACCCGCAAAAGATGAGCTCATATACCTCCACGGCGACGGCGAATACAGCAAACCTTCTACGAGGTCAATCTGCCGATTTCGTTCATGCACCCGCAGCCACAATTGTGATAAAATCGGCATCATCATTTTCTTTCATAATTCCTTTAAATGAGTAACAACCCAATATAATTAACATCAGTAATTCATTCTCCATAATTGCCGGGTTGATAATGGTTAAAACTGTTTTTGGTTTTGATGCCGGCTCCAGGTTGTAATGCAGGATTTCTTCGTCCTTTTCGGTGAAGAAGGAAAGTTTCACCAGTGGCGAGTTTTTTACTTTACAGGTATAAACATTTCCGTTAGCAAATTTTACTGTTGCTTTGCTGCCTAAGAATTGCCTGTTCAATGCCAACAAATGCTTTCCTTCTTTTTCTATCAGAATTTTTAGATTCCAAAAACCTTCGGACCTGATCATATATTTTTTTCCACGCAGTTCAAAGGACGCTTTCGTCCCCTTCTCCTCCTTCAGTTCCAGGATAACTTCATCATTGCTTTTCAGAAGTATTTTTCTTTTTTTAAAGGACCAGGTTAATGGCTGGGCTAAAAGAGATTTTAAACTTTTCATGTTGGAATGTTTTAAGGCTCAAATGTACAGGTTTGTCATTAATTATGCCAGTCCACGCCTTAATTCACCCTGAGCTATACACAACATTATATGTTCCAACCGCGGGAATTAGCAGGGGCAGGAAGAACACAAGCCTCACTAAGCCTCCTCCTTACAAAAATCCCGGGAATAAGACGCTACGCCAGGATTGCGACAATGCTCTGTTTGCAGTAAATTTTTTAGGGACGACTTAAAATCCAACCGTTAATGTCGCAGCATTTGATAACACTAATTTTACCGGCACTGTTTTATTTTTTAAAAAAAATGGCTGCCATCTTTGAACGTCTGAATAAATTTCATAAAGTGCGGTTTCTTCGTCCGGAGACAGGTTATTTTTACCGGCGGGGAATTCAATATTCGTAACAACTCCGGAACTGCTTATTGTTAACATTGAGTAGATGGGTTTATTGAATACAAAATCAGAGGCTGTAAAACCAGCGGCCAGGATATCAATAAGTTTCTTTTGAGCAAAAAAATAAACGGGCTCAGGGGTAAAGTCTCTGTACTTTTTTATGCCGGGCAAGACATCATTAGCAATATCAACATCTACCTCAGTTTCTATCAGGCATGTACTGTCTGATGTGTGAATAAAAGTGCCAGAGTATTTGTTCCCGTTTTTGTAATAAATAAAATCCTCCCGGTTTTCGACAAGGGGAAATTTGACAAAAACGGTGTCTTTGTTATTATAAAAATGAATGGACTGATAGGTTTATCATTTTTATAAAAGCAGCTTAACCGCATATCTCCCTGTTTATCAAAAAAAAGCCATTCCCCTTGCTTTCGTTTATCTTTATCAATATGGTTAATCTTAAAACCGTTTATTTTTATAAGAGGTTGTGCCCTTGTTGGACTACTGCCAAACGTTGCAATTCAAAACAACAGCAACTGCAACCCCAAAATATTTTTACCCATCCCTGTTTACGATTATTTAAGTGTTTTGAATGGCTGCTGCTACCATTCACAATGAGATCCTATATTGCAACTTAATACATTTAAGGCAAGTGATTGCCGATCCCGGTGTTAGCTTCTGATGCTGTGATAAAACCAGACATCCTGTTACCACGCTATAGTGCACTCTGCCGGGGTTGAGTAACAAAAAGCCCCGTATCGCTACAGGGCTTTTGGCAGGGATAGTGCACGGATCTTATAACCTGGTGACTGCAATTTTTTCTTCTGTAGTAAAATGGAGATCAAAAGATTCCTGGAAACGGAAGTTTTTACCGATGGCTTCAAAAGTAATTTTGCTTAGCTCGCCTCTTTCTATCCGGTAAGTCTTCCTGTGATCCCGGGTTGTGATCTTTTTTTCATAAAGAATTTCTCCCTTTTGATCGACGATCTTAAGGTAACAACCGTTTTCCGGGATCTGCGCCAGGTTAATTTCAAATGTGAGCGAATAACTGTCTGCCTTTACAAATCGGGCTGTTCCGCTGGCAATGGGGGTTGTGGCCAGCATAGAAAGCTGTTTTACCTGGCTGAAAACAGCAGTGCCTCCTAACAGTAAGGGCATAAGCAGCAGTGCAATTAAATGTTTTTTGGGAGTTTTCATAACTTAAGTTTTTTGGGGTTGACATGTTTTTTTTGCCGGTACAAAAATGCACCGGCTATGTTACCCCATCATGACCCCCGTATTAACAGTCAATGAGCTTAATGTATCCTAATTGTGATGTGCGGGTTGATTAACAAGGATTTTCACTATCATCCCGGCCAATAATACCATAAATCTTAACTAAAACTTAATATTATTATTACAAGGAATATATAGCATAATTATAATTTGGTATTATTTTTTGCAAAGTGTAATGACAGAGATAGTGTTGTCCATATTAGGGGGACTGGTTCTTTTTTTATACGCAGTTAATAATCTCTCCGAGACTATTAAAACGGCTATCGGGGAGCGTGCAAAAAAATGGATAGTTAAATTCACATCGAATACTTTTTCAGGCATATTGGTAGGAGTAGCGATTACCACCTTATTAGACTCTTCATCGGCGGTGATAATCATTACAATCGTTTTTGTAAATGCCAAAATAATCACCTTCAGACAGGCAATGGGGATTGTGTTGGGTGCCAATATCGGAACAACGATAAGCAGCCAGATCATTGCCATGGATGTTGGCAAATTTTCACCCATCCTCCTGTTAGCCGGTTTTATCCTCCTCTTTGTGTCCAAGTCAGAAAAAATAAGCAACACAGGTAAAATAATTCTCTATTTCGGCGTGCTTTTTTTTGGATTATTTACCATGGAAAATGGAGTGGAACCTCTTAAAGATGAAGCTTTCTTTTTGGAGTGGTTGAAAAAAACGGAAAATCCAATTGCCGGCTCATTAATAGGTGCGTTGGTTACACTTATCATTCAATCTTCCTCTGCAACCGTAGGCATGGCAATTATACTTTCTAAAAAAGGATTGCTCAGCCTGGCCGGTGGAATTGCCGTAATGATTGGTGCAGAACTGGGAACTTGTAGCGATACCTTGCTTGCAACCATTAAAGGAAACAGGTCTGCCATCAAAACCGGGCTGTTCCATCTTTTATTTAATATATCATCCATCATTGTTGGCCTGGTGCTGTTTTATCCATTTATCAGCCTGGTAAAACTGGTAAGTGGAGACGCCCCTCTTGAAAGGGCCATTGCAAATGCGCATATGATGTTTAATATCGCCGGCGTGCTGATTTTTGTGTGGGCTATCCCGGTATTTGAAAAGGTATTGAATAAACTATTGCCCGAAAAGGAAAATATTGACCGCCAAATTGTCGGAGGTGGCCATCTACAGGCGCAATAACAATCATCGCATTTATTCCACGCCTCGTGTCTGGGCTCAAAAACTGCGGTTACTTAAACAAACAAGCGCGTTTACCAGCAAACATTGCTTTATATACCCGGGCGTTTAAAATCATTACGGTTTGAAGAACCTTGTTTATTCTGTAACTCTTTTATCCATTTTTGTTTAACATGCTCCAGATTTTGCCGGCAATAATCTGTGTGATAACTATGGGAAATCAAAAGGTCAATATCAGCCTGGCGCCATTCTTCATCCGTATTGTCACTTTCACTATAATTT
Source organism: Chitinophagaceae bacterium (assembly GCA_043727215.1). Lineage (GTDB taxonomy): Bacteria > Bacteroidota > Bacteroidia > Chitinophagales > Chitinophagaceae > Ferruginibacter. The sequence continues at coordinate 121,303 of JAYSYY010000037.1, read as the reverse complement.
TTAAGCTCCTGCCTTAAACGGGAACTCCATGTATCAAACTTACTTGTACCCAGGTGGTAAAGATCTGCATCACAAATAATCTTTTCTAACAGGGTCTGGGGAGCCTGCGGGATACGCGTTGCATGAATACACGATGAAACCTGGTCAATGATGTCTGCATCTATATTTTGTTGCCGTAAAAATTCTGCTGCCAGCCTCACACTTTCTTCTTCATGTCCTTCCGCACATCCGGCGCAAAAACCTGTATCATGAAACCATGCGGCGATGAAAACAATGAACCGGTCTACCTCGCTTAATTGATAATGTCCCTCAATTACTTTTGCCGACCTGGCTACGTCTTTTGTGTGGGCAATATTGTGAAATCTAAAGCTGGCCGGCACGCTGTTTTTGAGCATCCCTGTAACTACTTTTTCTGCCTGGGCCACTATTTTTTTTTGATCCTGATTCACCTTATTGAATTTAAAGGAAAGGTACCATTAAAATCGTGTTCCCGGAGGTTCAAACCGCCCCTGGGCCGCAACGCATTGAGGCATTATTGCCCTTGCGTTGCTGCAGCAGGAATTGTTCGTATTCTGTCTTTTTTCCCGCACCTCCGTTTCTTCGTAAGTGCCCCAGCTGGCAAGACGGCAATCACCTTCCCGGGTGCAGCCACTCGGTGCTAACTGTTGCCAGGTTACCTTCAGTCTCCAGTGAAGTGACCGTTGCTGTCTGGCTTTTCCGCTCCGGGTCTGTCTTACGGTAAACCAGGCAACTTTTCCAGGCGGCAATCACTTTTATCGTTTCCGACTTTGCAAAAAGCATATGGATATTTTTTCACCAAATGCAGCATAAACCGGTAAAAATGTGCGGAAATCTGCTGAAAACACTCCATATCCGGTGAAAATAACCAGGAAAATGCCTTAACACTTGTAACATTTTTTCCAGCTTAACAATAAATGTTACAACCCGTACCTTCCGCGGCAGTTGTAACAAAAATTGGATCGATGGGAAAAAATGTTACAAACCAAAAACAGGATTTATGCAGAAAAATAGCAAATTCGGCTCGAAAAGAGGGCAAAAAGACGTAATTATTGCAGAAACGAGGCAAAAGCCTTGCATCAGTCAGGCCATATTTGTGAAACTTTCAGGCATTTCCCGGCCGCTTCTTACCCTGGCGGAAGGTAGGGCCGCGACTGCCTCCGGCATGCTCAGTTTATGGAGAGCTGGAGATAGGAATACAGGCTAATTATCTTTCGAAACGCATTAAGCCCGTTCGTGTCCTGGTAGCTTCTCCCTTACATCCAGTCCTGCATAGCTGGTAAGCTGTCTTTTATTCCTGATTAAATCAAATCCATTGGTTCCCGCTAAAACGATGGCTACCGTTAATAGGCCGACGCCTGGCATGGAGCTAAGCAATTCAACTGACCTGGAGTATTCTCATCTGATTTAATCAACAAAGCAATTTCAGCAATTATTTCGTTTTTGCCTGGTTAAAAAAGCGATCCTTTTCCGGGCCCTATTTACGGGACGGACAAATCAACTTGAGCCGCCGTTACCCATTTGGGCTGGAACGCAATTAACAACAGCTTTCTTTGTAAGGCTGCAGGCATAATTACTGATTTTATTAGGAAGTATCAGCAGCGGTTCCCTGCAGACAGAAGAATTCTATGATGAGTTTATGCTCCACCTAATAACATTTTGGTAAACTTATGGTAACGTTAAGTTTCCTGTTGCCTGCCGCCGTGCGGATACTTTTGCGGCTCAAAACAGTTATTTCTCTTCCCGCCCAATTACCAAAATGATTCACGAAAAATTATTGATTATGAAAAAGTGTCTTCTTGTAGTCCTCTTCCTTTTTTCAACCTTGTTTCCCGGGTTTGCACAGACCAACAACAATACCTTAAGGGGTTTCGTCAGGGATCCTTCCGGTAATACGCTGCAAGGAGTAAGCGCCACTATTACGGAAACCGGAAACCCGGCAAATAGTTATGTAACGCAAACCAATGAGCAGGGGTTGTTTGTGTTTTCCGGGTTGAATGAAAACGCGTTTTATGATTTAAAAATATCAATGGTTGGTTACAGTGACCAGGTGATTGGCAAACTGGCCACAGGCCGGCTGAAAGGCAATGATCTCAAGATCACCCTGCAAAAAAGTATTACTGAAATGGAGGCGGTTGTGGTGACTGCCCTTGGAATTAAACGATCCGAAAAAGCGCTGGGCTTTGCTGCTCAAACCCTCAATACCGGTGAAGTGAACGATGCACGTGCCAATAATTTTGTGAATGCACTATCGGGGAAGGTGGCCGGCCTGAGCCTGATCTCCCCGGGTTCGGGGCCGCTGAATTCTGTACGGGTGACACTTCGTGGAGATGCTTCGCTCAATCCCAATGGAAACAATGCATTGATCGTTTTGGATGGTGTGCCCATGAACAGCAGCATGACCTCCTCCGGGGTAGGCAATGCCTACCAGGCCGGGTCTGGTGCAGACGTGCCGGTAGATTTCGGAAATGGCATCAGCGACATCAACCCTGATGACATCGAAAACATAACGGTGCTGAAGGGCCCTGCGGCTACTGCTTTGTATGGTAGCCGGGCTTCTGGCGGTGCCTTAATCATCACAACAAAATCGGGTGTTAGTAAAAATAAAGGTATCGGTATCACAGTCAATTCCAATTTTAGTGTGAATGATGTTCTCAGGTGGCCCGACTACCAACACGAATATGGGCAAGGCACGGGCAAGCAGTTCAACAGTGCCGGGGAAAAATATTACTCTTACGGTGCCACCGCCGACGGTGCAAGTACCAGTGGAACCAGCAGTGCCTTTGGCCCCAGGTTTAATGGGCAGTCTTATTACCAATACGACCCGGCACTGGAAGGCAGGGGTACAGAGCGTATCCCATGGAGGCCGTATAAGAACAACGTAAAAGATTTTTGGAGGACAGGTTTCACACTCACCAATAATATTTCTTTGGAGGGTGGAGATAGTAAGGCCTCTGCAAGGGCTTCCCTCACCCATACTAAAAACGAATGGATCATGCCAAATACCGGTTATGAGCGTATAACCGCAGCCGTGAGCATGAACTTTAGATTGTCGGAAAGATTAAAGATCCAGTCAAAAATAAATTATACCAACAAACAAAGTGACAACCTTCCTGCCACCGGTTACAATAACCAGTCTATTGCTTATTTCATGATCTTCCAAAACCCCAACGTAGACCTGCAATGGTACAGGCCAATATGGAAAAAAGGCAAAGAGAATGTTGACCAGGTACATCCATTCAGCTCTTTTATTGATAATCCCTACCTTATCGCTTATGAAATGACCAATGCCATTAAGAGCAACCAGGTCATCGGGAATTTGTCAGCCAATTATACCATCCATAAAAACCTGGAACTGATGGTACGGTCCGGTATGGAACTTACCATGGATGATCGTAAGCAGCGCAGGCCATACAGTTCTGCCAATTTCCAAAGCGGTTATTACAAGGAACAAAGCATAAACTATTCCGAGATCAACAACGATTTTTTGCTGACCTACAAAAAAGATATCGGCAAAGATTTTAATTTCCAAAGCTCGGTGGGAGCAAATGTTATGGTGCGCCGGTATAACAACCTGGAGAGTCGTGTAATTGGCCTGGTTATCCCGGGTGTGTATATGCTCGCCAACGGAAGCGGTACACCGGAAACCAATATGACAGACCGTAGCAAAAACGTAAACAGCGTATATGGCCTGGCATCAGTTGACTGGAAAAGCAAAATATTTTTTGACGTAACCGGCAGGAATGACTGGAGCAGCACATTGCCTAAACAAAACAACTCCTTCTTTTATCCTTCCGTGAGCAACAGCATCATCGTAAGTGAGCTTATTCAATTGCCAAAAGCCATTTCATTTGCAAAAACAAGGTTGTCTTTTGCACAGGTAGGCAACGATACCGATCCTTACCAGGATAGAAAATATTATGGAAACAGCCCGTTCCCCAGTTCCGGATCGGTTCCCACCTTACTGCACAACATAGATTTTAAACCCGAGATCTCTTCTAGTTTTGAAGCCGGCATCGATCTTCGGTTCTTACAAAACAGGATCACCCTGGATGCAACATGGTACCACAACATCACAAAGAACCAGATACTGCGTGCGCCCGTAGATCCTACGTCGGGCTACAGCCAGGCGATTTTAAACGGTGGTAAAATCCGCAACCGTGGCCTGGAATTAATTGTATCTGCCAAACCCATTGTGTCGAAATCATTCAAATGGACGACCATGCTTACCTGGGCAAAAAATAAAAATAAAGTATTGGAACTTACCGAAGGTATGGAAGACAAACAGGATATCGGCTACGGTGGTAACGCAACATTGCAGGCGAGAGTAGGCGGCACAACCGGCGACATCTACGGTTTTGGATTTGTACGTTCTCCCGATGGCCAAATAGTGTACAATGCCAATGGTCTTCCTGCACGCCCGGCAGAGATTCAATACATCGGTTCTGCTTACTCTGATTGGAAGGGTGGAATAAGGAATGAATTCTCTTACAAAAATATTCGTTTTAGTTTTTTACTGGATGGCCAGTATGGAGGTATCGTGTATTCTCAGACACACCATAAAATGACAGAGATGGGTAAACTGAAACATACACTTCGTGGCCGGGAAGAAAATTATATCATCGGCGAAGGTGTGGTGCTAGGTACAGACGGGAAATATACTGCCAATTCGATCAAAGTATTACCCGCAGATTATTATAGGGACTATTATCGCCGGGCAAACGTGGAGTCGAATTCATTTGATGCTTCATTCATTAAGTTGAGAGAGGCCCGTTTAGAATATTCCCTTCCTCAAAATTTAATAATCCGCAGTGTCTTCAAGCAGGTAACTTTTGCTTTGTATGGCAGGGACCTGTTTATGATCACCAACTTCCCCATGTTTGATCCCGAAACGGCAGCACTCAATGGTGGTACCATATTGCCTGGTATAGAAATGGGGCAGATGCCAACGCAGCGGACTTTTGGCGCTAACCTTACTTTAAAATTTTAATAAACTAATTTAATCATACGAATTATGAAACTTTATTTAAAACAGGCGGCAGTACTTTTTGCAACGGTGAGTTTGTTTTCCTGTACAAAAGACTTTGAAGAGATCAACACGGATCCAAACCGTATCAGCAGCATCAGTCCCGGTACTTTATTAACCCCCATTCTTTATGAAGTAGCTTCTTACAATATGGGCAAGGCAGATGATTTTACCTTCAGCCTGATGCAGGTGAACCTTCCTTTCCCCAGCCCCTCGGGCGGCATTCACCGCTACGATGTTTCCGAAAACTCGGGAGCAGGTTTCTGGAATATGAGTTACCGTTGGCTTACGAATGTAAAAGAAACATACAACGCGGCAGTGGCCCAGGGTGATGTAAATTACCAGGGGGTGGCGCTTACCTTGAATGCATGGATGTACGCTAACCTTACCGATGCTTTTGGAGATATCCCCATGACGGAAGCTACCCGTGGTGACGAAGGTATTTTGCGTCCGAGGTTTGACACACAACAGGAAGTGTACACAACACTTATAGCAAGCCTCGACTCGGCTAATAAATTATTTAATACCGCTATCCCGATGAAATTCGGAACAGAGATCCTGTATGCCAACAACATTACGAAGTGGAAAAAATTTGCCAATTCGCTTCGCATGCGTTTATTGCTCAGGGTCAGTAAGCGTACTGAAATGAATTCCCTTGCCGAGCTAAACAGGATGATTGCCAACCCCGCAACTTACCCCGTTTTTACCGCGAATACAGATGGCGCAGTTTTAAGTTTAACCGGTGTGGCACCGTACATGTCTCCATGGGGAAGGGCGATCGACTTTACGACTTTCCGGGCGGCATCTGCATTTTTTGTAGACAACCTGAACAATTTCGCAGACCCCCGGCTTCCTAAATTTCTTACCACGGCACGCCCGGTGACGGGAACAGGCACCCTCGGCTACAAGGGCATTCCCAGTGGTTATGATGGCAATGGTGCAACCTTTGATTTTTTACCTTCTAATATGAACATTGCGTTGGTAACGGCACCGATGACCATACCAATTATGCCATATGCGGAAGTAGAATTTATTAAAGCTGAAGTAGCCCTGAAAAACAACGATGCGGCAGCAGCCAGGGCGGCATATGAAAAAGGGGTAAAAGCTGCAATAGAACAATGGGGTGCTCTTATGCCTTCTACCTATTTTACAAACCCTGCAGCTGCATTTGATGGCACACTGGAACGCATCATGCTGCAAAAATATTATGCTTTATTCTTTGTAGATTACCAACAGTGGTTCGAGAAGCGGCGCACGGGTTTTCCCGTATTGCCTGCAGGCCCAGGTATGCTCAACAACCAGTTGTTACCTTCCCGGTATTATTACCCCGTAGCCATTCGTTCCACCAATACCAGCAACTATCAACAAGCCGTACTGGGTATGGGGGGCGATGATATTAACGTTAAAGTATGGTGGCAGCGATAGCCTCATTAATTTCGAACAAGCCGAAGTGTCTTAATATAGTCCAAACAATCAATCCAGGAGGAACCTGCACATGACAAAAATGATCTTGTTGCTGACCGCCACAATTATTTCTTTTACGCTTTTTGCACAGGCACCCGTATCAGGATATGTATGCTGGTCAGCAGGAGAACTTAGGCCATTTTATACGCCAACTTTTTTATGGGTAAACGGGGAGACCTGGTTGGGTACAGGATCAATAAGCAAGAATGGGGGAAAATGGAATACACAGAAAATGCATATCCTTCCTGGATGGCCAGTTTATTCAAATGGGACTTTGCTAACACGCTGATGCCTGGCCGCCGCCCCGGCAAAAGGAGAACTGCACACAGCTCTGGGGCGCCAGGTTTCCCAATAACCTGCAGCCCGGAGGATACAGAGTAGAGGTAAGGGCAACCGATATATGTGGCAATATTTTTAATAGAACAAGGACGTTCAGGGTGCAACAGGCTGTTAACTCCCGGTAATTTTAATAACTTATGCAGCGCTATTGCCTAAAAAAACCTTATTTTAGAAATAGTTTGGCATAGTGGTTCAGTATATCAACAACGGATAAAAAAGTATATATGAAAAATATATTGCTCATTTTAAATGGTACATTAACGCCACCACATGTGATCGATGCGGCCATCAACATTGCAAAAGGGTCTTCCGCTCTACTGCACACTATTTTTGTTTATTACCGGTCCGACCTCGCGGGCCATCACTATCTTTTTCCAAATGATCTTTCATTGACGAAGAACAACCTTACAGGACGAACCATAAAAGAAGAAGACGAGGAACTGATAGCTTCGCAGATGAAGGTCTTTCAAGATGAATGCGAAACAGCAGGGGTGGAGTTCTTAATCGAGCCTGACACCAGTGTGAGCACAAAAGACATCATCCGGCTCAGTGCGTTTGCTGATATTATCCTGGCAGATGCCCACCAGGATGTGAACGAACATAATATTGCAGATTTGCTGGCCGATGCACATTGTCCTGTTTACCTAATATCAAAAGATGCAGGTGCCCCGGGGAACGTTGTGCTGGCCTATGATGGCAGCTTATCCAGCATTTACGCTATCAAAATATATAGCTACCTGTTTCCTGGCTTCCGGGATTTACCCACAGCCCTTCTGTATGTGCATAACGGAAACCAACCGGAATTGCCGCAACAGGAAGATATCAATAGGTGGCTTTCCCAATATTATCCCAACCTGCGGGTAGAAATGCTGAAGGGAAACATTACAGAAAAACTTGTTGAATTTACCAGACCTTTACCCCGTGTGTTAACGGTGATGGGATCCTACAGCCGAAACCATCTGTCCCGGTTATTTCATACCAGCCATGCAAAAGCACTCATCGAGGAAGGAAGATCCTCGGTATTTATTTCGCATAAGTAGTTTCGGGCGAAAGAGAAAGTATTTTGCAAGCGACGTCATTTTTCCTCATCCACCCAGGATAAACTTCTCCAAATCTTTTGGAGCACCGAATAACAACAATACATCGCCCTTATCTACTATGGTTTCGGGCGGTACAATCCCTGTTACCCGCAAACCACTCGTTTCATGACCGAAAATACTGGTGCTGCTGGTCTTTTTTAATGTGGTGATCAAAACAAGTTTATATCGTTCGGCCAGTTTTAACTGGACGATGGTTTGGCCAACGTATCGCTGAGGCACCTTAACTTCCAGCACCCTGTAATCAGCATTTACCTTGAATGAATCCACCACGCCTGGCATATCCAGTTTTAAGGCCAGCCGCTCGGCTGCATAAGATTCCGGGTACACAAACTCCTGGATATCCATGGCTTCCAATACAATTTTCTGCAGCGGAGAGGTAACACGGCAAATGATCCTTTTGACTCCCATTTGTTTAAGTAATGCGGTAACCATGATGGCCGTTCCCTCATCTTCCCCAATACCTACAATGGCTGCATCCAGGTCATTGATGGGCAGCTGCTTTACCGCCTCCTGGTTTCTCGCATCCAGTGCAATGGCATGTGTAATACGGTGTTTGTATTTTTCTACCGTTTCCAGCCGGGAATCTACGCCAATGACTTCGTGCCCCAACTGCACCATTTGTTCGCAAAGTGCTGCTCCAAAATTGCCTAAGCCAAATACTATAAATTTCATACAATAATTTTTTAAAATGTAATATCCTCCCTCGGGTATCGGTAATACAATTGTTTGCTCTGGCTAATAAATAAAACGAGCAGGGAAATAGCACCAACCCTCCCTATAAACATAGCAAAAATTAACACCAGCTTGCTGGACGCAGATAATAAGGGCGTAATGCCCAGGGTCAACCCCACTGTACTAAAAGCAGAAAAAGCTTCAAATGCGATATTGATCAGGCCTTTGTCGCTGTCATTAATAGAGATGCCGAAAATGATCAATCCAATGAGGAGGAGAGAGATCATAATGATAGCAAAAGCCCGCCTTATAGATTGAAAAGATATTTCGGAACGAAAAAACTCTGTCCGGTCTTTGCCCTTAAGGATGGCGATCATATTCAGAAATGCTACACCAGCTGTCGTTGTTTTGATACCGCCACCCGTAGAAGCGGGAGATGCACCGATCCACATCAGCAAAAGATACACCATCACCATTGGCAAGGTCATGGACGGAAGATCCACGGTATTGAACCCGGCTGTTCTTGGCGTCACACTTCCAAAAAAGGCTGTGACTAATTTTCCGGCGATACTGGGATGCTGTGCGAGCGTAGCCGATTGCTCAAAAATGAGGTAAGACAAAAAACCGATCGCCAGGAGGGTAAAGCTAACCACCAATGCCAGCCTGGAATTGAGCATGATCAAATTAGGCATGTAAGCTCTTTTTGCACTACCCCGGATATATTGCACAAAATTAAAAACCTTCATTTTTATAAACCGGTACAGGTTAAATACAATGGGAAATCCCATACCGCCCAGGATGATAAGAACGGCAATCAGGCATTGCAACGGATAATTGAATTTGATAACCGGCTCATTTAAATTATTGCTATAGGTGGAAAACCCCGCGTTACAGAAAGCAGATACAGCATGGAAAACCGCAAAGAAAATTTTATCCAGCTTCCGTTCAAACAGGGCATCATCCAGGGAAAAGTAAATGCCGGCAGCGCCCAGTGCTTCAAATAAAAGCGTGATAAAAACGACCCTGTAAACGAATTGCATAATATTACCCACGTTGCGCGCACTCATCACATTGGTAAAAGCAAATTGCGATTTAAAAGAGGTATTGCCGGCAACGGCATAGGCCAGTAAACCTGCGAAGGTCATAATTCCCAGTCCGCCTATTTGAATCAGTAACAACAAAATCAATTGACCAAAGCGGGTAAAGTGTATGGCAGTATCCACAACGGTGAGGCCCGTTACGCACACTGCGCTCGCGGATGTAAATAAGGCGTCGATCACAGAAGTGTGCCTGGTAGCTGCGTTAGGTAACTTTAAAAGAAATGCTCCGATTAAAATCAACAAGCCAAAACTTCCAACGAATATAACGCCGGGATTTACTATCCTTGAATAAATGAAACGCAGGAAATAAGCGGCCTCCGTTATAAAAGTGATCCCGACAACCGTATAGAGAATAAGTTTGTAAGCGAGGTAACTGTTGGTGTCAAGGGTGGTACTGCTGGTCTTTAGTGGGAGAACATAAAAAGTAACGAAAAGGAGCACTAACCAGCCAGCAAGGCCAAAGAATCTTGCCCATTTTTTCTTTACAATAAAAATTTCGAGTAATAATCTGCAGCCCATCAAAATGCAAATGGTTACCAGCAGCAACCTGAACCAAAAATTAATGGTTGCACTATTACTATCTATCGCCTGGAAGCCGAATTCATACACTACCAAACCTGCAGCAGGCAAAAGCAAACCCAGGATCAAGGCGCTTGTCCAGTTTAAGAACATGCTGTTCCAATTCTTCTCAATAAAGGATGAATTTTTAGCTTTTTGTAAACTCCATCTTGCAACCAGGTTCAGGTATTTCATATTGTTCAGTATGCCGCCGACAAAATTAGCGGTATTAAGAGAAATATTTAATAGTAACCCATGCCTGGATTTTTATTAGTTCAACGGTACGCAAGGCCGTACTCAAAAAACGCGAAACTACAAACAATGTTGGTTCAAGGCCACTTTTTGTCAGCTCCTGATTTTAAAAGTATGCACACAATCTCTTAATCTTTGAGTATATTAGTTTTGGCTGCGGCAGGTTTTCCGGCCCCCCGCGTGGCCCGCACGTACGGGGTTCTTTACATTTTCATTCCAGTGGAAGTGCAACTAAAATTAAATTACCATGCAAAATAAGGCCCTGGAAATTTTTTATCTGCTGTTCCAGGGAGTTTTGACCTTCCAGGTATTAATATTTGCGATCCTGTTTTTTATTACCAGGCGAAAAGAATTACTTTATTATAGTCTTTTTTTGCTCCTTGCTGCCTCATACTTTTTTATCAACGCCCCCTTTACCTTTTTTGGCATTCCCGAAGAAACTGTATGGAATTCTGTATGGTATGAATATGTAAATACCCCTCTTATCATTATTGAGAATCTCTTTTACCTGTTATTCCTTCAATCTTTTTACGCGGACATTACCCCGGATAAAAAAGTGACAGGTGTTATTAAGTTCACTTTGAAATTAATACCCATCCTTGCGGTCCTTTTTTTAATCCTTAACATCGCAGAAATTAATAACCAGTTTATTTTTTATACTGTCAAGTTAATAGCCGTTATTCCGGCTGTGGTTATCATCTTTGTTATCTATAAACGAAGGCCGCCATTCGCCATACTCGTTGCTAATGGTTTACTTTGCTCTATCCTCGGCACCTGCATTACAGTATTGATGATCATTCTACGTAACCAGGGAGTTCATCATTTATTTACACACGGTTACCCATTATTTTTTATCCGACTCGGGCTCCTCGGCGAAATAATATTTTATATGACAGCCATGTTACACAAATGGCAGTTCCAGGAAAAGCAACTTGTTGTGGAGAAATTGGAATCACAACTAGCGGTTGAAAAATTGAGAGCCAGGATTTCCGGTGAATTACATGACGATTTTGGAAGCACGTTAAGCGGAGTATCCATGTATGGGCATATGATAAACGATTTACTTCATTCCGGTAAATATGAAGAAGTAAAACAATCAGTTAAGATAGTGCAACAATCGGTTGACGAAATGACACATCGGCTGAGTGACCTGGTTTGGTCAATTAACCCGGAACGGGATACCTTAGTGAAACTCCTCGAAAAGTTAGAGGAATTTGCCACCGATATCGCAATGACCAGGAATATGCAGGTTGTCATGAATATTCCCGGCAACATCCAGGATTTAACCTTACCTGTAGACACCCGTAGAAACATTTACCTTATTTTCAAAGAAGGCATCAACAATGCAGTAAAATATAGCGATGCTTCTAAGTTGAAATTAAATGTCAGTTCTTCTGAGGGAGTCCTCTCATTTTATTTATCGGATAATGGCAAAAGTTTTAATACCTCAGAAGTGAAGAAAGGTAATGGACTCAATAATATGCAAAAGAGAGCCTCGCAGATAGGGGCAGAATTTGATGTACGGGCGAAGCCCGGTATTGGGACAACTATTTTTGTGCAATTTAAAATCACCTGATGGGTATAGCTTTTTGAACATAACAAGTTGATCAAAGATGCGTTTCAACCAATTTTGAATGGAAAGCAAGGGTACACTTGCTGTGTCACTTTTACTGATGGCCATCATTGGGAACATCATACCCAGGATACTCATCGTGATGTTATCTTATTGGAGATCGAAATGGCAGCATTAACCGGGATCGAAATAACCCGTCACATCAACAAACGCAGCAACAGGCAAATGGAACAAACCTTGTTTTAACTTTCTTTTTTAAAAATAAAGGATCCCTGGCTACCTGGCCGGGGATTTTACATGCACCTCTGTTTAGTGACGGGCTGCAAATATTTTTTTCCTTTTTTATGGGGATGCCTGGCAAAGGATTGTCGGCGTTAACAAAAAAAACAACCCTCATTTCCGTGAAGCAAGCGATTGCCATATTTCCCTTTCCATCACTTCAGCACATTTGTCTTAATTTTATTTCTTTTTAAATAATCGTTATGCAAAAAGCACAGTTTGGGATGATTGGATTGGGTACTATGGGACGAAACCTTGTATTAAATATGGCTGACCATGGAATAGCGGTATGCGGCTATGACCGTAACCCTGATCAGCAGCAGCGTTTGCTGGAAGAAGGAAAGGAGAAACCTGTGCAGGTGGCCGCTTCCATGAAAGATTTTGTGGGCAGCCTTGAAAATCCGCGCAAGATCATGATGCTGGTCCCCGCCGGTCTTATAACCGACGCGGTAATAGATGAGGTGCGTCCTTTCCTTCAACCGGGTGACATCCTTATTGACGGGGGGAATTCCCATTTCATGGATACGGACAAACGCATAGAAAGATTAAAAAATACCGGTATACATTTCACCGGTATGGGCGTAAGTGGCGGGGAAGATGGTGCCAGGCTTGGGCCCAGTATGATGCCCGGCGGTAACAGGGGAAGTTATGTGGAGCTTAAAAATATCTTTGAAAGGATAACCGCGCAAAGTGATGAAGGGCCATGCGTGGCCTTTGTGGGAAATGGTTCTGCAGGCCATTATACCAAAATGGTGCATAATGGTATTGAATATGCCATCATGCAGTTGATCAGCGAAGTGTATGGCATTCTCAGGGATGTATGTGAATGCAGCAATGACGAAATGCACCAGATCTTTGATGAATGGAACCAGGGTAAGTTGCAGTCATTCCTGGTAGAGATCACGGCCAAACTTTTTTTGAAAGAAGATGATGTGGATAACAGCAAAAGATTAGTGGACATGATCCTGGACAAAGCCGCCCAGAAAGGAACGGGGATGTGGACGAGCGAAAGCGCGCTTCAGTTGCATGTACCCACCACAGTAATTGATGAGGCTGTAGCAGCCCGTATACTTTCCTCCTTTAAAGTGGAGCGGCTGGTGATAGGCCGGTTTCGGCAAAATGGTTCTTCCGTAAAGCCCGCAGACAAGCATGCTTTAATAACTGCTCTCGGCAATGCATTGTATTTTGGTATGGCCATCAGTTATGTACAAGGCATGCACCTGTTGCAGGCAGCTTCTGCCAACTACAAATATGAAATTGACCTGGCAGAAGTCGTACGTATCTGGAAAGGGGGTTGTATCATTCGCTCCGTGATGCTAAACGACATCCGTAAAACATTTCTCAACACCGATAAACTCCTGAACCTGCTGCTGGATAATAATTTTTACTCTATGGTTACCGCCCACCGCACAGCGGTATCAGATGTACTTAAATTAGCTATGGACAACGGTATTGCAATGCCTTGCCTCAGTAGCAGCCTACACTACGTGGACATGTTCAGCAGCACCCGTTTATCTTCTAATCTCATCCAGGCCCAGAGAGACTTTTTTGGAGCACATACTTATGAAAGAATTGACAAAGAAGGGAGCTTTCATACCGAATGGCAATAACATTATCCCATTAATTATTCATCCAGCAAAAAAAATAAAAACAGCATGACCATTAATGTCAACCAGCCGGCATCAATCGTGATCTTTGGCGGCACAGGTGATCTTACCAAAAGGAAACTGATCCCCGCTTTTTACAACCTCTTCATTACGCAAAACATGCCTTTGAGTTTTCGAATCATTTTGATCGGACGAAAAGAGGAAAAAATAGAAGCGTTCAGGAAATGGTTACTGGAGGGTGTGAATGAATTTTCCAGGACCGGGAAAGCCAATTCAAAAACATGGAAAACTTTTGCTGAAAACCTTTTTTACCAGCAGGGTGACCTTGTGATGCCGGAACTTTACAGCAATCTTCAGAAAACACTGGATGGCTTTGATAAGGAAGAAAATGAACGAAGCCTGCGCATCTTTTACCTGGCTATACCCCCAAAGTTTATAGAAAATGTTGCAGACGGGCTGCACGATTACAAACTATGTAATAAGCCCTCTAAAGACCGTATCATCGTGGAAAAGCCGTTTGGTACCGACCTAGCATCTGCAGTAGAACTGAATAGGTTCTTACAACATCGTTTTAAGGAAGAGCAGCTATTTCGAATTGATCACTACCTGGGTAAAGAAACAGTTCAAAATATAATGGCCTTTCGTTTTGCCAACTCCATTTTTGAACCCATCTGGAACAATAAATACATTGACCATGTGCAAATAAGCCTGGCGGAAAAAGTAAGCATCGAACAAAGGGGGGTTTATTATGACGCCAACGGTGCTCTAAAAGACATGATACAAAATCACCTGTTACAATTACTCTGCGTGGTAGCGATGGAATGTCCCGGTAAAAATGAACCCGAACTCATACGGAATAGTAAAGTAGAAGTGCTTAAAGACATCCGGCCGTATACAACTGCAAGTGTTTTTAAAAATATTGTGAAGGGTCAGTATGCATCCGGCAAATTAGATGGCGAGATGCAGGCAGGATACCAACAGGAACAAAATGTGCCAAAAAATTCTGCAACAGAGACCTATGTTGCTGCCAAATTATTTATCGACAACGAAAGATGGAAAGGTGTGCCTTTTTTCCTGAGGACAGGTAAGGCGCTGCCCCGCCAAAGTTCGGTGATCGTTATACAGTTTAAGGATACTGCACACAAGATCTATTCGCACGACATCGTTGCTAACCGCCTGGTGATAAGCATCCAGCCTGAACAAAAGATCAGCCTCTTATTTGAGAGCAAAGTGCCGGGTGTGCAAATGAAACTAAAACCCGTTGAAATGGATTTCACTTATAAGGAAAGCCATGCTGAAGCTACACCTGAAGCATATGAAGCGCTGCTGCTCGATGTGATAGAGGGAGATGCAACTTTATTTATGCGGAGCGATCTTGTTGAAGCAGCATGGAAAGTAGTGATGCCCATATTAAATGCGTGGAAAAAAGATCCGAAAAAATTACTGCATAAATATAAGGCGGGTAGCTGGGGGCCATCGGCTGCCAATGCTTTGCTAAAACCTTTTTCAAAAGATTGGCTAATGCTGCCGGAATTAACAAAATAAAAATGCCTGGAAAAAATAACACTATAAAAACTGTATGGCCGGATGCCTTGTCACTCGCCAATGCTGCAGCCCACCTGATAGTAACTGAAAGTAATAAGGCCGTATTGCGTAAACCCTTTTTCACCATCGCTTTGTCCGGGGGCAGCACACCTAAATTATTGTTTGAGTTATTGGCACAGCCTCCTTTTAAAAATAACATCCCATGGAAAAAAGTCATTATCACATTCGGTGATGAACGATTTGTACCTCCCAGCAGTGAGGAGAGCAATTTTAAAATGGCAATGGAAACATTATTAAATAAAGTCCCGCTCCCGAAAAAAAATATACTGGCCGTACCCACACTGAAGAACGATCCGGCCACGGCTGCCCGCCTTTACGAGGGATTGGTAAAACAATACATCAGTAAAAAGACACCGCTGGACCTTGTGCTCCTGGGCATTGGGGAGGAAGGCCACACAGCATCCATATTTCCCGGCAGTCCTTTATTGGGAGAAAATAAAAGATGGGTGAAAGATATATGGGTAGCCGAGAAAAACATGGATCGCATCAGTTTTACAATGCCATTCATAAACCAGGCAACAACGATTGCTTTCCTGGTCAGCGGTGCATCCAAAGCAGCTATAGTAAAGAGAATATTTTCCGCATCGGGAAAAAACCTGCCGGCGGCAAAAGTGAGGGCAAAAGATGCGTTATACTGGTTTCTTGATGAAGCGGCGGCTGGATCAATTTCCCGCTGATCTTATTTTTTCGAACAATACTATATTCAAAAATACCAGCAGCATGCCGTAGACCACATCCTCCAAAGGAATCGAATAAATGCGGATGCCGAGATTCTCGGCATCATTGTATAACACAACCGGGAAAGCAGTGAGGAACCCATTCACCACTAAAAACGGGATAAGGATAATGGCGTAAGCTACCAGGAAGGCGGACACCCGGAAACTGGTGAAGTATTGCCTCAGCAGGTAAAAAATAAATACGAATACTGCAAACAAAATAAAAGTGTAGGCAGTATAATCCTTTTTGTAGTATATAGCTCCCACCACCAACAGGCAACCCGCAAGCAGCCTTAGGAACACATGGGAAGCAAGCCCATTGTTTAACCGGGGGAAATAACATCGCACGCACTCATAGATGAATACACAACAGTATGGAACGACAAAAAAGAACAATATTTCTTCTATCGGTAATCCTGCGAAATTGATCCCTGTGACATAAGCGGGATTAAATCCCCACACTCCTTTCCCAGTGAAGTAGCTGTCCCAGACTATATAAAAAACAGCCGGCAGGATCATTGCAGGAAAAAAATATTTCCACTTAGTATAAAACGCAACTTTTTTATCAAAACTTAATGCCAGCGGACCTGCGAGTGAGACTGCGAGTATAAGGAAGTATGTATATTGACTTTGCAATTAGTTGTAGATCTTAGTCTTCGATGTTAAATGACGGAGTTGTTGGTGTATATTTTTAAGAACCTTTAAATGATTAAGCGGTAAATATTATCCGCCTCAATCACCTTGCGTTCCTCTTTTTATCTGCCAGCACTTTCTCCCAATATTTTTTGGCAACATACAACATACCAAAACTTTCGCCCTCCTCTTTTTCAAGGTGTTTGTGGTGCATTTTGTGCGCCCAGCGGATCGTCCTAACATACGTATTATTACTCCGGGTAAACCATCTAAACCGTTGATGAATGATGACATCGTGCACGAGGAAATAAGCCAGCCCATAGAGGGCAATACCAAAACCAATTGCGGCTAACCAATACCGTTGTTCCTGTAAACCAAACATAATGCAAAGCCAGCTGGGAATGGCAAAGATCAGGAAAAAAGCATCATTTTTTTCAAATACCCCATGCGAAGGCTTGTGGTGATCCTCGTGCAGGAACCACAAAAACCCATGCATTACGTAGCGGTGGGTTAGCCAGGTGATGCCTTCCATCAGCAGGAAAGTGCCGAGCGTGATCGGTATAAAAAGGAACCAATTCATAAAAAAGTTCTAAGCAATAAGAAAAACATTGCCTGGATGAGTAACAAATTTACCGCAAATTTGTTTTCTTTCTCAAACTTCAATTGTTTGAAAATAATTAACAATACCACACTTACAATGAACCAGCAGAGGTAATTGTAGATGGGTATTTCCCCGTTATCGAGCCATTCCCAGTAACCCAATTCAACAGCTACCGGCTCAATGAGCCAGTCGAATATAACAGCCAGCGTAGCACCATCCACTACAACAGACAATGTTTGAATGGATTTGGGCGGGAGCCCTGATTGTTTACTGAGCCGGTCACTGAGCCGGGTCAGCAACGATTGGATAGCAACGCCACAGCAATAAATTATTATGAACCAGTTTATACCGATTATAAAAGGAACGGAATAAATTCCCGGCCCCAGCGCATCGCCATAACGATAGTTCCCAAACAACCAGCCCGTATTAGTCCCTACGATCTCCACAAGAATCCCTACAAAAAAACACGCGGCAAGGAAAAGAAAAAAATGACTTTTCTTTTCCGCTTGTGTGTATACCAGCAATGCTGCCATCAATAACAGGTTAAGCGGTGTGGTTCTTGCAAAACTTTCAGAACTAAAAAACAATATACCGATCAAACCGATGGTATGAAACAGTATGGCAATGGCCGTGGCCACCTGGTATTTGGAAAACTTGTTCAATGCGTAACCGGATGACGTTGTTGATCTTTTTGAATAATGGCTGCAGTGATGGCAGCACTTTTTAAGCACAGTGGAATGCCCCCCCCCGGATGGACGCTACCCCCGCAGAAATACAGGTTCTTTATCTCTGAAGTAAAGTTGGCAGATCTTAAGAACGCAGCCATCCTGTTATTTGAACTCGTGCCGTATAGTGAACCCATGAAGCTGCCCGTGCGTTCTTCTATTATCCCCGGGTCCATGATAGTTTCCGATTCTATCAGGGATGCGATATCTGTCTGCAACAGCCGGCTGAGTTTTGTTACAATATACTGTCTTGCGCGCTCTTTAATTTTATCCCAGTCCTGCCCGCTGTTTGCAGGAACATTTATCATTACAAACCAGTTCTCTTTTCCTACCGGCGCATCATCCGGATCTTCCTTACTGGTGATATTGATATAAACAGTGGGATCATCCCCCAATGTTTTCCGGTTAAAAATATGGTCAAATTCCTGCTTGTAATCATTACTGAAAAAAATATTATGGAGACCCAGCGAATCAAAACTTTTTCCGATGCCCCAGTAAAAGATCAGGGCACTACTGCTCCGCTCCTGTTTTAATACTTTTTTTGCCGTAGCAGGTTGCCTTAGCAGGTGCTTATAAGTAAAATAAATATCTCCGTTGCTCACAACCAGGTCTGCATGAATATTTTTATTACCTGTCACTATGCCGATTGCAGTATTGTCCGCATGAACGATACTGTCTACCTGTGCGTTGAAATAAAATTGCACCCCTTTCTTTTTTGCCAGGTTATAGAGTGCATTTGTTATGCTCACCATCCCACCCCGTGGATAAAAGACACCTTCATTTATTTCCAGGTGGGGGATGAGGCTTAACATAGCAGGAGCCTTGTAAGGGTTGCTACCATTGTAGGTGGCAAAACGGTTGAAAACCTGCACGGCTTCGGCAGTTTTAAATTTGCGGCGGTTATATTGCTGGAGGCTGCTGAACAGGTAAGCCCTTTTTACATACCGGAGTGCAGTCAACGCTCTTTTATGCAGCCATGTAGTTTTTTTATGCAGGGAATGGTTGAGAAAAATGGTGCCCACATGGTCATAAAGATTTTTTGCATCCGCCAAATAGTTGGCTGTATTACCTGCGGGCTCGCCGATTGACCGTTCCATTTCGCTGGCAAATTTTTCCGGCTCAGCATAGGCTTTAAAGATTTTGCCATTTTCGAAAAAATAGTGGCAGGCAATTTCTACCGTGCGGTAGGAAAAAAAATCGTCTATGGGTTCTCCTGCTGCTTCGAAAAGTTCTTTTATGTTCACAGGCTGCGTGAAAAGGGAAGGCCCCGCGTCAAAACGGTAGCCATCCTTGGTGAACATGGATAGTTTTCCCCCGGGCCAGGCATTTTTTTCAAACAGTTTCACAGCAAAACCCTGGATGGCCAGCCGCGTTGCTATAGCCAATCCAGCCACACCGCTGCCTATGATGATCGCTGACTTTTTTTCCATTGGTTCAAAACTATTTTCCTGGAGCTGCAAGATAACTTTCCAGTTTTGGAAAAGCAATTTTAAACCATGAGGTATATAAATGGGATTCCTTCTGAATAGATTCACGGATGGCAGGAATTGACCGGTAGGAATAAGTATTTACCTCTGCTGCATCCGGTAGTACCGGGCCATCAAATTCCCCGGTAAATACATGGTCTACTTCATGTTCTACCAGGCCATTATCGAAGTCGGTCCTGTAAATGAAACTGAAAGCGGGTTGCAGCACTGTTGTGAAACCCATTTCTTCCACCAGCCTTCTGGCGGCTGCAGGGGCCGTGTCTTCTCCCGGCATGGGATGGCTGCAACAGGCATTCGACCATAAGCCCCCACTGTGGTATTTATTTAAAGCCCGTTGCTGAAGCAACATATCACCCCCTGTATTAAAAATAAAAATACTAAAGGCCCTGTGAAGCAAACCCTTCTGGTGGGCCTCCATTTTTTCCATTGAACCCACGGGCTCGTCTCTTTCGTTTACTAATATTACCTGTGACAAATTAATTCCTTTATAAAATATTAAACTGGCTCCTGACTCCCGCACGCATAACAATGAATGCTTTGGAATAATTTGGTATACGGATTCTGTTATGAAGTAACAAGGAAGGTTGGGACCGCTTGATCTTCCTGAATAGTGACAGGTAATATTTATAGGCAACATAAACACCAAACCGGGCTTTCACCGGCAACTGTACTATACCGCTGTATGCTTTTTCAAAATCATGTGCGATCTCAGCTTCGATCTGCTCTTTCGTTGCTTTTGTAAAATTCCCGAAGTCAACACCAGGGAAATAAGTACGGTTTAAGTCCTGGTAATCTGCTTTCAGGTCCCGAAGGAAATTAACTTTTTGAAAAGCTGCACCCAGTGCTTGTGCGGAAGGTTGCAGTTTTGCGAACATAATCTTATCCCCTTCGCAAAAAACATACAGGCACATCAGTCCCACCACTTCTGCACTACCGTAAATGTATTGGTTGTAACCACCTTCATCATAATTCGTCTTCTTAAGGTCCTGTTGCATGCTATCGAAAAAAGCTTCCACAAGGTGAAGATCGATATTGTATTTGTTGACCGTAATTTGGAAACTATGCAAAATGGGGTTTAAACTTATTTTGTTTTCGATTGCACGAAAGGTATCAGCCCTGAAATCTTCCAGTAATTGTTGTTTATCGTGATCATGAAAGGTATCAACTATCTCATCAGCGAACCGCACCAGCCCATAGATATTATAGATAGGTGTACGTAAAGTTTCATGCAGCAACCTGATAGCGCTACTGAAAGATGTACTGTATTTTTCGGTAGTTATTTTGCTGCATTGCTGGCTTACAAAATGAAAGAGATGCATCATAACTTCTAATTTAAGACTTAAATTGTTTTACAACCTCCTTCGCCACTACTTCGCCACTGATAAGTGAGGGTGGAACTCCGGGACCAGGAACTGTAAGTTGACCCGTGTAAAACAGGTTTTTTACTTTGCGGCTTTTGATGGAAGGCTTTAGTATGGCTGTTTGCATTAATGTGTTGGCAAGTCCATACGCATTCCCTTTAAAAGCATTGTAATCATTTACGAAATCGCTGACCGCATAAGTCTTTTTATAGACCACTGCATCCTTAATCGATTCACCTGTTGCTTTTTCTAACCGCTCTATCATCTTATCAAAATACAGGTCCCTCAGCGCTTCATTATCTCCTTCCAGCCCCGCTGCTACCGGGATCAGAAAAAAAAGGTTTTCATGGCCTGCCGGGGCTACTTCCGGGTCAGTAACCGATGTAGCACTTACATAAAACAGTGGGTTGCTGGGCCATGCCGGCGTTTCATAAATTTCCTTGCCGTGTGCACCAAAATCTACATCAAAAAACAAAGAATGGTGCAAAATGTTTTGTAAACGTTTATTTATACCAACATAATAAAGTAGGCAGGAAGGCGCCATTACCCTGCTATCCCAATATTTTTCCGAGTAACTTCTATCCGCAGGTTGTAATAATTTACTTTCGATAAAATGATAGTCAGCCCCCCCAATAACGACATCGGCCTCAAAAATATGCGATGATATTTCCCCATCCGGCGAGTATCCCACGGTGCGCACAGCTGTCGCCTTCCCATCGTGAACCGTTATTTCCGCCGCATCTTCCTTAAAATGAAACTTAACACCCATTTCACAGGCCACTTTGTACATGCCTTCTACAATCTTATACATGCCTCCTTTTGGGTACCAGGTGCCTCCTTTTATGTCAGCATAATTCATCAAACTGTATAGTGCAGGAATTTTATCCGGCATTGCCCCGAGGAACAACACCGGGAACTCCATCAATTGTTGCAATTTAGGGTGGGTAAAAAAGCGGCTGACATGTTTTTTCATGGATGTAAACACATCCAGTTTCAGAACGCCCTTTGCAAGTTCCAGGTCCAGAAATTCCGCCAGGGAGCGCCCTGGTTTATGAACCAGTTTATTGATGCCAATATCATATTTATAGGCGGCCTCCTCCAGGAACTTGTCTAGTTTTTTGCCTGCTCCTTGTTCAAGTGTGTCAAACAAGATCCGTAGCTTCTCGTAATCAGCTGGTATATCAACAGGTCCGTCGGCCCAATAAACCCGGTAAGAGGGATCTAGCCTTTCCAATGTATAGAAATCTGATACTTTATGACCAAAACTTTTAAAATAGCGCTCAAAAACCTCAGGCATCCAATACCAGCTAGGCCCCATATCAAATTGAAAACCTTCTGCGGAAAATTTCCGTGCCCGGCCACCTGGCAGGCTGTTCTTTTCCACAACCGATACATCCCAGCCCTCTTTAGCCATAAATGTAGCAGCTGACATGCCTGCGAACCCACTACCAATAATAACCACTTTTTTCACAGGTGTAAAGTAAGATTAAAGAAGTATAAATCAGCCTGTGCCTCACTAATACCTTGTGAGTTGTTCTTTTAGTAATTTCCTTGCAAAGTGGATCCTGCTTTTAATTGTTCCCAGGGGCTCCTCAAGTAAAGATGCGATCTCGTTATACTTGTACCCTTCAAAATACAGCACAAAAGGGTGTTTAAATATATCCGGCAATTCGTGGATAGACGAACGTATATCCTTCAAGGTAAGGTTCACTTCCGCTGCATTAGACACGGCGGATTGGTTATGATTTAGCAGGTAATCATTTGCCGAGCTATCGAAAATCGTTTGCTGCCTTGCTTTTTTACGGTAGTCATTTATAAAAATGTTCCGCATGATCGTATACATCCACGCCTTAATATTGGTGCCGGAATTATATTTTTCTTTATTTGCCAAAGCACGATAAAGGGTTTCCTGCATCAGGTCCCGGGCCGTTTCATTATCCCTCGTGAGTGTAAAAGCAAAGGGTTTTAGGTAATCCGCGTTGCTTAAAAGCATTTCGTTAAATTCTAAGGCTGACATTTTGTTTAAATTTTGATACCGTAAAGTTAAACAAAGTTTTGGAATAAAAAAACCTTTTTTTAGGTTTTTTGGCCTCGCCCAGGTTATAATCCCCCAACAAATTCCATTACTTCCGTAAAGGAGCGCTTGAAATTGATGGAAGTAGGTATCTTTTTTTCGTAAGTATTCGTGAGCTGACCAGAGATGACAATGGGAATATTTTTAAATTTTTCAGTGACATTCTGCAAAAATCTTTCGAAATTAAAATTTTGGCCCACAGTAGTGAGGTGAGAATAGAGATAATCTGGTTTTTTATAATTCACGACGTATTCAACATCTTTAAGGGGGACACTTGCCCCGACATAAAGTACATTAATGCCCCTGTTTTTAAGGATATAGTACATAAAAAGGAGCCCTAACTCGTGGTATTCTCCTTCTGGCAGGAATAACAAGATCGTTTTATTGGATTTTAAGGGTGTCTGCAGAGCTTCTATCCCGCAGATAAGCTTTTGACGGATCACGTTAGTCACGAGGTGCTCCTGTGCCGGGTTAATATGATTTGTAAGCCAGAGGATGCCTATTTTTTCCAGGAAAGGAAAAATGATCTGCGTAATGGTTCGTTCAATTCCCTTAGTCGCAATGAATTCATTGATGGTTTTTTCAAATGACTCCATTTCCATGTCTATCATTTGTTGTATCAGTTCGTGTACTACCCTCTCCAACTGCGCCTGCAACTGGTTTAAAGAAAGAATTTTTTCCCTCACCTCTGTTTCACTCATTTTATCGATGTGCGAAATCTTGAAGCCATATTTATTCAGCAGCGCGATGTTCAGAATTGTTTTCAGCTCCTCATTACTGTAGTAGCGGATATTCGTATCCGTTCTGTGAGGTTTTAAAAAAGTGTAACGCTGCTCCCAGATACGGAGCGTATGGGCTTTTATGCCTGAAAGGTTTGCCAGGTCTTTTATAGTAAAAGAGTTCATTTTTTATTATTATCCCTCTAATACAAGTGAGGATAAAAATTGTTCGGGATCTGCGAAGAGTTGTAAAACAAGAGGGAGGTTTTAAACGGATTCAATAGCCTTTACATAAGCATCTACTACGATTTGTTTGGCAAACTTTGTTTTCATTATCTCCCGCGCGTTTATACCCATCTGTTCCCGTTCCTCCCTGGTGAGCTTTAGCATTTTTTCCATCTGCAACTGCAGGTCCCTTTCATCCTTTACTTTGCAGAGATAACCTGTTAAACCATCCACCACGATATCATTACAACCGGTGGTATCGGAAGTTATACAAGGTATTTGCATACTGCCAGCTTCCAGCAGTACATTACTCATGCCCTCCCGGTAAGAGGGTAAAACAATACAATCTGCTTCTGCCATGAACGGGCGCACATCGTCTGCAGCACCCAGGTAATTTACGTATCCTGGCTCCACCCATTGCACGATCTGCTTTTCTGTAATGATATTTTCCTTCAGGTTTTGAGAGTAATAAGGACCCAATACCTGGCACACTACCCCGGGATATTTTTTGGTAATCTGTTTGGCTGCTTCCACGTATTCGAGGATACCTTTATCTTTAATGAGCCGGCTTATAAATAGGAAAACAAATTTTCCATCTTTCCGTTTTTGCGGCAGGGGCGCATAATAATCGTAATCAACCCCGGATCCGGGTATGATGACAGCCTGCTCCGGTCTTACAAACTTTTTGGTCAAAAAGATATCCAGGTCATCCCTGTTTTGAAAAAACACGATTGCTGTTTTTTTGAGCACAAAACTATAAAGCTTTCTTGCAACCTTATAAGCAAAACTTTCACTGTCGGCTAAGGGGCCGATACCGGAAATATTTGTAATGGTAGGAATTCCTAAAGCGCGTGTAACCATATTGCCCCAGATTGCAGGGCGCATTGTAAAGGTGAGACAAACATCAGGGCGGGCCTTTTTAACCTCGCGTCGCAGG
This sequence comes from Chitinophagaceae bacterium, assembly GCA_043727215.1. Classification (GTDB taxonomy): domain Bacteria; phylum Bacteroidota; class Bacteroidia; order Chitinophagales; family Chitinophagaceae; genus Ferruginibacter. The sequence goes on along the minus strand of JAYSYY010000037.1, from coordinate 96,232 downwards.
TTGCTGATGTATTTAAATACATGCAACACATTTGTGTTGCTTGAGCCAACATCTATGATCTTAAACCCACGACTCCTGGCCACCTCCATTTCTTTATCCGAACCGGTAGAAAAAATCGTTACCTCGTAGCCCATGTCTATCAGAACCTGTGTGAGCTTTAGCCTGGCAGTATTGGTAGAAAATACGGTATTTTCCAGGATGGTAATTTTTTTATTCATCGGACATTGACAATTACCGCAAATATATATTTTTGTACCATATTTCCATGCTCAGCAAGGTATAAAGAATCTTTGCCCTCTTTTCTTCAGACATCTTTACCTCCTTATTTAAAAGTCCCGCAAGAAACCCTCTTTGCAGGAACCTACGGCTAAGTGCCGTGGGGGATCCAACGTAATCCTGTACAATTTCTTTCAGGTCTTTTTCGATCCAGTTTTTTAATGGTACTTCAAAACCCCGTTTTGGTTGGCTGATAAGTTCCTGCGGCATGTACCTCACTGCAAGTTTGCGGAGCAGGTATTTTGTAGTGCTGCCATTGATCTTGTAACTGTCATCAAGGCCGGGGGCATACTCCAGCAGTTCCTTACATAAAAAGGGGCTCCGACCCTCCAGTGAGTTGGCCATATTGGCGATATCCATTTTTACCAACAAGTCGCTGAACAAGGTACTATTGAAATCCATGTTCATTATTTTCTTCAGGCCGCTGATTTCAGCCAGGTTTATTTTATCAAAATCAAGCCGCATAGCTGACATGTAATCCCCTTCCGGGCTCAGCAGGTGCTGCTCATGATCCTCCAGGATGTCTACCCCCGCAGACAAGTAAACCTCGAGGCTTTTTTTGGAAGCAAGCGAAAGCAGCCTGTAGAAATAATTATACGCAGATTTTTTATTGTCGGAAGGCGATAAGATTTTCCTCGCCAAACCGGCAATATTTTTTACTGGCGTGGCGGCTTTAAAGAAATCATACCTGGAAAATGGGACATACCGTCGGTAGCCTCCAAACAATTCATCTGCACCATCTCCATTTAATATCACCGTCACATATCGTTTGGCCTCTTTGCTTACATAATAGCTGGGTATTGCGGAACTGTCAAAAAAGGGCTCCCCATAATTAGTAATGATCTTCTCAATGTCATACTGTAGATCATCAAAGGATATCTTTATTTCGGTATGGTTTGTATTGTATTTGTCAGCTACCATTTTTGCAAGTGGTGCTTCATCATATTCGCCGTCAAAAGAAACAGTGAAAGTTTTTATTTGCTTATTGTACTCACTGGCAATGGCTGTTACCAGGCCGCTGTCTATTCCACCACTGAGGAAACTGCCCACTTCCAGGTCGGAAGATTCCACCCGCCGCTTCACAGATTGATGTAACAAGCCGTCGACCTTCTCCAGTGCAGCATCAAAAGAATCTCCGGCATTCACCTTGTAGTGTTCATCAATATTCCACCATAGCTGTTCTTTTACGTCCATCGTCCTGCAGTTCACAAGCAGCGAAGAGCCACCCCGTAACTCCTTCACATATTTATAAGGAGTAGCCGTTTTGTAAAAAGATCCCAGCCTAAGATAAGTATAGAAATTCTCTTCCTCCATTTCCAAAGACAACTGGCTTTTCAGGCAATTGAGTTCACTGGCGAAGAGCAAAACCTGGCCCCGTGAATAAACATACACCGGCTTCTTTCCCGCCCTGTCCCTTGCAATAAATAAGGTTTCTTCCTGCTTATCGTAGATGGCAAAAACAAACATACCTTCCAGGTCATTTAAGAAACCCGTGCCCAGTTTGCGATATAACAATAAAAGTGTTTCGGTATCAGAATAGGTATTGCCTGATAAATTATACTTTTTTCGAAGGTCATTGTGATTATATACCTGCCCGTTAAAGATGATGGTAAAACGGTCATCGATTGTCATCGGTTGTTTTCCGCCGGATATATCAAGGATGGATAACCGCAGGTGATAGAGGTCTACGTTGTTGTTTAAAAAACCATTTTGTTGATCGGGTCCGCGGTGAAACATGCTGCCATTCACCCCTCCATAATTTAGTTTAAGATTTACGGCGCCGGCGATTCCACACATATTTTTGCTTTCTTGGTGTGCGGCAAAATAAATGTTTATTATTGGATTGTGAATGATAAATTACGATAAATTTGCTGGCATCATCATTCATAAACGGCCCCCAAAAACCATTGTGGAACTATAACACTGCATGGGAATTTTAGATTTTATATTATTTCCGTTATATGTCTATATCTTTTCCCTCTTCTTTGCTTTCAGGAGAAGAAATATCAAAGACCCCTTACTAAAACAATACCAGAAAAATGGATTTTGGATCAAGATCATCTTCACCGTTGCCATAACAATTTTTAATGTGTATCTGTCCCCGGGCGATTCCACTTCTCTGTATTACCCGGAGGGATATAACATTTTCAGGCTTATCCTAAAAGATCCCGGGCATATCCGCTGGCTTTTCCTGGCGGGGGATGATTTTGACAGGTCGCTGGTAGCGGACATCGGTAATACCGGTTATTTTAAGAGTGAGGCAAACTTTTTTGTGATCCGCCTCGTCGCAATCTTTTCTTTTTTCTCCTTTGGATGTTATAGCGTGATCCAGCTGTTCTTTTCTCTTATTGCATTTTCCGGCATCTGGAAACTGTTTAAATTTTTTTATGAACTTTACCCGCACCTTCATAAGAAACTGGCAATTGCCATTCTGTACCTCCCTACCTTGGGATTCTGGAGTTCAGGTGTACTCAAGGATCCCCTTTGCATGGGTATGCTCGGTTGGATGACCTATGCCATATATGCCGGCTATGACAAAAAGAAAAGCCTTGCAAAAAATACCGTTATCGCGTTGGTGGCAGCATTGATACTTTCTATCGTAAAACCCTACATCCTTTTTGCCTACCTGCCTTTTTTCATCCTGTACCTGGTGCTTAAAAAGATTCACATAATAAGTAATCCGCTGGTGAAGGTTTTTACGATCCTGTTTATTGCAGCCGTAAGCATTGGTGGTTTTGTATTGATGTCTGACAGGCTTCAAAAAGAGATGGGTAATTTTGCAATAGAGAAACTATCAGAATCTGTGCAGAACCAGCAAAAAAATTTTATTGCAATGTCTGACAGGGCAGAGTCCTCTTTTTCATTAGGTATAGAATATGATGGTAGCGCCGGTAGTCTTCTTCGCATGGCGCCTGCTGCAATCAACGCAACCCTCTTCCGGCCTTATCTCTGGGAATCTAAAAAGCTTTCTACTTTACTGTCTTCGCTCGAAAGTCTGACCCTGATGCTGCTGACGCTTTTTGTTTTGATCAAAGTGGGGCCCTTTGCTTTTGTCACTACCATTTTTAAAGACCCCATGGTGATGTTTTGTTTTTTCTTCTCTATTTTATTTGCACTGTTTGTGGGGGCTACTACGCTAAATTTCGGCACCCTGGTAAGGTACAAGATTCCATGTATGCCATTTTTTGTAATTACCGTCCTGCTCATTTACGAGCGAAAAAATTTACAAAAAACGGCCTCTTTAAAAAAAGAGGCCGTGGTATAAACTAATGAAACTAAAACTACACTGTAACCCTTGAAGTTCACACTCCCGCTGTTCTTCGGGTTCCCGGTAAGGTGAACAATCCCTGGAATGCCTGCCTGGTGTACTTTGCATAATTGGTGTATGCCAGCCTGTACGAGTCCCATGGATTGCTGCGGAGCCTGGCCAGGATCGTCTGGGGGGTTTGGGTAAAATTGCTGCTGAAAGCGTCTGTGGCGGGCCAAAATATAAAACCAAGTTTTTTTACTTTATCCGTTTTCTGGTAAACTATTACTATACCTGCCATGGCAAAAAGAAAACAACAGTAATTAAAAAAGGCTACCAGTTTGCTATCGAATTTCGCTTTGTGTATGTGCAGGCGGTTTCGCACATAGAAATACATTTTCCAGCTGCTTTCAAAATCCCAATCATTTTTAAAAGTAAATGCTGAGGCCGGATGGTAATGAATGCTATCCGCTACAGTGCAAACCGGGATCTTATTCTGGCGGGTAATGCGATGGTAATATTCTGTTTCGTCGCCCCAAAGGAATAATGCCGGACGCGGAAACCCAACTCTTTCTACAATACTGCGGTGGAGCATAGTCCCGTTAAAAGGGTGTCCCACTCCATGTATCAGGTTGGTATCCACATCATCAATGGTGGTAAAGTTTTTAGTTTTCCACACAAAGGTTTTCTTGTCTTCCTTATTCAGGACCGCACAATTCCTCAGGCAAAGATTGTCTGTTTGCGGCGCTAGTATTTTCTCCAGGGCATCTTCTTTTGGGTAACCGTCATCGTCCATGCACCAGATCCAGGAATAGCCGTGCTTAAAAGCCCACGCAATACCGGTATTGAAGCCGCCACTTGATCCTACATTTTTTTGTGTAATAAAAAAGACATCATCCTGTTCTTTCAGCCACTGCTCGGTATTGTCTGTGCTGCCATTATTTACCACTAAGATAGCGTCTGGCTTACGTGTCTGGTTGCGAAGTGCGGTGATACATTCAGATAAGAGTGCCTGGCGGTTGTAGGATACAACCACGGCGATCGCCTTTTCCATAGCAAGGATAGTTTTGGTTTTAATCAGAATATTTGGACTCTGGTATAAACGGCCAGATATTCTTCTTATTGCATAACTTCCTAAAAAATTGTGGAAAAATAATTACCCGAAACCAACCGGCTCAGCTGCTACCTTATCAATTATATCGAGGTAGCGTTTTTTATTTGCATGAAGAGAGTAATGTTTTAAGACGTTGATACGTGCGGCCTCTCCCATTTTTTTTCGTAGCGCGGCGTCCTTCATCAGGAGTTCCAGGTGCTCAATCCACTCTTCTTCCGTTTTTACAAGGAACCCTGTTATACCATTTTCAATAATCCGGTAATTAGCCCCGATCCCAGTTGCTACCACAGGCAGCCCAAGTGCTTTGTATTGAAGTGCTTTTAAGCCACTTTTACCCAATACCCACTTGTTGTCCAAAGGTAATGGATAGAGGCCGATGTCAAACCGCTGTAATACGGGGACTTCATTTTCTACACTCCATGGAAGCGCTTCCACTTCCAGCCCCTCGATATTGAAACCGGCGTCCCCCATCACCACCAGGGTAAAAGGAATCCTTTCATATAGTTTTAGCAAAACATCCTTCAGGAGGAATAAAAAAGGAGAAGTGCTGTGACTTCCGCTCCACCCCAGTATAGGTTTGTGATCATTCCTGTACACATTTACCGGCAGGTAGGTATCAGTGTTGATCGTAGAGGAAATATCGGTCACATTTTCATTGTAGCTGAGTGCTACTTCTGTGAGAAAGGGAGTGCAGGTGATAACATGTTTCGCTTTGGTCATCAGGAAAAAAGGCTTACCCCTGCCGCGGATAAAATCCATGGAGCGATTGATCATGCTTTCTGCCTTCATAAAAATAGCATCATCGATATCGTATACAACCCGCTTATTAATGTTTATAAACAGCCGCTCTATCAGGGGATACCCAAACGGAGTGACCCAAAGAAAAATATATACAAGGTCATACTTACGCAACGTGAAGAGTTCCATAAACCTTTTGAAATAACCATTTATAACCCACAGCACCTTCTCCAGGATCTTACCCCTGGAGTAGAGAATACTTTGCATTCTTTCGGAATAAAAGGGCGAAACGGTCACCTCATACCCCGCTTCCCTCCAACTTTCAAAATATTGCTCATATTTCAAACGCTGGCCGGGCACTACATTTTCCGGGTGGGGGCAAATAACCAAAATTCTTTTCTTCCTCATTCGCTTTTTATAAATTTTCTGTATTGGAAAAGGCAGGCGGGTTACTTTTTTGTTGTACACTTGCAATGAAGTTCTCGGCAAAAGCGATCGCTTCCCCGATCACATGATGCATATCCATGTAACGGTAAGTAGCCAGCCTGCCGAGAAAAGACACTCCTTTCAATGTGCTACCCAATTCCCGGTATTTTTTTAACAGGATCTTGTCTGCCTCGAGCCGCTTTGGATAGTAGGGCAGATCATCAGGACCTGTTTCTTTGCTGAATTCTTTAAAGTAAATTGTTTTTGGATGTTCCTCCCAGGGTGTAAAATGTTTATGCTCGGCAACTCTTGTGTAGGGCACTTCCTCATCGCAATAATTCATCTGTGCCAGCCCCTGGTGATCACCTTCTGCAACGTGTTTCTCAAAGGTGACCGTCCGATAGCCGAGCCGGCCAAATTCAAAATTAAAATAGGCATCCAGCGGGCCTGTATAGAATACATGATCGTAGGAGCTAGTATCCATGCCCGGTACAAACTTTTTATTAAGGGTAATCCTGATACCTGGCAAATCGGTCATTTTTTGCATAATTGCAGAATACCCATCTGCGGGGATGCCTGTATAGGTATTGCTGTGGTAATTATCATCGTAATTAAATCTCACCGGTATGCGACGTAGGATGGAGGCAGGCAGTTCCGTGGGTTCGCATCCCCATTGTTTCTTCGTGTAACCGTAAAAAAAGGCTTTGTACAACTCAATGCCGATAAACTGCAAAGCCTGTTCTTCAAAATTCTGCGGGTTGCTGATGCTGGAGTCTCCTAGTTGCGCCAGGAATTCTTTTGCTTCTGCCGGTGAGAAATTTTTATCAAACAGCTGGTTGATGGTAAGCAGGTTTACCGGCAGAGAATACACTTTTCCTTTGCTCATCGCTTTTACACGGTGCACGTAGGGTTTGAATTCGCCGAAGCTATTTACGAAGTCCCATATTTCTTTTTTATCTGTGTTAAAGATGTGCGGGCCATACCTATGGACCATTACGTCCGTTTCTGCATCACGGGAGGTATGACAGTTGCCACCGGCGTGGTCTCTTTCATCCCAGATATCAATGGAACAGGTGAGATTTTTGGCTAACATATGTGCCAGCACAGAACCGGAAAATCCGGCGCCAATGATCAGATACCGAAGCGACATGTTGAATTTGGTTAGTAAGTAAAAAAATTTTGTAAATGTACCACAAATCAACTGACCTCTATGAGTAAACCCGGCATGACTTTCGTCTAAAAAATCTTCCGAATGACTAAACCCTTATTTTTGCGGCTTCAAATGAAGAAAAATTATTCCAAACAGCCCCTAAAGTTCGTGCAGGGTACCAACAGGGAGATCGCTATTTTTTCCACAGCAGGAGAAAATATAGACAATGAGGTAGTAAAATCTTTTGGAGATGAGTGGTTGAAATTTCATGATTTTTCTGATAAGATCATCAAGGAATGTGCAGAAGAGTATTTTGATATACTGGATGATTCCATCCTGAACAAAAACAGCTATGCACTGGATGTCGGATGCGGCACCGGGCGCTGGACAAAATATTTAAGCAGTAAAGCAGGATTTATCGAAGCAGTTGATCCCAGCAATGCCATCATTGCTGCCGATAAATTGTTGGGTAAGATTGAGAACGTTCGATTAAGTAAGGCCAGCACGGAAACCATCCCGTTTGACGATGAAACGTTTGACTTTGCAATGAGCATCGGGGTATTACATCATATCCCGGACACCCAGCAGGCGATGAAGGATTGCGTGAAAAAGGTAAAAAAAGGCGGTCATTTTTATTGTTATCTCTATTATAACCTGGAAGGGCAAAACGTCGTTTTTAAAGCGCTCTTCTGGCTCAGCGACCTTATCCGCAAAGTGGTTTGCAGGCTTCCTTCGCGCACCAAACGGGTTGTCTGTGACATCCTGGCCGTAGTAATCTATATGCCACTCGTGCTCTGGGTTCGCTTCCTCGTACTGATCGGATTGCGCGCCCTGGCCCGTAAAATGCCCCTCTCTGCCTATAACAACAAGTCCTTTTTTATTATCAGGAACGATGCGCTGGACAGGTTCGGCACCAAACTGGAACAGAGGTTCAGTAAAAGAGAGGTGGAGGAGATGATGAGTAATTGCGGCCTTGAAAACGTGGTTGTAAGCCCCGGCGTACCTTATTTCCATGCCATCGGCAAAAAAAATGAATTACTAGTTTAGTATTGTTTCATACATTTTTTTATACCGTGCTATTGCAGACTCTAATGCATAAAAATCTTTCGCGCCGGCCCGGATCACTTCTCGGTCAAAAGAATTGCCCTTGCTGACCTTATCGGCTATCTCCTTAAAAGAAGCATCCGAAAAATCCTTGAGCACGTACCCCGCATTGTATCGTGTAACGATCTCTTCTACGTCTCCCACACCGGCATTCGTAATTACCGGTATGCCCATGGCCATGATTTCCCCATGTTTGGTAGGGGATGATGACAATTTAGAAAAACATGGTTTGATAAAAAATATAGAATAACTGCTAAAGGATAACAACACCGGTACCTCATTGCGCCTGGCCTGTCGCGTAAGTATCCTGCCTGCAGGCAGTCCTTGTTTAACGGCAGCAGCCGCGATCATTTCATGTAAATGGGGCGAAATGAACAGGAATTTTGCAGAGGGGATTTTATCAGAAAGCATTTTGCAAAAGCGCATCATCTCGTCTGTAAGATACCAGCCCCCAATTGAACCAAGGTAGGTAAATACGGTATCGCCTTCCTTTATGTTTAACTCTTCAGCGAATTGTTTCTTTAGTACCGGATCAACAGCTCCAGGGTCAAAAAGATCCAGGTCGACACTGCATGGAATTACTTCTACCGGCAACGGCTGCCCGGGTATATGTTTCCATGAGTGAATCACTTCCCGGGCAGCATAGGTAAGACAGTTATTATAATCTGCTTTTTCGATACATTCAAATTCGTGTTTTTTAAAGAACAGGTAGATGCGCTTGAATAAGGGATTTTTAATATTCCACATGCCCCCATCCACTCTTTCATCTGCCCAGAAACCCCTGATGTCATTCAGGAATTTTACCCCATATGTTTTTTTCAGCCATAATGCAACTAATGTGGGTAAGCCTGGGCGGGTGTGCACCATATCAAACCCTATCTTTTCCTGCAGTTGTTTAGCCTTCCTTTTTAACTGCCGAAAGTCATATATGGAAGAAAGGACCGGTGGGTTTTTGTGATAAGCGATGCTCACCCAATCTATTGGGAAAGGCTCAATCAGCTTTTCCACGTAGGCTTTGTTGGCAAGGTATTTATCCGGCTTATCACAACTAAGGATGGTGAACGAGTAGCCAAACTTTGTGAGATTTGAAAGATATGGGATCACCTGGCTTTGCCCGAGCGGATCCGTCATTCCATCATAAGAAATAAAGAGAATTTTTTTCATGCAGTAGTCTGAGGACTGTGGTAATATTTAGTCCATCCATTTTTTATACCACATCTGGAACATCAGCAAGTACCAGAATAGGTTGTTATAGTTCCTGTCGCCGCGGAAAAAACTGGCCATAATGTGCCGCACCCCTTCTTTTTTAAAAAGCCCATGTTTTTCAAAAGCCGCATCACTCATGTATTCGTCGGTGTAATATTTCAGTTCGTTCCTAAGCCAGTCAAAGATAGGCACACCAAAACCCATCTTTGGCCTATCCATCATTTCTTTGGGTACGTAGTCGTGTATGATCTCTTTTAAAAGATATTTTTTGTGTTGCCCTTTCATTTTAAAATGAGCGGGCAACTGCGCTGCAAATTCTATAAGCCGGTGATCAAGCAAGGGTTCCCTGCCTTCAAGTGAAGTACTCATCCCGGCACGGTCAACCTTCACGAGGATATCGTCCGGCATATAGGTTTTATAATCGACCGCCAGCATTTTATCCAGTTCCGTCAGCGAATCATCCAACATGTTCTCCGAATCAAAAAATGATTCAGGGCGGGGGGACTGATTTGTAAAAAGTCCTTTAAGCTGGCTACTGGTATAGTTTTGCGAAAGCAGTTCGTCCATCACAGACACAGCCGACCTTTCATTCTGCAGCAACTGCGAAAGGCGTTCCTTCTTTATGGACGCTGCACTGTTACCAGTGAGTTTCACCAATAAAGCATCTGGCAGGTAATTAATGATCTTGCCCGTTGGCTTTTGGGCAAATGAAGGAATGCGGTTTATTTTATTGAGAAAGTCAAGCGCCATTGGGTATTTATTGTACCCCGCAAAAGTTTCGTCGCCAGCATCTGCGCTAAGTGCCACCGTCACAGACTGCCTCGCTAATCTGCTTACGAGTGTTGTGGGAATTATAGAGGAGTCACCAAAGGGCTCGTCACAGTAAAAAGGAATATCCGGAATGATCTCCTGTCCCTCTTTAGCGGTACAGTAATGTTCCGTATGATCCGTACCGAGAAAACCAGCTACTTTTTTTGCATATTCGGCTTCATTATGGTCTTCCTCAAAAAATCCGATGGTAAAAGTTTTTATCTGCTCAGCCTGGTTTTTTTGCAGTATTGCGGTAACACCGGTACTGTCGTAACCGCCACTTAAAAAAACGCCGACAGGTACATCTGAAACCATTCGGTACTGGCAGGCGGAGATCAATAATTTTTCGGTTTCCTGCTTCGCCTCAGCCTCTGTTATGTCAAGCTTCGGCTTGTTGTACAGATCATAAACATCCCAATACTTATGGATGCTGAAGGTAGATTGGTGCAGTTTGAAATGCAGGTAGTGGCCCGGGAGCAATTTATGTGTATGCTGAAAGATACTGAGGGGGGCCAAAATATATCCGTACTGCAGAAACTGGTGCAGGGCCTCGTGGTTAATAATTTTTTTAAACCCGGGATGTTCATGAAAACTTTTCAATTCGGAGGCAAAAAGAAACAACCCATCTTTCCAGTAATAATAGAATGGTTTTACGCCAGCCCGGTCGCGGAAGCAAATCATTTCTTTTTTTCGTGTATCATAAACCACAAATGAAAACATGCCCACAAAATGGTCGATCATGGCTGCTCCCCACTCTTCCCATGCATGCAACAATACTTCTGTATCAGAATGAGTGATAAATTGGTGGCCCAGTTTCTCTAAAACAACTTTTACTTCTGCATAATTATACATCTCCCCATTGAAGATGATACAGAAATGTTTATACCACATGGGCTGGCTGGCGGCATTGCTAAGATCAATAATAGACAACCGCCGGTGACCCAGGCCTACCTGGGTATTTTCTTCCTGGAAAAATTCGAAGCCATTCCCGTCGGGACCACGATGAGCCAATACATTGGTACAGTTCTCTAATATTTGTCTTGAGGAACGATTATGAAAATCTATAAAGCCTGCGATCCCGCACATGAACGGTTGTTTAAAAAAAAACAAAAATAACGAATAAATATTGCGTTCGTTTCGAAAATAGGAACGCTCGATGTAACAACAAATTGATTTTGCCTTCAGGCTCATTTGATCCGGGCCATCTCCATCACTTCGTCATAGATGGAAAACAAGCTGGTGACGTATAAAGACTTGCTATAATGTTCCCGGGCAACAATGACGCCTGAGTTAGAAAGCGCCTGGACATCAACCTCGCCGGACAAAATTCTTTGCAGGAGTGTCACGAAAGACTTAGGGTCGGACAGGTCAAAAAATAAGGCGTTCCCAAAGGTGATTTCTTTAAAAACAGGAATGTCTGAAAGTAATAATGGAAGCCCGGTGGCCATTGCTTCAATAGGGGCGATACCGAAACCTTCGTAGCTGGAGCTCATCACAAAAAGGTCGTAGGCCGGGAGTAATGTTGCGATGTTGCCTGTACTCCCTTTAAGAACAATATTCAGCTTTTTTGAATCGATCTCATCTTGTAAAACTTTCACGGCCCCCGCTTCCCCATGCCCGAAAATATCCAGGCTTACCGGTAAGGACTTCAGCTGTTCAAAAGCCTTTAAGAGATACTCGTAATTTTTAACGGGTTTAATATTTCCAACCGCAACCAGCTGCAGCTTCGCCTTATTCTGGTGTACCTGGCGCAAATCCTGCTGCAAAAGAAATGCATTGGAAACATAGTTTTTTAATACATAAGCTGGCCCGGGCAATGCAATCAGTTTCCGGTAATCATCCAGAACTGCTTCGGAAACGGCGATCACCGCCTGCCCCTTTTTCAACGTGCGTTTTTCCAGCCATGCATTTAACCGGCTGCCGTCAAAAGCATCTTTACTCATGATGGTATGAAGAGAATATACGAGCGGAATATGGGCAGGACAGGCTGCCCTCGCCACAATGCTACTGTGAAGCAAATGCGCATGTACCAGGTCAGGGCGGGTTTGCCGAATAATCTTTTTCAGTTTTATAATCGCCGGGAGCAGTGAGTGTTTCCCCTTGAACCCGAGGGAATATTTTTTGCTGGAGATTATTTGAGATTCATCAAATGCAATCTCACCAGACAGTGTAACAAGGATGACGCGAAACCGGTTGTTGAGTTCCGGTAAAAGTCCAACCAGGAGCATTTCCGCACCTCCTCTACCAAGGCTATCAATGACACAGAGAAGGGTTTTTTTATTCATGATAATAAGATGCCGTCCGGCAATAATAACATTTTGGTGAGCTGTGCAGCTTTCGTCAGGAGCTTTTTTTGTTAGAAAAATTGATAATGTTCTTAACTAAACATTTCAGGTAAAACAAACTAAAGTGCCCGTTTTTCAGCACGTACCGGATGGTTTTGGTACCCGGATTTACCTTGCTTTGAAAGTATATAAAAGACTCTTTGTAATATCTCCGGATCCTTTTCAACCAAATCCGACTCTCCTGTTTAGTTAAGAACTGCAGGCTGAAATCGGCTATCCCTTCAAGTGACCTGAGTTCATTAACTAAACTCTGCTCGTTAAGGGACTGGGAATCGTTGTTATCATGTAATCTCCAATAGGCTACATTTTTTCCCGATAAGATCACCTTCCCTGTGAGGGAAAGGCGCATCAGAGAATGAAAATCCGACGAGAGGGAGTCATAGCTATAAAAATTCAGGCCAAGGGCCTTGTTCCTGTTGTAAAGAGTAGCTGCATGAGAAAAGTTCCTGATCTTGTAGAAGAGCCGGAAATAATCTTTGCCGTCCACTAATATCTCGTCTTCCGTAAGAACTTTGTATTCCGTGAATATTTTCTTTAACCTACCGAGGTTATGATTTGCCTGGAAGAAAGAAATGTCATCCGGGTTATTATTATTGATCAAAGTTACCGCATGCTGTATGAAGTTTTTATCGACCAGGTAATCATCCCCGTCCAGGTTCAGGTACCAGTGGGCATCACCTGCATAATCGTTTAGCAGTTTCCTGTAATTACCTAATCGCCCTAACCTGTCCTTATTTCTGAAGTAAAAAAGATTTGCTGCAGTTATCCCCTTACAAACCGATTCTGTTTCGTCTGGTGACTGATCATCGGCTACAAACACAGACAATTGGTCATAGCTTTGTGAAATGCCACTATCTATCGCCTCTTTAATATAATTCGCCTGCTTGTAGGTAGGGATCCCAATTGCAACCTTCATGTATGTTTGTTTTAATTACCATCCAAAGCAAACCGGGTTATACCCTGAATCCAAAAATATTTAACTGGATATCCATGTATTTGCCGATTTTTTCAACATAAGGGAACTGCATGTTTTCGTTTGCCACTCTTAAGTAATACCGGAAACCCGCGTTGGTCATTATCCGGAACAGTTCATCCAGTTCCTGCTTTTCATTGTTACGGCAATGGTATTCGATAAAAATATTCTCCACGTTTGGAAGCTCGTCAATGCAGTCTCTCAATACGTCCATCTCTGCTCCCTCAATATCAATCTTTAAAAAATCTACTTTCTGGCCAAGATAGGATTTAAGCCTTTCCGCTGCCACGGCCACTGTTCCCGCTTTGGCAATGGTATCTGTTGCAATGGCTCCATTCATTCCGCCGGTCGCTTCAAACTGTAACGTCGTATCTTCTGTCCACACGGCACTGTTGTGTACATCTATCCGTGATTTCAAACCAAAGCTATCCAGGTTTGTATTTAATATCCCATAGAGGTTCTTATCCGGTTCAAAAGCGATGATCTTGGCACCCGGGTAATTCCGGCTGAAATATAGGAGGCTTAGCCCGATGTTAGATCCGCAATCAATAATAAGGGGGTTATTATTTTTCGGGGTAAACTTATACACCTGTTCTTCAAAGATCTCGTAGTAACTATGGCCGAACCAATAAGGATGGACCGGGAAGATAACAGTGTGGCCAAGGACATCGTACTTATTGATACCCTTGTCTTTCATAAACCTGATCTTCAATTTGTCAATTGTAGAAAGTGCATCCTTCGGGGTGGTGAAAACTCTTTTGATCCGTTTGGAGGTAACCTTTAAAATTTCGATGGGTGAATAACTCATGTGTTGGATGCGGAAGCAGGTCCGGTTTTTTTAAATTAATGTTTGATAGTATTTGGCTGAATAAAAATAATACATAAAGTGATGAAAGTACGATTTGGTCCCGGAAGCTGCATTATGCCTCTAAATTAGAATGCGCAATCGCATGGACCCCTATTGATATATTGCTATTCATGTCCCGGTCCTTTCCAGTTTATTTTTTTAATAACACCCAATAGGTAATTTCTTGTATCACTTATAAGGATTGCATACAGCGCCATTATCAAGAGGATGAGCCATGCAAGTTCGAATAAATTTAAACCAGGATAAAACTTTAGTTGAAGCCACTTTACACCCAGGAAAAGCACCGCTGCCAGCAGGAAAGGAAAAATAAATGAATGCCTCACCCAATAGAACAACTCCCCTTTGATATATAAATGATGAAAAACAGGCAAGGATACCGTCAATAACAGGGCATTGTAGATCAACCAGCACGAGCCTGCACCCAAAGCACCATAACGTTGTGTAAGGATTATGATCAGGGGCAATATTACCGCAATGCAAATCAGGTTCTGGTAAAATCCGTACCGCGTGTTTCCTTTTGCGAGGGTATAAAGATAAAAGACGGAAGCAATACTGTTGAAAACCGATCCCAGGGCTACAACTTTTAAAATAGGGGATGTTTCGTTTGCCAGCACCGTGTTTTTCGTCCACAATAGCAGGATATCATGCGAAAATGCAATAAGTGCAAAACCAAGCGGCACAACCAGTATGGTCATCCATTTGCTTGTTCTGTAATACAGTTCTTTTAATTCCAGGCTTTTGGACTGCGCCTCCAGGTTATTAAATTTTGGCAGAACGATCGTGTGAATGGGAGAAGCGATCATGCCCAGCAAACCCGCAAGCAAAAAAGCGATATTATAATACCCTACATAGTCCAGCAACAAATATTTGGAAACTATCACTTTATCCACCTGCGAAATAAAAAAACTTACGACCGCAATGCCCGTCATACCCAGCGCAAACTTTTTTATTGACTTTAACAGCTTTAAGGAAAATATTTTCCTTTTCCCGAGTGGATTGATTAGCTGGTACGCCCGTAACCTCAATGCAATGGTCAGGCAAAGGGTAACGAGCAAGTTCCACAAAAAGTAAGTGATGATATCCGCACGAATAAATTCTAAAACGAGGATCACTCCCACACTTTTTACTATGGCAAAAACCAGGTTGATGATCGCAAAGTCTCCCTGCCTCTGCATCCCGTTCAAAGCGCCTTCATAAACAGCGGCTGGCATCTGGCAGGCAAACATCAAACCCATGATCATCACGCTATAATTGATAACAGGTGTACTCACTTCTTTTGAATTGATCCAGTGTTCCGCTATAAAAGAGGAAGACAACAATAGGAGTGCGCAGGCAATAAAAGCAATAAGCCAGTTAAGAAGCTCCACGCTAAAAAGCAGGCTGGTTAGCCTTTCCGAGGTGCCGCCCTGTGCAAATGAAATTGAAACTTCCCTGTTGGTGGATCCACTGAGGCCGGTGCCGAGAATGGACAGTGCGCCTGCGAGGGTAGCGTAGAAAGCAACTAAACCATAACTTTCAACGCCCAAATACCGGATATAAACAGGCAGTAATATTATACTTAATAATGCTGTAATAACACGGGCTGACAATATCAGGCCTATTTTATAGACAGTGTTATTAAATGCTTTACCTAACAAAATCGTAGCGGTGCTTTGATAATAATATTTGTTTTAAGTAAGCCATCCTTTTGAAAAAATATTATTCTCGGCACTTACAATTACCGGTGTGCCTGCCAATATTTTATCATGCGGAACGGTAAAGATTCGTAGTGCTGTCAAAATGTAAAATCATCCGGCATGCCGCGATCAACTCACTGTTTTCAAATATTCTCCATACCCGCTCTTCTTCAGCCCCTCAGCCAGCTGCTCTAATTGCGCCTTATTTATAAAACCCATCCTGTAAGCGATCTCTTCCGGGCAGCCGATCTTCAGCCCTTGTCTTTTTTCCACCACTCTTACGTATTCGCTCGCATCGTTCAGGGAATCAAAAGTGCCGGTATCGAGCCAGGCAAATCCACGGTTCAGAACGCCTACTTTCAGTTTTTTAATTTGCAGGTATACCTTATTTACATCTGTAATTTCATACTCTCCCCTTGCACCAGGTGCCAGGTTTTTAGCAATCTCCACCACCGAGTTATCATAGAAATATAATCCCGGCACGGCATAGTTGCTCTTAGGTGTTGCCGGTTTTTCTTCAAGGCTCAATGCATTGTAATTTTCATCAAATTCCACCACGCCATATCTTTCGGGATCACTCACAGGATATGCAAAAATAACAGCGCCCTCCGGGTTGGCAGAAGCCTGTAGTAACTGGCGGAATCCACTACCATAGAAAATATTATCTCCCAATACCAATGCCACGCTATCATCCCCAATAAAATCAGCGCCTATCACAAAGGCCTGGGCCAGGCCATTAGGCACTTCCTGTCTGGCATAACTTAATTTGCAACCCCATTGGGCCCCGTCGCCCAGCAATCGTTGAAATTGTGCCTGGTCGTCCGGAGTGGTAATGATCAGTATCTCATTGATCCCGGCCAGCATCAGTGTGCTGAGCGGATAGTAGATCATTGGTTTATCATAGATAGGCATTAATTGTTTACTAATGCCCATCGTAATGGGATATAGCCGGGTACCTGAACCGCCGGCCAGAATAATTCCTTTCATTATCTTTTGTGGTATTGTTGTTCGTAATAATTTTGATAATTCCCGGTGGTTACATGTTGTAACCATTCCTTGTTATTTAAAAACCAATCAATAGTCCTGGAGATCCCCTCTTCAAATTGTAATGAGGGCAGCCAGCCGAGTTCATCTTTTAGTTTTGTAGCATCTATGGCATACCGCAAGTCATGGCCCGCGCGGTCGGTCACGTAGGTGATCAACTTTTCAGAAGCCCCTTTTTCTCTTCCGAGTTTCTCATCCATCTGCCGGCAAAGTTCCTTTACCAGGTCTATGTTTGTCCACTCATTGTGCCCGCCGATATTGTAGGTTTCTCCAACTTTGCCGTCGTGAAAAATAACATCAATGGCTCTTACATGGTCTTCCACGAAAAGCCAGTCCCTTACATTTTCTCCCTTACCATAAATGGGTAACGGGTTATTCTGTAAAATATTATTGATACAAAGGGGGATCAGTTTTTCCGGGAAATGATAAGGCCCATAATTGTTTGAGCAATTAGAAATTTTTACCGGGAGTTTATAGGTATGGAAATAAGCTCTTACAAAATGATCGGAAGATGCTTTGGACGCTGAATAAGGACTGCGGGGATCATAAGCGGTCTCCTCCGTAAACAGGCCTTCTTCGCCCAGTGAACCATATACTTCATCCGTAGATATATGATAAAATATTCTATCATCCATATTGCCTGCCCATGCTTCCTTTGCGGCCTGCAGAAGGTTTACCGTTCCTATCACGTTGGTGTGCACAAAAGCCAGCGGATCAGATATAGACCGGTCTACATGGCTTTCGGCAGCGCAATGCAATACCGCATCAAATTTGTACCTGGCAAACAATTGGCGCAGGAAGTCAAGGTCTGTGATGTCGCCTTTTACAAATTCGTAATTAGCTGCCTGCTCCAGGTCTTTTAGGTTTTCAAGGTTGCCCGCATAGGTAAGTTTATCCAATACAACAATGGAATACTTGGGATATTTTGTAACAAAAAGGCGGCTGAGGTGTGACCCGATAAAACCTGCACCACCTGTCAATAAAATTACGCTGGAATCTGACATTCAAATTATGTTTTAACTAAACTGGTTTTCTCCAATAACCCTGTACGGAGGAAAGCTTTCATAAATAGCTGCAAAGAAAAGAAAAATAACTGTTTCATCCTTATAAATTAAGCCTGCCCTTGTTTGCCGATAAAATGCCGGATTGAAACCGGAACATCTAAATTTACCTAAATTGCCAAAGCATAAATAAACCTTTAATGAATGTAGAATATATCGGCTTGATCGACCTTTTCCTTGTGCCACTGTATTTTCTGCTGATATATGCGGGTATGGTCTTCATCAAAAGGCGGAATCGGGGAAACATTTTGATGGAACGTTACCTGGTAGAAGGGATGTTTTTTAAACTTGCCTGCGCACTTATCTATGCTTTCCTCGTTATATTTTATTACGGTTATGGGGATACCCTCTCCTACTTTAAGGAAGCTACAGAAGTGCGTTATGCCATAAGCCAGGGCCAGGAAAGCTTTGCTGTTCTTTTTAAAGACCTGGACTATGCGCGTGCAAAACACGGAGTAGTGGGGGGTGCGGAGTCTGGCTGGTTACTGGAAAAAATAACGCTTGTTATCTCCTATCTGTGTTTTGGCCGCTTCCTCGTAGTCACAATGGTTTTCGCCGCGCTGGCGTACAGCGGTATCTTTAAGATGCTGGAAACCTTTACAGATGTAATGCCCGAATGGTACAAAAGGATTGCCCTAATTGTTTTATTTTTTCCTTCGGTAGCTATTTACGGATCCGGAATCTTAAAAGATACCATCTGCATGGCTGCGCTTGGATGGCTCATCTTTTACAGCCACACCATTTTTGTAAAAAAAACCTTCAAGCTGCGGTATATACTCATCATCCTTTTTTGCTGCGTCATTCTTGCAATGATCAAAATTTACATCCTCGCTGCTTTTATCATTCCTTTCCTGTTTTATATTTTCCTGAACATGTTGAATAAGGTAAAGAATGCATTGATAAGGCGCATGTTGCAGGTAATGATTTTTGCATTTATGATCCTGGTGTATGTCAGCTTTTCCCAACAGATCGATTCCACCCTTGGCAGTTATGCCACGGAAAAATTACTGGAAACTGTGCAGGGACAACAGATGGCTTATAAAAGCATGGAAGACGAATCGGGATCCTTTTTTGAGATCGGTCCGATGGACCATACGCTCGGGGGATTTATTAAGAAGATCCCGGCAGGCATCACCGCTACATTGTTCCGGCCATTTATATGGGAAAGTAATAAACTGATCATGTTGTTTTCCGCACTTGAAAGTTTGTTCATCCTCTTATTTACATTGTATGTAATCTTTAAGGCGGGTATTTTCAAATTTTTTATCGGAATCTTCAGCGACCCTTTTGCATTTCTCTGCATTATGTATTCGCTCTTGTTTGCGGCATTGGTAGGAGTTTCCACGCTTAACTTTGGCACACTTGCCCGGTACCGGATCCCTATCATTCCTTTTTACCTGGTGGGGCTCTTGTACATTTTATATAAGCAGCAGGTTCTTATGCCGAAAAGGCAACATGAAAGGATTTGATAATTTCATCCACCTCAAAATCTGCTGCCCGCTTTAATGCGCCGGCTTTTAACCGTTCTCTTAAGCCTGCATCCTCTAATATTTTTTTCATTGCAGCTGCCAGTAACACCACGTCATTTGATGGGGTAAGGATACCATGTTCGGCGATCTCAAAATTTGTAGTTGTCTCAAAGTGCACATCGGTGCCCGGTGCCAGGATCTCCCGGGGACCAGACTTACAATCTGTGGAAATAATAGGTTTCCCGCAAGCAAGGGCTTCCAGCAAAACATTCGGAAATCCCTCTACATATGAACTCGAGACGAAGCAGTCGCATTTATCAATGTATTTATAGGGGTTGGGGGCAAAGCCGCAAAAAATGATCTTATTGTCCAGGCCAAGAGCCCTCACCTTTTGCTGGATGTATGCCTCTTGTGATCCGGTGCCAACAAATAATAGCCTCACCGGTAAATGTTTCAACCTGAAAAACGCATCCACCAGTAACCCGTAATTTTTTTCTTTTCTAAACCCGCCAACAGCGATGAAATAGAAACAGCCTGCCTCAAAAACCAGTGGCACTTCTTCTTTTACTTTCTTTTGAATGTAGGCAAGGTTAATTGGATTGTGTATGACCCTTATCGGTGTTCTTACTTTAAAACTTTCTACCAGGTCTGCTTTCATAGCGTAGGAATTAGCCAGCACCAGGTCGGCTCTTTTATAGGCAAACTTCACCAGCCTTTTGGATATAACCCTGAACAGTCGGTTCCGGGAATTGAGGCTCGTAGTCTGGTAAGTTCTTTCGCACATTACAATACGGCCCTCAAACCTAAAAAGGCTTCGCATCACGCCATTTACATAACAGGGGCGGTTAAGGAAAGCGACTGAAGTGTGTATCCCGTTTTTTTTACAATACTTGTTAAGCCGGTATGCCATCAGGGGAATCTTCAAAAATACCTTGAAATCATTTTCAGTAATAGACTGCTTAAGATCGAGTATTTTGATTTCCTCAGGAATGCTATAATCAAGTATCCTGTTATACATGGCTAGATGTATCTCAAAGTCATCCTTTAAATTCCAGAGCAGGTGTGAAACAACCCTTTCGGCACCACCGGCGCCCAACGAATTAATAAAAATGATGATTTTCGGTTTCATGGTTTTTTACGGGCCAGACAAAGGGTTGTTTTAAGCATCCTGGATTGGTTTGATGGCAGCGAGCCGCAAAACTAATGGAAACCGTTTTAAAATCAGCAGTAATATGGGAGTGAATCCAGGTCCTTCGTTAACTCGCGAATAATTTACAAACCAGTTCCTGCCATTGTTCACCTGTTTTTTCCCGGGTAAATTTTTCAGCTCTTTTAAGGGATTGCCGACGGTAATAGGAAAGCTGGCATTCGTCTTTTAAAAGTTTTACCATAGCATCTGCCCATTCGTGTTCCAGGAGACTGTTCTCCTGCCTATAAAAATCATCCTTAAAAGGGGGGAGTAATAAACCAAACGATTCGTTTTTTTCCCGGAGCAGTTCCTTCGGGCCGGTAGGACAGTCGGCGGCCACGGCGGGTGTTCCGCAACCCAGTGCCTCCAACAATGCATTGGGAAAACCTTCCCAGAGAGAGGGAAATACAAACAGGCTGGCATTTGCCATGTATTTTAATGGGTTCTCCTGGTGACCAAGGAAGACCACATCCGCCCGGCTGTCTGGGTTTTCACTCCAACTGATGTTTTGTTTTGAGAAATATTCCTTGCAGTATTTTTCTATGGCTGCCCCGGTAGCAGAGGAGGTGTCTTTGCCACCGAGGAGGACCAGGCCCGTTCCGGGAAGTTGTTTTTTTATGAGCGAAAAAATTTTCACCAGGTGCCAGTGGCCTTTACTTTGGTCAAAGCGACCGCTATGCACCAACCACAGCCTGCCATCCTGCATAAAGGAGACGGGCTCCGCAGTCTGCCGGGCCACCTCCTCCCGTGAAAACCCATTATTGATATAAAGATCATTTGAAATATGAAAATAGGATTTTAATTCCTGGTTGATGGCTTTGCTTACCGGCACAATGTAATCCGCACGGCGCAAGGCCCACACATACAACTTAAGATGAATCCTCATCCCCAGGTTTTGTGTATTCATCACATACCGGAAAGACTGGCGAATGGAGGCAATTTTTTTCTCACCGATGCTGCTGAGGGCATTTAGTATGATAGCGGTATTACCAAACGCGATGCTTACATCCGGCCGCAGCAGGCGTTTTTGTGCTTTTAATAATCTTATGCGTTGATAGCCGGCTTTCACCTTGGCTACCGGGCCCTCGCTGGTAGCAACTGGGATCCTCACAATCTTGCATTCGTAATGATATTCCCCCTCTTCCTTTTCTCCAAAACAAACTGCAGTAACATCGTGGTATTTCACCAGGTAATTACATAACAGCATGCCGGCTTTCTCCTGCCCCCCTTTTGCGAAAGATGGAATAATAAAAAGGATCTTCATTAGCTGTTTTTATGCAATGAAGGCTGAGCAAAAAAATCATCCAGGCCGGGCAAATATTTATTGTGGGCACCTATCACAGAAGTAGTATAACCCATTTCCTTCAGGAAGGCAAGGCATTTTTCTTTGACACCGGGCACATGACAATCATGTGTGGCAAGTATGATATAGGGCTTATGTTTTAATAAAGTTTGAGCAGCACCTTTCAGCACATCCAGTTCTGCACCCTCCACATCCATCTTCAACAAGGTGGGAGCGGGATTTCCCTGCGCAATGAATCCATCAACGCTAATACCCTTCACCTTCAGGGTATTTTTGGCCGACTTGAAAAGCAAGGATTCGTTTTTATACGTGTTGCCTTCTGAGTTTTGAAAATTGGAAAACAACAACTCGGTTTCTCCTTCTGCTACTGCTACTTCATGTAATATAATGTTGCCGATGTTGTTAATCTTCAGATGTGTCTTGAAGTTATTGTAATGCTCCGGTATCGGTTCAAATGCAATCACTTTACAATGCGGTACCATTTTGGCCACACAAATACTAAAATAGCCAACGTTGGCGCCGATATCATAAAACACAGCATCTTTTGGGCGCAAAATTTCCCGGATTACCTGTTGTTCATCCTCCCCGAGATAAGACCCGGTAATATATTCGTAGTTCATGGACGTGATCCATTTCAAACCTTTAATAGGTCCACCTAATATTTTGAGGTATCGTTTTCTAAGAATGTACCTGTTAATCTTTATATATAAAAACTGTAATCTTTTCATTGGTTTGTGTAAGTCCCATCAGTCGCCATGCCATAAAATTGCTGGTTCAAATGTTTTGCAAATATCCTTTTTCCCCATGAACTGTACTAAAATAATAGCACCGGTTTTATCGCCTTATTGAGCAACAGTGTCATTTAATACTCCAACAGAGGGCTCCGAAACATGGTGCACCCGGCCTCTTTCAATTTTGTAATAAAAAATTACATTAATGATAAAGAAAGCGATGTAGGTAAAAAGGGTGGTTATCACTGCCCCATACATGCCATACCGGGGTATTGTATAGAGCGTGATCAGGGCTCCGGCGATTCCTACACTGATGTTGATCGCTGACATTACCTTAAAGTAACCCCGCGAATACCATTGGCTTTGCATCAATGTGCAAAAAGAACTGGGCACCAATATGATAAGTATGGTACGGAATACCGGAACCGCATCGGTAAACTCGCTGCCCCAGAAACTTGTAAAAGGCACAATGAGGAAGTAGGCAGCAATGCTCACAACTGTCATAAACAACAGGCAATAACGGATCACCTTTTTTTGTTTTTTCCAGCCTGTTTTTAACCCGTGCGCGGTTATTTCCCCGTACATATACCTGTTTACCACAAGCGGCACCACCATTAACAGGGAACTTAACTGCGTAGCAAAATTCAGGTTACCAACATCCCGCATATCGTTTTTAGAGTAATAATTCAGCACAAGCACACTAAACGTTGTATTGAGAATACCGGCAATAGAAACCGCATGCAACTGTAATCCTTTGCCAATAAGTTTACGGATAAAGTTCGTGTCCACAAAAAACCTTGCTGCTGTGGACCGGATGAAAAATAATACTTCCGTGAAAAATTGCAGCAGGTTAAAGCAGCCATACAGGATAAGGAATCCGAGCAAACTGATCTTAAAAACACTGAAGGCAATAAAACACACAACCAGGAAGGCTCCTTTTATATAAAAGCCAATGATATTCTGGTTCCTTATTTTTCCTGCGGAGGAAAATAAAAAGTCATTGCTGCCGATCCACATAAAATAAGGCAATGAAAGAGCGCCTGCAAGAAGGTATTCCAGTTCAATGCTTCCAAATAATGCTGGCCGGATAAAATAGGTGGCAACGAGGGCGATAAACGTGACCATTGTTAAGAGGAAAATGATGGCCAGGAGGCTGAAAAAACGCTCCCTGAAAAAAACCTCCCGGTCTTTCCTGTATTCGATAATAAAATAGGGGATCACGCTGCCAATGCTAAGCCCAAGAAGCGTGGCTGTGAAAGTACCCATGGATGTTACCGATGCTAAAATACCTCTACCCTCCGCACCATAGTACCTGGCAGTGAGGATAAAAACCAGGAAGGCGACCCCCTGCACATATGCATAAAAAAGCGTTGTAAATGAGATTTTTTTTAGCATACGCTCACTTAAATAATTTATTCTTTACCACAATAAAAGCCAAAACCGGGAGTGAGATGAAAGAAAGAAATTGTAAAAATCCTCCTTTTAACCTGGTGATGCCATACACTAAACTTTTACCCGACTGATGGTTGTATTTAAGATAAAGGATAATTTTTTTTAGAAAGAAAAGGATGTCATGTTTTAAATATTTTTTGTTGGCATCCAGGTATTCCGCTTCCTGGTTAGCCATCGCCGCCGGAAATGGAATCGCCATTGTACGCATCATAGATCCGGGCACGTAGGTGTGATAGCGTCGCACCACAATATTGGTGAGTATGCTTTCATAATGTTGCCCTATACGATTCCAGATAATACCGTTATTTGCCCCTTTTATGTTGTCGTCAAATACATAAAAGGTTTTAAGAATGCCGGTTTTAACAAAGCAGGAGCCCCACTCATTTCTCAATTTCAATACATGAAACAACTCCCCATTCGTGCAGACCAGCGGTGCTTTATCAATCGACCGCTCAATTGGCTTCCCATACTCGTCTATACACCTCCCCCATATACCGTATAAGGGAGTTTGTGCATTGTTACCTAGATTTTCCCATGTCTCCATTAATGGCAAAATAGCTTCATCCATCAGTTCGTCATCATGGTCCAGCACAATGGTAAAATCACCTGTTGCATTTTTTATACCCTCTGCGGTTGCTCCCACAGCCCTTGTGTTTATGGGCATGGAGATAATTTTCATATCAAGCTCACCCCTTTCTTCTAGCTGTTGCAAATATTCAACTGTGTTATCGGTTGAGCAGTCATCTACCGCTATCCACTCGATGTTCTTATAGGATTGGTTTTTTAAACTACCAAAGATCCTTTCTAAAAACGACACGCTGTTATAACAAGGTGTAACAACCGAAATTTTATACCTGCCCGCTACTTGATCCTTCACCAAATGATTTTTAATAGTATTAAACCTGTTTGCATATTCGGGATTGGCTTCTTAAAGCTCGTCATCATCTGCTGCTTTTTGCAGTTGCGGGAATGCCCGCCACCACTTCGTTGTCTGCCACATCCCGTGTGACCACTGCACCGGCCCCAACCACCACATTGTTACCTATTTTGATCTTCGGTAATATAATCGCACCGGAACCTATAAAGGTAAAATTACCGATGGATACATTGCCCGTAATACAGGCTTTTGGACAAACCTGGCAATAATCTCCGATAACCGACTGATGATGCAGGACCGCACCGGCGTTGATAAGTGTGCCTGTACCGATTTTCACCTCGGGCTGAATGATGGCACCATGCATGATATTGATCCCTTCCCCCAATTCAACGCCCAACCTGCTGATGTAAGCAAAGGGAGAAATGACAGCTCGCATCTGGCCACCCATCGCAAGTGCGGCCGCTGCCAGCTTGCTCCTTCCAATAGAATCCCCAAGCCCTAAAACAAATCCAGGTTTGGTTGCAAGGTATTGCCTCAGCGCATCGTGAGAATTTAAAATAGCATAAGATTGTAAAATGGGAATGTCATTGACAGGATTCACCGTGTCAAAAAAAACAATTTCTTCTACTTGCTCCTGCATGTATAAAATATCCAATACTTCCAATGCATGCCCCTTAGCGCCCAGAATAACCATCAGCAATCATTTTAAAATTTTCTTAAGATAAGAAACAATCTTTTCTACTTCCAGGATATTTAACTCTGAAAAGATCGGAAGAGCCAGAACCCGCCTGCTGATATCTTCCGAAATGGGGCACGATTCCCCGTTTACAAAGGAAAGGGTATTTAGAGAAGGATAGAAATACCGGCGCGTATTTACACTGCAGTCTGCCAGGTGTTGTTTGGCCTTTAACAATAATTGTTCAGAACCAAAAATCACCGGGTAATAGGCATAATTATATTGGGTATCGCTGATAGCCAATGGCCGCATAAATGGCAAACCTTCCAGGTGTTGGTTATAGGCCTCCGTCAATAATTTTCTTTTGCCAATGATATTATGAACGTACGGCAATACCGACAAACCCATTGCGGCGTGCATTTCGGAGTTTTTGCCATTTATGCCGATAGAATAGTATTCATCCCCCACATGCCCAAACTGGCGGCAAAGCATAATAGCATCTGCCAGGTTATCGTCATTGGTGATGAGGGCGCCCCCTTCTATAGTGTGGAACAACTTGGTTGCATGGAAGCTGCATGTGCTGATGTCTCCAAAAGACAAAAGTGAACTGTTTTTGTAAATCGTTCCAAACGCATGCGCCGCATCGAAAATAAGTTTTAGATTATGTTTTTTGCAGATGGCCTCCAGTTTTTCTATCTCGCAGGGGTTGCCGTACACGTGGGTAGCCATGATGGCGCGGGTGTTCTCCGTGATAAGCGCCTCGGCCTTTTCAGGGTCTATATTAAAATCTGTTGATTGGATATCGGCAAAAACGGGTTTACACCCTTCCCATAAAACAGCGTTTGTAGTGGCCACATAAGAAAAAGGAGTAGTAATGATCTCTCCTTTCAGGTCGAGCACTTTGATTGCAATTTGTAAAGCAATTGTTCCGTTCGTGACGAAAAAAAGGTGTTTAACACCGAGGAATTCCTTCAGCTTTTTCTCCAGGTCCTGCACCATGGGTCCGTTATTCGTAAGCCATTTTTTTTCCCATACCTCTTTGATGTATTTCTCATACACTTCATAAGGAGGTAAAAATGGCTGGGTAACATTGATCATTCAGCTGTTGTTTTATCAAAATTCGTATAGGCGGGCCTGGTATCCGGGCCAGACGCAAAGATGGGGCTTTTAGCTTAATGTTACGTCGGCGGCCTTACTACAAGCATAACCGACGCGCATTTTACCGGCTTGTAGCAGGCACCCCCACAACGGCCCTATTTCTTTTTGCCGGTACCGGATATTGGTAACTGTGTAAAATAAAATTGTACCATCGGATAGGCGGGGGGGTTCCGGTTATTTATCTTCGCCTGGCGCGGATAGGTCGTATTTCACCGCATTCGCACATTAACTGTTCCTTATCATGCACATAGAATATTTATTCTTTGCTCTTTATGTGACCTTGTGTTTTTGGGCTTTTCCAAAAATTCCTTTTATAGCCAAAAGCGCTTTATCAAAAATAGAGGTCCGTGGCTTATTGGCCTTCAGAATGTTGGGTGGAATTATGAGTGCCTTCTACTTTGACCAGGTGTACCTTGGAGCAGATTACAGTGCGATTAATGCAGAGGGAGTTTTTCAAAAACAATTGTTACTATCTGATCCGGCGTCATTTTTTGGCGACTTTAGTAATGACATCCGAACATACGGCCTTGGCAATGTATTTGATTCTTCTTATAGTTTCTGGGCGTACCTTAAATTTAACCTGCTCTATAAATTTGTAGCCCTGCTAAGCCTCCTTACAGGGGGCAACTTCTACCTTAATTCTGTTGTATTTTGTTCACTTGTCTTTTTCGGGCACATTGCCTTTTACAGGATCTACAGCAATATGTACCCACGCAGTAAAAAGCCGGCACTGGTTACTTGTTTCTTGCTACCCTCTCTTTTTCTATATACTTCCTGTGTGCAAAAAGAAGGTTTTGTATTTCTTGCCGCGGGCATTACCAGTTTCGCTGTTTACCGTTTTTTAAATGAAAAAAAGGTCAGCATGAAACAGGTACTTGCTTTTGTAGCGGGAACCGTCGTCATTTTTTTATTCAGAAATTATGTTGTGGTGGCATTGATGCCCGCTGTTATCATTGCAGTACTCTGCAGTATTCTTCCCTACAAGAAAAGAGTGATTGTTATTTGCGGGTATGCAGTTTTTAGTACCCTCTTTTTCCTCGGGCGTTTTATTCATCCCTCCCTGAACCTACCCTCGGCAGTGGTAAAAAGAAAAGAAGAATTTGCTGCAGTGGGTATCGGGTCGACAGATATTCCTATGCAGGAACTGCATCCCACGGTGGAGAGTTTTATCAGGAATTTACCCCAGGCACTCAACCACGCTGTCTTACGTCCCTACCCCTGGGAATTTTTAAATCCTGTGGTATTGCTCACTGCCCTGGAAATATTGTTGTACCAGTTGGTATTCTTGCTCTTCCTGTTTTTCCGGGATAAAAAAGAACGTATCTCCAACAGCTTTAATGTATACGGCTTTGCTTTTTTTCTGAATATGATGCTGATTATTGGTTACAGCATTCCAAATGTTGGTGCGATCGTTCGTTACAGGAGTATCTTCTGGATTTTTTTATTGTGCCCTCTTGCCTGTTGTATAGATTGGAAAAAACTTAAAATGCTCAAAGAAGATATCCCAGAAAAACTTAGGGCCAATTAAATTATCGGGCTATGTATCCGCAATTTTTTCTCCGGATTTATTCACCCGTCCCACCTGCCTGCCTGGGTTGCCTGTTACCAATGCAAAAGCTTCTACATTCCTGGTGACCACGGCGCCAGCTCCGATCATGGCATATTCTCCAATGGTAATGCCGCAGAGAATCGTGGCATTGGCGCCTATGCTCACCCCCTTTTTTACAAGAGTTGGCCTGAACGCATGTTTGCGTTCTATAAAACTGCGTGGATTGATCACATTGGTGAAAACGACAGATGGACCCACAAAGACATCGGCTTCAAGAACTACGCCATTATAAACAGAAACATTGTTCTGGATCTTTACATTGCTGCCGATGTTCACATTGTTGTCTACAAAAACATTCTGTCCCAGGTTACAATTCTCCCCTATTACCGCTTGCGGCATCACATGGCAAAAATGCCAGATGCGTGTTCCGCTGCCTATGACAGCGCCCTGATCTATTACGGCGGTTGGATGGATCTTTTGTTGTGAAGTCATTAGGACAAAAGTAAATGAAAAGCCGTTTACCGGGTTCGGGAACTTGCAAAGGGTTCAGCAGTTTGCCAACAAGGAACTTGTAAACTTCTTGAACCTCCTGCAGCTTGTCTTATCTTTGCGGCCTTATGCATTACGCTTCGGTAGAAAACATTACAAAATCCTTTGGGATAAGAACCCTTTTCAAAAATATCACACTTAATATTGAAGAAGGAGATAAAATAGCCCTTGTAGCACGCAACGGCAGTGGCAAGAGTACCCTCATGAAAATCATCGCTGGCCTGGATACAGCTGACAGCGGAATCGTATGGGTGCATAAGGATATCAAAACGGTCATGCTTCAGCAAGACAATGATTTTGACGGTAACAAAACCATCTGGGACAATGTACTTCGTTTAGACAACCCCGTGGTGAAGGTGGTGAAAGAATACGAACAGTTCCTGGAGGAGGGTTCAGAGGACCATGATCACCTGGGGGAATTAATGGCCAGGCTGGATGACCTGAATGCCTGGAGTTTTGAAAGCGACCTTAAACAGATCCTTGGCAAACTAAATATCCACCATCTCAATGAAAAAGTAGGCAACCTGAGTGGCGGGCAAAAAAAACGGGTAGCCCTGGCCCAGGCTCTCATTGAAATGCAACTGTTTGAAGGCCGTTGCCTGCTTATCATGGATGAGCCTACCAACCACCTGGATGTGAGCATGATCGAGTGGCTGGAAGAATACCTGGGTGCCGCTAAAGTGACTTTGTTACTGGTAACGCATGACCGTTATTTCCTGGATGCAGTAAGCATCGAGATCGTGGAAATAGACGAAGAAAAGGTATATGTGTATAAAGGTGATTACGACTATTTCCTGGAACAAAAAGCGCTTAGGCAGGAAGTGCAGCAAAGCGAACTGCAAAAGGATAAGAATATTTTTAGAAAAGAATTGGAGTGGATGCGAAAGCAACCCAAGGCACGTACTACTAAAAGCAAAAGCCGCCAGGATGCCTTTACTGAAGTAGAAGAAAGGGTGAGCCAGCAAAAAGAAGTGGCTGAAGTAACCTTACAGATGAAAATGACAAGGCTCGGCGGCAAGATACTTGAATTGAAAAAAGTAAATAAATCATTTGGAAACCTGGTGATCATGAAAGGCTTTGATTATACTTTCAAGAGAGGAGAGCGCATTGGTGTAGTAGGAAAAAACGGCGTAGGGAAATCCACCTTTCTAAAAATTGCATTACAACAGGAATTACCGGATAGTGGCAAGATCAATCATGGAGATACCGTGGTATTTGGTAATTTCAGCCAGGATGGATTGGTATACAAAGAAGACAAACGGGCCATCGAATACGTGAAAGACATGGCAGAATATTTTCCGCTGGCAGACGGCACCAAACTTTCTGCGAGCCTGTTCATGGAAAAATTCGGTTTTACATCCGAACAGCAATACACCCCGCTGAGTAAATTAAGTGGTGGTGAGAAACGGCGGCTTCACCTGATGAGTGTATTGTTCAAAAATCCAAACTTCCTGGTGCTGGATGAGCCTACGAATGACCTGGACTTGCAAACGCTTCGCACCCTGGAAGAATTCCTTTTGGATTACCCGGGCTGCATCCTGATCGTTAGCCATGACCGTTACTTTATGGACCGGCTCGTAGATCATCTTTTTGCCTTTGAAGGCAATGGCGTGATAAGGGATTATCCCGGCAACTACTCACAATACCGCGAAGCAGTTTCCAAAGGGTTGCTTTCAGATATGGATCAGCAGATCATGAAAACATTACCAGAGGAGGAAAAAAAAATTAAGCCGGTTACCAACTCCCCGGCAGAGGCTCCCAAAAAACTTTCCTTCAAAGAGAAATTTGAACTGGATAGTTTAGAGAAAGAAATGCCCGCCCTGCAGGAAGAAAAGAAACAACTAGAGCAAAAAATGAGTGGCAACCTCGGTTATGAAGAACTGCAGAAGGCAGCCGACCGCATCAGCGCCATCATAGCAGAACTCGATGAAAAAGAAATGCGATGGTTGGAACTAAGTGAGAAACTGAGCTGACCATGCGCTGCGCTGTTCATTTAATATTGGGGGATTAGCTGGAATTATTTTATACCTTAGGTGCAGGTTTATTTCTCTAACGCTTTATTTCCTGCATGAACCAACGTTTTTATTCCCTTGATGTTTTTCGTGGCGCCACAGTAGCATTAATGATATTAGTGAACAATCCTGGCTCGTGGGCGCATATCTTTCCCCCATTGGAGCATGCAGGCTGGCATGGCTGTACACCGACTGACCTCGTATTTCCCTTTTTTTTATTTGCCGTGGGAAATGCAATGGCTTTCGTGATGCCTAAACTGGAAGCCAGTAACATGTTCTGGCAAAAAGTGATCCGGCGCACTATCCTCATTTTCCTCATTGGCATTTTCCTGAACTGGTTCCCGTTTATTAAATATGATACAGATGGGGATATTGTTGGGAAAGCCTGGGAAAGCGTCCGCATTTTTGGTGTGCTGCAGCGCATCGCTGTTTGTTATTTTTTTGCAGCGGTGATCGTTCATTTTTTTAAAATGAAAGGAGCATTTGTTGCAGGTGCGTTTATACTACTCCTATATTGGTTTTTGTGCGTAGCAGGCAACCCGGCCGATCCTTACAGTTTGAAGGGCTGGTTCGGGACAGCGATAGATATCAAATTACTTGGCGAAAAACACATGTACAAAGGAGAAGGAATTCCTTTTGACCCCGAGGGCATCATGAGCACCTTGGCATCCATCGTGCAGGTGATATTTGGTTACCTGGCCGGTTATTATATTTTGACTAAAGGAAAAACGGCGGAGATGCTCAACGGACTTTTTGTGGCGGGAGCTGTACTTATTTTTACTGGTTTTATGTGGGACATGGTCTTCCCCATCAACAAAAAAATCTGGACCAGCAGTTATATGATATACAGCACCGGGCTGGCATTGGTTGTATTGTCGGTGCTTATTTATTTAATCGAATTCAAAAAAGCGACTGGTGCATGGAGCAGGTTCTTCGACGTGTTTGGCAAAAACGCACTTTTCATTTTTGCCTTAAGTGGTATACTTCCCAGGCTGCTTGCCTTGATACGGATCCCAAATGGGTTAAATGCTGAAGGGAAAGCAAAATTTCTTTCGCCGTTTGGCTGGTTTTATGAACAGCTTTGCAAACCAGTCTTTCCTTCCGATCCAAGGATCGGCTCGCTGGTATATGCGATCCTTTTCATCGCCATGATGTGGTTTTTTGCATGGCTGATGGACAGAAAGAAGATCTACATCAAGGTATAATTAGCTTTACATCTCTATCTAACCCTGTTATCCCAGTACCGTCAGTTTATAACTCGTAACAAACTCTGCCGAAGCACCAGGCGCCAGGGTAATCAGTCCCATCCCGTTATTAAAAGCATCAGGGGCCGAGCTGAGATTTTCTATTGCAATACTTTTCCTGTGTGGTGGCGTATAGATCTGCAGGTAAGGATATGATTTTTCTGGCAGGATCTCCAACTGGATATTTTTAGCCGGGTCTCTTAACAGCAGCATTGGTTGACATTCTGCAAAATTGGCTGTAAAACAATTATCCAGCCCGGTGGTTCCGATTGTCCTGAGCGAACCAAATTCCTGGTAAGGAACCAGGCTACCTGTGGGCAGCAAATCTGCATCAAACTCCACGATTTCTTTACTCTGGAATTCCAGCTGCAGGTCATCGATGTTGCCACCAAAACTAAAATAAGGGTGCCAGCCATCTGAAACAGGGATATGTCCTGCGTCCTTATTATCAATGCGGGTATTCAGCGTTAGCAGGTTACCGGCTTTCAGCTCATAGGTTACAAGACAATCGTAGTGAAAAGGGTAACCTTTATCAGCGCCGCGATAGGCCAGTTGCAGCATCACGCTTGCCGAGTGCTCATCTGCATGTGATTTCGCAACTGAAAATGTCGCGTCATAAATCAGCCCGTGTATCGCGTGTTCACCCAAAAAGAATTTCTGTACCTGGTAGTCCTGCCGGGCAAAATGGTATTGCCCCTGTTTGAGCCTGCACACAAATGGCGAAAGTTTGCAGCTCTTAAAACCACCCGCCTCTGCTTCTTTAAAGTCATCCAAATCCTTATAATGATCGATCACATTTAATAAGCCGCCATGATGATCCACAGCAAACGAATGCAATATCGCACCACAGGACGGAATCACCGAAACGGTTGTTCCGGTGTCCTCATGTTTTAATTCTACAAGATCAAAACCATCTTCTTTTTTTTGACTGATTGAAAACATATAGATTAATTAAGGCTGTTAAAATAATAATTTGTACACCGCATAGCCAGGTGTTTTTATTTGATGATGATCTCATCTATGAACAGGTGTGTCGGGCTTCCTGCGCTTTCGTGCAAGGCAGGCAACACCCCCCCATTCGCCACCTTGATCCTGATATACCGCGCAGTTGTGTTGACCGCTTTGCCCATCTCCTGCATGGACACCGTTTTTTCCGGGTGGCCATACCCATTGGTTACGCTGGCAAGTGGCCGGAATGTTTTGCCGTCATTACTTGCTTCAAACAATACTTCTTTAGGGTACATGATCCATGGACTGATGTCCTGCAATACATGAACACCAACGTACTTTATCGCCCTGGCTCTTTTGAATGAAATAACAGCCTCAAAATTTTTCCCGTAATAACTTTGCCATTCACCGGTTTTCCAGTTTTCCGTTCCCTTTATCCCGTCTATCAGTGCATCCATGCCACCAGCAGTGTACATAGGATGTACTTCGCTTTTTATGGCGATAGTCCTGTCTGACACAACCTTATAAAACGGTTGGGGGACGACCGGGCTCTTAAATGTATTTTTGGCTGCATAATAGTTTACCGTGGCAGCTCTGGCAAGCGTAAATGGTTTGGTATACTGTATAAATGGGCCTGCCTTTTGTCCATCCACCTGGATACTGTAATAGATATTGGCAGCCCTATCAATATGTTTAATGACTACCTGTAATGACTCTTTTATTTTATTGGAGGCCATTTCAAAATAGGGTGCTGCCAGGAAAGCTCCTTCTTCCATTTCGGCCACAGGCATTTCATGTTTTTTGATTCCTCTTTGATAATTTGGCGCCTCACTCATGTCAAACATCATCTCCCCGCCGTTAGCAATATCTTCATCCCGGATAAAGGTATTGTCATGTGTTGCATTATTTAATTCCATACCCTGCACATAAAAACGCTGATCACTGAGATTGTTTGCCTTTATGGTAAAAGTTTTACCATTCTCTAAATGCATTTTCACTTCATCAAATATGGGTGAGCCCAAAGCATAGATACCACTGCCGGGCGTTACCGGGTAAAAACCCATTGCACTGAAAATATACCAGGCACTCATCTGCCCGCAGTCTTCATTTCCTATTAATCCATCAGGCGTATTTTTGTAAAATTCTTTATTGATCTTGTGGGCCAACTCCTGCGTTCGCCATGGCTTGCCGGCATAGTTAAAAAGGTAAGCCATGTGATGGCTGGGTTCATTACCCTGGGCATATTGCCCGATCAGGCCCGTGACATCCACTTGGTCCCTGCCACTTAAAGCCTCAGTAGTGGTAAATAATTCATTCGCTTTTCGCGCAAACTGTTCCTGGCCGCCGTGCAATTTTATCAAGCCGCTGATATCCTGCGGTGCAGCAAAGCTGTAATGCCATGAATTACCTTCGGTAAAAAAATTATTTACCTCGGTTGCTTTAAACGGTTGGTACCAAAAACCCTGCACTTTGCCACGAATATGACCAGTGGAGGGATCAAAAAGATTTTTATAATGGGATGCCCTCCTCGAATATTTCTGGTACACCGAATCCGCACCGATGTCTTTCGCAAACTGCGCAATACACCAGTCGTCGTATGCATACTCCATTGTTTTTGATGCACTCTCGTGATCATTGTCATTACTGATAAATCCCTTTGCCCGGTAATTTTTCAAACCAAAACGATCACTTTCAGCATAATCCGTCATGGCTTTCAGGGCAAGCTGCACATCAAAATCCCTAATACCTTTTTTATAGGCATCGGCAATCACCGGAACGGAATGGTACCCGATCATACAGAATGTTTCATTGCCACTCAGCTCCCACACAGGTAACATTCCACCATATTTGTATTGAGCCAAAAAAGTATTGATCCAGTCAGCGGTTCTCTTTTTATTGATGATGTTCATCAGCGGGTGTAATGCGCGGTAAGTATCCCACAAAGAAAACACGCTATAGTTGCTAAACCCATTTGCTTTATGCACTTTCCCATCTGTACCCCGGAATGAACCGTCTACATCCATATAAAGGTTTGGCGCTAAAGCCGCATGATACATCGCCGTGTAAAAAACCACCTGCTCGTCTTTCGTTCCCCCGCGTACTTCGATTTTGCTTAATTCTTTGTTCCATGCCGTTCCCGCAGCTGCTTTCACTGCATTGAAGTCCCAGCCTGGAATTTCCGTATCCAGGTTCATGTGGGCATTCTCCATACTCACACCGGAGATACCCACCTTTAGCTGCAGGGCCCGGTCTCCCTGCATATCAAAAGCAAACCATGATTTAATATTTTTGCCCGAAGCTATGCTGATGCCTTTTTGCAATTGATCATTAGTGGCGATTGCGAAATCCCGCATGGGCCTTTCGAACTTAAGGTAGAAATAGACTACCTGGTTGGTGGCCCATGATTTGCTTCTTCGCATGCCTCTTACCTCATAATCATTTACAACTTCAATGGAAGACTCCAGCACTTCATCACGATGCTGGAGATCTATCAAAACTTTGCCCTCCTTTACATTTTCCGGGAAAAGGTATTGGTGCATTCCTGCGCGCAACGATGTTGTTAAAGATGCTTTAATATTATGCCTATCCAACAGCACTTCATAATATCCCGGATGTGCTTTTTCATTTTTATGGGAGAAGGGCGAAGCGTATTCATTATTTTTCCATTTCGCATCACCGCTGAATGGCATCAGTAGTAGGTCACAATAATCAGGTATGCCCGTTCCGCTCAGATGTGTATGCGAGAACCCATATATTAGGGAATCACTATAATGATAGCCGCTGCAGCCATCCCAGCCATCCAGCCTTGTATCCGGGCTAAGCTGCATCATACCAAAAGGCATGCTGGCACCAGGATAAGTATGGCCATGCCCGCCGGTGCCAATAAAAGGATTGACAACCTCTGCATAATTTTTAAATTGTGCAACAGTGCCACTCACATAAAAGCTGCTGAGGAACACAAGCAGGAACTTTAGGAAAAATGTAAACCCTGCAGGAACTTTCTTCATAAACTAACTTGTTTCATTGATCAGCCCGCGCTTTCAAGCCGGCTTTGTTTGCAGTAAATATTTCTGTAATAATAAATGATAAATCGCTTAAACTATCTTTAATTTGTAAAAATAATCCGGCAAAAAGGCCAGCCTTACCAGGGGCATGCATCCGGGATATTGGCAACGATGAACCAATTAACCAAACGCACTGTTTTTCGTACCTCAGCCATTATTTTACATACACTGGCAAACTTCATTATTTTATCTTACCTGATGTCTTTTGATATCAGCAGCGGCTGGCTGCCCTTTGCCCTTTTTGTATTGGCATGTATCTTTTTATTGGCGCTGCTGGCGTTGCACGCACTTTCTTTTATCAGGTTTTTACAATTAAAATAAAAAATATGATCTCTCTCGTACTATTTCTTCTTGTATTGGCCATTGTAGCCGTCTTTATGGGTCTTTTTAAACCCGAAAATTATCGCAATGCAGACGGGCGGGTGAAACCTACCGGCATCATAAAACCCCTGGCAGCCCTTGCAATCTCTTTTTTTATTGTGCTCATCAACCCGATCAATGTAGAAAGAATTGATGCAGGTCATGTAGGCATCAAAGTAAGTAATGTAGGAGACGACC
Source organism: Chitinophagaceae bacterium (assembly GCA_043727215.1). Taxonomy (GTDB): domain Bacteria; phylum Bacteroidota; class Bacteroidia; order Chitinophagales; family Chitinophagaceae; genus Ferruginibacter. The sequence goes on along the minus strand of JAYSYY010000037.1, from coordinate 59,414 downwards.
GGGGAGTGGGCAGGACAGAATATGTGACCGGCTGGGTGTTTTACAATTCCTGGATATCCCGCATCTATGAATTCCCGATCCACCAGCAGCATATCGACTATGAAGCAGCAGATATTGTCACCAGGGGAGGTTTCCGTGCCACGATCAAGCCTTCCTTCAATTACTCCATCAATGCCGGTAACGTGGCCGACATGTTCCAGAACCTGCGGGTGGGGGTAAAAGATATGGAACAGGGCTGGCTCAAAAATGCTATTGTGGGATCTGTAAATGATGTTGCCAACCGCTACACGGTGGATTCTATTTTTAACCACCGGGAAGAATTTGAATCAGACATCGTAAAAGAATGTAATAAAAGGGTCTCCAAGTGGTTCAATGTTTCCCAGTTGCGGACCAATATTATTCCACCACAGGAAATTTCGGAGTCCATTGTTGCCAAAACCCGGGCTATCCAGGAAGTGCAGGTGGCGGAAAATCGCCGCCAGGTAGCAGTTGCTGATGCGGAAAGAAAAATTGCCGAAGCAAGAGGCGACTCGGCCCAGGCAGTGATCCAGGCTTCCGGCCGGGCCGAAGCTATTAAAAAAGAACAGCTTTCGCTCACACCATTATACATAGATTACATTAAAGTACAGAAGTGGAGCGGCCAGGTACCTACAACGGTCGCCGGGAGCAATAGTGGGTTCCTGATGCAATTACCGAAAGATGCCAAAGATAATTAGAGCATTTTATAATGAAAAAAACCGGGCGAACCTGAACAAGTTCGCCCGGTTTTTGTTTAGGCATTTACGATCTCCTAACAGCAAGGTGTATGTGAAAAATAAAAGTTTTTTACATACCGGTTGAAATATAGTAAATTTAATACCAGATCGTTTTTGCTATGTCTTCGCTTCCCAATCAAATGTATGATCATAAGATCAGTGAACTGCAATACCAGATTGCAACTTACGAGGACCAATCAGCCTACAAGACATTGTTTTTTATTCTCTTCCCTTCCTTACAAAATTTTGCTTTTTCGATTGTAAAATCAAGGGTATTGGCCGAAGAGATCGCTTCAGATATGTTATTGGAAGTGTGGATACGCCGCCAAAAGCTGATGCAGATAGAAAATCTGAAGCTGTACCTTTTTGCGGGAGCAAAAAATGCTGCAGTAAACAAACTTAAACAGGAAAATAAACATTCCGGGTTCTCGCTGGACAACCTGCACGTTGAGTTCATTTCCGATTATGTGACCCCGGAAGAATTTACGGAGTTGCATGAGCTGCAATCCAACATTGCCAGGGCAGTGAAAGAACTTCCACCGGCCTGCCAGCTGATCTACAAGCTGGCAAAGGAAGACCGCCTAAAATATAAGGATATCGCCCAGTTACTTGACCTGAGTATTAAGACCATCGACCACCAGCTCGCTATTGCCTTAAAAAAAATCGGCAATTCGCTCCGCCCTGCTATTTTCAAAAAACATGGCTAAGCCCTTAGGGGATTTTTTATTTATTATACTCTTCTGTTGTAACACATGGAGAACGATCGCATCTGGATATTATTGACACGGAAGTTATCCGGGGAAGCCACTTCTACCGAGTTGCTGGAACTGGATACATTGGTTACCTGTTACCCAGGTGCGGAAAAACTGGTCGCTGCTGTTTCAGACACCTGGGTAGCGGGATCACCCACCGATACCGAATTCCTGGAAGCAACCTACCTGCAGCACCTGGAGCGAATGAAAGACAAAGGGTTTCCCATTGATGATGATCAACCATTACCTGAAGTGGCTCTCCCGATTAGCCCGAAAACCAAAAAAGCAAAATTTTACCGCAACAAGGCTTTATTGTCTGTTGCAGTTATCCTTTTAGGGGCAGCCAGCCTGGTCATTATTAAAAAACTGGCAACATCTACGGGCCTCCCGGCAGCAGAGGCAGTGAGAGTGGTATCAACAAATAACGGGTCACGTACCAAGCTGTTGTTACCAGACGGGTCGGGTGTATGGCTGAACGCGGGGAGCAAACTGAGCTATCAAAAAAAAATGGATGGTAAGCTGCGGGAAGTAGAACTGACCGGGGAGGCATTTTTTGATATTGTAAAAGACCCGGCACGACCTTTTATCATTCATACCTCAAAAATGGATGTGAAGGTTACGGGCACACAGTTTAACGTGAAGGCTTATGAACTGGACAAAACATTTGAGACAAGCCTCATCAACGGAAGCGTGGAAGTGTCGCTTACCAAAGATCCTTTAAAAAAATACATATTAAAACCGAACCAGAAATTCGTGCTTGCAAGTATCGATACTGCGGGCCGGGTTGAAGCCGGCTCCAGCCCTGCTCCTTCAGATAAAGTACAGATAAAGGAATTGACTTACCGCCCGGGAACGAATTCGGATGTAGAATCCAGCTGGACGAGGAATATACTTTCGTTTGAGGACGAGCCTTTTTCTGAAGTTTCCATGAAAATGGAAAGATGGTACGACGTGAAGTTTGAGTTTAAAGACAAGCGTTGGGGGAACGAATTTCTGAGTGGATCCTTTGAAAAGGAAAGCCTGGAACAGGCTATGACTGCATTGAGATTTTCTACAGGGTTTAATTTCAGTATACGGAACAAAATAATTTCAATCTATTGATAATCATTAAACGATTGCCTATGCCCTTACAATTAGACTCCGGCTAGATTAATTTCACACAACAACCGGGAAAAGACCTCATTTTTCCTGATTGTATTTTTTCACCACCGGCCAATACCGGTCTGTGAATTTTCCTCTTTATTCTTAAATAATATAGTATATGAAAATTGCCAACACAATTGCCAAAATGCCGGGAGCACTGCAAAAACCCGCAATACTCATGTTTCTATTCATGATCATGCTAACTGCAGGCCCCACTAAAAGTTTTGCCGGGGAAGATCGCCAGACAATCACCCTGAATGCAGAAAACAAATCGATCACACAGGTGCTTTCTGAAATAGAAAAACAGGCAGACTATCGTTTTCTTTTTAACAGCCGGTTGAAAGATCTCAAACAAAAAGTAACAGTAACTTTCAACAACGCAGGCATCACAGACGTATTGAAAAAACTCTTTGCAGGAACCAGCCTGACATACAGGGTGGACAACAACCTGGTTGCCATCCGGGCTATAGATGCGGACTATGCGGACATCTCCGTGTCAGGTAAAATTACCAATGCCGACGGCGTGGCCATTCCCGGTGTTTCTGTTCGGTTGAAAGGGTCCACCACCGGAACATCCAGCGGTACGGACGGAAGCTATTCAATAACGGTCCCGGATAATGGAACGTTGGTGTTTTCTTCTGTAGGATACACTGACCAGGAAGTAAGTGTAAATGGGCGGACTAATATTGACGTTAGTTTAGTGGCTGCAGTACAGTTGATTGACCAGGTGGTGGTAGTGGGGTATGGTACTGCAAGAAAAAAGGATCTTACCGGCTCAGTGGCTTCGGTATCCGGGGCTGAATTAGCCAAACAACCCGTACTTACAGCCACCCAGGCAGTACAAGGAAAGGTTGCAGGCGTGCAGGTTATTTCCAGTGGAGACCCAAATGCACTACCGGTTATACGGATCAGGGGAACGGGTACAATGCTTGGGGGAGCCAATCCATTGTATGTGGTTGATGGTGTAATTAATGATGACATACGCAATATTAATTCATCGGATATCACCAGCATGGAAATTCTGAAAGATGCGTCTGCCACAGCCATATATGGTATGCGGGCTGCCAATGGAGTTGTTCTTATTACTACTAAAAAGGGAAGGGTAGGGAAGATGCAAATAAACTACGATGCTACGGTTGGAATTAAGGAGGCATCCAACCTTGTTAATATGGCTGGCGCCAACCAATATGCCGGATATGCTAATGAAGCAAGTGTGTATTACGGAAGCGGGGATAGCATAGTGACCCAGGCCCAGTTATTAAACGGCGCCAACACCGACTGGTATGATGAAATTTTGAAAACCGGATTTTTTCAAAACCATAATCTTTCGTTATCCGGTGGAAGCGATAAAATAAATTATTTTTTAAGTGCCGGAATGTTAACTGATGAAGGCATTATACGGACAAATGATTTCAGGAGGTTTACGATAAGAAATAACAACGACTATAAGATCACCAGCAAATTTAAAATTTCTACGCTTCTTTCTTATGCCCGATCCGATGTGAGAAATGTGGACCTCGGCGCCTTTAATGTTGCATATCGTGCTGCCCCTTATGTGCCGGCAAAACTAAATGGATTGTACGGCAATACGTCACTTTCTAACAACGTGGGCAATCCCCTATTAGACCAGGATAAAAATAACAATTCCGGCATGGGAGACCGTTTCCAGGGAAACATTGTCGCCGAACTGAAACCACTTACCTGGTTAACCTTACGCTCTAGTTTTGGCGTAGATAAAAATAATTTCAGGAGCGTGATTTATGGCTTTAAATACGCCAACCAGGGCCCTGATAATATATTCACCACTTCCGGCAGCAACCAGGTAAGAAATAACAGCCGGCTTACTGCCACTGAAAGCCAGGGCAATCGTTGGGTTTGGGACAATACAGCTACCCTGGCAAAGAAATTTAACGATCATAATGTGAGCTTATTAATCGGTACTACTGCAGAGCAAATCAGGTTCAATGAAATAGGTGGTTCCAGGATTGATGTTCCCGAAGATGAAGATCAATGGTATTTAGACGCTGGCGCTACACTCGGCGCAACCAATTTTAATACTGGTGATAAGTCTACCCGTAACTCTTACTTATCCAGGTTAAATTACAATTACAAAGACAAGTATTTCTTAACTGCAACCGGTAGGTATGATGGCACAAGCAGGCTCCCTAAGGACAACAGATGGGGCTTTTTCCCTTCAGTTGGTGCTGGCTGGGCAATAAGCAGCGAATCATTTATGGAGGGCCAAAAAGTATTTAATAATTTAAAACTTAGGGTCAGCTATGGCAAGGTGGGTAATGATGGCATTCCCAGCAATGCTTTTACAGCACTAGCTACACCTAACCTCCCCTATTTTTTCAATGGCACAGAAGTCCTCAATTTTAGGCTGGAACAATTATTTGATCCCCAGATAAAATGGGAGGTTACTACCGAGGTAAATGTGGGTCTTGATTTCTCCATGCTCAAAAACAAGTTATCAGGCTCTGTGGACGTTTATGACAGGAAAACAGAAGATGCATTAGTACGAATTAAAACCCCTACTATACTTGGAGACGATGAATACATTACGAATGCGGCCACCTTTACAAACAAAGGTGTGGAACTGGCATTAGATTGGAAGGATAATATTAACGGCGACTGGAGATATAACATCGGGGGAAATCTCGCAGTAAATAAAAACAGAATTAAAAATCTTAATGGAGGCACTGCCATTCCAGATGGCGGAGTAGGCGGACAAGGATCCACTACTCTGTCTGATAACGGGCAGCCAATCGGAAGTTTTTTCCTTAGAGAAGCCATTGGCATTTTTCAAACAGCGGCAGAAATTGCAGCGTCAGCACAGCCGGGAGCTAAACCGGGAGATCTTATCTATCGTGACGTGGATGGTAATAAGGTAATCGACGCAAAAGACCGGGTTTTCCAGGGGTCGTACCAGCCGAAATACACGTATGGTATAAATGGAAGCCTCTCTTTTAAAGCGCTTGACCTTTCTATTGGAGGTTACGGAACAGGGGGCGGAAAAATTTACAATGGTAAAAAAGCCGCTAGGGGGGACTTTAGAGATAACGTAGAAACAGACGTAGCTAGAAACAGGTGGACGCCGAACAATACCAATACTGGTGTGCCAAGAGCTAATTTAAATGAGCTGCCTGCATCCACTTACTTTTTGGAAAAAGGCGATTTTTTCAGGATCAATAATCTTACGCTAGGTTACACATTGAGTTCAGCTAATCTCAACCGCATCAAAATGCAAAGCCTTAGAATATATGCAACAGTGCAAAACCTGGTAACGTTTACCAATTACAGCGGCTTTACTCCGGAGATCAGCTCGGAAAATACGTTGGCAGGCGGTATAGAGTCATCCATCTATCCTACCACCAGGACCTTTGCCTTTGGTATAAATGTTGGGTTGTAATTTTTTAAATCATTTAAGAATTTATCATGAAAAATAAATATATCATTACTTCGCTGCTTGCCCTGTCGGTTATTGCCGGGGGCTGCAAACAAGATTTTTTGGAGGTAGATCCACAAGGCCAAACAACGGAAGTATTGGCACTGACGGATGCCTCTGCAGCAAATAAATTAATTGGTGGCGTTTACAACACGCTTTACCTGGGCGGCTTTGGTAAAACGACCGTGGGTTTTTTATGGGCTGTGTCCAATGAAGTTGCCAGCGACAATGCCGATAAAGGCAGTACACCCGGGGACTTTTCACCATTAGGAGATATCGATAATTTTACGGCCACTCCGACAAATTTTATTTTTGATAATATCTGGAGCGGGCATTTTAGCGGTATTGTAGCCGCCAATAAAGCCATCGATATTTTAAATAAAAGCACCATTGAAGCACCCGCCAAAAACAGGCTACTGGGCGAAGCAAGATTCTTAAGAGGCTTTTATTATTTTAACCTGGTACGTTTCTTCGGACAGGTTCCCAAAATAATTTCTGTTCCATTGCCAAGCGAAGGAAATAGTGACCCTCTTAATACCAGGGCCCCTGTTGCAGATATTTACAATGTCATTATTGAGGACCTGCAGTTTGCAGCCGACAACCTGCCGCAGAAGGGAGAAACTACCACCCAGGTGGGCAGGGCAAACAAAGGGGCGGCGCAGGCTTTCCTGGCAAAAGTTTATTTATACCAGAAAAATTGGCAAAAGGTTTTTGAGCTAACAAATGCCGTTATCACATCTGGTAAATATTCACTGGTAACTGATTACAATTTAATCTTCAGGGAAAAAAGTGTAGGTGGCCAGGGCGGTAATAATAACAATGAATCCATTTTTGAAGTGCAAACTGGAATAAATGCTGGCGAAAATGCAGTAAGCCCATTATTTAGCAACGGTCAGGGAGCGAGGGGACGTGGCGGCTGGAACGATTTAGGCTTTGGCTTTAATACCCCTACCACCGACCTTGTAGGTAGTTATGAGGGAGGAGACAGCAGGCGCAATGCTACCATCATTTTTATTAATCCTTCCACACCTGCACCAGCTACCGGTACCGTATTGTGGGATGGATTTAGAATTCCATCTAAAGACTCTGTAGAAAATGATCGGTACAACTATAAAGCTTACCATAGCACTATTGCAGAATCGCCACAGGTAACCAATAACAAGGATACCAAGCCAAAAAACATCCGCCTGATGCGTTATGCAGAAGTACTCCTGATGTATGCAGAGGCGGCAGCTATGCTGAGCAATGCAGACGGAGCAAATAAATTAAACCAGGTAAGAAGCAGATCAAATCTACTACCCACAACGCTTTCCCAGACAAATGTTTGGAAAGAACGCCGGGCAGAATTAGCGATGGAAGCAGATCGGTTTTTAGACCTCGTTCGCCAAGGCAGGGCAGGTACTGTACTAAGGGCGCATGGCAAAGCTTTCGTTGATGGCAAACACGAACTTTTTCCGGTGCCACAAGCACAGAGAGATTTGAGTGGGAACAGGCTTACTCAAAATAATGGCTATTAATCATAACTCATTTTAAAAAAAATACCATGAATAATTTTATCAAAATAAAATCTACAGTGATTTTATCTATGTCAATTGCCTTACTTCTGGGCAGTTGTACAAAAGTAGAAACAGACGATGATTTCCCTGCAGGAGAAGCTCCTCCCGTAGCTGGAGGATTTGTCAACTCTTCTGAAATTGCGACAGCAAACCTGGTGGCACATTTCCCCTTTGAAGGCAACATCAACGACTTGAAAAACGGCGTAACAGGCGGTGTTGCGAGTGGTGGCAGCAGCTTCGTAACCGGCAGGAAAGGCCTCGCCTATAAGGGATCTTCTAATGCCTTTATTGTTTATAGTACCCCCGGTCCTGTTGCTACTTTGACGAGTTTTACAGTTAGCATGTGGGTAAACACCAACCGCCACGATGGAGGTGCCATGGGTCTTTTTGCACTAGGAAAACAAGATGGCTCATTCTGGGGTAATTTCTTTCTGTTTATTGAAGGACAAAACCCTGCCAACCCGGAAGATATGTTTATGAAACTCCATTTTGAAAAAAATAATGCTCCCTTTGTAGAACATTGGTTAGAGCCAAATGGCAATTTCAGAGCAAAGGATATGTATGGTGCATGGAGACATATCGCCTGGACTTATGATGCTGCTACCTCAACTGTAGGGTGGTACATAAACGGACAGAAAAAAGCTTTGCCCCCGGGGACTGAAATAAGAAAAGCAGATGGAGCAGGCACGCTTCTTGGACCTTTAAACTTTAAAAATCCTACTAAGTTTGTCATTGGCGGTTTTCAAAACAATGCCGGTGCTCCGTTTAACGCCGCTGAGCCCTGGATGTTGAATTATACAGGTATGATGGATGAATTCAGAATTTACAACAAAGCACTTTCCGAAGTTGAAATAAGTGCTTTACAGGTATTGGAAGGTCAGGGCAGGTAATACACAATAGTTCTATTATTAAATACTTAAGTGAGGCTGCATTGAATATACGTTATTCATTTGCAGCCTCTTTTTTCTCAATGGGTTATTAAAACAGATTGCATGGACTCCGAAAAAGTTTTTATCCCTCTCCTGGTTTTGGCATTGATGGTCGGTTGTAAGAAAAGCAGCGATAATAATCCTGTTAGCCCGGTTGTGGAAGATTTTAGGGTGAATACAGTAACCATCAACAATAACAGTAGTGGTGCTGTTTTGTACGGAGTACCTTTTGTTCCCGCTTTAAAAATATCCTTTACTGCTCCTGTAAAAAGAAACTCCGTTTCTTCGGGTATTGTTTTGCAAAGCAATACGGGCCTGGTTGCGGTGAACCCTGTCTTTCAAAATGGTGACAGTGTCGTAATTCTTCAACCAGCCAACCCTCTGTCGGCTATCACAAAGTATACCTTAACCATAAATAATAATATCTTCTCACAACAAAATACCGTTCTTGCTGCTGGCAGTTCAGCCAGCTTTATAACGTCTATAGATTCCAGCAGGAAATTTCCTGCCCTTTCAGATAATGAATTACTTGACCTGGTACAGCGACAAACATTTAAATACTTCTGGGATTTTGCTCACCCGGTTTCCGGCCTGGCGCGGGAAAGAAACAACGGGGACAATAACCTCGTAACTTCCGGTGGTTCCGGCTTTGGGATCATGGCAATTATCTCAGCAATTAACAGGGGATTTATAACCAAAGCCCAGGGACTTGCAAGATTGCAAACCATGGTGGGATTCCTAAAAAATACTGCCCAGACTTTTCACGGGGCCTATCCACATTGGTTAAATGGCACAACAGGAGCAGTGATCCCATTTAGCACCAAAGACAACGGTGCCGATCTGGTGGAAACCTCGTACCTCGTGCAAGGCCTGTTGTGTGCAAGGCAATATTTTAATGACGCCGGTGCCGGGGAAACAACCCTGCGAAATGATATTAACACGATCTGTAACCGGGTAGAATGGAGCTGGTTCAGGAATGGTAACCAGAATATTTTATACTGGCACTGGAGCCCCAATTACAATTGGGAAATGAATCTTCCCATCAAGGGATGGAATGAATGTTTGATCACGTATGTGTTAGCAGCATCTTCCACCACATACAGTGTTCCTCCGGTTGTATATACCAGCGGCTGGAAAAGCGGGACTACCTTTATCAATGGAAATACTTACTTCAGCTATCCCTTACCGCTTGGCCCGGTACTCGGTGGGCCATTATTTTTTTCTCATTACTCTTTCCTGGGTATTAACCCAAATGGTTTGGTAGATCCTTCCGCATCCTATATCACACAAACCAGGAATCATACACTCATTAATTATAATTATTGCAGGGCAAACCCCAGGGGTTATTATGGTTACAGTGATTCCACCTGGGGCCTCACGGCCAGCGACATAGAAGGCGGATACAATGCCAACTCCCCTACGAATGATGTCAGCGTAATTTCGCCTACTGCTGCCCTGTCTTCTTTTCCCTATACGCCCAATGAGTCCATGGCTGCACTAAAGTTTTTTTACTACGTACTGGGCGATAAGATCTGGAAGGAGTATGGATTTACAGATGCTTTTTCTTTACATAACCAATGGTTCGCCAATTCTTTTCTTGCCATTGACCAGGGGCCTATCATCGTTATGATAGAAAATTATAGGTCACAACTTTTATGGAACTTATTCACCAGCTGCCCGGAGGTGAAGGCAGGCATGCAAACACTTGGCTTTACAGCACCTTATTTATAAACACACAATGCTTCGAAAAAATACCATTATTACCGCGATTTTTCTATTGCCTGTTTTTACGACATTCAATTGTAAAACCGTAAAACAACAGGTAGTAACCCGGGAACCTGTTTCGGTATCGGACACTTCCCTGTTTAGAAAAGTGCAGGAACAAACTTTCCAATATTTCTGGGATGGTGCAGAGCCGGTGAGTGGGCTGGCCAGGGAACGTTTTCATGCAGACAACATTTACCCCCAAAATGATAAACATATTGTAACCAGCGGCGGCGCAGGCTTCGGCGTAATGGCGATTCTCGTGGGAATTGAAAGAAATTTCATAACACGTGAGGCGGGGCGCAGCCAGCTTGAAAAAATCGTGAAGTTCCTTGAAACCGCAGATCGTTTTCATGGGGCCTGGCCACATTGGTGGAACGGGGAGACCGGCAAAGTGAAACCGTTCAGCAAATTTGATGACGGCGGAGACCTGGTGGAAACCTCATTTATGATACAGGGGTTGTTGTGTGTGCGCCAATATTTTAAAGATGGTAATACAGAAGAAAAAACGCTCGCTGCCAGGATCGATAAATTGTGGAGAGAAGTGGAATTTGATTTTTACAGGAACGGACGAAATGTTTTATTGTGGCACTGGAGCCCGAATGTGGGCTGGAAAATGAACCTGGAAGTCAGGGGGTACAATGAATGTTTGATCATGTATGTGTTGGCCGCCTCGTCTCCCACTCACAGTATCCCCGACGAAGTTTACCACCTTGGCTGGGCAGATAGTGGAAAAATTAAATCCACTTCTACCTATGGTGGCCATACATTGAATATGCATTACCAGGGCAATCCCCCGCAGGGCGGGCCATTATTCTGGGCACATTATTCTTACCTGGGCCTTGATCCGCGCGGCCTGAAAGATAAATATGGCAGCTACTGGGATGAAAATACCAGCCTTTCCATGATCAATTACCAGTGGTGCGTTGACAATGCTAAGAAATATAAAGGATACGGACCCAACAACTGGGGGTTAACAGCCAGCTATTCAGTTAAGGGTTATGCGGCCCATGCACCAAATGTGAAGGATGACCGCGGTGTTATTAGCCCCACGGCCGCGCTCTCTTCTTTCCCCTATACACCCACCCAGTCTATGGCCGCTATGAAACACTGGTACGGCAATCTGAAAGATAAGACATGGGGCGTTTACGGATTTTATGATGCCTTCAGTGAAGAAGCCAACTGGTTTCCAAAAAGATACCTGGCCATTGACCAGGGACCTATCGTGGTGATGATGGAAAATCACCGCTCCGGATTATTATGGAATCTCTTTATGAGTTGCCCGGAAATAAAACAAGGATTAAAAAAACTGGGGTTTGATAGCCCGCATTTAAAATAGAAGATAGCCGCAGATTCGCAGATTAGTTTGAGAGCTGCAGATTCGCAGATTTAGTTGTGAATATTGATTTTGCTACACTGTATTTAATCTGCGAATCTGCGGCAATAAAAATATTTTCCCCTTTTGGAAGCAGTAAAATAAGTTGGAGAAGGAGTTGAATACTTGTAGAAATGTTCACCGCTTTAGTTTAATTTATAGTTCGTACCAGCCTCGAATACGTTCAATTAATCCGAACTAAAACTTAAAACGATGAACACAGAATTTGCGGTTAACAACTACCCGTTGCAACACGAAACCTTTAAGATCATTGGCGTAGCAATGGAAATACATCGAATCCTGGCCTGGGCAAGGGATTTTCTGAGATTGTTTAGAAAGATGCATTTGAGTATGATTGCAGAGAATAAAATATTTGCTGTGAAAGAGAAAAAGAATACATCGTTAATAATAAAGGCAAAATATTACCCCACCGGTTTTTTGCAGACTTTGTAGTGTTTGATAAAATAATTGTGGAGATAAAATCCACGAAGGGGATATTGGAAGATCATTTTGCACAGGTATTGAATTACCTGGCTATCTCGAAACTGGAAGTGGGTTTGCTGCTGAACTTTCACGAAAAGTCACAGGAGCAGAGAAGAATCGTATTAACAAAATAAACCTGGGCGATTATTTGCTGCAGATTCGCAGATTGAGTTGTGAAAGTTAAAGTTAAAAACCTGTATAAATCTGCGAATCTGCGGCGAAAAAAAATACTTAATCAATGCAAATATTTATCTACAGCCTCCTTCTCCTTTGGGTATACCCCACCAAGGTACATGCACAGCAGGAAATAAAAGTCATGTCTTATAATATCTGGCTGGACGTGGAAGCTGATGGAGAAAATAAATGGAGCCTGAGAAAAGAGAAAGTGGCTGGACTGATGAAATATTACGGACCAGATTTTATCGGCGGGCAGGAGGTACAAAATCTCCAGCTACAATATATCATGGAAAACCTGCAGGGCTATAGCTATATAGGAGTTGGGCGGGATGATGGCAAAGAAGCCGGCGAATACTCCTGTATTTTTTACAACAGCAATAAATTTGAACTGGTGCAGCAGGCTACCTTCTGGTTATCCCCCACACCCGACAGCGTTTCCCAAGGTTGGGATGCAGCCTATAACAGGGTGTGCACTTATGGGCTCTTCAAAAGCAAACAAACCAAACAGTTGTTCTGGGTATTTAACACCCATTTTGATCATGTAGGCAAGCTGGCCAGGTTAAACTCCTCGAAAATGATCCTGCAAAAAATTGCTGCTTTAAATTTTAAAAACTATCCCGCTATTTTAACGGGTGACTTTAACCTGAGACCAGAAGAAGAACCGGTAAAAGAGATTAGCAGGCAAATGCAGAACGCACGAACGATCAGTAAACTAATATATGGGAACGCCGATACATGGAATGGATTTAAGTTTCATGAAAAGCCGGAGGGTACCCTTGACTATATTTTTATCTCAAATGATAGAAGATTAAGCGTCTCCAGGTTCGCCACTATTACAGATTCTTATGAACTGAAATATCCATCAGATCATTTCCCTGTAATGGCAACTATCTGGATGAGTAAAAAATAAAGAAATGAAAACCATTTTTTTTAGCTTGCTATTGATGATTGGCATCGACTCTTTTAGCCAGCAAAAAACTTATTGTAACCCAGTGAATATTGATTACGGGTATACGCCGATACCCAATTTTGCACAATGGGGCCGGCACCGGGCCACGGCAGACCCGGTAATTGTAACATACAAGGAAGACTATTATTTATTTAGTACCAACCAATGGGGTTATTGGATAAGCAACGATATGCTAAACTGGAAATTCATTTCCAGGAAATTCCTGAGACCCTGGAATGAAGGGTATGATGAGCTTTGTGCACCGGGGGTGGGTATCATCGGTGATACCATGATCATTTTTGGCAGTACCTATACCAGCAAGTTTACCATCTGGATGAGTACCAATCCGAAAGCCAACGAATGGAAACCATTGGTAGACTCTTTTGATATCGGAGGATGGGACCCGTCATTTTTTACAGATGATGACGGCAGGCTGTATATGTATAACGGCAGCAGTAATAAATTCCCGATGTACGGGATAGAACTGGCTAGGAAAACATTGCAGCCAAAAGGCACGCGGAAGGAAATGTATTTATTGGAGCACTGGCGCTATGGATGGCAGCGGTTTGGTGAAAACATGGACAATACTTTTCTTGATCCGTTTATTGAGGGCAGCCACATGACAAAATACAATGGAAAATATTACCTGCAATATGGTGCACCCGGTACCGAATTTAGCGGGTATGCAGATGGGCTGATCGTTGGCACCGGCCCCCTTGGCCCGTTCCAAACACAAAGCGATCCGCTAAGTATAAAACTGGGAGGGTTCGTCCGGGGAGCCGGCCATGGAGCTACGTTCCAGGATAATCAAAAAAATTACTGGCACATTTCCACTACCGTGCTTTCCGTAAAAAATACTTTTGAACGAAGGTTAGGGATCTGGCCTGCTGGTTTTGATAAGGATGACAAAATGTTTTGCAATACAACATTCGGAGATTACCCTCATTACATTCCCCAGCCTGGTATTGATGGATCAGTGTATGGTGCCAACGGAAAATCACCTTACTTCACGGGCTGGATGCTTTTAAACTATAACAAACCTGTGCAGGTTTCGTCTACCCTTGGGGGTTACCTATCCAATAACGCCGTAGATGAATTGGCAAAAACATACTGGAGCGCTGCAACCGGCAACAAAGGAGAATGGATCCAGACCGATCTTGGGAACCTATCAACTGTGAATGCTATCCAATTGAACTACGCCGACCAGGATGTTGACACTGACCGGCTTGGCAAACAATTGACCCAGTTTCACCAATATAAAATTTCTTCTTCCGTAGACGGCAAAACCTGGAAAGTGCTGGTAGATAAAAGCACAAACAAAACGGATGTACCGCATGATTACGTGCAGCTGGATAAACCCGCACAGGCGAGATACCTAAGGTTGGAAAACATACATATGCCCACCGGTAAATTCGCTATCAGCGGTTTCCGCGTCTTTGGCAACGGCAACGGGGCTAAACCTTCTAATGTAGAGGATTTCATTGTATTAAGAACTGAAAAAGACAAACGCAGCGCATTCATTAAGTGGAAGCCGGTGGATAATGCATTCGCATACAATATCTATTATGGCACTCATCCCGATAAATTATACACCAGTATAATGGTGCATTCAAACAATGAATACTGGATGAAAGCAATGGATTCAGAGGTAACTTATTATTACTGTATAGAGTCCATCAACGAAAACGGAACAAGCGAACGCACCAAAGTGATTAAATCAGACTAATATGAGTATAAAAATGTTTTTACAACTGCTGTTGGCCTGCCTGATCTGTTCAGCATCGCTGCAGGCGCAGGAAAGGTTCCCATTCTGGGAAGAAGTCCAGGTGTTCAGGGCCCAGGACAGCCTAAGCTTTCCTCAACCCAATCAGGTTCTATTCATCGGGAGCTCGTCTTTTACAAGGTGGACAGAGGTGAATAAATCATTCCCTAAACATACAATTTTGAACAGGGCATTTGGCGGTTCCTCCCTGCCGGATCTTATTCGCTATCGCTACGACATTTTATACCCCTACGAACCAAAGCAGATTGTTATCTATTGCGGAGAAAACGATCTTGCTGCAAGTGATACCGTATCTGTGCAAACAGTGATGAATCGGTTCCACCTGTTATTTGAATTGATAAGATTTAAATACAGGAATACCCCGATAGCATACGTATCCATGAAACCCAGCCCCAGCCGGGTACACCTGCTTCCTAAATATGTGGAAAGTAACCGCCTGATCAAAAAATACCTTACCACCAAAAAGAAAACAGCCTTTATTGATGTTTACAATAAAATGTTGAATGCAGATGGCTCGCCCATGGCCGACCTTTTTGTAGAAGATAAACTGCACATGAATGCAAAAGGTTACGCAATCTGGAAAAGAATTATAGAACCATATCTGTTGAAATAATAAACTATCAAACATGAAAATGCTACAACGATTAAGCTTGTTCTTATTTATGGTGGTTTCCATAAACGTGACTGCCCAGGTTTCTCCTGCTGCCAAAATGAAAACCTTCATTGATGGCCTGATGAAAAAAATGACCCTGGCTGAAAAGATCGGTCAGCTAAACCTGCCAGGTTCCGGCGATATTGTAACCGGCCAGGCGGGCAGCTCGGACATCGCCAAAAAAATTGAACAGGGAAAAGTAGGAGGCTTGTTCAATATCAAGTCTGTGGCGAAGATCCGGGATGTACAAAAACAGGCAGTAGAAAAAAGCCGTTTAAAAATTCCGTTATTATTTGGGATGGATGTTATCCATGGCTATGAAACAGTGTTTCCCATCCCGTTAGGATTATCGTGCTCATGGGATATGAACCTTATCGAACGCAGTGCGAGAATTGCAGCCACAGAAGCCAGCGCAGATGGTATCAACTGGACCTTCAGCCCGATGGTAGATATCTCCCGCGACCCTCGCTGGGGAAGGGTATCAGAAGGCAATGGCGAAGATCCCTACCTCGGATCACAGATTGCCAGGGCAATGGTTAAAGGCTACCAGGGAACTGACCTTACAAAAAATAATACCATTCTTTCCTGCGTGAAACATTATGCATTATATGGTGCTGCCGAAGCAGGCAGGGATTATAATACTACAGACATGAGTCGTATGCGTATGTACAATGAATATTTTCCACCTTACAAAGCCGCGGTAGAGGCCGGTGTGGAAAGCGTGATGGCTTCCTTCAACGAGGTAGACGGTATCCCGGCGACCGCTAACAAGTGGCTGATGACCGACGTGCTGCGCAAACAATGGGGTTTTAAAGGTTTCGTTGTTACCGACTACACTGGTATCAATGAGATGATAGATCATGGCATTGGTGATCTGCAAACGGTATCAGCCAAAGCTTTAACGGCAGGTATTGACATGGATATGGTGGGTGAAGGTCTTTTGCTCACACTGGAACAATCCCTGAAAGACGGAAAAGTAACCCAGGCACAGATAGACGCTGCCTGCAGGAGGATACTGGAGGCAAAATATAAACTGGGTTTGTTTGATGATCCCTACCGCTACTGCGATTCTAACAGGGCTAAAACAGAAATATTCACCGATGCCTCAAGAAAAGAGGCAAGGAGCATTGCGGCGCAAAGTTTTGTCTTACTTAAAAACAGCAATAACGTTTTACCATTAAAAAAAACAGGTACGATTGCATTAATCGGCCCGCTGGCCGATGCCACGGAAAACATGCCCGGCACCTGGAGTGTAGCCGCTAATTTTTCGAAGGCCACATCGGTATTGTCAGGATTACAACAGGTTGTAGGAGATAAAGTGAAAGTTTTGTATGCCAAAGGTTCGAACCTGGATGCCGACAGTATGCTTGAAGTGAGATCCACCATGTTTGGTAAAACATTGAAGAGGGATGCCCGCCCGGCCGAGGTCGTTTTACAGGAGGCGTTGGCTGTAGCAAACCAGGCAGATGTAATTGTAGCCGCAGTTGGAGAGTCTGCCGAAATGAGCGGAGAAAGCAGTAGCCGTACCAATATTGAAATTCCGGCTTTGCAGCAGGACCTGCTAAAAGCATTATTGAAGACGGGCAAACCAGTGGTACTGGTATTGTTTACAGGCCGCCCTCTGGCATTAAAATGGGAACAGGAAAATGTACCTGCCATTTTGAATGTCTGGTTTGGTGGGAGTGAAGCGGGGTTTGCCATTGCTGACGTGTTATTTGGTGATGTAAATCCTTCCGGTAAATTGTCTACCACATTTCCGCAAAATGTAGGACAAGTGCCGATTTTTTACAATCATAAGAATACCGGTCGCCCCCTTGCTGAGGGAAAATGGTTTGAAAAATTCAGGAGCAATTATCTGGACGTGAGCAATGCCCCGTTGTATCCTTTTGGGTTTGGATTAAGCTACACAAATTTTAGCTACAGCGATATCACATTGAGCAGGCCGGCAATAACAACTAATCAAACACTAACTGCCAGCGTTATGCTAACCAACTCGGGTACTGTTACGGGAAAAGAAGTTGTGCAGCTCTACATCAGGGACATGGTGGGAACAAGCACCAGGCCGGTAAAAGAATTGAAAGGGTTTCAGAAAATTGAATTGAAAGCAGGGGAATCAAAAAAAGTTTCTTTTAATATTTCGGTGCATGACCTGAAATATTATAATTATGATCTTAAGTATGTAGCCGAGCCAGGAGATTTTAAATTATTCATTGGTGGCAACAGCCGTGATGTGAAAGAAGCAGGCTTCAAAATGAACTAAAGATTTCTAACAATGAAAAGTATCATTACTCCTGTAAAGGAGAGACAGGGTGAGCGCACGTATGAAAACTTCAGCGGACAGGGGGGCCGGAGCATACAGGTTTCCGTTGTGTGATAAATTGAATATAGATTAGCCGGCCTTGCATTACTTACTTTTAGTACTGAATACTAAATACCTTTTTTATGAAAAAAATATTTCTGCCGGTTCTTCTGCTCATTATTTTGGGAGGAACAGCCTATGCACAAAACCTGGCGTTGTTTGAAAAACACTTGCTCATTCAAAATACCGATACCCTTCCATATCGCCTCCTGCTGCCCGAAAATTATGACGCCAGCAAAAAATACCCCCTTATTTTTTTTATGCATGGTGCGGGAGAGCGAGGTAACGATAATGAGATACAACTAGTGCATGGTGCTAAACTATTTTTGAAAGAGGAGATGCGCAGAAATTATCCTGCTATTGTAGTGTTTCCGCAGTGCCCGCGGAATAGTTTCTGGAGCAGCGTGAAGGTGGAGTCTGACCAATCAGGGAAACGTACGTTCAATTTCGATAGAGTTAATAAGCCAAGTGTTGCCATGAGAATGGCCAATGAACTGCTCCATCAAATCATCAAAAAATACCCAATACAAAAAAAGAAAGTGTATGTAGGCGGTTTGTCTATGGGTGGCATGGGAACATTTGAACTGGCAGCGCGAAACCCCAAGTTATTTGCGGCCGCGTTCCCCATCTGCGGCGGCGGGGATCCGGCAACGGCTAAAGATATTCGAAAAATAAACTGGTGGATTTTTCACGGAGCCAAGGATGATGTAGTACTGCCTGCTTATTCTGAGACAATGGTGAGTGCGTTGAAGGCAGTAAAGGCGGATGTAAAATATACTTTGTACCCCAATGCCAATCACAACAGCTGGGATCCCGCATTTGCAGAGCCCGAACTATTTCCTTGGTTATTTGCACAGAAAAGATAGATAAGGCGTGTCGCTATCCTGTTAATTTATATACACATTCTTTTACTCTGGATATAGTATATCAAAGATATCGGTTAATAATATTTTCCATGTACTCCTGGCGGCCACTTGTGATGGCAGGCTCCCCTTTTTCAAGAGCGTAGGTTCGCAAATCTTCCAGGGATAATTTTCCCTCTTCAAATGCTTTTCCTTTTTCTGAATCAAAAGAGGCATACCGGTTCGTACGGATTTTTTTATAATCAGATTTTTCCAGAATACTATCGGCCACAATCAAAGCCCTGGCAAAGGCATCCATGCCCCCTATGTGTGCATGAAAAAGATCTTCTGGATCTGTACTGTTGCGGCGGATCTTAGCATCAAAATTAATCCCACCACCCCTTAAACCGCCGGCTTCCAGGAATACCAGCATGGCTTCAACCAATTCAGGAACATTATTCGGGAACTGGTCAGTATCCCATCCATTCTGGTAATCACCCCTGTTGGCATCCATGCTGCCTAATAAGCCGGCATCTGCCGCCACCTGCAGTTCGTGCTGGAAAGTGTGGCCAGCCAGTGTAGCGTGGTTCACTTCAATATTTAAACTAAAGTCATTGAGCAGGTCAAACTGGCGCAGGAATCCGATCACTGTTTCGCAATCATAATCGTACTGGTGTTTACTTGGTTCACATGGTTTGGGTTCGATAAAAAATTTACCCTTGAAGCCGTTTCGCCGTGCATAATCCTTTGCTGTATGCAGGAAACGGGCAAAATGTTCTTTCTCTCTTTTCATGTTTGTATTCAGTAAACTCATATAGCCTTCGCGGCCGCCCCAGAAAACATAGTTCTCGCCACCTAAAGCAATTGTAGCATCCAATGCTGCCTTCACCTGTGCGGCGCCGTGAGTAAGCACATGAAAATCGGGGTTGGTAGAAGCTCCATTCATGTATCGCTTGTGAGAAAAAAGGTTTGCGGTGCCCCACAATAATTTAATGCCTGTTGCCTGTTGCTTTTCATTGAGATAGTCCGTCATTTGTTGCAAGCGTTTTTCGTTGCCTGCAACATCGTTTGTGTAATCAACGACATCTGTATCGTGAAAACAGTAATAAGGCATGCCCAACTTGGACATAAACTCAAATGCTGCATCCGCCTTGTCTTTCGCCCTTTCCACAGCATCCTGTTTTGTATCCCATTCAAACAAGTGTGTAGGCTCACCGAATGGATCCCCGCCGTTACCGCCGAAGCTGTGCCAGTAGGAACATGCGAAACGCATCCAGTCCTTCATAGGTTTGCCCGCCACTAATCTGTCTGCTTCATACCACCGAAAGGCCAGTGGATTGCCTGAGGAAGTGCCTTCAAATTTTACAGGCGCAATATTTTTGAAAAATTCTTTTTGTGGTGTTGCTACTTTCATGATGTTGGGTTTTCTATGACTTTAAAAATATTATATTGAAAAGTACTTCTTTGTCAATGTTGCGGGGGGCCGTTTTGTAAGAGGTGACATTTTTCAAGCAAGAGTTCCTTCCAGTTTTCGTACAGGCCATCGTACAAGGCAACCGACGATCCGGGTTCTATTACCTTGAGCGCTTTTGCTTCAATAAAAGCCTCTTTTGCATTTTTAAAAATACCGGCACCGACACCTGCGCCCAATGCCGCACCTACACTGCCATTACTATTATGCAGTTCAAGAGGCACATTTAAGGTGTTCACAAAACAGTCTGCAAACACATCGCTTAAAAACATATTTGCCCGGCCCGCCCTGATCAGTGCCGGGTTCAGCCCATTCTCTTTCATAATATCCAGGCCATACCTGAATGCAAATGCGATTCCTTCCTGCGCGGCCCGAAATAAATGTCCCTGGCCATGTATGTTTAAATCGAGATTGCTGATGTGTGCCCCAACCAATTTGTTTTCAAGCATACGTTCTGCCCCGTTTCCAAATGGTAGCAGTTGTAAACCCTCGCTGCCCGGCTCTATGGAGGCTGCTGCATCATTCATTGATGCATAAGATGTTTCCTTTCCGGTAATATTTTTTAACCACCGGTTAAGAATACCAGTGCCGTTGATGCATAATAAAATACCAATTCTTTTCTGCCATGGTGTATGATTCACATGAGCAAAACTGTTGATCCTGGAACGTGGATCAAAGGTAAGTTCATCGCTCACCCCATAAATAACACCGCTGGTTCCGGCGGTAGCAGCTACTTCACCAGGTTCAAGCACATTGAGGGATAAAGCATTATTGGGCTGATCTCCAGCCTTATACGATACGGGTATTCCGCTGCTCAATGAAAGCCCGGCAGCTATAGCCGGCAGCAATGTTCCATGCGTACTAAATACTTCCTGGATTGCCGGGATGAAAGATGTGTCCAGGTCATAATATGTAAATACATCTTTGGAAAGTTCCTTGTTTTTAAAGTCCCAAAAAACACCTTCAGATAAGGCAGAAATACTGGTAGTGCATCGGCCAGTAAATTTCATTGCGATAAAATCGCCGGGCAACATTACTTTATCGATCTTACTGTAAACGGCGGGTTCATTTTGTCTCACCCATGCCAGTTTGCTGGCGGTAAAATTTCCGGGAGAATTTAGTAAATGCTGCAGGCTGCGGGAATGCCCGATGGCATTAAAGGCAGCGTTGCCAAGTTCTACTGCACGGCTATCGCACCAGATAATACTGTCTCTTAACAGCTGCTGATCTTTATCTACACAAACCAGTCCGTGCATCTGGTAAGAAATGCCAATCGCTTTAATATCTTTCGGATCATAGGTGCGGGTACTGTGGGCTTTTAAAATAGCTTGCTGCACGTGATCCCACCACATTGCCGGATCCTGCTCTGCCCAACCGGGTTCCTTTGAAACAATCCCTGATTCATTTTCAGGATAACTGGCAGATACGAGCGTTTTTTGTTGCCCCGCATCTACCACAGAAACCTTTATTGAAGATGTGCCTATATCAATTCCAAGTAAAAGCATAATTGTGAGTGATCATTTTGGCTAGCCCGTTGACCTTTCAGGGATTGTATCATTTATACTAATCAATTTTTGCGGGGAATTATCCAGCCCTATTTTCTGAACCTGCCATTCTCCTATTTTGATCCTTCCATACTTGTCCCGGTGCCCCTGGTCGCCGTTGAGCCTTCGGATAAAAGTTTCTTTCCCTCTTTATTTAAATATTGCAGCAGTGATCAGCCATATACCCAACTGTATATTCAACCATTCTAACTCTTATTCCCAGGGCATTATTGTTTGCCGGGTTGCATAACCAATTATTAGAGCATGTTCTATTTTTTCAATTGAAGATCATTCAATGGTTTCAAAAAGATGAGACAATACCTGCCTCCAAAATATTTTTTTATTTCTTTAAATACCTGTCAAACCAGGCATAATAACGTTCAAACCTGTCTTTAATAAAACTGGGTTGGGTAAAGCCGTGAAATTGCCCTGGATATATTAATAACTCAGTTGGAATATTTAACGAACGAAGAGCCTGGTACATTTGCTCACTTCCTGCAGCGGGAACATTAAAATCTTTTTCTCCCACCATAAACTGGGTTGGGGTTTTTATTCTGTCCGCATGAAGAAAAGGATAGGAAAGTTTTAAATATTTATCAATATTATTTCCTTTCCAGGGTTCTCCCAGTTCATTATTATATTGGTTGATATATTGATCTACGCCGTATAACGATAGTGGATTTGCAACTCCTGCGCCGCTGCTTGCTGCTTTAAAACGTGTATCACTGGCAATTGTATAATCTGTTAAAATGCCACCATAACTCCATCCTGCAATGCCAAGTCTGTCAGGATCTGCAATACCTTTTTCAATTAAATAATCTGTTGCACCAATAATATCCAGCACTTCTTTATTACCCCAGTCAGCAGAAATGATGTTAGAGAATTTAATTCCCCTTCCCAGGCTTCCCCTATAATTTACAGCTGCCACTGCGTAACCATGTGCAGCAAGCATTTGGCGTGTAAGGTCAAAACTTAACTCATCCTGTGAAGTGGGTCCTCCGTGTATATATAAAATCAACGGAAGATTTTTTTTAGGCATGTTAGGGGGATAATAAATAAGCCCGGAAACAGTTTCGCCATCTTTACTTTTTGAAGAGAATTTTTCAACGGTTGCTAACTGCAGGGAATCTGTAAATTTATTTTGTATTGTAGTCAGCCTACGTTCTTTATTTGCTTCCAGTGCATACAACTCAGATGGTGTTTGCGGATCGCTCAAAAACGTTATCCAGCTGCCATTTGCTCCCTGTTCTATTGAGGAAAAACTTCTGTCGCCCCCAATGATTTTTTTCATTGATTTGCCTGCAACATCAAATAATACGATATAGCGTTGCCTGTCATCTGCAATTAATGCAGCAACACTTTTGCCATCGGCAGTCCACCTGGGATTTGATACAGGAAGATCTACATTTTTTGATAATACCACAGGCTCGCCACCATTGCTGTTAATAACGCAAACACCCGTTTGATTGTACATTTCAAAAGTAACATCAGAGTTTGTCCTTGTATATGCTATCCAGTTTCCGTTTGGGCTCCATTGTGGTGAGTTATCTCCACCGCTCCATACCGTAAGTCTTTTGGGCGTGGCGCCTTTTTTTGCATCAACTATCCATATATCACTGTTTTGATTTCTATCAGGTTCTTCTGTACGATTGCTTACAAATGCAATTTTTAATCCATCAGGACTCCATTTTGCATCCCCTTCATTATAAATTCCATCGGTTAACTGCTCTGTTTTTTTTGTTGCAATATCAAAAAGATGCAAGTGGTTTCTGCCCGTATCATAGCGATACCCGGTAACATCCTGCTTAAAATGGTACCTGTTTATTATGTATGGTTTAGGGAGTTTATTTTTAGCAGTGTCCGGCGCATCATTCATAACCAATAAAAGCTTTTTACTATCGGGACTCCAGCTATAGCTCCCAAGATCGCCCTTTACATCCGTTAGTTTTTTCCCTTCACCGCCTCTGCGGTCCAACAGCCAAACCTGCGAGGAGGTTCCCTGCCGTGATGAAATAAAAGAAATATATTTTCCATCAGGGCTCCACCTTGGGCTGCTTTCTCCATCAGCACTATTGGTTAACTGTACGGTTTCTTTTCCATCCCAGCTCACCATCCATATATCCGCGTTTCGCTTATCCTTGGCAGAGTCTACCGAACTTACAGTATAAGCTATCCATTTACCGTCAGGAGAAACATTTGCATCACTCACTGTTTGCATACGATAAATATCTCCGGGCCCAAGAGTGCGTTTATTTACCTGAGAAAAAGCAGAAGTTGTTAAGCACAGCAATAATAATACAGCAACTGGTTTCATATATCTTTAAAAGTTTTATAAGTGAAAAGTTAATTATTTTTTTGGATTCCGGCATTAGTTCTATTTCCACCTGCATTGGCGTCGCACTCTTGTACAGTAAAACTTTATTGAGCCTTATTGAAGCGAGAGATGTTGGTGAAAAAACCCGACATCGGCGGGAAGCATACTCCTGCTGATCAAATGTTGCAGTTCAGGACAACGCTTATAGAATGGGAGCATATGGCTTTTTAATTGTTTTGTTCAAGTTACGAAAACTTGCATCATTACTGCCGAACAACGATCTTGATTATCGCTGAAGAAATAGGTATTGAAGAGTTAAGGTTAACACAACGGGAGTTTGTGAGAAATTATACCGCCTTTACGCAAACTCAATAATAATACCCGGCTACCAGGCGCTCGTTCTTCCGCAAGTGCGGGATCCCTTCTTCCCGTTGGGCAAGACGAAGGCTTAGTTGTGGGTGGTTGTTGTACTTTAGGTGTGTTGAAAAAACTGCCAGGATACAAAAAAGTAGTACTCAATACCCATACTTGAGCATCTTAAACCCTTCATAAGTTTCCAAAAATCTTTTATCAGAAGGCATATCCCACATGGTGATGTATGTTTTTACATCTCCGTTAGCTAAAATCTCGAATCTGACCTTATTAAAACTTAGGCCTCCTTCGAAAGTATTGTTGCCTTTGTATAAAAGTCCTTCCATGATCTGGCCGTTTAGTTTCAAAATCAAAAGATCGTCTTCTCTGGTAAATTCCGCATTACCTTTATTTAATTGGTAAAGTCCCGTAATTTTTTTATAAACCGCACTTTCCAGTTTATATGTTTTACCCATTACTATGTCAAAGCTCACTTCGTTTTCAAAATTTGATTTCTCTTTTATTTCGAGAATACGCCTAGTAGATTGCAGAGAACTGGCAGCTGCGTCTTTTGCAATATGCGGATCGCCTTTAAAATAAATTTGTGTGATAAGGTCCTGGTGGCTGGCACTGGAAATTCGCATATGAATATGAGCCGGTCTCCAGTCATCACCGTCTTTATAGGGTACAGGAATAACTGTTTTGAAATGATACTTTCCGGTCTTATCAGTTTTAAAAGCACCTCTGTATAAATAATTATCTGAAACATTGTCGTACTTAGCTGATTCATCACAATGCCAAACCTCGATCAGGACATTTGATAGGGGTGTTCTGCCATCATGATGGTAAACAACACCCGTGAGATGCAACACTTTACCGGTTGACCCTGCTGGAACCAGGTTATTACGCATGGGTGCACCAGGACGGTAAAACGGACCAAGGATATCAGTTGTTGTTTCATTATCTCCTACAAATTTTTTTCCATTCCAGCTGACGGCACCAAAGGCAATAACGCCGAAAGCGGTTAAACCAGCGTCTGTAATAAAGGTTCTTCTTTTCATGAGTGATAGCTTTAAGTAAAATTTTGATTGTTGTTTGCAATTACCACCAACATGCGTTTGTGAAAAAATCTCCCACCTATCAAATATACACACTATGTGAATGAAATAAAGTGCCGCATTACCTACGATGATGGCATCGACCAATACCTTGGCAATGCAGTGCAGCTACTAAATTTATTGGGATTAAAAGCTCCGTTCTATGTGATCCCATTTCCAAGCTCCATGCAACAACGCATAAACGAATGGAAATAATTTGCGAAACAGGGTTATGAGTTAACGGGCTTATCCAATCAGCACAGGCTTCTATTCGTTCGGCATTTCCGTTTTGTAATGCCTGCAAAAATTGCTCCTACCTTCAATTGGAGGCCATGAAAAGAGAGAATGAAAATTTTTAGATCAGCAGCAGTAAAATTTTTTAGTACTGGGGGAAATTTTTCAAACTGTTAAGCCGCCTAATAAACTCTTCTCTAATAAAGGGAAGCAATAACCCAATAAGCTGCGTTTTATTTTGCTTAAAAAATGGCTGGTCTATTGGGCTCATAGTTTTGTTCCCTGGCAAGTTGTTCTACATTGTTGCGGACAGCCCGCCTCTAACCCTGGCGAATAACCCATTTTTAAAATTTATCTCCTGGTAAACTGGTGAAAATGTGGGCGCGAGGTTTATTTTCACTTCAGCGTATCGCTCTGTCAGTAAAGGGTTGGGCATATATACCGGCCCTGTGCTGCTGAGGAAGGAAAGACTTAAAATTAGACCATAGATAGCTCGCATTCGGGATTTCTTTTTGACAGGCTATTTAAAATTCCTCGCCTCCGGGAAAAGTTTTTCCTGTGTAACTTCTCTAACCTGCGATCGTTTGTTCAATCCAGGTGGAATTGATTTTTCATCAGGATATGCCAGGGTTAACAATGGCAGGTTTTCATTATTGGTGGGTGTAAGACTTCGCAACAAGGGAGAAAAATTATAACATCTTTTCACGATCACATGGATCACTTCGCCTTCAATTTGTAATTTTCCTTCCACCATGATCAACCTCGATTGCAGAATTTCTTTCCGGAATTTTTCAAACAGGCTCTCAAAGATCAAGAGATTGGAAAAACCAGTTTCATCTTCAATGGTCATAAAACAAATCCCGCCTGCTGTGCCCGGTCTTTGTCGCACCAGCACCAGCCCCGCAACTTTTACCAGGTCGCCATCTTTTTTTTCTGACAATTGTTTTGTAGTAAAAACGCTTAACTGCACCAGTTTCTCTCTGATAAAACTTACAGGGTGTGCTTTTAAAGAAAGCGCCGTTGCCGCATAATCATGAACCACGTGTTCGGATGCCGACATCAGCGGCAATGATGTATTTTCTCCTACTGCATCCGCAGCAGTTTGGCCTTTGAATAGTAGAACAGGCCGGTCTTTCGTAGTTACTTCCCACAGGGCCTCCCTCCTATCCAAACCAATTGACCGGAAAGCATCCGCATCCGCTAACCTTTCCAGGGCTCCTTCGGCTAAAGCTATATCCCGCAACTCATTGATAGAGCCATACATTTTTTTCCTCCCGGCAACCAGTACATCGATTTCATCCTGCCACAGCCCCTTCACCTGCCTGAAGCCAAGACGAAGCACGCAATATTTTCCGGCCTTTTTTCCCAGCTGGTTATCCCACAAGGAATAATTAATATCTACCGGGAGCACTTCCACACCATGCTTCTTTGCATCCCCGATTATCTGTGCCGGCTGGTAAAAACCCATAGGCATACTGTTGAGCAATGCGCATGCAAATACATCCGGGTAATAACATTTGAGCCAGGAAGAAACATATACGAGTAAAGCAAAACTGGCGGCATGACTTTCCGGAAAACCATAACTTCCAAAACCTTCCAGTTGTTTAAAAACACGAAGTGCATATTCGCGCTCGTACCCCCTTTCCATCATGCCATTTACCAGTTTCTCTTCAAATTTTGTAACAAGTCCCTTGGCCTTAAACGTGGCCATACTGCGGCGTAATTCATCCGCTTCCGTGGGCGAGAAACCTGCAGCTACAATTGCGATCTTCATTGCCTGTTCCTGGAATAAAGGCACCCCCAAAGTGCGGCCTAAAATTTCTTCCAGTTCTTTTGAAGGATATACCACCGGCTCTTCCTTATTCCGGCGACGCAAATAAGGATGCACCATATCTCCCTGTATGGGCCCTGGCCGCACGATCGCAACTTCAATTACCAGGTCATAAAAAGTGCGCGGCTTTAACCTAGGCAACATTGATTGTTGAGCCCTGCTTTCTATTTGGAAGACACCGATTGTATCCGCGTGGCAAATCATCTCGTACACCTGGGCATCATCCTGCGGAATGTTAGCGAGCGTGAGATCAAGATCATAATGTGCTTTTGCAGTATCAAATGCTTTTCTAATGCAGGTGAGCATACCCAAGGCAAGCACATCTATCTTCATAAATCCAAGTGCATCAATATCATCCTTGTTCCATTCTATGCAGGTCCTATCCGCCATCCTTGCGTTCATCACCGGAACAAGATCCGTTAGTTTACCACGGGTGATCACAAAACCGCCTGTATGCTGCCCTAGCTGCCGCGGAAAACCCATAAACTCCCTGGTGAGTTGCAAGACTTTTCTCAGGTGTTGATCGCCTGGGTCTAATCCCTGTTCCGTGAGCCTGTTCCCTTCAAACCATTCGTCTGTAAATTCCCAGATAGAAGCTGACAACCGGTTGATGGTATCCACTGATAAACCCATGGCCTTCCCTACATCCCTGATCGCCCCTTTCTGGTGTTGCTGGGTAACGGTTGCAATAATGGCTGCCCGATCCCGGCCATACTTGTTATAAATATATTGTATCACTTCTTCCCTGCGTTCATGTTCAAAATCCACATCAATATCCGGCGGTTCATTCCTGGCCGAAGAAATGAATCGCTCAAATAATAAGTCAAATTTTGTAGGGTCCACAGATGTAATACCAAGGCAATAACACACCGTAGAGTTAGCAGCAGAACCCCGGCCCTGGCAAAGAATTTTTTGCTGCCTGGCAAAGCGAACGATGTCATGCACTGTAAGAAAGTAAGCAGCGTAATTCAGCTCCTGGATAAATTTCAATTCATATTTAATGGCTGCTATGGTTTTTTCCGGAACCACCGATCCATACCGTTCCTTTGCACCTTCCCATGCCAGGAAGGTTAATTCTTCCTGTGGTGTGCGCCCTTCAGAGGTGATCTCTTCAGGATATTCATATTTTAATTCATCTAATGAGAACCTGCAGGCTGAGGCAATTGCCTGTGTGCTTTTTAACGCCTCCGGGTACTGCCTGAAGAGGCGAAACATTTCATCTGGTGGTTTAAGGAATCTTTCGGCATTTGGATGCAAACGGTAACCGGCGGAATAGATGGTGCATTTTTCCCTGATGCATGTAACGATATCCTGTAATTGCCGGCGTGCGGGCTCATGGTAATGCACATTATTAGTGGCCACCAATGGAATATCACACTGCGTAGAAAGTTGTGCCAACCTATATAAATATTTACCATCGTCTCCCTGGTACCTGCGGGATGCGGCGATGTAAAGATCCTTTCCAAGTACAGCTTTATATTCAACTAAGGATTGTGTAAACGATTCGTCCATCTCAAAGGATTCATTTAAAACTTCGGGCGGCAAAACGATAAATTTTACGTCACTGGCATAATGGTAAACATCCGATTTGTACAACTCACAATCTCCTTTTTCTGCACGTCGGTTGCCTCTTGTAAGCAGGTTACATAACTGCGAATATGCATTAATGTTAGTAGGATAGGCCAAAAGAGAGATACCATCCAAAAGGTCGAGCCGGCAACCCACGATAATACGGATCCCAGCTTTTTTTGCTGCAACATGGGCACGAACAATGCCTGCAAAACTATTCCGGTCAGTGATTGCAATTTCTTTGTAGCCCAATGAGACAGCGTGTTCTACCAGTTCTTCGGGATGAGAGGCACCACGAAGAAAAGAGAAATTGGTAGTAACGTGAAGTTCGGTATAAGTTCCCTCCCCCTCCTTCCCTCCTGAAGGGGCTGGATGGGTCTTGCCCGGGAAGAGCGGGAGCAGACCGGGAAAGCTTTTATGGTCATTTGGTTCTTCCACTTTTACATTTAATCTTATTCAACTGAAATCATTACTGGCATTACTGCCCATAATCAAATCTTGTCACGCAAAAAATCCATGCATAAACCACTGGTAAGTTTTGGCTGCATCATAATGACCCAGGCGGAACAACCAATACCGTTGCCCTTCTTCATCCTCCACAGCGTAATAATCCCGGTGCTGGCCCTGCTGCAACCACCATTCCTGCTCTATCCTTTCAGGGCCGTCTGCTTTTGCTATTTTATGCAGTTTTCCTTTGTACCGGAACAACATAGGCGGATAATCCGGGATGGGTGCAGTCACTTCAATAAGTTCTGGTTTTGCTAATATTTGCAATGGCCTTGGCCTGTCAACTTTCCAGGCTGTCTGTATTGTTTCATCAATAGATGAAGCCAACATAAAAGAGCGCTCCGGCCAGTAATGTTCTGCGGGAAAAAATCGTTGAATGTGACCGGGCCCAACTTTACCTTCAATCCTATCCAGCAACTCAGCCAGTTCTGTACCAGCTAATCCTGCCGTATCCTTCCACAACTGGTCCTGCATGATAACCGTATCTTGAACTTTAGGGGCTTCAAGGATAAATAATTCGATACCCAGGGCTGGTTCAATCGTCTCTATGTTAATCTCAAATAACTTAAACAGGTGCACTGCATTTGCAGAAGGACGATTGGTACCAATGGTTAGCTGTTCAATTTTTCCGTCCACACGGTAACATTTAAACAAGGCAACCCGCAGCCCTTGTTCGTCTTTTTGCAAATGATGGCATAAAGATTCAAGCATTCGTTTTAATGCAATCTCAATTCCTTTTGCCGTAACTATTGGCTCGATACATGGTAAACGTTCCTGGTACGGTTCTACATGAAGCAGTGGAATGACCTCTTC
The DNA here is from genome assembly GCA_043727215.1 of Chitinophagaceae bacterium. Taxonomy (GTDB): domain Bacteria; phylum Bacteroidota; class Bacteroidia; order Chitinophagales; family Chitinophagaceae; genus Ferruginibacter. The sequence goes on along the minus strand of JAYSYY010000037.1, from coordinate 28,716 downwards.
TTCCCTGTTCCCTAATGCCTGGTCAAGCCGCTGCAACAGCTGTTCCCCAAAACGCCGGCGAAGCGATGGACGTGGGATATTGATAAAGCTGCCTATATGCCGAAGGCCAAGCTTTTCCAATCGTTGGGTTACTTCCGTTTGAATGCGTATAGCCGCTGCCGGTAGTTGGAACAAAGCTGTAAACTGTTTTCCCTGTTCTATAATGCGCATTCCCTTTCCATATCTTGCAAAGGCCCAGGCTGCACCTATAGTGTCCGCCATTGCAACACGCACATCATAGCCAAAACCGGTTAATCGTTTACTGATCTCCGCCAGGTAGGATTTTTCTCCTCCCCACAAATGCGCACAGCCGGTCACATCCAGCATAAGGCCATCGGGTAGATCCGTACCCACAACAGGCGTAAACCGAATGCACCATTCACCAATAGCTTTGAGCAGCTTTTCCGCGAGATCATCTTTATCATCCATCACCTCAAGCGCCGGAACGATGGCTCTTGCATCTGCTACTGCCATCCCCACGTCCACACCCTGGGTTTGCGCCAGCCTATTTACTGCCCTTACGATCATTCGCCCATGATCAGGGGAAGCCAGCACAAAAGGTATTTCCTTTAAGGAAGAATTCCGGCGGATGAACCAATCCGTTTTCAGGTGACGAAACCATATGGAGATAAATCGTTTTGCCATCTTATACTGCTGTTCTTTGCTCGTGCAGTTCAACCGCTTTAGCTAATGTTATCGTTTTCATCCGTCCGGCAAACAATTCTATTTCCCAGTTGCCCGGGTATCCATTTCTCACTTTTACCAGTACTACGTTCCACCGGGGAAATCCCAGGCCAGGCATCGCTTCTGCCAGTTGGCTGGGAATGGGCATTATTTTCCAGCGGGTAACACATGCAGTTGTATTAATATTACGGGGGTTACTGCGCAAAATAAAACCAGTAACCTGGCTTTGTTCCACTGCTAGCTGCAGGCGACGGGAAGTTGTAAAACTTAACTCAGGAAATTCTCCTACTACAGCAGACAAGCCTTTACATTTTAACGCCTCTTCCATGGCCCAGCCGATCTCTTTCTCATTTTTTAAGTTGATAAAAATGATCTTGTCGGGTGCTATCCCAAATGATTTTAAAGCCGGCGGAAAAATAGTGCGGTCTGCACTGATCCAAATTGTAACCCCTCCGCCCCGCATCAGCGATGCGATAATTGCTGCAATGAAACCACCGGTGGCGGCTCCTTCTTCCGCACTCAGGGATATAAATTCATGGATAGCTGCCAGGGGAAAAGAGGTTTTTGGAAAAGCATTTTTTATAGGGCCAAGTGTAGCGTCCACCACAGTACTTTTCCCGGATGTTTTAAATCCCTGTAAAGGAAGAATATCCTTTTTGAGTTGCGCGATGATATCTGCTTTTGTAACTGCCATTGTAAATTGCTCTCTCCAATTAACCCATCCATTTTTAGCAATATTACTAAATTATTTAGTAATTTGCAGCATTAATCTGATGTTTTTATGTCTACCTTTTGATTGCAGGAATTAATTCATTAACGATGAATACATTATTTGATATCGGGCCGGTATTGCCTGAGGGGTTTTATTACTACCCTTGTTTCCTCCAGGGAGAAGAAGAGAATCAATTACTTAAGAGCATTCAACAACTTGAGCTGCAAACCATGAAGCTTCACCAGTATGAGGCAAAAAGAAAAGTAATCAGCTTTGGCAAAGGTTGGAGTTTTACAGAACAGCAACTTAAAAATGGGGCTCCTATTCCGCGGGAATTTGATTTTCTCGTCGATAAAATTGTACAAAAACTTTCTATTCCCAAGGCATCAATCGCACAATTTTTAATTACAGAATATCCGGTAGGATCTATAATTAACTGGCACAGGGATGCGCCACCATTTGATATTATTGCAGGTGTTTCATTGCTGAGTAACTGCACCTTTAAACTCAGGCCTCATGAAAAAGAAAAACAAAGCAGATCCGCCAGCATTTCTTTACCAGTACAAAGACGTTCATTGTACAGCATGAAAGGGCCTGCAAAAACGGAATGGCAGCATAGTACAGCTTCCCTGGATACCGTCCGGTATTCACTTACTTTCAGGACACTGAAGTAACTTTAAAAACTTAAAAAGACTCACCCTCTTTTTTTTCCACATTTTTATAAACCTTTGAATAGAAATACCGGTTTAGTATCATTACTTGCAGCTATTCTTCACAATAAGTGCTGCGTTAAATTCGACCTCAGCTAAATTATGGTGCTAAGTATTATCATTCCCACGTATAATGAAGCTGAAAATATTGGCAACCTTATCGGGTACCTGAAACAATCTATCGATGAAACCAAAGTTGAAATTATTGTTGCAGACGGTGAGAGCAATGACAAGACACTCGAACTAGCCCGGGATACCGGAGCAAAGGCCGTTACTTCACCCGGCAAGGGAAGGGCAGCTCAAATGAACTATGGAGCCTCAATAGCTTCCGGTGATGTGCTCTATTTTGTTCACGCTGATTGTTATCCTCCAAAAGAATTTGTGACTCAAATTCAAAATGCTATTACCCAGGGCTATGACCTTGGCCGGTACAGCACGAAATTTGACTCGCCAAGAAACATTTTAAAAATAAATGCCTGGTTCACCCGCTTTGATTTTTTCTTTTGTATGGGTGGGGACCAGACCCTTTTTATCCGGCGCTCCCTGTTCCGGGAATCTGGTGGATTTAACGAAAACATGAAGATCATGGAAGAATACGAATTCTGTGAACGTGCCCGGGCAAAAGGGCGATATATTATCCTCGCGGGTGCAGCATTGGTGTCGGCACGTAAGTATGAAAGCAATGGCTGGTGGAGAGTACAAATGGCTAATGCAAAAGTGATCAGCATGTATAAAAGGGGAGCATCGCAGGCAGCCATGCTCAAAGAGTATAAACAATTGCTTAGTTACCGGAAAAATGCATTTGAAGGGAGTACATCTTAAAAACACCAAACCATTTCCTGCTACTTATGTAACAAACGCGATGAGTACCATTCATGATAAGTTATCCCCATAACAAAGCTGGTTGAATTACTGGGCGTGTTTATTCATTAGCCATGCAACAGGAACATCTTTTTCTTCATCCACATCATTTAGAATTGGGAGCTGTTGAACACTAAGTGCCAGTTCCCGGATCGTTCCCATAGTATCTTCGAATACAGCCACTGTGCTCCACTGTTTGCCGGCAAATAAAGCAGGATATACTTTTTTCATCCCAAGTAAATAATAACCGCCATCAACTGCCGGCCCAATTACTATATCACATTTATCCAGGTGATCATATGCATCATTGATATGATCATTACTTAGTTCCGGGCAATCGCTTCCTATGATTACTACCTGCTCATATCCTTTGTCAAAAAGTTTTACGAATGCGTCCTGCATTCGTGCTCCTAAATTAGCCCCGGTCTGCTGGCATTTGTAATAATCCCTTCCATCCCACATATCAATACCAGGGATGCCATCTGTATAAAAAATAAATTTATCAGCAGGTACAGTATCAGCTACGGTCCTGGTGTGCTGCAGCAACTGCACATAGATTCTTAGTGCGGACTCATCACCAATGGAGGCGGCAAGTCTTGTTTTTACTTTCCCTTTATCAGGCCTTCTTACAAAAACAATTAAAGCTTTTTTCACGTCCGTCATTTTATTATTCAGCAACAACCGCCCCCATCATAAAAAAAAGTTGACCCCGAAATAAAAATATCATCCCTGTTTAATGCTAACAGGTTGCCAGCTGTTTTATCACATACTGCGAGTGGTTGATTAGGCAACATCACATGTCCCATTTTATCGTCGAACTGGTCCTCGCTTCCAAAATAAATGGCGGTTTTACCAGTGAATACGCAGGGCCCGTCAGCGGGCATAGGGTCTTTGATCGCGCAGACCTCGATGCTTTCAATGTAGATGAGCCGATCGGTCGCATAATTTTTTGGGTCCAATAGCCGGTAGGGCCGCCTTGCCCTTATTTCCACGGTACCAAAACCGATGTCGGTGATCATCCTGACATAAGACATCAAGGGCAATGCACCACTCAAACACAAAGCACGCAAACGTTCGTCTTCCTGAAGCGCTTCCGGCATTGCTGTTTCGCAGATAGGATCGCTTAACACCAGCCTGCCACGAGGTTTTAAGACCCTGTACATTTCTTTCAGTGCACTGATGAGTTCTTCCTCCTTAAATATATTGAACAGGCAGTTTTGCGCTGCCACATCAATACTATTGTCTTCCAGCGGCAAATCCAACGCATCGCCTCTTTTAAGCTCAACAAAATCTCTACTAAACCAGGGATTTGATTTTTCAGCCTCAACCAGGTTTCTGCGGCTTGCTTCTATCATTTCATCCACAACATCTACCCCAATCACCCCCGCATTTTGCCGGCTGAAATAAGCAAACTGTAAGAGCTCCATTCCGCCGCCAACACCTACATATAAAATTTTGGGATTATTCACAAGGTCTCTTGGGTTGACGGTACTTCCACAGCCATAGTTCATTTGTTGCATACGTACGGGGATGTCAAGGCCTGGTAACAGCCAAACCGGCGTGGTGGTACAGCACAGTCCAATATCCGGAACTTCGGCTGCTTTTTTATAAACATTTCTGGTTGTTTCCAGGTAAGTTGACTTCATAATGGCTGTTTTATAAGCTGGTGAAAAAGATTGTGGCAAGGGCTGCTCTTTTTAAATTATCATTGAAGCCATTTGAACAGGCTGTGCCAAAACCGACACCGATAAGAAAAATAATGCTTGTAAAAGTCGCAAATATTAAAAAAAGGTAGACACCCCGACTATGTTATTCTAAAAACACCCAATCAAAACTATGCTACTGTTCCACCGCAGCTGCTTCCCGCACCGGCCGTACATCCGTAACAGTGCTGGTTGATGACAATCGTTCTTGAGTTAAGGTCTGTCGTGTTAAATTCGGAAATATGTTTTATACCGCAGTCCAGTTTCAGGTCCAACATCTGGTTAAAGTCGCAATCATATAAATAGCCATCCCAACCGATGGAGATGGTATTTCGGCACATGACATTTGCAGCCGCGCCGGGATTGAATGCTAAAACTAACTTCTCCATGTATCTTTCATAATTCCCGCTTTCCAATAAATAGTCAAGGTAACGGCTGATGGGCAGGTTGGTAATTGCAAAAAGATTATTGAAAACAATTCCGAATTTTTCCCATAATTCTTTTTTGTACTCTGCGGCTAAAGCCTGCTGCGGTGGGGGTAAAAATGCCCCAGCCGGGTTGTAGACGAGATTCAATACCAGGCCTGAACCCTCTTGCCCGTAACCCGCTTCGTTCAGCATTTGAAGGGCCTTAATACTATCTTCAAAAACCCCATTACCCCGCTGCCGGTCTGTGCGGTCCTGGGTATAAAATGGAAGAGAGGAAGCCACTTCTATATGATGTTGTTGAAAAAATTCAGGGAGGTCGTGGTATTTTTTATTTGCCAAAATAATAGTAAGATTACAGCGGACAATAACATGGCGCCCCAGCTTTTTAATCTCTTCAACGAACCACCTGAAAGAAGGGTTCATTTCGGGTGCACCCCCTGTGAGGTCAACTGTTTGAAGTTGCGGGTTGTTTTTTAATGCTTCCAGGCATTGTTGCATCGTCTCCCGCGTCATGATCTCTTTCCTGTCTGGCCCTGCATCTACATGACAATGTTTGCAAACCTGGTTACACATTTTACCCACGTTCACCTGGAAAATCTCAACCTGCGTTGGCTTTAGCGGATAAAGGCCACTTTCCTCCATCTTTTGTTGAAAAGGTATCAGCGCATAATCACCCGTACTTCCATGCTCCAGGATACCCATTTGTACCTGCGAATCCGAAAGAGCATTGTGGCTTCGTTTTAACGACATCTTCATGCTGCCAGTTATATTTATCTTATCATTCATGGAAAACTAAAGATCTATTAAAAAATGCCGAGTGGGAATCCGTGTTGGGTAGCTCACTTCTGACAGCTACATCGCTATCTCCTTTACCTTATTCATCATCTGAACACCATGCACCAGCGATGCACCTCCGCGGATGGCTGCAGCAACATGCACTGCTTCCATCATCTGTCCTTCACTCCATCCTTTCTCAAATGCATCAGAAGCATAAGCATCAATGCAATAAGGACATTGCACGGCATGGGCAACTGCAAGGGCGATCAGGGATTTTTCTTTTGCAGATAATTCACTTTCTTTAAAAACATCTCCATACCAGGAAAAAAATTTATCGGCCAATCCCTTCTGGTATTCACCAATTTCGCCAAATTTTCCCAGGTCCGCTGCATTGTAATAATGATTGTTCATAGTTGTTGATTGATATAATTGTTTAATGTTAATGACCAGTCATAGTTCTTAAATTTGATTTTGGGCGAAGCGGGTAGCGGTATGATAGCATATTTTTTCAACATCCGCAACATACCTTTTTTGCCACCAAAGTCGGCCCGGAACCAACTCGCCAGTTTAGGAAGATAAATGATATTCTTACCTTTATCGTATTCCACTTCGCTGGCCAGATAAGCCCTGGTGGCCTGTTCCAATTGCGCATCAATTTTTTCATCACTGTAAAAAGCAATAGGCGGACAACTTTTTGCTCCACAATTTAACGCAAAATGCAAGCGGTAGTCAAGCTCTTCTACCCTTAAACGCTTCTCTCTTTTACCGGGAAATAATTTGTTCACATACCCAAGGCTCCACTTAGTCTTTGAACGCCGCAGGTAGCCATGTTCAATATCATCGAGGCTTTGCTGGTGGCCTGCAACGAAAATGTTTTTATTTCTAAAAAAGGCATTTCTATTTTTGTATGAGCCAGGATCTTTCTTCAGGCTATACTGGGTGTAGCCGTTGTAAAGATTGATCCAAAAGGCTTTTTTTGCGTTGTCATCAGGCAGTGCTTCCTCCAGTTCGCTTTCAGTGATGGCAGATAATCCGGAGATAAATGTTTCCGCAGGCTCACCTGTTTTTGCAGCATAGATGAACTGCTGGGATAATTGAACTAACAGATTTGATGAGTAATTGATGCCCATTAATGAAACTGTTTTTGAAGTCTGGTCTTTAGAAAAGACAGTGGCAACTCCGTCCGATTTGAGCCAACCTTCGATTGACTCCGTGGTTATTTTTTCCGCCTCGGTTATTGCTAACACCTGGTTACCTTTCAGGATAATTGTATAAGGCAGCGCAGGAGGCTGAAAAAGTTTATTCCATTGGTTGTCTTCGTCCACAATAATCGGAAACAAAAAACCCGGTCTTTTGTTGATGAACCTGTCTAATTGTTCTGCTGATTCATTTGAAACCAGAATGATGCTGACTTCATCTTTGTATTTACCATGTATCTCCGATAAAAGTGGCAATGCTTTCAAACAGGGCACACACCAGGTTCCAAAAAAGTCGAGAATAGTGATCTTTTTCTGAAGCATAGAAAAATTGACATTGGACTTTGCAGCATTTAATAATCTATTGATAGCAATGTTCTCCATACGATTTCCCTCTACCAAACCATTTTGGGCAAACAAAGTGGTTTGGAACTGGCAGAAACCAGATAATAACACAAATGTCAAGAGATTTTTTTTCATGTAATTAGCTTCTCCATAAGTTACGTAAACGCCCATAACCGGGTTTTAAGTAACTTAACCGGATGCAACAAACCTTTTTAACAGACGCTGTTCAATTTCTTGCACAGTTAAACATATCCAGGCCACGGGTGGGCATCGTATTGGGGACTGGCCTGAATTCTCTGGTAACCCAGATCAACATTACACAGAATATTCCATATGAGGCGATACCCCATTTTCCTGTTTCCACAGTGGAGTTTCACAAAGGCTCCCTGATTTTTGGTACAATCGGCGATGTTCCTGTTATTGCGATGCAGGGAAGATTTCATTACTATGAAGGCTATTCAATGCAGCAGATTACCTTCCCTGTGAGGGTTTTGAAAGAATTGGGAGTGGAAAACCTGCTCCTCAGCAATGCGGCAGGCGGCATGAATCCCGATTTTAAAAAAGGGGACCTGGTGATTGTGGAAGATCACCTGAACATGTTGCCAGACAACCCGCTTCGAGGTCTCGGACAGGAATGGGGCAATCGTTTTATAGACATGAGTGAACCCTATGACTTGGGCCTGCGGCAACATTTAGCCGAGGCGCTTAAAGCCGAAAATATGGTTGTAAAAAAGGGAGTGTATGTTTCAGTAATGGGACCAAGCCTGGAAACCAAAGCCGAATATCGTTGGCTAAGAAGCACAGGTGCTGACATGGTAGGCATGAGCACGGTACCCGAAGTGATAGTCGCCAATCACATCGGGTTGAAATGCGGAGCAATCTCGGTAATTACTGACGAGTGTGACCCAGATAACCTGAAACCGGTTAATATTTCGGAAATCATTGAGGTGGCCGGCCAGGCAGATCTTAAACTGACAAAGGTTTTTTGTGAAATGGTCTCCAGGCTTTGAGTCTACACTGGTAGCATCCCTTACCTCGCTAAGTAAGCAAAGCTTGGTATCATGATCCCTGGCATTGCCTACAAGACCAATCGCAGATACGCAGTAACTTTACATCCTAATGAAATGTTATGTTTGAACTTCTTCATAAAAAGTTAAGCACCATTATTAATATCAGCGACGAAGATTTTGAGGAACTAACAAATTCTTTTGTTCCAAAGAAATTACGGAAGCGGCAATATTTATTGCAGGAAGGGGACATTTGTAAATACCAGGCTTTCGTGGAGAAGGGCCTTCTTCGCTCTTATACTGTTGATGAAAAAGGAGGCGAACACATCCTCCAATTTGCCTCAGAAGGATGGTGGGTGGCGGATCTTTCCAGCTACCTGGCAGAAGAGCCTTCCTTCCTGAATATAGAAGCCCTGGAAGATGCTGAACTTCTACTTACCAGTAAAGCTGAATGGGAAAGGGCGATGACAAAAATACCGGCGCTTGAACATTACTTCCGTATCATCCTGCAAAATCACCTCATTGCCACGCAAAAAAGACTCTTACAATCTTTAGCAGAAACAGCTGAAGAAAAGTATAATCGCTTCCTGGATACCTATCCGGAATGTGTACAACGAATGCCCCAACACATGATCGCTTCCTACCTCGGCGTTACACGGGAAACACTTAGCCGGGTGCGTAAGCAAGCCCTTGAGCGAAGGTGATGTGATCTACATCACATCAATTTCTTAGCTTATATCAATGGAGGCGCCCCATTTGAGGCTGTAGTTTTGCTTTATCATTCTAAACAAACTAAAAAGAAAAATTATGGCAACGCAATGGAAAATCGACCCCGCACATTCAGAAATTCAGTTCAAGGTAAAACACCTGATGATTACTACGGTGACAGGACATTTCCAACAGTTTGATGCGAATGCGGAGACCGACACAGAAGATTTCACAAAAGCGAAAAAAATTGAATTTACTGCAGACATTCATTCAATCAGCACCAACAATGAACAGCGGGATGGACACCTGAAATCAGCCGATTTTTTTAACGCCGAAGAGTACCCCCAACTACATTTTGTAGGAGATAAATACGAAGGGGTGGGTGATATTGCGAAACTAAGCGGTGACCTCACTATCAGGGGCACTACAAAACCCGTAACATTAAACGTAGAATTTGGTGGCATAGTTATGGATCCTTATGGTCAGACAAAAGCAGGATTCACTGTTAGCGGTAAAATAAGCCGTAAAGAATTTGGGTTGACCTGGAACGCGGTTACAGAAGCCGGTAGTGTGGTAGTAAGTGACGAAATAAAAATACATGCAGAAGTACAGTTTGTAAAACAAGCTGTAGCCGTAACAGCATAAAATTATGGAATACAAGATATTGGGGCTCCATCATATTACCGCGATAGCGGGAAACGCCCAGGCTAATTACAACTTTTACACAAAAGTATTAGCACAAAGACTGGTAAAAAAGACTGTCAACTTCGATGACCCCGGCACTTACCACTTCTATTTTGGTGATGAGTCGGGAACGCCGGGAACCATCCTTACATTTTTCCCATGGGAAGGCATCGGGCAAGGCTACACGGGTACCGGAATGGCCACAAATATCGGCTATGCGGTACCGGAAGACAGCCTGGATTTCTGGGCGGATCGTTTCAGGCAGTATAACGTAAAACAAGAAAACAGGCAGGAAAGATTTGGCGAACAATTTATTTCCTTCCAGGATCCTGACGGCTTAAAGTTGGATCTCGTTGTGCCTTCATCTGTTGACAATAGGAAAAGCTGGCAAACGAAAGATGTAAATGTCAATTTTTCCATTAAAGGTTTCCATAGCATAACGCTAACAGTAAAAAATGTTACCCCCACGGCTACAATCCTTACCGATATATTCCGGTACAAATTGCTGAAACAGGAAGGAAACAGGTACAGGTTTATTACAGACGCTATTGAAAACGCATCTATCGTTGATATCATAGAGGCTCCAGATTTACCTTCCGGCAGAAATGCCGCAGGCACCAATCACCATGTGGCTTTCCGGGTAAAAAATGATGACATCCTGATGGCGTTCAGGGAGAAGATAGCTGCTAAGGGTTTAAGCATCACACCCAAAATAGACAGGGACTATTTCTTTTCATTGTACTTCAGGGAGCCCGGTGGGGTATTGTTCGAGATCGCCACAGATAACCCTGGTTTTACCAGGGACGAACCCCTGGGTGAATTAGGAACATCGCTGAAATTGCCAAAACAATATGAGCCTGCCCGGAAAGAAATAGAAGAAACTTTACCCTCATTGACAGATCATTAATAAAAGGCAATTCTTGTGGAAGAGATAAAACTACATCTGAACGATAAAGGTCGGGGTGCATTTACAATCGCTGAAGATAATGTACAACAGGGCGAAATGGTTATTGGTATAGCTGATTCAAATCTCACCGTTTAACATACAGAAGTGATTCCCGAAGCCGAAGGAAAAGGATACGCCAAAAAGTTGCTGGCAGCGATGGTGGAGAATGCCCGAACAAACAACCTGAAAGTAACGGCCATTTGCCCCTACGTGCACGCACAATTTAAAAGGCACTAGGAAGAATATGCTGATATCTGGAACAAAGAGCAGAAAAGCTAACTTTTAAAAACGAATGGTAAATATGGACCAGCTGATAACAGGGATCCATCACGTAACCGCAATTTCCAGCGATGCACAAAAAAATATTGATTTCTATGCAGGCATACTAGGATTGCGACTGGTAAAAAAAACGGTGAACTTTGATGGACCCGATGTTTATCATTTTTATTATGGAGATGAACAAGGTAAACAAGGAACGATCCTTACCTTCTTTCCTTACCAGGGCTTTGTGAATGGCCGGCACGGAAAAGGAATGCTGAATACAACGACCTTTTCTGTTGCAGCGGCTTCAATGAATTTCTGGCTGGAAAGGGCTGAAACGTTTTGGCATCCCACATAAAAAACCGCTGGAGCGTCTTGAGGGGGAGACTGTCCTTTATTTTGAAGATGAAGATGGTCTAGCATTACCACCCATTTCTTTAAATAGGAACAATTATAAATAATAGTCATGCACCGGGAAAATATAGTTACGCAAGGAAAGGAACTAAGCACTACCAGAAAAGTACTCATCATGCTGCACGGCAGGGGTGGAAGTGCCGAAGATATCCTATCGTTCTCCTCACACTTAGATGTAAAAGAATTTACCTTGATCGCACCCCAGGCAACAAACAGTGCCTGGTATCCCTATTCTTTTATGGCGCCAGCCGCACAAAACGAACCCTGGCTGTCTTCCGCATTAGGCTTGATAAAAGAAATTACAGATGACCTATATATAAAAGGCCTCCCTTCTGAAAATATTTTCTTCACAGGTTTTTCCCAGGGGGCCTGTTTAACCCTGGAATTTGTAACCCGTAATGCCCGGAAATATGGTGGTGTGGCAGCTTTTACCGGAGGACTGATCGGCGATAAGATCTACCCCGAAAATTATAAAGGCGATTTCCAGGGTACGCCTGTATTTATCGGCACAAGTGATCCTGATCCTCATGTACCGGTCACCCGGGTGAATGCTACCAGCAATATTTTAAAAGGGATGAATGCTGTTGTAATAGAAAAGATCTATACGAATATGGGGCATACTATTAATTCCGATGAAATAGAACAAGCCAATAAACTTATTTTTGGTATGCGGCAAGTTTAGGGACGAAAAATCTTTAAAAATAAAATCGCTCTTCCCCTTTTATTTTAATTTCCAACCTGCGTATTAATCAGGATCCAGGTCGCCCTTTGTGAGGTTGCCATAATCGGCAGCCGTATCTATATCCACGTTTCCTTTAGAAAATTCGACGCTTTCCACGTCATCTGGATGTCGGCGGATGATGGCTTTAGCGCCCACATCCCCTTCTAGCCGCAATAATTCGGGAAAAATACTTTTATGAAAAAACGTAGGGGCTCCAAAAGTGCCGACATAGCGGCTGGCAATTATTGCCTTGCCTGTTTTTTCATTCATATCGATCAAAGCATTTATCAAAGAAGCAGTCACAAATGGCTGGTCGCATAACAGGATCACCGCGCCTGTGGTATGAGGTTCCGTTTTTATTAACTCATTGATCCCACACCTTACCGACGATGCCATCCCTTCTTTCCATTCCCTATTGATTACGATATGCAAGCCGGTGTATGCTGTTGCAGTTTTCATAAGTTTTTCATGGGCCCCTAATACCACAATAACCCGCCGGGCAATGGTGTTAAGTGCAACCTGTATCGTATACTGCAACAAAGTTTCGCCTGCATATGGCAAAAGCTGTTTTGGAGAACCCAGGCGGGAAGATTCTCCTGCGGCCAGTATGATCACAGCTATGTTGTTTACTGTTGCCATTATAAGATGCCACGAAAAAAGTACTGCGCCGGGCGTGAATGAATAGCGGCGGACCTCATGCGGAGGAAAGTACCCGGGTGCCCAGCCAATACTGCTTTAATTTCTGCCAGGATGGATAAGGCAATTTCTTCCGGCGTTTCTGCCCCGATATCCAGCCCTGTCGGGCCGTAGATTATTTCGTTTGTTTCATCCGCAGGAATGATTCCCTGTTCCTGCAGCTCCGTCAGCAAACGCTCCAATCTTGTTTTTGGTCCCAGGGTGCCGATGTATTTTGTTTTTGTTGCCAGCAATAATTTCATCATTGCAAGGTCATAATTAAAGTTGTGTGTCATAAGCACAAATACCGTTCGCTCGTCCAACACAACCTGTGTGAAAATTTCTGCTGGCTTTCCAACAATGATTGTATCGGCTTTGGAAAAACGTAATGGGTTGGCATGCGTAACCCTTCCATCAATAATCGTTATTGACCACCCTAAAAATTTTGCCATATCTGCCAATGGCAGGGCATCGTTCCCTGCGCCCACTATCACGAGTGAAACTGGTGGCTGCAGTAATTCATAAAAACCAGCAAGTTCATGCCCTGGATAATCTCTTAACATTGATAAACCATTACCTAAGGCTTCTGTTGCATCTTTCCGGATGGTAGCGGCAAAACTGCTATCTGCTAGCTGACTTTCTGAAAAATCTTCATTCAAAAAAAAACAAGTCCCCGGCTGCGGTCCGGTAACGTTCATTAAGGAATACAAGGTCACAAGAATTGCATTTTTTCTATCCCCGGAAAATTTTTCCAACAATGCAATTGGATTGTTGGGTTGGCCCGGATCTATGGGTTCAAACAAAATATGCACAATCCCATTGCAACCCAGCTGCACGCCAAATGCAACATCGTCTTCGTCAAGAGTGTTGTAGGTTACTAATTTATTACTGTGTTGATTAATGGCCTGCAAAGCTTTTCTGAGCGCATCGCCTTCCAAGCAGCCGCCACTGATGGCACCGGTCATCTTTCCGTTATCCTCCACCAGCATCCGGGCGCCCGGCATCCGGTACGAAGAACCTTCCACGTGTACTACCGTGGCCAGGGCCGCTTTACAGCCGTTCAGTCGTGCTTCTTTAAAAGCGGTAATAATATCACCTATTTCTTTTGCCATTGCCCTGCGAAAAATGTTTGTGCATGATTTTTGTACTGAGTAAATAATACCGTCTAAAGTGCTGTCATATCAAAAGGCAGTTTTCGTATACGCTTGCCTGTGAGATCAAATATGGCATTCGTTAAGGCAGGTGCAAAAGGAGGAAGCCCCGGTTCTCCCACACCACCCGCATCAAAAGTATTCTCCATCACATGTACATCTATCGGAGGTATATCATTTATACGAGGAAGGTTATAGGCATAAAAATTCTTTTGGTTGGCCAGGCCATCTGTAAATGTAATTTCATGCATCGCTGCAGCACCTAATGCCATCACGATAGAGCCCTCTACCTGGGCCCTGATGGTATCCGGGTTTACGTACCAACCACAATCCATTACTGCCCAGACATGCTCAATTTTTATTTTTCTATCTGCACCTCTTGACACCTTAACTACCTGCCCCACTGTACTTTCAAAACACTCGGTGATGGCGATCCCAAAACCAGCATTTTTCTTTTTAGTATTCCATCCCGACATTTTCTCCAGCTGATCTATCAGGCGCTGGCACCTTTCTTCCTTTAATAATTGTCTCCTGAAGGCAAGTGGGTCTTTGCCAGCAGCCACTGCCAATTCATCTATAAAACTTTCGTAAGCGAAGCCATTAGTGGATGCATACACAGACCGCCACCACATGATTGGAATGGGTGTTTCAAAAGGGATATCCGCGATGCTTAAATTTTTTATACTCTCATAATAGGGTTTTAAAAAACCTTCTGCTGTGCTGTCGTTGGGGACGTCTTTTTTGGGCCCCATCCAGTGATTGATGTTCTGCCCGCTCATCCGGAGTTTGAAAGCAGTGACCGCCCCGTTTTCTACCGCACCTTCGCACCTGTAAGATACGCCCGGCCGAAACGGACCTTGTGTAGCGTCATCTTCCCTCGTCCACACTACCTGAACCGGTGCGCCGATTTCTTTAGAAATGAGTGTAGCTTCATGGGGGTAATCCATAAAGGCTTTTCTGCCAAAACCTCCCCCTAAAAAAGTCATATTTACAATTATTTTTTCAGCAGGTATTCCCATTTCCTTACTCAGATGATCCTGTATCCAGTCGGGTGCCTGTATCGGACCCCAGATCTCAATTTTGTCCGCGTGGTAATGAGCAACACAATTTAAGGGTTCCATGCAGGCATGGTACTGGTAAGGTGTCTCGTAAGTCACGTCCAGCTTATTTTTGGCTTTTGATAAAATACCATTTGCATCCCCCTGCGTTTTAAAAGAAATACCTTCTTTTGTTTGCAGGTTTTCTTTCTGGCGCTTGTAAATATCTACGCTGTTCAGGTGCTCAAAGCCGCTGTCGTCCCACTCTAACTTTAATGCTTTTTTGCCCTGCATTGCCGCCCAGGTAGAATCTGCCACTACCGCCACTCCTTCCCGGTAAGTGCCAAAAACAGCCATTTTTACTTTGAAAACGCGTTTCACGCCGGGCACTTTAAGGGCAGCTGTATCATCAAAAGACTTTACTTTACCCCGTAAACGGGGGTTGCGCTCTACCGCGGCGTACATCATCCCCGGCAGCTTTTTGTCTATCCCAAAAACGGCGGTGCCGTTTGTCTTTAATGGTGTATCCCGCCTACGCAGGGGTTTCCCGATCAGCTTATACTGGGAACGATCTTTAAGCTTAACATTTTTAGGCGTCTCCAGTTTGGATGCATCAGCCACAAGTTCTCCATAATGAAACTTTTTGCCCGAAGGTTTGTGAATAACATGCCCGGCCTCTGCATAACATTCCGCATGGGGAGCACTCCATTTAATCGCGGCCGCTGCAATTAGCATTTCACGTGCGGTAGCACTAAGGTTCAATAGTTTTTTATAAGACCCACGAATAGTTGAGCTACCCCCCGTTATCTGGCTACCATATTTTTTGTTATTGCCAGGCGCAAATTCAATGTTCACGTCATTCAAATTAACTTCCAGTTCTTCTGCAAGCATTTGGGCGACCGAATGATAAACACCCTGCCCCATCTCTGCCCGGTGTACGATGAGAGTAACCTTTCCAGCCGGATCTATGCGGACCCAGGCAAAAAGTTCTATTTCAGACGAATTAGCACTGACTGCTTTTATGAGACCCGTGTTCTGGCCATCAGCAGAAAAATAAAATCCTAAACATAAAGCTGTTCCTGTCAAGCCGGATAGCCTTAAAAAATTTCTACGGGAGATCGGTTTATTTGTGGGCATCTGTGACATAACTCGCGTTTCTTTTTTGAATGAGCAGTTTTTGATCGGTATTGGTTCCTTGATTTGAAATTCCAGGAACCTGCATGATGGTTTTAAAACATGAAACTACTTAGCACCAGGCCTAGGGGCATAAGCTCCTTTTGTGAGCCAGGTGATCCAGGCCTTTTTAAAGTCTGCGTGGCTCATAGGGGGAAGTGTACGACCTTCACCCGGGTCCCATCCGGCTAACACCAGCCCGTCATCAGCATGTTCTATCAACTTCTTTCTATCCTTATTGCCATTCCGTTTTGGATCTATTAATTGTTTGGCCAGTTGATTCGGGGTCCTACCCTGGAAAACCATTTTCATATCCGCTGGAGGCATATGCCAGTTGGGATTGCCCGGCGGTGTGTGTACACCCGCTGTGTTCTCGGGCTGATGACAATTAGTGCATTTCATTGCATACAATCCTTTGCCGTCTTTACCTCTTTGTGGCAGCATTATATGTAAGTGGCTGTCGTCTCCCTGTAATGGAACTTCGCCGGAAGGGTGACAATTCATACAGCGGGCACTCATTAAAACACCATACACTTTCATGAAGGCTTTAACCGATTCAACACTATCCTTATTGAACTCTCCAGGTTTTGTGGCATTACGCGGATCATGATTATTACCCTTAAAAGCGGAAGTCATAAATGCTGTCAGTGAAAAAAGAGCGGCTACAACCATCATAGTTTTCACAGGTAAAATAGTAAGGGTCTTATTTTTAAAATGCTGTTTCATACAAACAAATGAGGTTAATCAGAAATAAATTTTTTATCCTTTTCGCTGAAGATCTGCTGCCAGGTGAATGGCCTTACGAATGCGCGGGTAAGTCCCACACCTGCAGATATTTCCAGCCATTGCTATGTCAATGTCCTTGTCTGTTGGAGCGGCATTCTCTTTTAAAAGAACTGCTGCCGACATTATCTGGCCTGAATGGCAATAACCACATTGCGGCACATCTATTTCCTGCCAGGCTTTTTGCAAAGGGTGGTCATTATTTTCTGACAAGCCTTCAATTGTCTTAATTTTTTTTCCTTCTGCCCTGGCAACCTTGGTGACACAGGACCGGACGGCCTCACCATCCAGGTGCACCACACAGGCCCCGCATTGCGCAACGCCGCAGCCATATTTTGTTCCTGTAAGATTGAGTATATCCCTTAACACCCATAATAATGGCATATCGGGGCTTACATCCACCTGGTAAGTTTTCTGGTTAACATTTAATGAGATCATACGCGAATAAGATTATGAAAAAAAGGATTGTATTTGGAAGCCACTACCAAAATCTATTGTTATAATTAGCGGTGTAAATATGAATTTAGCAACATTCCTCCGAATTCCAAACATTTGTCTCAAAAGGAGACCATCCACAATGTATATTTAACTCAAATCCTGTGCCCCGGAAAAGCTGTGCAAATAGATGTTGGCTGCCGGTTGCATCTGTAGGTAGAAAAAAGGATCATCGTTGTGATCAAATTTGTTGCAACTTTATCCAAAGTTCACCACAACCAGGTTATTACTTACTGGAATTTCCCGGCCTGCATTCAGGCTCGCTGGTACATTGTAAAACCGACGATAACAGCAGGAATATTTTCAAAACGGTAAACGGATTAAAAACTGTCTGCAAAATCCCGGGGGTCGTTAACCGCAGATCTTCCAGATTGAGTTACACCGCAGGTACACCCAGATTTAAGTAAATTAAAGACTTTCACACATTAAAAACACCCCCAGATTTTCACTGATCGAAATACAGCACCCCTTTCCGTGGAATTTCTGCACTACTCCCTCTGCAGGAATCTGCGGAAAAAAATTACATAGATTGATTCTAAATCCAGGTTTCTCTCCTAATCTCATTAACTTTCTATCATAAACTATTTCCACAATATGCCACACCAGGAAAATAAATTGCACCAACTTACCGGTCTTGCCCGTTATGAAAAATATTTGGGCCCTTTCGTTTATGGAGGCATTGACGGAAGTATCACAACTTTTGCAGTGGTGGCCGGCGCAGTTGGTGCCGGGCTGAATAGTTCAGTCATTATTATCCTTGGGTTCGCTAATTTACTGGCCGATGGTTTCTCGATGTCAATCGGTGCTTACCTGTCATCCAAATCTGAAAGATCGTATTATCACAAGCAACAAGCGCTGGAGTACTGGGAAGTTGAAAATTTGCCGGAAAAAGAAAAGGAGGAAATAAGGGATATCTACAGAGATAAAGGTTTTGAAGGAGAGACCCTGGAAAAAATAGTTGAAGTAATTACTTCAGATAAGGATCGGTGGGTAAATGTAATGATGAAGGAAGAACTTGGAATGACTATTGATGAGAGCAAATCACCCTTGCGAATCGGACTCGTTACTTATGTCTCCTTTATCCTCATCGGGTTTATTCCACTCCTTGTGTATGTTTGGGATTATGTGAGCCCTATCAACCAGGATGTTTTTTTATTGGCCTCCATTCTCACGGGACTGAGTTTTATTTTTATCGGAACCCTGAAGTCTTATGTAACCCAAACTAACCTGTTGCGTAGTATCCTCGAAACACTTGCCCTGGGAGTCATTGCAGCACTGGTTGCTTATTATGTGGGGGATTGGCTCGAGGGAATTTTGAGCAAGTAACTTACGGAATTCCATGCCCTTTTGGGTAGCGAAAAAAGTAAAAGAGCGGCAGTTGCTACTCTTTTATGTGGTCCCGGCAAGAATCGAACTTGCATCTAAAGTTTAGGAAACTTCTATTCTATCCATTGAACTACGGGACCAGGCTGGAATAAGAAATAAGGAATAAAAAATAAGGAGGGCGAAAGTTTAGCCTTGCCAGATTTGATCCCTGTAACTATTTCAGGACGGCAAAAGTAAGGATTTCTATAATTACGAAAATGAATTTATTAATCGTGGTACACATCAGTATCCCGGCCAGTGCCGGGGAGAAACCTTAGGTCAGGGTTTTATGCCATTTCCTTTCTTCCTTGCAAAAGCCCGGATGACCTGCCAGGTGCTTTTATCAGAATCAAAAACGCCATACAACCCCTGCTCCTCCATCGGTGGATCCCCCATGTAGTCATCCCCCTTTTTCCAGAAAGGTTGGCCGGGTACCGGGCGGGCTTTACCGCTGAAGGCCCAGAAATTACAACCCGCTATCACCCCACTTTTCGTGCTGCTGTTTTGCCAGATAGAAAATATGGCCCTGTAATATGCATCCCGAAACCTTGTTTCAGAAGTAGGAGAAAAAGAATGGCCATCCCTTGGCAGGCCGAATTCCTCGATCACTAATGGTTTTCCCAATTTGGATGCCGCGGCAAGATGCCTCTTTATGTAATCAGTTGTTTTAGCCAGGACTGTATCAAAATTAACAGCAGATAACCGGCCGGTGAACCAGGCCCAGTTTTTTGGCCAGATATGAATGGTGAGATAGTCAATGTTTTTGTCCATGTGAATGGCCTCATAAACTTCCATGTTTTCTGTGCCTATCTCTCCTTCCACACCAATGGTTACCAGGTGGTTTTTATCTGCTGCTTTTATTTCAGCAGCTACTTCGTTTAAAAAGGCTTTATAAGCAGCAATAGCTCCAGGGCGCATCGGCCTTGGCTCATTGGCAATTTGCCAGGCCATAATGGCCATATCATCGCTGTATTTTTTGAGTGTAACTGTGTTTATCCTATTTACAACCAACTGCAATTGTTTCTTATAATCTGCCACGCAACCATGGCAGCCATAAAACTGGCTCACATAATCCCTGGTTGCGTCCCATGTAAGTTTTTTATTCAGTACAGCATCTGCTATTAACCCATTCCAATTAAGGTATTGGAGGAAACCCCCGCTCCACTCCCAGTTATTGCTGAGAAATAATACCGCCTTCATATTTCGCGCGGCCATTTCAGCTAACAAAAAGTCTAGCCCCTCCAGCACAGTTGTGTTGAAAATTCCCTGTTTAGGTTGCAAAGCCGGTGCCACCCGCGGTATGCCGAGTATCAAACCCTCCCCTTCTGCTCCCACCATAACTCTTAAGTTGGTCACCCCATTTTTTTTCAGGAAATCAAGTTCTGCCTTCAGCCGCTGTTTGCCACTCGCAGTATTACCCAGCAAACTGCCATACCAGTAATTGGTTCCAATGAAATAATAAGGGCTGCCGGCAATTGACATTTTCCCGTTATTCACTTCCACAAAACCCCGGTTTTGGGCGGGCAAGTGCCAACAGCAAAAAACGCAACATAGCATACAAATAAGCCGCTCCATATATGGTATTTTATCCCACACAATTTAATAGGATTTTCAGGAACCTGGGCTTGTATAATAAGGTTCGCTGCCGAAAATCCTGCAGCTAACCTTATCTTTGCAGCCCCGTTAAAAAAACGGGGCAATAAATTTTTGCCGTTATGAAATGGATGAACACGATCATTAAATACCGTCTCTGGCTGGGTATCTTCCTGCTGGGCCTGGCCATTTTTGTGAATTACCAGACCAGTTTCTGGCCGTCCTTTATATTATACCTGTTAGGAGTGGTGTTGCTGGTAGGACATTTTTTGTTCGGCCCTATGCGCCTCATTCAATCCCATATGGAAGCGGGAGATATGGCGGGTGCTAAAAAGGTTGTAGATGGTATCCTGTTTCCCGGCCTGCTGATTAAACCAATGCGTTCTGTGTATTATACCCTCAAGGGTAACCTCGCGATGGTGGACCAGAATTTTGAGGAAGCGGAAAAACATATGAAAAAAAGTTTGTCGCTGGGCGGCGGTGCGCTTACCAAACAGTCAGAAGGACCCAACAAACTCCAGTTGGGTATGCTGGCTATGCAGAAAGGAAACATGAAAGAAGGGGAAGCATATATCCGCCAGGCTATCCGTGCGGGGTTGCCCGATAATGAAAATAACGCTGCCGCCTACCTGCAGTTATGTTCTATCATGATGAACAAAAGAGAATTCCGTGCAGCCAAGGATTATTTCAGGAAGGCCAAAGGTTTTAAACCTACAAGTCCCCAGATAGTTGACCAAATCAAACAAATCGAAAAATATATTGGAAGGATGCCGGGTTAAAGGCGGTACCCCCTGACCCCCTTCCCGAAATAATCGGGATTTTCCAAAAGGGGGAACATACAAGGTAAATACTCCACTGTATAAGAGCCGTCAATTATATTGATGGCTCTTATACTATATGTCCTTCAGACAATGTCCCCCTTCAACTTGTCAGGGGGTTGGTGGTAACATATCGTTTCTCCACGGCCGCAAACCTGTAATCAAATATTTCTTTAAGTTGTTTTTCTACGAAAAGAAAATTGGCAATGTCACCCAAGAACCAGAAGGGTAATTTGTAGTGTACGATGTCTGTCATTTCTACGCCGCCATCTACTGGTTTGAAATGGTGCTGATGGTGCCAGAGGCTATAGGGTCCGAAGCGTTGTTCATCAATAAAATATTTATGTTGTTCCACATGTGTGATCTCTGTCATCCAGTAAACCGGGATGCCGAGAACGGGGCTAACTTTGTATTCGATGACCTGTCCCGTATACATGTTTTCTCCGTGGTGGCTTGAAATAATTTTAAACCGAAGTTTCTCGGGGGTAATACGGGGCAGATTCGCCGGGCTGCTAAAAAAATCCCATGCGTCCGCAATCGAAATAGGGAGGACCTGCACGGTTTTGAAGCTGTAAACTTTACTCATATATTCATTTAACTCCCATAACAAATATCAAATCATTTTGTTTTCCTCGTGCGGTCCTTTTAGCTTAGTATTACAACTATTTACGCTAAAAGCCAAATGAATAAAACCAATTTTCGAAAACACAGTATGCAAACATATAAGGAGGCCCTGCAACAAAAGTTCAGTCACGCGCTGGAACAACTTAATCCCCAGCAACGGATTGCAGTGGATAGCATTGAAGGGCCGGTAATGGTAATTGCCGGCCCAGGCACAGGAAAAACACAAATACTCACCGCACGCATCGGGAAGATCCTCCTTGATACGGATGCACAGCCGGAAAATATACTCTGCCTCACTTATACAGACGCCGGAGCAATTGCGATGCGGCGCCGCCTGCAGCAATTTATTGGAGCTGACGCCTACAAAGTAAATATTTATACTTTTCATGCCTTTTGTAATGACGTGATACAGGATAACCTGTCGCTATTTGAAAAAAACTCGCTGGATGCAATCTCCGAATTAGAAAGTATTCAACTCTTCAAAATACTCATAGACGGCTTCCCAAAAAATCATCTTCTGAAAAGGTACCGCGGTGATGTTTATTTCGAGATCAGTAATCTCCGGAACCTTTTTTCCAGTATGAAAAAAGAAGGCTGGTCACCCACGTTCATCAACCAAAAGATAGATGAGTACCTGGCAGACCTGTCGTACCGGGAAGAATATATTTACAAGAAAAAATATAAGCAGTTTAATGCCGGTGACCTGAAACTGGAAAAACTGGAAGAAGAAAAAGAACGCGTGGAAAAACTGCGTACGGCGGTAAACGAATTTGAAAACTATCAGCAACTCATGCGGGAAAAAGGGCGGTATGACTTTGACGATATGATCAACTGGGTGATCAGGGTTTTTGAAGAAAATAAAAATGTCTTATCCGGCTACCAGGAAAAATTCCAATACATCCTCGTGGATGAATTCCAGGATACCAGTGGCACACAGAACAGGCTGGTGCAGCTACTGATCAATTACTGGGACGTACCAAACGTTTTTGTAGTAGGAGATGACGACCAGAGCATTTACCGTTTCCAGGGGGCAAACGTGGAAAACATGCTGGAGTTTGCCAACCAATACACGGCCGACCTGAAAACAGTCGTCCTTACCAGCAATTACCGCAGTACACAGCCGATTCTTAATATCTCCAAAACACTTATCAATAAAAACCAGGAGCGGCTTATCAAACAAATTGCCGGGCTTAGCAAAGACCTGGTTGCGTCCAATACAAAGATCAGTCACCTGGATCACCTGCCGGAAGTGCTCGAATACAATACGGTGAAAGAAGAAATGGCTGGTATCACTTTTAAAATAGCTGACTTGCTTGCTGCAGGCGTAGCACCTGGATCGGTTGCGGTGATCTATAAAGAAAATAAATACGGCGAAGAACTGGCCGGTTTTTTCAGGCTGAAAGGTATACCTGTATACAGCAAAAGATCGGTAAACCTGCTACTCCAGCCATTTGTAAAAAAATTGATCCAACTGCTGCGTTACCTCAATGCAGAACACGATATACCCTACGGTGGCGACGAAATGCTTTTCGAGATATTACATTATGATTTTTACAACATCCCCCCTATCGAGATCGCTAAACTAACAGTGGCGGTTAATAGTAAAAAATACGGGGGGGAAGCAACTTCTATCCGCAGGTTATTATCAGAAAAAGCCAATGCCCCTGCCCGTGACTTATTTGATAAGGGGCTGGATGAACGCCTGAAGTCAATCAGCGTAAGCCTGGAGCAACTCATAGCGGATGCTACTAATAATACGCTGCAGCAACTGTTTGAGCATATTATTCAGAAAGCTGGCATCCTCACCTATATCATGAGAAGCGATGATAAGATCTCGCTTATTCTATTACTCACGGGTCTTTTTGATTTTATTAAAGATGAAACAAGCCGGAATCCATTTCTCACACTGCAGGGGCTAATTGATATCATCGACCTCATGGAAAAAGAAGGTCTCGCACTTCCCATGATGCAGGTAGCGGGCAGCGAAAAAGGAGTAAACCTGTTGACGGCGCATGGCAGTAAGGGTCTTGAGTTTGAATACGTATTTTTTATTGGCGCCAATGCTTCGTCCTGGGAGAAAAAACGCAAACCGGGGGGAGGATATAAATTGCCCGACACCATGTTCAGTTCTTTACCCAAACCTGGTGATGACGAAGAATTGAGAAGACTTTTTTATGTGGCACTTACCCGTGCAGAAAAACACCTGGCTATTTCTTATGCCCGTTACAAAAACGATGGTAAGGAAATCGAGCCATCCATGTTCATTGCAGAAATTCAGGAAGAACACAACATCAGCATCCTGAAAATGCTGGTGCCGGAGGAAGAGATGATGCTGTTCCAATTATTACAATTTACTGCCCGCGCGCCCGAGATTGAAAAAAGCGAGGAGGAATTTATAACGCCATTGCTGGAAAAATTTGTAATGAATGTTACCGCGCTTAGTGCCTACCTGGCCTGCCCACTAGGCTTCTATTATAAAAACCTGATCCGTATCCCTTCAGGCAAAAGTGAAAACCTGGAGTTCGGAAGTGCTATCCACCACGCGTTGGAAAAACTTTTTAGAAAAATGCAGGAGGGCGGAAAGGAAACTTTCCCGGCCAAAGAGGAAGTTATTGAAGACTTTAACTGGTATATGAGACGGCACCGGGAATTATTTACCAGGGAATCCTTTGCCAGGCGTATGGAGTACGGCGATGAGGTATTGCGAAATTATTACGACAAGTATGTCAGGAGCTGGAATAAGGTAGTGGCCATTGAAAGAAATATCCGGGGAGTAGTGGTAAATGGAGTGCCCCTGAAAGGCAAAATGGATAAGCTGGAATTTAATGGCAAGGAAATCAACGTAGTGGATTATAAAAGTGGTGACATCGACAAAGCCCTCCCGAAAATGAAACCCCCTTCAGAGAAAGATCCTGATGGTGGTGACTATTGGAGACAGGCGGTGTTCTACAAACTGCTCATTGATAATTACGAACAAAAGGATTGGAAAGTGATCAGTACCGAATTTGACTTTGTGGAGCCCGATAAAAAGAAACTTTACAGGAAAGAAAAAATTGTGATCAGTCCAAACGACATCGAAACTGTAAAACAGCAATTAACAGATGTTTGGCATAAGATTCAAAACAGGGAATTTTATACGGGTTGCGGAAAAAAGGATTGCCACTGGTGCAATTTTGTAAAGGATAATAAACTGGCCGTAGCCCTGCATGAGTTGGAAGAAGAGCAGGAATGACCCTGAACAGGTGACTAGAAATCTTTGCATTTCTTTACTAATGCCACTTTTGCCATTTACTAGCCTTTACAATACCTTCACGCAAAATTAGGGTGAGCCACCCCGTAAAAGGTAGCTCACCCGGGTTAAACAATGGGGACCCACACGGCAAATGATTTCAATGAAAAATAGGATCCTGAGTATTCTTGGTATATGCTTCTGTCTTTATATGTCAGCCGGTTTTAATAGTGGCTGTGCGCAAATCGGCGCACCTACCGGGGGCACAAAGGATACCCTGGCACCGGTGTTGGTGAAGGCAAGCCCAGACACCAACGCACTGAATTTCCGGGAGACAAGGATCACGCTCACATTTAATGAATACGTAGAAGTACAGGATGTGCAGAATAATATCCTGGTGTCTCCCCTCCAGAAGGCAAATCCGAACATCACCAACAACCTGCGCACCATCACAGTCAGGCTGCGGGATACCCTGCTCCCCAATACGACCTATAGCATCAATTTCGGGAATGCTATCAAAGACGTAAATGAAGGAAATGTTTATCCTAATTTCACCTATGTGTTCTCAACTGGCAACAGTATTGATAGCCTGGAATTGGCAGGCAAGGTACTGCTGGCTGAAACGGGTATTGCAGACAGCACCCTCAGCGTATTTCTGTATCGCAACACCAGTGATACAGCTGTGGAAAAAATCAAACCGGATTACATGGCCAGGCTGAATGGTGATGGGAGTTTCCGTTTTAAAAACCTGGCCCAAGGACAATTTAACGTATATGCCCTTAAAGATGGGGATGGTGGGAAAACCTACAATTCCAAAACCGAGCTCTTTGCTTTCCTTGACAGTACCGTACAGGTGAGTTTACAAAGTTCTCCTGTAACCCTCCATGCTTATGCGGAAGAAAAACCAAAGGAAAATACCACCGTTTCTGTATTGCGGACCCCTGAAAGAAGGCTGCGATATAGCAGCAATCTTTCAGGCTCTCAGGACCTGTTACAACCCCTCGTTTTGACCTTTAACAACCGACTGAAGATCTTTGACACTTCACTAATCCGTTTCACTGATACATTGTATAACAAAATACCCGACGTAACAGCTGTTTTAGACAGTACCAAAAAGATTGTGACGCTGGCTCCCACCTGGACGCCCGGCGGGGCTTACCTTTTTATCATCAACAGTGACGCAGTGCAGGACTCCACCGGCAACAAACTTGCAAAAACGGATACCTTGAAGATAGTGGCAAAAAGTGATGTGGATTATGGCAGGATCACGATACGGTTTAACAATTATGACCAGTCTAAAAACCCGGTGCTGCAGTTTGTGAGTAACCAGGTTGTGAAATATTCTTTCCCACTTAGCGGGCCGGAGTGGAGCAACAAAAGATTTCCACCCGGCGAATATGAACTCCGGATATTGAATGATCACAATCAAGACGGCCAATGGACCCCTGGCAACTACGGGAAAAAAATACAACCGGAAAGAGCCATCACACTTCCGCAAAAATTAGCTATCCGGGCAGATTGGGATAATGAGCGGGATATCACGTTTTAATGGATAATTACTTAATGGATAATTGATAATGGAGCCATCAATGATAGAACGTTCGTCCCATATAAGGTCGGCCATTATCAATTAAGAAATTATCAATTATCAATTAACTTCGCCGGATGGTTTTTTCTTCCTCTCTATTGGAAAATGCGGTATCAGAATTTGCGAAACTTCCCGGGATTGGCAAAAAAACAGCCCTGCGCCTTGTGCTCTACCTTATTAAACAGGATGTAGCCGAAGTGCAGCATTTCAGCCATATCATTGAGAAGATGCGGAGCGAAATTAAATTCTGTAAAAAGTGCTTCAACATTTCGGACAGCGAGCTTTGTAACATCTGCAGCAATCGCACCCGCGGTGCTGATACCCTATGCGTGGTAGAAAATATACGGGACGTTATTGCCATAGAAAGTACGCAACAATTTAATGGGCTGTACCATGTATTAGGAGGTATTATTTCACCGCTGGATGGTATCGGCCCTGACCAGCTCACGATCGATGCCTTAGTGGAAAGGATAAAAAATCAAGAGGTTAAAGAGATTATTTTTGCCCTTAATCCAAATATCCAGGGAGACACTACGATCTACTATATAGGCAGGAAATTAAAAGACATCCCCGTAAAAATTACCACCATTGCGCGTGGTATTGCCTTTGGTGGCGAATTGGAATTTGCAGATGAAATGACCCTGGCTAAGAGCATCAGTAACCGGATACCCGTGGAACAGTACATCAGTTCCGTAAAATAAAGGCAACCCTCACCCCGCCAGGATCGTATTATTTGCAGAGTTTATTTCACCTGTTTACGCACCTGTATTTACCATGAGTACTAAGAGAAAATTCCTTCCCCTGTTATTTTGTTTTCTGGTAGCCACTGCTTCAGTTGGCTACTATTTTTATAACAAAGGGCCGGAAAATAGAACGAACCGGAAGACTTTGCCTGTTTCCGGTTCACAACTTTACAAAGCTTACACCGACGATTCACTTACAGCACAGAAAAAATTCAGCGGGAAAGTTCTGCTGGTTTCCGGAACCATTATTACAATTGACAAAAACCAACAACAAGAAACTATCCTCAACTTACAGACCGATCAGGAAGGCGCCTATATCAATTGCACGATGGAAGAGCCCGCCCCAGGGTTGCAGATCAATGACCAGGTGAGGATAAAAGGGATTTGCAGCGGCATGGGACAGGGAGATCCGGACCTTGGTATAAAAGCAGATGTTTATTTAACAAGGTGCCAGGTAGACAAATAAAAATGGAGCAGGCTCACCAGCTTATTAAAAAACAAAATAACAAATGAAAAAAATAATCATATATAGTTGCTTTTCCGTTATCATGGGCATCTTTATCAACCAGCCCGCGGGGGCCCAGAAAATTTATACCAAAAACGGAAACATCAGTTTTTTCTCCAAATCACCGCTTGAAGATATTAAAGCAAAAAATAATGAAGTGTTGAGTGTCATCAACCAGAAAACTGGCGAGATACAATTTTCAGCTCTCATTAAAAGTTTCCGGTTCAGGAAAAGCCTTATGGAACAGCATTTTAATGAAAATTATATGGAAAGCGATCAATTTCCAAAAACGATATTCAAGGGACGGATTGATGATATCACATCTGTAAATTTTGCTGCCGATGGAACCTACCCTGTGAGGGTTAGCGGCGACCTTACTATGCACGGGGTAACCAATAAAATAAGTTCCTCAGGAGAGATCTTAGTCAAAAATGGGGTGATTAGTACGCAAAGCATTTTTAATATCAACCTCGCAGATTATAAGATCCGCATACCAGCACTCGTGAAAAATAACATAGCCAAAACCATCGCAATCACAGTGTCCTGCCTTTATAACCAGAAAATGTAGGGCTAGCCCCCACATCTCAGCCCTATTTCATTTTGCATTGCCGCGGCTATCCATTACCTTTGCACCCAATACAGGGGCGGATTTGTTTATTGTTCAACCCCCGGGCTTTCAAAATTTTGAACTAATAAACGACCCACATTTCCAACTTACTCCCGGATTTGAAAATCGTTTAA
>JAYSYY010000036.1:0-1877 GCA_043727215.1 Chitinophagaceae bacterium | reverse complement strand
ACAAAGCCGCCCATACGGTATTTGTCCAGATATATTTCTTCCCTTCTTCTTTCGATTGCAGTGGGTTTTCATCCAGCATCCGTGAACGCTGCCTCATCTTCCAGCCCAATACTGACCACAGAACAATGGTCAATACAGTAACTACCGCAAAAAAACTTTTATTCAAAAATCCTGCTTTATACAGTAGCGTAGGATCCTGCTTTACATGTTCTGCATCGGTCCAGTGATATATTTCATGGTTGCCGCTAAATGCAATGGATAATAATATAGCACCGCAAATAACACCGATAACCGGCACACAGGCGGAAACGGCTTCTGATACACGGCTGAAGGCCCATTGAAAACCGCCCCATCCCAGCGTAGTTGCACAGATAAAAAACATAGCAGCATTGACAACCAATAAAAAGTAAACACTATTCTGCAGCAAGCTTCCCCAAAACCTGGCCTGCTGGTGAGGATCATTTTTTGACCCTGCCGTTACATACAAACCAATAACAGCCAATACGCCTACTACCATCAATGCAATTGATAGGGTGTTATATCTTTTTGGTATTACGAATCTTTCCCTTGTTGACATCTGCATTCATTTATTTCTTTATCAAATCTTATTTCTGACCTCATCCCTGCATACCGGCAAGCTCCATCTCCTTCTCCTTGCTTCCTGCTTCGTTTTACTCGCAGTTCGCAATGACAGAGAAGGAGCGTTGTTTCAGTACTTTGCCAAACTTTTGTTCTTTCACTTCGTCAATTGCACATATCCAGGCTTAATCTCTGGTTATCTAAAATCTTTTTTACTATTTGGGCTGTCCATCCGAATCCCCAATTCCAAATTACTAATTCCTCATACACCCACTTGTTATTTCATAACTGCAATAGCGGCACTGTCAGCAACAACAGGCGTTGACACGGAATCAATTGCTCCGCCTGGAAACTGTTTTGATTTAATATAGGCTATTACTTCCCAGCGTTGTTTTGTATTCAGTTGCGAAGCATAGCTGCCCATTTGCCCTTTGCCATAAGTTACGGAATGAAACATGGTTCCTGCAGGCATTTCTTTCATCGCCGCATCCATAAAGTTTTTAGGGGCCGCTGTATAAGGGCCATTACCATCTTTCCACAATGGTCCGTTACCATCCAATTTAGTCCCATGACAAATGCCGCAATTAACTAAATATAGTCTTTCCGCCTCTTTGATATTTAGTGATCCCTGCGTCACCGGGCTTTTAATGACTGCTGATTGAATATAACCAGATGAATCATTTTTTAAGCTATAAGGCATCATTTCACCCCGGGCAATAGTACCTGCTACCGGGAGACCAGAATAATGCGCACCTGCTGCCGCAGAAGTACTCAGTCTTTCCTGTGCCGGGGCGTATGTCTCATAGGCCCTGCTATAGGTCATATCCGGCATATAAGTCCTGCCTGTATCCCTGCGTGTACCATCGCAACTAACCAATGCGACAACAAGAATTACACATCCGGTTAAAATTAATATTCTCTTTATCATCAAACAGTTTTTAAAATTCCAAAAATTGTATTGATTTTGCCGATATAGCATTTTCAATGTCATTAAGCAATCTCCTATCTGATACACCCCGTACCTACTGCTACATACCTGACATTAACCTGTCTCTTTAAAGTACAACTTCTTCCTTCCTGGTAAACCTCAATGTCTCCTTATCATACCGTCCCAACCACCATTCTGTCTCTTTATATTGAACTGTTACTTCTTTTGCACCGATACTGTTTAAAAATGCGATGGCTTCCTGTTCATTTGTTTTATCAGTGCATTCCACCGCCATTACAAAAGTGTCGTCAGTAGATCTCAGATTGAAATGATCTTTCTTTACAAAAGGCGCCATCTGACAAAGCCAGCA